>CAVPVT010000027.1:0-52464 GCA_963709145.1 Parachlamydiales bacterium
AGCATCTCCTTCACCGGACCTGATAAACAGGTAGTTGGACAGTTTGCTGCAACGATCCGTGCTGTGAAACCTCCAGAGCCTTATCAAGGTAAAGGAATCCGTTATGAAGGGGAATATGTACATAAAAAAGCCGGTAAGGCCGCAGCTAAGAAGTAAGGTAAAGGTGTAAAATGAGCAGACCCAACTTAAAACTCCATATCACACGTGAACGACGACAAATGCGCGTTCACAAAAAAGTTCGCGGAACGAGCACGAAGCCCCGCATGAGTGTGTTAAAAGCAATAAACATATTCTTGTGCAGCTCATCGATGATGAGCATGGCAAAACCCTTGGAGCGCTCGGAACCTATTCAAAGGAATTCCAAGACACTGAATTAGGATCAAAACGTAAAGCCTCAGCAAAAGTCTTGGGGGAACGTATTGCCGAAATGGCAAAAAAACAGAATATCAAGGAAGTGGTATTTGATCGCGGTCCCTATAAGTACCACGGAATCCTTGCTGAACTTGCCGATGGCGCACGCGCTGGCGGACTTCAGTTCTAACATTGTAAAAACTTTTAGGTTGATCGATGGCAAAACAAAGTGAGTCCTTTAAAAAAGAAAAAAACGACAACGAACTTAAAGAAAAAGTGTTGTACATTAACCGCACCGCAAAGGTGGTAAAAGGGGGGAGAAAATTTAGTTTTTCCGCTCTTATCCTTGTGGGAGACGGTAAAGGGCGTGTTGCCTATGGATTTGCGAAAGCGAACGAATTAACAGATGCAATTCGCAAAGGGGGAGAAGCCTTCCCGCAAAAACCTCCGTTCATACCCCCTCGATGGTACTACGATCCCCCATGAGATCACCTGTAAACAAGATGGCGCGATCGTCATGCTATGTCCAGCACCTGAAGGAGCTGGTGTAATTGCAGGATCGAAAGTACGCGCTGTTCTAGAAATGGCAGGAATCAGAGACGTGATGGCCAAGAGCCTTGGCGCTAATAACCCCATCAACCTCGTCGGGCCACATTCATGGCACTTGCCGAGCTTAAACCAAAAGAGACTATTAAGCAGCTGAGAGGAACCGTATGATAACCCTGGGATCACTGTAAAAATACTTTCAAACGTAAAACTCGCAAGAGAGTGGGACGCGGCATCGGATCAGGCCTTGGCAAAACTTGTGGACGTGGTGAAAAGGGTGCTGGTTCACGTTCAGGTTGGAAAAGACGGGACACCTATGAAGGTGGCCAAATGCGTTTGTTCCAAAAATTGCCTTTTAGAGGATTCAGTAATGCACGTTTCCGCAGACCCATGGAAGTTGTAAATCTTTCAGAGATCGAGCATGCTTATAAAGATGGCGAAGTTGTCAATATCATTACCCTTTCTGAAAAAGGGTTGATCAGCGGCAGCGTCTACGGTGTTAAACTTTTAGCAAAAGGTGAACTGACCAAAAAAGTCACCATCGAACTCGATGATGCCTCAGATGCAGCTATCGAAAAAGCTTCGCCGTGCTAAAATTAAGCACAGTTTTCCTGGCATTGAGGAAGAAAAGACTAAGGAAAAAGAATAAGGGATAACAGCTAGGAAACTTAAACAGCTTTGAATTTTTCAATTCGGCAGCCTAGGTTTCCTATATGAATTTGAAAATTTCTTGAGTAGAAATCTTTTGTGGAATAACTTTGTTCATTCCGAATTCAATGAGATTTCTAACGGAAACTAACAACCCAGTAGGATGTATGATCGAAGCTTTGCAACGGGTCTTTCAAATACCGGAATTGAGACAGAAAATTCTCTTTACGCTAATGATCCTTCTAATCTGCCGTATCGGCGGATTTATTCCTGTGCCTGGCATAAACGGTGAAATTGCATTAAGCTATTTCCGGCACGCAACAGGGGGTGGTCAAAACCTATTCCAGTTGGTCGACATTTTTTCTGGCGGAGCATTCTCTCAAATGACAGTCATTGCCCTTGGTGTAGTTCCCTATATCTCTGCCTCAATCATTATGCAGTTACTTGTAGCCTTATGGCCAGAACTGCAAAGGGAAATGCGGGAAAATAATGAGCAAGGACGACGCAAAGTCAATAAATACACCCGTGTGCTGACAGTGATTTTGTCCATTTTGCAGTCTGGGTTGTTTGCTAAATATGCCCTTCAGATGAATATTGCTCGTCCAGGAATTGTTGCCGGCGAGCTCCTCGATATCCAAGCTTTCGGCTTCCACTGGTTGTTTTACTTAATCACGATTTTTACAATGACTACAGGGACTGTCTTCCTAATGTGGCTCGGCGAGCAAATCACAGATCGGGGTATCGGGAATGGCATGAGCTTGATCATTACTGTAGGAATTGTCTCACAGCTACCAAGTACGCTTGGGATGATTTTTCAACAACTCAATCTTGACTCGCAGCAACCAGGCCAACTTAACTTTACCTCTGTAGCGGTTCTTCTTGCACTGTTTGTGCTTGTGACTATCGCAACAATACTCATTATTCAAGGGCACCGGCGGATTCCCCTTCAGTATGCTCGCCGGGTGGTTGGACGTAAGGAAGTTCAGGGAGGAAGTTCCTATATCCCATTGAAGATTAATTATGCTGGGGTTATCCCTGTCATCTTTGCTTCATCCTTGCTGATGTTTCCTGCGACAATCGCTACCTTTATCGGAAGAGGGAATTGGTTAGGCGAAGTCGCCGGTTGGATATCTCCAGGAAACGCTGCATACATGGTGATGTATGTTCTCTTAATTGTTTTCTTCACTTACTTCTGGACAGCGACACAATTTAGACCCGATCAGATCGCTTCAGATATGAAGAAAAATGGAGCATTTATCCCAGGTGTACGCCAAGGAAAACCAACCCAAGATTATTTAGAAGACACCATGAACCGTGTTACCTTAATTGGAGCGGTATTCTTAGCTGGAATTGCCATTTTACCTACCATTATTGGTAGATTACTCAGTGTCCCTCAGTCGATAACCTACTTCTTTGGTGGAACTGCGCTCTTGATCCTCGTGGGCGTTGTTTTGGATACCATGAAGCAAATTGAATCTCACATGCTCATGAAACGGTATGAAGGGTTCATGAAAAAGGGAAGATTAAGAGGACGTTAAAATTAAGTTAGTTTACCTTCCCTTAAAAAGGGGAAGATGTGATAGATTATTGAAGAAAATTGCAGGAGAAATCAATGCCTAGAGTCATCGGTATCGATATACCCGATAACAAACGTTTGGAAGTGAGCTTGACTTACCTTTTTGGAATCGGCCGCCGCCTCTCAAACGAAATCATCGCCAAGCTGGGGCTTAACCCAAATATGCGTGCGCATAAACTCACACAAGACGATATCGCCCGTCTAAATGCAACCCTCCAAGCAGAATATGTTGTTGAAGGGGATTTGAGACGTCAAATTCAAAATAATATCAAGCGTTTGATTTCGATCAACGCCTACCGCGGTATGCGCCACCGCCTCGGACTCCCTGTCCGTGGTCAAAGGACCCGAACCAATTCCCGCACACGTAAAGGTAAACGGCGCACAGTCGCAAACAAGAAGAAGTAATTTATTAAATAGGAGTCTTCACTTTGTCTAAGCAACAAGTTCCAGCTAAAAAACCTGTGAAATCCAAGAAAAAATCAGGACAAATTGTCGCCGCAGGCGTCGCAAATGTACACGCTAGTTTTAATAACACGATCGTGTCGATCACCGATCCTGCTGGACGTGTCATTGCATGGTCATCTGCAGGTAAAGTGAACTTTTCAGGTTCCCGTAAATCCTCTGCCTTCGCTGCTACCGTTGCTGCTCAAGACGCTGGTAAAATTGCATCAAGCATGGGAATGAAAGAAGTGGAAGTCAATCTCAAAGGCCCAGGTGCCGGACGGGAATCCGCAGTGCGGGGTCTGCAAAGCGCGGGATTGATCATTACATTAATCAGAGATACTACGCCAGTCCGACATAACGGCTGCCGCCCCCGTAAAAGACGTCGCGTCTAAGGGTAAGTAGAATCATTAAGCAAGTCACCGATTAGGAGTTAGCTCATGTTAAAATATGGCAAGTTTGAAATGCCTAATAAAATCGTCCTCGATCAAGCCTCGGCAACACCTACGTTTGCCCGATTTACCGCCGAGCCGTTCGAAAGAGGTTTCGGGCACACCCTAGGTAACTCATTGCGGAGGGTGATGCTCTCCTCGCTCGAGTCTCCCGCTATCATCTCCCTTAGGATTGAAGGCGTTCGTCACGAGTTCACCCCCCTCGAAGGTGTTATAGAGGATGTTATAAATATTGTCCTTAACTTAAAGGGCGCCTTATTGCGGAAACATTCCACTGAAGAAGAATCCCATAACAAATCTAATAGGATTGTGACTTCTGTATTGGATGTCAGCCAAGAAGATCTCGATAACAACAAAGGTCAGTGCAAAATCTTGTTAAGAGATATTTTTCATGATGGCAATTATGAGCTTGTTAACCCAGATCTTCATGTTTTCACGGTGACTAAACCTTTCAAAAGGCAGATCGATTTGCGGGTCGCTATTGGTCGGGGGTATGTTCCTTCCGAAAGACATGTGATCTATGATAAAACTGCCGATGAAATACTTATTGATGCCTCGTTCTCACCAGTACGACTTGTCAACTACTATGTTGAAAATACCCGCGTCGGACAAGATACCGACTATGATAAGCTTATCTTAGAAGTGACAACTGATGGAAGAGTCAATCCTTCAGAAGCTTTAAGCTTTGCGGCTCAGATCTGCACTCGCCATTTTGAAGTCTTTAATAGACTTAAGACCCAATCAATATCTTTCGATGAAGGGCTTGAAGATGAAGATAGCGATGAAGATGAATTGATGGAAAAATTGGCACTCAGAATAGATGAGATCGAACTTTCAGTAAGATCAACAAATTGCTTGAGTGGAGCCAATATCGACACAATTGCTGAATTGGTCTCTATTCCTGAAAGAAAAATGCTCGAGTTTAGAAACTTCGGTAAAAAATCGCTCAACGAAATCAAAGCTAAACTCCATGAAATGAACCTTTATCTCGGAATGGACTTAAATCGATTTGGGATCACGCCTGACAATGTTAAAGACCGAAATTCGCAAATATCAGGAAGAGCGCAAAGGCAAAAAAGAATTAACAAAAGTTGAAGAATAAGTAGGAATTACTATGCGTCACCTTAATAATACATGTAAACTCAATCGCACGACATCTCATCGTAGATGCCTCTTTGCCAATATGTTGAAGGCATTGATCGAACACGAACGGATCGAAACGACCGTCCCTAAAGCAAAAGCCTTGCGCCGTTATGCAGATCGGATGATTACTCTTGCTAAAAGGAATACATTGGCGACTCGCCGTCGCGCCGTTGCTGAATTAATGGTTAGGTTTAACACCCTGACACCTAAGGAAGCACGTCGTAGCAAAGAAGGAAAAACAGCAGCCCATAATGGTGACCGAAAAGTCATCGAGAAACTTTTCGCCACGCTGGGCCCCGTTTCAATAACCGAGAAGGTGGCTATACCCGCATTATTAAGAAGGGCTTCCGCCTTGGCGATAATGCCGAAACTTGCATTATCGAGTATCTTGCGGAAAAGAAGAGGATAAGGGATTAGGATTAGGAATAAAGATCTCGCCCATCCTAGGCCGACATTCTTTAAATTTTTTCATTAGACTTTATTGGGACATAACGATCACGTCCCTCAAGGTCCTTTCCACCCTAAGTCTCTGATCTTCCTTTTTTGTTCGCATGCTCAATTTTGCCTTCTGTTACATATTAGTAAGTGTCTATTGATACGATACTCATATTGTCTGTGAGTGGTGATAGATTTACGACAAAGCGAAAAACTGGAGGTTTGAATGTCTATCAATATCGCTATCAATGGTTTTGGAAGAATTGGACGTTTAGCTTGCCGTTTGGCATTACAAAACGGAAAATATTAACGTTGTTGCCATCAATGATATCGTTCCTGCAGATAATTTAGCTTACCTTTTAAAATATGACTCTACCCATGGACGTTTTAAAGGAGATGTCAGTGTTGAAGGGGAAGCTATCGTAGTTAACGGAAAAAGAATCAAAACATTTTCCATAAGAGAGCCGGAAAAACTCCCTTGGAAAGAACTAAGGTCGATTATGTTCTAGAGTCTACCGGACTCTTCACTTCACCGGACCTAGCTCATAAACATATTGAGGCGGGCGCAAAGCGGGTCATTATTTCCGCTCCCGCTAAAGGCGATATTCCGACTTTTGTCATGGGTGTAAACCAGGCAAAGTATCGCCCAGAGTCTGATTTTATTGTTTCAAATGCCTCATGCACAACTAACTGCCTTGCACCGGTCGTTAAAGTTTTGCTTGATCAATTTGGCATTGAAGAAGGTTTAATGACGACTATCCATGCGGTCACTGCAACGCAGCCGACTGTGGATGGTCCATCAAAAAAAGATTGGCGCGGTGGACGCTCCGCCTCCCTAAATATTATCCCTGCCTCGACAGGTGCGGCTAAAGCTGTAGCTTTGTGTATTCCTGAAGTCAAAGGGAAATTAACCGGGATGGCTTTTCGTGTTCCTACCGCTGATGTATCCGTTGTGGATTTAACTGTACGACTCAGCCGACCCACCAGTTATGATGAAATTTGCCAAGTTATGAAAAAGGTTTCAGAAACTTCGATGAGAGGGATTATTTACTACTGTGATGAACAGGTGGTCTCTTCCGACTTTATCGGATCCCAATATTCGGCGATCTTTGATAAGGATGCAGGAATCGAACTCAATCCTTACTTTTATAAGATCGTTGCTTGGTATGACAATGAGATGGGTTACGCGGCTAGAGTTGTAGACTTGATGGCCTTCATGGCATCAAAGGATAAAACTTAACCAGAAGTAAGTACGGATGATGAAAAGTGGATTTTACTCGCGAACCTATTATAGAGACAGTGATTACCCCAAAAGAGGGATTTAAAATTGTCGTACGCAGCAGCAAAAGTGTTGGACAAGAAGAGTATTTTGTTGATGCGCTTGAGGTAGTTTCCTTTGGGAACGCCTTATTTTTTCGTTCTTTAGAAAAGCCAAAGGCTTTTTTAGTTCCTGCTACCGATTATGAAATTTTGGAAGTCAGGGAAGCGCGAATTGTGCTTAAAAATGTGGGCACTGATAGAGCCATTAAAATTGGGGGCGGACGAGAAGCTCCTGTCAAAGCGCATCGTGAACATGCTGCTGAGAAGCATGAAGTTGCAGCTCCAGCGCCTGAAGCGACAGCTGGATCTGTCGCTGAAGGAGAAGGAGCTAATGCTGAAGCGGCTGAAGCTCCACGCGAAGGACGAGGGAAAAGGGACAGGCGCCGCAATTACCGGCGACGTCGCGGCAGAGAAGAAGAGCCGCGGGATGCCACAGCTGCAACGTCAGAAGCCAATCCGGTCGATGAATCATTGATTGGAGAAGATAAAGAGGGGAAAATTATCCTTCCACCTCCGGAACCCGGCATCGAGGAAAACTCGGAGAACATTAGAGCCGCTTCCCATTTGCTTTCATCTCTTTTGACTCCGCCACCGCAACTGATATCAGAAACGATTGAACGGTATAAAAGCAACGCCCTATTCAAGGGGGCATTCTATGAGCGGAGCGAAGAAGATGACGATATGATGAATGTCGGAGAAATTCAGGAAGAAAGTAACGTGGAAACTCCAATAACTGAACTAGCTTGGGAATTTTCTACTGAATCGGAAGCTCCAGCGACCTCTTTTACCGAAGAGGAACTCCCTCCTGTGGTTCAAGAGGAGCCCTCCGAACTCCCTCCTGAAAATCACAGGGATTAGGTTGTAGCCAGGGCCTTTAGCTATGCTAAGGCCCTGATCAAAAGGCTCCAAACATCTTTGTTGTTTTAGAAAGCCACATCTGGCATTCTGTCGTACGATTTACAAATTTTACACAATAGGGGAATTTTTAATGGATATTACGCCTTTTTATGCCATATTGGCGTGTGCTGTGTTAACGCTTCTCTACGGAATTTATCTGGTCAAATCGGTGTTCTCCTCTAGTACAGGAACAGAGCAAATGCAAAAGATCGCTCAAGCCGTGCAAGAAGGTGCCCGTGCCTATTTAAATCGACAATACACGGTGATTACCTGCGTTGGAATTGTCATTTTTGCTTTATTGAGTTGGCTATTGGGTTGGCATGTGTCGATCGGTTTCTTAATCGGATCATGCTTATCGGGTTTGGCGGGGTATATCGGCATGAACGTTTCGGTGCGCTCCAACGTTCGTACAACGGAAGCGGCTCGTGGGAGTTTAGCAAGTGCTTTGTCGATCGCATTCCGTGCAGGAGCAGTCACGGGTTTACTCGTGGTCAGTTTAGGTTTGATTGGTATTACTGTTTATTACTTGATCTTAAAACAACAAGGCGTTCCCCTCCGCGTTTTGCTTGATTCGCTTGTTGCATTAGGATTCGGAGCTTCTTTGATCTCGATTTTTGCTCGTTTAGGTGGAGGGATTTTCACTAAAGGAGCAGATGTGGGAGCCGATATGGTAGGTAAAGTAGAAAAAGGGATTCCAGAAGATGATCCACGCAATCCAGCTGTTATCAGCGATATGGTAGGGGATAATGTTGGAGATTGCGCTGGCATGGCAGCCGACCTTTTTGAAACGTATGTTGTCACCTTGGTGGGTACGATGTTACTAGCGGGTATTCTTTTGCCTGAGGCACAAAGAGATATGTTTATGCTCTATCCTCTTTTGATCGGAGCTTTATGCACATTGACTTCCGTCATTGGAACGTGGTTTGTCCGTTTAGGTAAAAGTCAAAACATCATGGGTGCACTCTACAAAGGTTTTATTGCCACCGGTATCTTTTCCGCGATCGGTATATGGTTTTTGACAAAATATTGGATCGGCATCGATCAACCTTACACAGCCAATAGTTCTACTTTCACCGGGACTAACCTTTTCTATTGCGCTCTTGTAGGCCTAGGCGTTACTGGTTTTATTATGTGGATCACCGAATACTACACCTCAACTCTTTTCAGACCTGTGCAATCGATTGCAAAAGCTTCAACAACAGGTCATGGCACTAACATTATTCAAGGTTTAGCTGTTTCGATGGAAGCAACCGCTTTACCTGTGTTGGTGATTTGCGCAGGGATTCTTATTTCTTATCTAAACGCTGGACTTTTTGGTGTCTCCATTGCTGCCACAACTATGTTAGCTCTTGCAGGGATGGTTATCGCTTTGGATGCTTATGGCCCAGTGACCGATAATGCTGGGGGAATTGCTGAGATGTCTAATCTTCCGCCGGATGTGCGGCGTATAACTGATGCCTTAGATGCAGTTGGCAACACCACTAAAGCAGTGACGAAAGGGTATGCGATCGGTTCAGCTGGATTGGCTGCTCTTGTACTTTTTACAGCCTTCATTGAGGATCTACACCACTATTTTCCAAGCCTTTCCTTTAATTTCGGCTTGCAAGATCCTTACGTGGTTGTCGGTCTATTCATTGGGGGACTCTTGCCTTACTTATTTGGCTCGATGGGACTTATGGCTGTAGGAAGAGCAGCAGGTTCTGTGGTCGTTGAGGTACGTCGTCAGTTTAAAGAGATTGCAGGTATTATGGAAGGGACTGCTCGCCCTGATTATGGTCGAGCTGTTGACTTGCTGACGAAAGCAGCGATTAAGGAGATGATTCTCCCATCCATGCTTCCGGTTTTTGCTCCGATCGTCGTTTATTTTGTGTTTAATTATTTTGCCGGTCCTGCAAATGCGTTCACAGCTTTAGGTTCGATGCTATTAGGAGTGGTGGTGACCGGTTTATTTGTGGCTATCTCGATGACCTCAGGTGGAGGTGCTTGGGATAACGCGAAAAAATTGATCGAGGAAGGAAATTATGGTGGGAAAGGTTCTGAAAGCCATAAGGCTGCAGTGACTGGTGATACTGTCGGCGATCCGTATAAGGATACTGCTGGTCCCGCCGTCAATCCTATGATTAAAATTGTTAATATTGTCGCTCTGATTCTATTAGCTATCCTATCTCAAGGACACTGATTCAAAGCAGAGTAGGAAGGTTATGTTACTATAACCTTCCTACTCAGCCTCGGTCACGGCAACAATTGCGGGTGAGGGAAAAAGAGGTTTAGTGGCATAGTTGGCTTTCGCAATTTGCTCCAGCCCTCACCGAGCCCGAGTCCGAGACAGAAAAACTGTACTAAATATCCTTAGCTGAATTAAATAAGAATCAATCTCGGTCACGGAAGGGATCATGGAATGGGCCAAGGAGGGGATTCAGGAAAAACTCATAATATCCAAGACCGAATTAAATATAATTCGGCCTCGGAATCGACTTAGAAGCTGAAAAAGCTCGGCTTTTCCAAACTCCCGTTATTTAACAATTGTCGCTTTGCGGCTCAGTTTGAGCTGGCCCCGTTCGTTGATGTCCATAACCTTCACATTGACCATGTCCTAACTTGTGCCAATTAGTGCGACAAAGTTAGTTTAGACTACCAACTACCAAGAAAATTCAAAAGCGCCGTCAGCAATGATTTTTGGCCTTAATGAAAAAATGATATGATGATATGAATGATAAATTTTTTAAGAATTAAAACGGAACAGGTTCCTCAGACTGCATTTCCCCTAGCTCATCACAAATTTCTGCCTCATGCAGTCTCTTGTATTCCAATTTTCTTCGTCTAAAGTTTACCAATAGTCCCACATGAAGGTTCGAAACTCTTAAATAGTTGAACAATTGCGCTTGATGTTCGCTAACCAAACTCTCACAACATTTCAATTCAACAACAACTGTTCTTTCAACAATAAGGTCAGCTCTATATCGGCCAATCACTCGCCCCCGAAAAACCACCTTAAAAGACTGCTCAGTTTCTACTTGCAAACCTTGTTCTCTCATTGCAATTAAAAGGGCGTTTTGTAAACATTTTCTTGAAAACCAGGACCGAGCTCTTTCATCACTTCAAAGCAGCAGCCCAAAATTTCTCCAGTCAATGCGAAATGTGGCAACTCTTCTTCTTTATCATTCATATCATTGAATCATTTCTTCATTACTTGTCTGAAAATAGCACATTAGTGCGACAACGCGCACTAAATATTTTTGCAACTTCTTGTATTTCAGCAGCTTTTTATTTACGTAGCCCAAATTTCTAAAAATGGCATAAGTCAGGAAAAACTGTACTAAATATCCTTAGTAGAATTAAATAAGAATCAATCTCGGTCACGGAAGGGATCATGGAATGGGCCAAGGAGGGGATTCAGGAAAAACTCAGAATATCCAAGACCGAATTAAATATAATTCGGTCTCGGAATCGACTTAGAAGCTGAAAAGCTTGGCTTTTCCAAACTCCCGTTATTTAACAATTGTGGCTTTGCGGCTAAGTTTCAGCTGGCCCCGCTCGTTGATGTCCATAACCTTCACATTGACCATGTCACCAACTTTCACGAATTCGTTAAGGTCATTGATCCTCATATGCTCATACTCTGAAATATGGCAAAGCCCCTCTTTTCCAGGTAAAACTTCCACAAAGATTCCAAAAGCAACGACAGATGTCACACGCCCATGATAGACCCTGCCAATTTCAATTTCAGCTGTCAAACCATTGATGATGGCTTTAGCTTTTTCGATCCCTTCCAAATTATTTGAGGCAATATTGATTAGACCATCGTCATTGATGTTAATTTCAACACCGGTCTGTTCAATGATCGCCCGGATCTGTTTACCTCCCGGACCAATGATAGTTGCAATCTTGCTAGGCTTAATCTGCATCGTTTCAATGCGAGGTGCATACTTCGACAATGTTTCCTTATGCTTTGGCAATACAGTCAACATCTTATTCAAAATGTGGATCCGACCCTCTTTAGCTTGGGCCAAGGCAGCTTTCATAATTGCATGGAGTAATTCCTTCCACCTTGATGTCCATCTGGAATGCAGTAATCCCTTGATGTTCCCCGGCAACTTTGAAGTCCATGTCGCCCAAAGCATCTTCAACTCCGAGAATATCAGACAAGATTGTAAACTGATCTCCTTCTAGGATCAACCCCATCGCAATCCCTGCGACCGGTCGTTTGAGGGGGACACCCGCTTCCATCATCGCTAAGCAACATCCGCAAACAGTAGCCATCGATGAGGATCCATTCGATTCTGTAATATTAGATTCAAGACGGATGACATAAGGGAAAGCTTCTTTTGATGGAAGAGTTGCCAGAAGAGCCCGTTCAGCCAATTTACCATGGCCAACTTCACGCCGTCCCGGGGCTCCAATCCTGCCTACTTCGCCAACAGAAAAAGGAGGGAAGAAATATTGCAGATAAAACCGGTTGATACTCTCTGTATCGAGATCCTCAAACCTTTGCCCCATGCTTTCGCCCCCTAAAGTGCAAATGGCCAGCGCTTGGGTTTCACCTCGTGTAAATAAGGCGCTTCCATGGTTCTTGGTAAAAGGCCACTTTCAACATCGATCGGTCTGATTTGAGTTGTATTACGGTTATCACTACGAAGATTTTCCTTTAAGATCATATTCCGCATATATTTGGATTGAATAGTCTTAAATGAAGCTTCTAAATCTTTTGGGGAATGTTTGGGTTCTTTACCTTCTGGAGCAAGTCCATCAAACACGGCTTTTTTTGCTTCCGCTACCGATTCTTCCCGTTTTTGTTTTTCAGCAATGCGCAATGCTTTGTCTAGTAGAGGTCCTACGATCTTTTCAACATCGTGATGCACTTCCTCAGGGATTTTGTGAAGAGTATCCCGTTTTTTTTCTTTGCCGATCTTCTTACGCCACTGATTCAAAGTTTCGCAGATCAATTTGATAGAGCGGTGACCTGTTTCGATCGACTCTAAAATTTGTTCTTCTGTCAAGAAGTCGCAAAAGCCTTCAATCATCAGTACGGCATCTTCAGTTCCAGCTAACATTAAGTCGAGCTTCGACCGTTTTTGCTCTTCAACCGTCGGATTGACAACCAATTTCCCATCAAGCATTCCCACCCGGACGGCCGCAATCGGCTTTACCAAAGGGATATCAGAAATCACTAATGCAGCGGAGGCGCCACACAAAGCCATAACGTCCGAAAAGTTAACCCCATCGTAAGATAAGACATAAGAGAGCACTTGAACTTCATTATAATACCCATCTTCAAACATGGGACGTAAAGGACGATCGATCAAACGGGAAACCAAGACTTCTCGCTCTGAAGGTTTTCCTTGCCGTTTAATAAAGCCCGCAAGAGTTTTGCCCACTGCGGAAAAATTTTCTTGGTAGTCAACCCGTAAGGGGAGGAAGTCTGTTTCAGGATTAGCTGTTGGAGAAGCAGTTGCTGCTGTGAACACCATCGTATCACCGCAACGGACCATGACCGAACCATTGGCTTGGCGACCGATCTTCCCTGTTTCGAAAATAATTTCTTTACCGGCAATGTTAACCGATATCGTATGTCGTTCTAGACTCATAAAATACTATTCTCCTAGTTAAATGGGGGATATCTATTGTTGGGATTGAGGAGAAAAAGTGCTAGAACTCAGAAAAGCCGCTTTAAGGGACTCAAAGTGGGTTTTCTGATTTCTAATAACCTTTTTCTCCTAAAAAATTTATAGCGCACGGAAACTCTTGCTTTATAAACGGCTTCCGCGCGCTTACTAACGTTACCTTCTCAAGTTTAATTTCGTGATTAATGTTTGATACCGGCTGGTATCTGTAGAGTTTAAATAGTCAAGCAGACGACGGCGTTGACCGACGAGCTTAAGTAGAGCGAGGCGTGATCCGTGATCTTTCGGCGCGCGCTTGAGATGCTCAGTAAGCTCAGCAATCCTTTCGGTCAAGATGGCGATCTGTACATCTGCAGATCCCGTATCTTTTTCGTGGAGCTGAAACTTTTTAGTAATCTCTTCTTTTGTACCTTTATCTAATGACATTCACAATCTCCCGTATTTGAAGGGTAACGGTTGAAAGGTTACCTGCTGAAAACATGGTTTATTCTTTCTTACGGTTATTGTACCATAGCTAAGCTTAGAAATCAAGGGCATTCATAAAAATGAGCAAAGGAATTCAAACCTTCGTATCCAGAATGATTTCAATGTAATCAGGAATATTGTGGTAAGGATCGCGCCGAAGAGCCACTTTAAAGGGGATTGTGATCCTTCCAGTGTATTTTTCCATTTGTAGATCATCCCAAATTTTCTTTTTCAGATTATCGTCGACAGGATCTTTCTTATATTTTTCGAGCAGCTTTTGAATGTATTCTTGTTGTCTTACACGATAAATTTCTTCCCCATAAAATGGGTGTTCTTTGTGCTTTGCCATAAAACGCTTTTTTTTTTCGTTCAGAGTTGTTAAATTATCACCGAAATCCCTTTTCTAATACAGGATACCTATGTACAAAGATACCACATTTAAAGAAAAATTTGCGATTCTCAATCCTTGGATGCCTTTGATCGTCGAAGCGATTAAAAAGGATTTGAAAAACGAGCATTTAAGACAAGATGTTGTCTTTTTAAAGACTTATTTCCCCTCGAAAAACCCTGCTAAGTTAACTACCGAAGAGATGGTTAAAGCTTATGCACATGCTGTTGCTAATGCAGACAATGGGGAAAATTTAGGAGAGTTTCTGACTAATCGGTGGTTGTTGCGCAACGGTGAAATTTACCACTTTTTTGAACAAGAATTGAATTCTCTCTACCCTAACTTTACTGAGCTTCATGAAATTGAAGTTGAAAAAGCTGATCTACTGATGCAGAACGCTGTTGATAAATTTGGAGCCCCTTCAACTTATCTGTTTGCGGTCTTGAATTCTGTTGTTTTTCCTAAAGAAACTTATCATTCTCTTGGTGAAAAAGCCCATACCGCTATTAAAGAAAAGAAGGATAGGGAAGCGATCGAATTGGAACAACAGGCAGCCGAAAATACCCAAAAGTCGCATGAATGGGAAATTGCCCGCTTGACCGACAAATATGAAAAAAAACTTGCAGGCCTTCAAAAGAAATACATTCAAGATGTAGAGGCATTGAAGAAGCAAATTAGCATTCTACAGCGTAAATTAGAAGGGAAGTAATCTACAATGCCTTTTCCTTTTCAGTTGATCCCTTCCAATGAAGATGAGAGGTTTATGCTCGAAGCTTTGAAAGAGGCTTGGAAAGCTTTTCAGAATGGGGAAGTCCCGGTGGGTGCCGTTCTAGTTAAGGATGGCAAAATGATTGCTAAGGGATCTAATCAGGTGGAGTTACTTCATGATGCCACTGCGCATGCGGAAATGATCTGTATGACTGCAGGGGAAGCTGCTTTGGAAAACTGGCGTTTGGTAGAAACTACATTATATTGCACTTTAGAGCCCTGCGTCATGTGTGCCGGGGCTATGTTGCTTTCTCGCGTGCCCCGCCTAGTATGGGGGGCACCTGATCTTCGACATGGGGCGAACGGAAGTTGGATTGATCTTTTTTCCATAAGCATCCTATGCATTCTATAGAGATCATTTCGGGTGTTTTCAAAGAACCTTCCGCTGCTTTAATGCGAGAATTTTTTCAAAAGCGGAGGGAAGAATAAGTGAGTTGGAAGGAGATCGAAGGAACAGTCCAAGAAATCATCGATCAGCAGAATCAAAAATTGTTAACGCAAGGGCGCAGGATTATACCCACCTTAACACCAGAAGATTTGCTACAGCCCAATGATTATCCCGAATTGGAAAACCATCCTGAATTCCGTTATGAAGAGGGGATTTTAGCGGGGATGCTGTCAATCCGAACAGCATTACGGGTCTTGAAAAACACGGTGCTTTGAATTGCACAAGTTTATACTTTTGCGAGTTCTTAATCTCGATCTTGATCGTGATCTTAATCATTCTCTTCACACGCTATATCGCATAGCAAAATCTTATTCTAGAAAGCTCAAAATTCGCAAAACGAGAAAACCTCTGTAAAAAGTCGAGTTTACATTTTTTTTGAATTTCCATTATGTCTCAATAAATCTGTTATATTTTCAAGGAGACATTATGCGCTTTTTCAACGGTTTGGCTAAATTCGGAAATTTTTTTCAGCCCCTTTTACTTTTGGCAATTCGCCTTTTTTGGGGAATTTATTTTGCTATCACAGGGTACGGCAAATTCTTGCATGCAAACGATGTCAGTCAATTTTTTGATTCATTGCATATTCCGTTTCCCTTGTTTTCCACTTATTTAACAGGATTTTTTGAACTTTTAGGGGGAATTTCGTTAATTTTGGGGCTTGCCTCCCGTCTTTTTAGTATTCCTTTGATCGTTATCTGTTGCACTGCTTTAGCGACTGCACATAAAGACGCCTTAGCTTCTTTAGTGAAAGATCCACAAGTCATTATCAATCAAGCTCCTTTTACATTTTTACTGGCAGGGTTGATCATTTTTGTATTTGGGCCGGGACTTCTTTCTATTGACGCTTTGATTAAAAGGTTTTGGTATAAAATCAAATAAATTTTTGACAAAGTTGATTTCTTTTTGTATGACTTAATAAATGAGCATTCAAAAAAGGAGAATATTATGAAAAAATCTGATTTAAAAAAGTTAGCTCTTCTAGGCCTTCTTTCAGGAATTGCTTGTAGTTGTAACATGGATGGTTCAGGAAAGTCTTTATCGTCTCCAACCGATTTAGCTGAAACTGATCAAGGCACACTCAATGAACAAGACCTTATGACAAAATTGGATGACAATGGAAAACGATTGTACGGATCGTTAAGCCCTGAAGGGAAAAAACTTGCTCTCCAATTAGCAAATCAGTCTTGCAAAGGAAAAAACTCTTGTGCCGGATTAAATTCATGCGCAACGCAAGAGCATGCTTGTATGGGTAAAGGTTCATGTAAAGGCACCAGCAAAGGCCCATTTGTTAATAAAAATGACGCTGTCCGAGTCGCTGCTATGCATATGGCACAAAAGCGAGAAGACGCTGTAAAACAAAAATAGAATATAGAATTCAGAATTCAGAATTTTGTATTCTCTCGAGATTCTGAATTCTGTTTTGCTTAAATATTTTTCCTCTGTCATAATTGCTTAAATTAAACTGAGGAAAAAATGGTTGAAACTCTTTTATTACCTTTGCGTTACAGAGAGGAAGCCGAAAAAAAGGAAAATTTAACTTTACATCCCCAGGCTGCTTTTTCTAAAAATCATCAAAGATTTTTGCAAGAGGAGGATGATTATCGACTTCCCTACAAAAGAGATGTAGATCGGATCATCCATTCTAAAGCTTATTCACGCTATATCGATAAGACACAAGTTGTTTATCTTGTTCACAATGATCACATCACCCATCGAGGTCTCCACGTTCAACTTGTGAGCAACTTTGCTAGAGGTATCGCCGAAGTGCTTAGGCTCAATGTCGATCTTGTTGAAGCAATTGCCCTAGGACATGATGTGGGTCATCCACCATTTGGACATGAAGGAGAAGGGTATCTTTCTCAACTATCGGAGGAACATGGAAATGGTCCATTTGCGCATCCTTGGCAGTCATGTCGCCTATTAAGAGAAATTGAGCCTTTAAATTTGGGCCTAAATGTCTTTGATGGTTTTCTTTGCCATGATGGGGGCATGTGTGGAACCCAGTTCACTCCACATTATGGGAAGACATGGGACGATCATTTTAAAGACCTCGACTCTAAATTAAAAGATCCTGAAAAAAATATTTGGCCAGCAACTTTAGAAGGTTGCTTAGTCAAATTGTGCGACACCATGAGTTATATTGGAAGGGATATTGAAGATGCGATCCATTTAGGGATTATTCAACGTTCTCAGATCCCTGAAACTTATCTGGGAAAAACTAACAAAGAGATTTTATCGAATTTAGCAGTCGATGTGATTACCACAAGCTATAATCAAGAACATATCGGCGTTTCCCAAAGATCCTATGATGCTCTGTCTGAATTGCGCAGTTTCAATTTCAAAATGATTTATAACCACCCTAAATTGAAAGTTGAATCACATAAAATCAAAAAAGGGTATAAGGTCCTCTTTCACCTGCTCCTCGAGAGCCTCAACGAGCAAGGTGAAAATAGTTACATTTGGAAGCAATTCCTTCACAATAAATCGGAAAAATACCTTGCCGATACCAAACCGATTCAATGTGTTGTCGATTATATCTCGGGGATGACAGACACTTACTTTGTCCATACTTTGGAAAACTTGATATTGCCTAGAACAATTGAGCTTTAAGATGCGTTATTTAGTGATCGACACAGCTTTTGAAAGTGGAATAGCAGCACTTTTTTGTGGAGAGAAGGTTGTTAAAGAGATTCATGTTCCTCTATTTGCTAACCAATCACGCCTTTTTTTTCCATTGCTTCAGCAGTTGTTTCGAGATGCCAATTTCCCTATGCGTACTTTAGATTTTATCGCGTCAGGCATTGGCCCCGGTTCTTATACTGGGATGCGGGTCGGGGGGATGATCTGTAAAACATTAGCCTATGCATTAAAAAAACCCCTTGTGGGAGTTTGCTCGCTCCACGGAATTTCGGCTGAAACTCAGGGTTCTTTTGCCGCTTTGATTGATGCTAGGATCAGCGGTGCTTACCTTTTGCAAGGTGTTCGAAATGGAGATAATCCAATTTTTGAAAGCTCTCCTCAAGTCATTGAAATCGAAGCTATAGAAACTTCTCTAAAAGATGTGCCCGTGTTAGTGACAACGCCAGGCAATCGGATTCGGCAGCGAATTGAAGCGAGATATCCCAGTCATTGCTGGACCTGGGAAGAACAGCATCTTTCCTCAAAAAATTTGGGTCAAGCAGCTCTGAGAGCATTTATTCAAGGGAACTATTCCAGTGATGCTTCCTTAGACCTCATGTATTTAAGACCTGGCTTAAAATAAAACGATAAGAAATCACTTGTGTGGTCTTGCCGAATAATCCTATCTAAGGTAAGATGTTCTCATTTAGATGACAAAAATTGTACAAAGTCTAGAAGTTAACAAAGACAAACAAATACTAAAGGTTTAAGTCAATGACAGTTGTTAAAGTTCGCGCTGGGGAGTCTTTAGACAAAGCTCTGAGAGCTTTAAAGAAGAGATTGGATAAAGAAGGAATTATGAAATCGGTCAAAGCCCATCGCTTCTATGCTAAGCCTTCGGAAAAGAAACGCGCGAAATCAAAAGCAGCTTTAAAGTATAAAAGACAACGCTAAGTGTTTCGTTAAGTAGAGGGTCAATATCCTCTAGAACATGCGCAAATGATGACTGATGCAGTTGGGTGCTTGCGTGTGTTCCTTTTTTTCATAATTCTAATTTTTTAGTGTGGTCTCTATGGCTGATTATTATGAAACCCTTGAAGTCAATCGTGACGCATCTCAAGATGACATCAAAAAAGCCTATCGCAAAAAAGCTCTAAAATTCCATCCTGACCGCAATCAAAACGATCCTGACGCGGAGAAAAAATTCAAAGAGATCTCTGAAGCCTACGAAGTTCTGAGCGATGACAAGAAACGGGAAACTTATAACCGTTTTGGCAAAGAAGGGATCCAAGCTGGCGCAGGCGCATCAGGCCATTACGAAAGTATGGAAGAAGCCCTTCGTACCTTTATGGGAGCTTTTGGCGGCAGCAGTTCCGAATCTATTTTCGATAGCTTTTTCGGCTTTGGTGGGGATTTTTCCGGTGAAGGGGGAGGACCCGCAGGTCGTCGTCAAGGCGCAAGCAAACGTGTTAATATTACCATATCGTTTGAAGAAGCAGCTAAAGGGGTTGATAAAGAGTTATCGATCACCAATTATGTGACCTGCAATGTTTGCCGTGGTAAAGGCGCAGCTTCGCTCAGCGGAGTTAAAAAATGCACACGCTGCAATGGGCGAGGTCAAGTCGTTGAACAACGTGGCTTTTTCAGTATGTCGATGCCTTGTCCCCAATGTAATGGAGAAGGACAAGTTATTACTGATCCTTGCAAAAATTGCAACGGGGAAGGGGTGACCAAAGAAAAGCAAAGGGTTAAAATTCATATCCCAGCCGGCGTTGACAATGGGATGCGCTTAAAGATGAGTGGTTACGGCGACGCAGGTGCGGGTGGTGGCCCAGCAGGCGACCTGTATGTATTTATTACTGTAGAACCCCATCCAGTGTTTCAGCGAGAAGGGAATGACATTCTATTGGATCTGCCGATTAGTTTCACTGAAGCTGCTATAGGCTGTAAAAAAGAAGTTCCTTCTGTTTGGTCTCACACCTGTCGTTTGACTATCCATGAAGGGACGCAAAATGGGAAGATTTTTCGGGTCAAAGGGGAAGGATTTCCCCACGTACATGGTTCTGGCAAGGGGGACCTGCTCGTAAAAATCTTTGTGGAGACACCGACTCAATTAAACGACAAACAAAAACAGCTTCTACAAGAATTTGCGAATACTGAAGGGCCTAACAATCAACCTCAGCGTAAGAGCTTTCTCGATAAAATCAAAGGATTTTTCCATTGTATTGTTTTCTAGCGAGGTCTCAGGGACAAATTTTGTCCCTGTCATAGATTAGAACCAATAAACCAAGCCCGCTTTAGCACCTTTAGCACGAAGTCCTTCTTTATCCTTGCTTAGAACCAATAAACCAAGCCTGCTTTAGCACCTTTCGCACGGAGTCCTTCTTTATCCTTGCTTAGAACCAATAAACCAAACCTGCTTTAGCACCTTTAGCACGAAGTCCTTCTTTATCCTTGCTTAGAACCAATAAACCAAACCTGCTTTAGCACCTTTAGCACGGAGTCCTTCTTTATCCTTGCTTAGGGTCAAGTTATAACCAACTCCAAAACTTAGCGACCAGTGTTCGGCAATATCATGCTCTAGGATTGCGGCATAATTAGGCCCTTCTGTATGTGTTTTATAGACAGCATCGATCCCATCCTTATGCTTAGTGAAATGGGTGCGAACATTGGACCAGGCATATTGGAAAATTAAGCATAATCTCCAGGTTTCGTCGATTTTAAAAGAAGCATCTAGTCCAATGAGAGGACCATTAGAACGGATATGTTCATTGACGTTGTCGATTACTAATTGCATATTGCCCATCGGAGTTTCCACATCGATAGGTAGATCGACCTTTGAATGGAATTTACCCCCTGTATAACCGATGTTAGGGAAAAGGGTTAACCAGTCGAATACTGGGAAACAAAAGCCGATAGCGCCACCTAGACTATAAAAGCGGGCATCACCACCCCCGACGAAGGCGCTTCCCTTCACAGCCAGGCCGCTATAAATCCGAACAAATGCATCGGCTTTCCACGCAAATAAATCCAAGCTGCGGATTGTTTTCCCATCTTGCAGCACGTCAATATTCACATAGGTGGGGCCAGTATCAATTTTCCCGCGACATTCTTTGCAATCAGTCTCTTCTTCAGCATAAGAATAGGTGGAAATCATGAGAAAGAGGGGAATCAACAGGGAAGTGATTAGGCGCATCATTAACCTCATTGAGAAAAAAAGATAGCATAATAAAACAAGGAATTTTTTTCGATTTAAAACGAGGATTTTACTTAAAATTCATACTCTAATTGCGCGCAGCGTCTTAACGAGATTGGTGGATGTTGGGTTTAGAAATGGATCGAACGGCTGATACAATCTTGAGGGGCTGTACAAAGGTTAAGATGGATCCCTTTTGATTCCAAAATTTCCCTGACTACCTGCAGGGCCACTTCAGGACTATTACATTCGCTTGAAAGGTGGGCGAGATGAACATGTTTTAGATCCGAATGAGCGACCTCGGCTAATAGATTGCCGCAGGCTTCATTTGAAAGATGTCCGCTGCGTCCAAGAACCCGCTGTTTATAAACAAGCGGTCGAGAGCAAGCATGCACCATTGATGGCTGATGGTTGGATTCCAAATAAAGGTAGTCGCAATCAGCTAGTTGATATCTCACCAAGGAAGTGACAAAACCAAGATCAGTGCAAAATCCTAGCTTATGACCTTCTGTTTTAATTGTGAAAGCGACTGGGTCAGGGGTGTCATGTTGAATGCTGAATGGATGGATCTCCAAATCACCGAAATGAAAAGTTTCGCCGGTGGTAAAAATTTTGAATTTAGGACATTCATGGAAAGTTTCAACAATCCCTTTAGCGGTTTCATGGTTAGCAAGAACGGGGATGCCGTATTTAAAAGCCAATAATTTCAGCCCCTGAATATGGTCTGTATGCTCATGGGTCACCAAAATGGCATCGATTTCACTTAAGTTGACACCTATTTCAGAAAGTTTAGCTTGGGTTGCTTTGGCGCTCAAGCCTGCATCAATCAATATTTTGGTTTGGCTGGTGCCTAAGAATATGCAATTGCCTTTGGATCCGGAAGCGAGGGGACAGAAGCCTTTCATACGTATGCTTAAGGGGATTTTAGATAGCCTACTTGTAACATAATTAGTCATATCTGTCATTCATAATCTCAATGAAAATTTTAAGTCATTGAGTTTCAATATTATTAAAAGTGGCGTGAGTGAATAACCAGTTCTATGTTAATGTGCATTCATGAAAGAAGATGAATTGCTGAAAAAGATCGATGCGCTTTTAGATCAGTTGATAAAAACTGCTGAAGAACTGGACACGCTGTCTTATCAGGTGATTTCGGAAGAAGAGATCGCTCCTTTGCAGAAAAGGCAGGATGACTTGGTCGCGGATATCTTGGCAGCTGATACTGAATTAAAGAAGTTCATGGATCCAAAAAAATTGAACACCGACTCCCCATTGCGTCAAAGAATTCGACATAACCTTCATCATTTCCAAGAGTTGAATGAGCATTTCATCGAAAACTTGGCAAACAGCCATGGTTTAATTCGATTTGAGATTAATAAAATTCAGAAAGACAAGTAAGTTACTCATTGTCATCGTTTAAGTCTTCAAGGAGATCAGGCTGATCTGCATTACGGCGTGCCGCCAAGATTTTGCGCGGTTTTGCGCCTTCACCGGGTCCAACTATGCCGCGTCGTTCCAGCTGATCGATGATGCTGGCTGCTCGTGCATAGCCAATTTTTAATTTCCGCTGTAGGAAGGTTGTCGAAGCATTTCCAGTATCAAGATCACTTCCTTTGCTTCTTCATAAAGGTTATCTTCTTCTAAATCTTCGTCTCCCTCTCTATCACCACCTTCTGAATCAGTCATCGTGTCAAAAGATGAGATGATATAGTTGGCAGGCGCTTGATCGGTGATGGCTTTAATCACGCTGTTAATATCCTCATCCCGAATAAAGGCACCTTGCGCTCGAATCAGTGTAGAAGCCCCTGGTGGTAAGAATAGCATGTCTCCATTCCCAAGCAGGGATTCGGCACCGATTTCATCAAGAACGATCTGGCTATTGACCCTGCTAGCCACTTTAAAAGAGATACGGGTCGGGAAATTAGCCTTGATGAGTCCGGTGATCACTTCTCGTGAGGGGCGCTGGGTTGCAAGGATGAGATGAATGCCAACAGCTCTGGCCATTTGGGCAATTCTGGCGATTGGAGTCTCAATGTCATGATTAGCAACCATCATTAGATCGGCAAGCTCATCGATGATCCCTACAATATAAGGTAGACGTGAAGGCACAGGTCGGTCTAGCGATTCTTCCAATTCTTTATTGATGGTTCTGCTGTTGAATCCATCAATATTACGGACACCTAACAATTTTAACAATTCATAGCGGTTCTCCATCTCTCTCACAAGCCATTTTAGGGCAGCACAGGCGCCTTGCGGCTCTGTGATCACGGGGGCCAACATGTGGGGCAATCGAGAGTAGGAGGTCAACTCCACTTTTTTGGGATCTACCATGACCAAGCGAATTTCATCGGGCTTTGCATTGAGCAAAATTGACATCACGATCGTATTGATGCAAACCGATTTACCAGATCCGGTCGCACCCGCGATAATACAATGGGGCATTTTGGTGAGATCGCTCATGACATAATCACCATTCACGGCTTTTCCAAGTAAAATCGGAATCCGGTATTTGATGGTCCCTTGCTGATAGGCAGTGATCATTTCCTTGAATCCCACTTCCTGTGGTTGTTGATTAGGGACTTCAATCCCTACAGCCGCCTTTCCGGGGATCGGAGCGATGATTCGGATCGACTTCGCTTCCATATTCAAGGCAATGTCATTTTCCAATGTTCTGATTTTTTGTACTTTGACCCCGATGGCAGGGTGCACTTCAAAGGAAGTAATTGTAGGACCACAGTTAATTTGTCCTACTTTTGCCTCAATACCAAAGCTTTGTAGAGTTTCCTCCAACACTTCAGCTTGGCGTCTTAAATTCTGTTTCAAGCTGGTTTGGTCAATCTTTTTGGCGTTAGATAATAGTAAAGTATCTGGAAGTCGGTAAGCAGAGTAATCTCCATCTTGTGGGGCAATTAAAGCGGGTGATAAAGGCAATGGGGCTTTTTTAGGCAAAGACGGCTCTTTTGCTTTAGGTGCAGGGGCTGGAAGGTCCTTGGCCTCAATGCTGCTTTTCCTTGAAATTGAGGGCCTCACACTGGGTTGAAGATCGGGTTGGATGGCAAGCATTTCATGCTGCTGAGGCTGGACCTCTTTGCTATCTGTAGGGATCGCTACCCCTGTTTCTGGGATACGAAGCTTAACATACCGCATGAAATCGCTTTCATCTTTTTTGGGCTCTTCATGAGCTTTGAAGGGTTGAGGCGGAGGAGCTATCGTTACACCTTTGACAGGAACAGATCGGGCTAAGACTGTGGCCGGCTTTGTCGCAACTTTAGGTTTAGGCTCGGGCAGCATCTTTTTAATCCAAGCCAAAATTTCCTGAGGTGTCACTTTTGAGAGAAATAAGATGCTGCCGATCAATGTGCAAGTGAAGATCAGCGCAGAGCCGAGTGCGTTAAAGACTGTCGAGAAATTATAAACAGGAAAATCTTGATAGAAATAGTAAAAAGGGGCCCCACCTATATGGAAAAACTGCTTTTTTGCGACAAGAAATGGGTAGACCCAGTTTCTGATCATTTGGCCCACTTGGGAAGAGTGGATTTCAATCAGGGTTAAGAGCATGCTCAACGAGACCATAAGCACGAGGACATATAACGATTTTTGCAGAAGATAGCGGATCGGTTTGCCGAAAGTTAAGCGCCATCCGATCCATCCGATGAACAGGGGGATCGCATAGGCACTTAAGCCAAATAAAGCGTGGAGAGTACGTCCAATGGCGTTTCCGATCAATCCTAGCCAATTTGTTTGCGCATGTCCCCAACTAAAACTCATTAGACTAAATAGTAAAAGTAAGGCTCCTCCTAAGGTCAATAACCCCTGTACTTCTGCTGGAGCCCATTCTTTTTTGGGTTTATTGCTTTTACTTTTAACGGTTTTCTTTTTTAATGCCCCCATGTGAACCCTAATAATTAAAATAAACGAGTGAGATAACTCCCAAAATCAAACAATACCACGCAAAATAGGACAATTTATTGTTCTGCACAACTTTAACGAGGAGTGCTAATGCCCCGCATCCTACAATAAAAGCACTTATAAAGCCTGCGAAATAGGCGGAAAAACTCATTTGAACATTGGAGATCAGTTCTGGATGGAGATAAACCTTTCCAAACTCTAAGAGACTACCTCCCAATATTGCAGGAATGCTGAGAAGAAAAGAGAAAGTGACTGCTTCTTGTGGAAGCCAACCCAGCAGCCTTGCTCCTGCTATTGTGGAGCCGCTGCGGGAAACACCAGGAAATATTGCGCCTGCTTGGAATAAACCGATGATGAAACTATCTCTTATCCGCCTTTTTTCAAGCTTATTATCAGGAATGTTTTGCCCAAATCGGGTTCCTATAAAAAGTAAAAAGGCTGTGAAGAGAAAGAAAATGCCAAGGTAGTTGACTTTATCAAAAAGAGACTTAAGTGGTTCTGCTAAAATAACTAAAGGTAAAAGGGGAAGTGTACCTATGATCACCCATCCTATTTTTCGATAATCTCCTTGAAAAATGTTGAAGATTTGCTGATGGAAAAAGACCAAGACTGCAAGCAATGTTCCTAAATGGCAGGCTAAAGTGAACGGGACCAATTCGTTTAAATTGCGAAATCCAAGTAAATATTGCCCTAAGGCTAAATGTCCGGAAGAACTCACAGGCAAGAATTCGGTGAACCCTTGCAAAATCCCTAATAAAAGTGCTTCAAAAACGGTCATCGCCTTACCCGTTAAATAACAGAAGTTAAGGTGTCATGTCAGGGGATTTTGTGCAAGATGGGCGATCGACGGGGCTCGAACCCGCGACTTTTGGAACCACAATCCAACGCTCTAACCAACTGAGCTACGATCGCCATAAACTGAGAGATGTTGTACCTTTTTAAAGCTTTTTGGTCAAGGGGCTAGATGAAGAATAGTAAATTCCAGTCCTCCAAAATAAATCCTTTTTATGTTACAACTTTATTAGAGACTCAGGGGATATCATGGATTCACATGTTAAAGAATATTTCCGTCAATTTTCTGATGAAACCCCACACGGAAATTTTCATCAAGTCATTCCATTGCACGAAACCAAAAAATATGATTGGAAAGAAATTCATAATATGGTCCCATCTATGTGCAAAGGTTGGTTCGAACTTTCCCGTCTACCTTCTCCTGATCGGCTCGAATTTATCCGAGATTTTTGGTTTGCTCAGTTGCCCTTTACTCTTTCAATGCCTAAGGTGTTGAACAGCTTCTTCCATTCTATCGATGAGATTGGAGTTTTTATCACGCAGCAAAGATTTGACGATCCTTTCGAAGCGCAATTGGTCTACAGTTTGAAAGGAAACAGCGGCTATTTTCATGGGATGTCCGGGGCTACTGACGAAGAGATTCGCAGTTTACAAAAATTGTTTCCTGACTATACTTTACCTGCTGACTATGTAGCATTTATGAAGATTCACAGCGGGTTCAGCAAGGGGATTGATACGGGAATCATTCCGACGACAAAAATGTGGCCAGCTTATCAACAGTTTCAAAACATGTTAAGCTTGGAAGAGGATGTGACCACTCAATCAGGAGAAATCGTCGATCCTAAAACGTTAATCCCGTTTTATGAGTCGTTTGGGATGCCCTTTTATCAGTGCTTCTGGGCTAATTGGTACCCAGAAGAAGAAATGGGAAACGTTTATTACTCTGGGTTGACAAAGAAAATCCCCGATGTCAAAGGGGCAATCTACGGAGAAGAAACCTTGGCATTTCCAACCTTCATTAGCTGGCTGTTGTTTTACCTGGAACTGATCGATAAAGAATCGTAATCTATGTACCTTGTTGAAGATCTCTATAAGCGTCACGGAGAAAGGTTAGGCCTTGAGCTTGCTGCTGGACATGCAGGCATCAAAAGGCGCATACAAGTCCCTGAGGCGCACAGACCAGGATTAAGTTTGTGTGGTTACCTAAAGAGCAATGCTCCAAAAAGGATTCTGATTTTCGGTAAGGTGGAGATCGAATATCTTCGCGATTTACCTCCTGGGGTATGCATTAAGCGGCTAGAAGCGATTCTTTCAAACATGACACCTGCCGTCATTGTTGCCCGTCGCTATAGACCTCCTAAAGAACTTCAGCAGCTTTGTGAACAGATGTCAATTCCTCTTTTCCGGGCTAATATGACAACAATGAATCTTCTCAGTAAACTAACTTTGTTGCTCAACGAGGAATTTTCCCCTAGCATGAGTTGCCACGGAACTCTTGTGGAGGTATTCGGGGTTGGAGTTCTTATCCGAGGCGACTCTTCAGTCGGAAAAAGTGAAGCAGCCTTAGGGCTAATAGAAAGAGGCCACCGTTTAATTTCCGATGATATTGTTAAGGTAAAAAAGCGGGAAGCTGGTTATCTAGAAGGGTTTGGAGCTGAACTCACTCGTCACCACATGGAAATACGAGGGATGGGAATTATCAATGTTGCCCATCTTTATGGTGTCGTCTGTGTACGCGATAACAAAAGTATCGATATTGTCGTGGAGTTGGAAGCTTGGGATGACTCCCATTTTTACGACCGTGTAGGACTTGAAGAGAAGACTTGCGATATTCTAGGGGTTGAACTCCCTTACCTGGTTTTGCCTGTAAAACCAGGTCGCGATGTCGTATTGTTACTTGAGACAATCGCATTGAATCACCGTTTAAAGAAAATGGGCTACAACTCTGCAAAAGAATTTAACGCCAAATTACACACGAAAGTTGGATTTATACCTCCTGGAGGCGAATAGCGTGAAACTGATTAAGAAAGTTAAAGTCAAAAATTCGATGGGGCTCCACACTCGGCCCGCAACCTATATTGTCAAATTGCTGCAAAACTCTCCCAATGACATTTTCTTCACGTTTAAAAAAGATACGATTAATGCCAAAAGTATCTTAGGGATATTGATGCTTGCTGCGAAGAAAAACTCCATCATTACAATCACGGTGGAGGGGAAAAGTCCAGAAACGACGATGGAACACCTTGTCAACGCCTTTGAAAATCAGTTCGGGGAAGCGTAAAAATCCATGAAAGAAGTGATCGAAGAGGTTGTCTTCCACGGAACATCGATTTGCCAAGGGATTGCAATTGGAAGACTTGCAGTCATCGAAGAAGAGCCAGTAGAAATCTATGAAACACTGCTGGATATGGATGATGTGGAAAATGAGGTTGTCCGCTATCGTCAAGCCGTCAAAAGAAGTTGCGAAGATCTTGAGAAGCTGCAGCGGCAGTTAACCCATGAGGCGGTCATGGAAGGGGCTGCGATTCTCGACACCCATCTACAGATTGTTCAAGATCCTGAACTGACCTCTAAAATCGAATACAATATCCGTGAGACATTACGGAACGCAGAATTTGTATTCACGCGGGTAATCCAAGAAACAGAAACCCGTTTTGAATCTCTTTCAGATCCTTTTTTTAGAGAACGGAGTAAAGATGTTCAGGATGTTTCCCGGCGGGTAATGGGGTACTTAAAAGAGCGTCCAAGGTTATCCCTGGATAAACTCCCGAATGGTTCAATTGTAGTTGTTCAAGAATTAACAGCCTCTGATGTGGCTGAGGCTTCTTCTAATAAAGTGATCGGATTTATCACTCATCATGGAGGTCCAACTTCCCATGCTTCCATTATGGCGCGTGCTAAGGGAATTCCCTGTTTGACCAACTTAGATTATTCTGTGATGAAAACTTTCAATCAATGTCCTGTCATTATTGATGGGATCAACGGAATTTTGATCTTTAATCCCACGAAAGCAACTCTTGAACAATACCGTACAAAATCGGAAGAGCTCACATATCATGGACAGAATTTCAATGGGATTGGAACTTATGAATCAGAAACCTATGACGGCTACAAAATTCGTCTTTCTGCCAATATCGACATGGACCATGAATTAGACCTTCTCCATCAATATGGAGGCAATGGCGTTGGACTTTTTCGTTCAGAATCCATATTTATCACATATCAATTTATTCCGAACGAGGTGGAACAGTACAATACCTATCGCAAAATTGTGACTAAGATGGCTGGTTTGCCCATTGTTATCCGTGCGTTTGATATAGGCGGTGACAAAAATTTGCGTTTCCTTCCTGCGCCAGAAGAAATGAATCCTTTTTTAGGGTGCAGAGCTATCCGCTTTTTATTAAAGGAAAAAGCGATATTTAAGACGCAAATGCGGGCAATTTTGAGAGCTGCAGTTCATGGAAATGTCAGCATTATGTTTCCTATGATTTCTAGTCTGAGTGAACTGCGAGAAGCTAAAGCTGTTTTGAAAGAGGCGCAAAACGAGTTGAAGAGCGAAGGGGTTGCACAACCTAATCAGATGCGGGTAGGTTGTATGATCGAAGTTCCATCTGCAGCCATTATTTCAGATTTGCTTGCCAAAGAGTGTGATTTTTTATCGATTGGAACTAACGACCTCGTCCAATATTCTTTAGCAGTGGATCGGGGAAATAATGCTTTAAGCAGTTTTTACAATCCTGCCCATCCAGGAATTATCCGGTTGATCAAAATGGTGGTCAACGAAGCTAACAAACAGGGAATCCCGGTCACAGTTTGTGGCGAAATTGCCGCTGATCCTAAATTTATACCATTATTGTTAGGTCTAGGGGTACATGAGCTCTCAGTGGCATCTCGATTCATCCCCATAGTTAAGCAAGCAATCCGCTCCACCAGTATTGTTGAAGCGAGTTTGCTTGCAGAAAAGAGTATGGATGTCACGGACAGAGCGTGTCCTTAAAAGGAAAAATCTTTCAACCCTGGGGGGAGACCTGGCATTCCTGTAAGGCCACCGAGGCCGCCCATACTTTTGCTCGACTGCTCTGTTAACTTTTTACTGGCGTCTGCAAAAGCGGCCTTGATTAAAACTTCAAGTCCTTCAACATCTTCCGGATCCACACACTCAGGCTTTATCTTCAAATTTTTAATTTCGTTGTTGCCATTGAGTGTAACGGTCACTAAACCTTGTCCTGCAGTTCCGGTGACTTCTGCGTTCTCAATATCTGTCTGCATTTTTGCTAATTGTTCTTGGAATTGTCGAGCTTCTTTTTTTCGTTTCGAAAAACCTGTACCCATACTCTTTATCCTTTCTTTTTTAACGTTCCTTCCAATTCGACAGCAGCGAATTGGAAAAGTGTATCATGTTTACTTTGCGTTTTCTTGTCGATAACGACTTTTTCTCCTTTAGGTGCCGGTGATGAAGGGGGGACTACCGGCTTAAGTGCGATTTCCTGTGTTGAAGCTTTTTCCCCTTTAGGTATCGGGGATGAAGGTGAGGCTACCGGGTTGGGTGCGATTTCCTGTGTTGAAGTTTTGTCTCCTTTAGGTGCCGGTGATGAAGGTGGAACTATCGGCTTAGGTGCGATTTCTTGTGTTGAAGCTTTTTCCCCTTTAGGCGCTGTTGATGAAGGTGGGGCTACCGGCTTAGGTGCAATTTCTTGTGTTGAAGTTTGTCCAGCAAGCTTTTCTAATTCTGAAAGACGTTTGACGAGGGCATCAATGGAGATCTGTTGATGGGTGCGCATAATCCGTAAAAGCAGCGCTTCCAACGCAATTTTTGGTGAAGGCATAAAACGGATTTTGTTCTGGGCGTCAATCAAAAAATCAAAAATATTCAGGCATTGCTCCCGGCTGTAATAGTGAGCCGAAGCTGCATATTGCTCTGCATCATGCCCTGGCGGCAGTGAAGCTCCCACTTTGAGTCTCAGGATCGATCTAAAATGGTCGACAAGCCCATCAATAAAATGGAGGAAATCTTTCCCTTCTGCGAAAATTTGATGGGCAATCTCAAAAGCGATCCCTAGATGCCCCTCCTTGCCCGCTTTATCCAAAGCAAAGTAACTATCGGTGGGCAGCATTCCCAAAACTTCAGCAACTGCTGCGGCTGTCACAGGACTACCATGGAACGCGATCACTTGATCGAATAACGACTCCGCATCACGCAACCCCCCTTCGGCCCTCAAAGCCACCATTTGCAACGCTTCTCTTTCCACCTCGATCCCTTGGTTGCTAGCAATGAATTGCAGCTTTGACACAATAGTGTCCACAGGAATCCTATTCAAGTTAAAGCGTTGACAACGACTTAAAATGGTAGGCAGGACTTTGTGGGGTTCGGTGGTTGCGAAGAAAAATTTGACTTTGGGAGGGGGCTCTTCCAATGTTTTTAGAAGTGCGTTAAAGGCTTCCTTTGTCAACATGTGCACTTCATCGATGATGTAAATTTTGAACTTTCCCGAGGCTGTGGAATATCCTACAGTCTCATTGATCTGACGGATATCTTCGATCCCTCTGTTGGAAGCTCCATCAATTTCTAATACATCCAGTCCATGACCCGCGGTGATCTCTTTGCAAGAAGAACATTGATTGCAAGGTTCTCCTTCGCTCTCTGGATTTAAACAGTTCAAAGCTTTGGCAAAGATCCGTGCCAAAGTTGTTTTTCCGGTCCCGCGTGATCCACAGAATAAATAGGCATGCGCCAAACGCTTTTGTTTGATGGCGTTCTGCAGCGTTGTCACCACGGCTTCTTGCCCTAAAACTTCCCGGAAGGTTTGGGGTCGATACTTGCGTGCCAGCACTTGATAATTCGTCATAACATTTATCCAATTTTGTACTATTAACCTGAGTTTTGTTTTTTTTTGCCCTTTCGGCTGCGTCAAAGCCTCGGGAATCGATAAATTGCAAGCAGATCAATATTAGAAATATGGACCTGCTTGCGATTTTCGATTCGCGAGAGTTTTCTCGCTAGTCAAAAGGGCAAAAAAATCAAAACTCAGATTATGAGTTTAACGGGTGGTGCTATTTATGCCAATGCCTTCCAGGCATGAAAGATCATTGCCTCTAAATCGGGATAGACAGGTTTCCATTCCAACTCCCGGATAGCTTTATTGGCGTCGGCAACCAGAATGGGGGGATCACCTGGACGTCTTGCTCCTATTTGGACCTTGAGTTTTTTTTTGGTCACTTTTTCCACGGCTGCAAGGACTTCTTTGACACTAAAGCCATTTCCATTGCCTAAATTATAGATGGACGACTCTTGTCCTTCCCAAAGATGCTGCATCGCTGAAATGTGAGCTGACCCTAGATCATAAACGTGGATATAATCTCGGATGCACGTTCCATCTTTTGTAGGGTAATCGGTTCCAAAGATCGTCAACACACTTTCATTTTTTAATGAACGAAGAGCGATGGGGATCAAATTATTTTCTTTTGTCTTGTAGTTTTTAAGTTCTCCTGCAGGATCTCCCCCAGCGGCATTAAAATAGCGGAGAGAGCAATACTTTAGACCGTAGGCTTGATGATAGGAATGAAGAATCTTTTCCACCATGAGCTTTGATTCCCCATAAGGGTTGATCGGATTGCAGGGATGGTTCTCGAGGATTTTAGAGGAATTGGGTGTTCCATACACTGCTGCGCTGGAAGAAAAGATTAACGTGTCAACTTGATGACGACGCATAGCCTCGAGCAAATTAAGAGAGCCTGATAAATTGTTGCGGTAGTAAATAGAAGGGTTTGTTACCGATTCTCCGACATCGGTAAAAGCTGCAAAATGGATAACTGCATCAAATTGATTTTTCGAAAATAGAGCTTCAAGTGCCGCTGAATCGAGTAAATCCCCTTGGATAAAGGTCCCTCTGATCACGGCTTTAGGGCTACCTTTGCTCAAGTTATCGAAGACAACCGTTGTATATCCGACTTCGTTGAGCATCTTGTTCACATTCGATCCAATAAACCCCGCTCCCCCTGTCACCAATACTTGCTTTCTTGACATCATTGCCTACTTCAAAAATTTAAAACATGCTAGGAAGGACCCAAACCATTGTTCCTTAGCCTAATTGCATCTTGCTTTTTTTCATCCCACACTGAAATCTGCTTTTCGCTCATTTTCGATCTGTCAATCTCTGCAAAACGTTTGTTAATTTGATCGAAAGATAATTTTTTTAAATGTTCGGGATTAATAAATTTGAGTTTGTCTGCATTTTCCAAACGTTTTAGTGTTTTTTCTGTTAAACACCTGAAATGAAGGAAATCCAAGTGTTTTAAACGTTGTGGATCAGTCTGATCAATAACTGGTTCGCTCAACATTGTATTAATCGAATTTAAGTGAATTTTGTTTAACCCTGACTTTTCATGAGTTAAAAGCAGCTTAGAGACAACAGATCGAATCTTAATCTCATCAAAATATTTATCCGGTAACTTTGCTAATTGATCTTCAAAGTGTTCTTTAAGCATGTATTCATGGCACTCTTCTAAATTAATATATTGACATTGTATCTCGGTCATTTCAGCATAGGCTAATACTGCCGCATTTTCCTCTTTCTTAAAAAGTTCTTTTGGGACTTCGGGTAATTTTTTCATGAGATCTAAAAGATGGCGATTTGAAGGATGAATTTTAACGACGGGGTTATTAATCATTTCAACTTGTTTGGGTGTTAGAGCAACAAGATATTTGACAGGTAGAATTCCACCCTGCATGTAAGCAAGATCCTTGAGCTCACTTAAATTTAGGGAGCGAATGTCTGTCAAACTTAAATTTGATACCCGTTCATCTACAATGTTAAGCGCATTTAAAATGAATTGGTACCAATGGGGTCTTGGGATATGCTTTGCTCCGCTTTTCATCGACTGAGGAGCATTCTTTTTTGCTTCTGCGGATTGTCGGATGGCTGCTTGTCCTGGATCAATTGGTTTGCTTGAATTATCATCGTTTTTTTTAGCAATAGAAGTTACTTCTGGAGAACCTCGGGGAGAAACTTGCATAAATCCTCCTTTAATAAATGAAGGAATTAATTTGCTGCGCAGGCTAAAGTCTTGTCTACAACATACCAATTATTTAACTCTCGACTTTCGTCGGTATTGCCTTAATTGCGGGCTTTCGTAAGAATGGAGAAAGAGGCAAACCCAGATTTCTACATGCCAGATAGAACCAGCGAACTCGAAAACACTAGTGAACTCAAGTTCTCACGCGAACAAGGCTACTTCGATCGCAGCCTCGTTGTCCGTGGCGTCATCGCTGCTTTGTTTGCGCTAGCCCTATTTTTAATCCTCCATTTTAGAGAATCCCGCGTCGAAATCCTCGAACTAGGTAGCATCGCCCCAAGCTATATCGTCTCCCAAGTCGACTTCGACTTTTACGACGACGAAGCCACCATCATCCTTAAACAAGAAGCCGTTCGCGATATCGGCAAAATCTACACCATTTCCGATAACCAAATTCGTCAAAGACGGATCGAATTCGAAAACTTCCTTATCTACAATCAAGAATGGCGCAAATATGCAGCCGGAGGTACCTTTGAGGAGATGTTCGAAGGGGTCGACCGTGTCGAAAAAACGCTCCTGCAACTCCGCCTCACCGATCCCCGTACCCTCCAAAAAATGAGGGAAGTCGGCATGATCGTCGATAACTACCAAATCTACACCCCGGCCGATATCAATACCGAAGTCGTCTTGCCTCAAAATATTTGGAACTTCATCAAACTCAAAGCTTTTCCCGCTCATCAACAGTCTGCTGCAACAACCGATCTCATCATTTCCTACCTTGCGCAACGCCCATGGAAAATTGAAGAGGATATTCCTGATCTAAACGCTCCTTGCGCAAAATGATACAAGCCACAATCCCCGATAAATATACCCATATGAGCGCTGGTAGCCGGATCATCGACCAAGGGGGAAAAAGTCACTCCACGCCATGTCGCCATGCTTCAAGCAATGAAAGCCGCAATGACCCAAAAAGCGAAAATCTCTGGTCCCCAATGACTATCGCTGGAAGCTTGGGAATGAGTATCTTACTTATTGATCGTGGGCAGCTCTATTTTAAAATCAATCATCCTCCGATTTTGTAAATCAAATCGAAAACTATTTTTACTTGTCACTGTACTAATCCTAACTATAATTCTAGCAAAATTAACTGAATTGTTCCTATTAAATTCAAATAGAAATTTGATGGACGTAGTCCGTTATCCCCTTTTTTGTCCCCTTTGCAGCAATCTTAAATCCGTTCTCCATCCCTCCGATCGCAACCTTTGTGGCCGGATTTTTAACATTCCTGTTTACATTTACTTTAGCATTTGAACCTCAAGTCTTTATGATAATTAATTTAGCTGCATCGATTGTGGCCATTTTAAGCACGCGTTCTCTTCGTAGAAGGAAAGAAATTTTTGTTGTGTGCGGCTATGCCTGGTTGGCATGTTTAGGAGTTATTGTCTCGATCCACTTATATAACAATACATTATGGAGTGTCACCTTACTCAACGACATCATTAGTTCTGGTGTTTTCATGCTCCTAACGGCGATCTTGGTCGTTGGCCTGCTTCCTCTTTTAGAATCTTTCTTCGGTGTGATGACGGATGTTACATTAATGGAATACATGGATCCTAACAACGACCTTTTGCGGAGATTAACGATTGAAGCTCCTGGAACTTATCAACACTCTGTGATTGTCGGAAACCTTGCCGAAGCTGCAGCTGTCAAAATCGGAGCTAATGGTCTTTTCTGCCGCGTTTCCACTTTGTACCATGATGTCGGCAAGATGGCTACTCCTCAGTATTTTACTGAAAATCAGCAAGGGGGAATGAATATCCATCAATTGTTTACTCCCGAAGAATCAGCTCAAGTGATCATTGCGCATGTGAGTGAAGGGGTTGCCATGGCAAGACGTGCAGGACTTCCCGAGCAATTTATCGATATTATTAAACAGCACCATGGAACCACTTTAGTCTATTATTTTTATAGGAAACAGCTGGAAAAAATGGGGGGCGACAAAAATCTAGTTGATGAGAAAGAGTTCCGTTATTCTGGTCCCAAACCACGCAGTAAGGAATCTGCAATCATTATGGTTGCAGATACTTTAGAGGCTGCTTCCCGTTCATTGGATAAAGTGAATGAAGAAAGTTTGCTAGAGTTAGCCAACCGATTGATTAGAGAAAAAATTGATGATGGACAATTTGAAGATTGCTTACTCACCTTTGAAGAACTCGAAATTGTTAAACACACTCTTGTTAAAACTCTCGTCGCCTATTGGCACTCGCGTGTTAAATATCCAAAACGGGACTTAAAAGGTCCTACACAACAAGAGTTACAAATGTTAAATTCGGAGGCCTAAGCCATGATGCCAAAGTTAGCCCTTGTGACGGGAGCCACTTCAGGAATAGGAGAAGCTTTCGCACGTTTACTATCCTCTAAAGGGGTCGCTCTCATCTTAACTGGGAGAAATGGAGAAGTCTTAAAAACTCTTTCTGAGGAACTTAAAGCTGAAAGTGTCATTGCTGATCTCAATCAGCCTGAAGGTCAAAAGGTCATTGTAGCTAAAATTCTGGAAAGGAAACCAGATTTAGTCGTTAATAATGCAGGTTTGGGTTTCTATGGTGAAGCTTTTCAAGGCCCAATCTCAGAACAATTGGAAGTTTTAAATGTTAACGCAGGAGCAGTTTTACAGTTGACTCTAGAAGCGATTAAAATGTGGATCTCTGATCAACAAAAGGGGATTGTGCTTAATGTTTCATCCGCCGCGGGTTTTGTCCCATTTCCCCTTTTTGCGACTTATGCCGCCACCAAAGCGTTTGTTAATCAATTATCACTCTCATTAGATTATGAAACCCGTCCTCATGGAGTTAGGGTTCTTGCGTCTTGTCCAGGGAGAGTTGCGACAGCATTTTCCCATCGTGCCGCCAAAAAGTCGCAAGGGTCATCATTTAAATCTACGAAATCGATGACTGTTGAATATGCGGCGGAGCAACTTTGGCTGCAAATTGAAAAAGGGGAGACAATCCGTATTTTCAGCGGATGGTATAGATTTTTAATCTTTCTCACAAAATATGTACTTCCGACAAATGTTGTCGCTGAGATGATGCGGAAACAAATCGCTCATCTGAAAAGTAAATACAAGGAATAGGCTAAGGGCAAAAAAACCAAAACAGGTTATTCTGGATTCTTAATTAATGCTTTCAAAGCGTCTTGCTTCATCCTTAAGTGCAGGCTATAAAGACCACTAGCTCTGTTTGGAGAAAGGCTGTGACTAATTCCCAACTCTTCAAGATAGCTGGGAGGACATTTCAAAATCGCTTCCGGCTTTTCACCACTATAAACTTTGATAAGGAGTACAGCTAAACCCGCTGAAATCAAAGCATCCGATTCTGCCGCAAAACTCATGACTTTCCCATCATAATTACTCACCATGTACATCGTGCTTTGACAACCCTTCACCAAATTTTCAGCAATCTTAAACTGAGGATCTAAAAAGGGCTGCTTACGCCCAAGTTCAATGATTCTTGAATATTTCGCTTCAGCATCTGTGCAGTCTGCAAATAACTGCTTGACCGCTTCCTGTTTTTCAAGGCAACTTTTGTACATAATGACTCAAAATCTTAAATTTGTTATGTCTAACCTACTACCATTATAGAGTATAAAAGATTGAGAGACAAGATGAGCGATATATTTGCGATGATCTCTTGGAGCCTAATTACCGTCCTCATTTGGATGACCGGCCTTTGGTTTATCTATCTTGGAAGTCGCAATGCTGGGATCGTGGATATTGGTTGGGCCCTTAGCTTCATATTGACCATGAGCGTCTCTGCAATCATCGGAGATCATTTTTGGGCCCCTGCCGGTGTCTTAGCATTGATGGTCTACATCTGGGGATTCAGGCTCGCAGGACATTTGCTTGAAAGGCTACTGACAACCCCCGGAGAAGATTCCCGCTATATTAAAATCAAAGAAAAATGGGGTCCCGACCCACGAGGTTTTAAATTTTTAGGGATGTTTCTTTTGCAAGGTTTTCTAGTCGTTATCCTCTCAATTCCATTTTATCTTATCTGCGCCGATCCCAATCCCTACTGGCAACCCATTCATTCCCTTGCTCTCCTCATCTGGATCGTGGGATTTGCCGGCGAAACTATTGCAGATCAACAACTCGCACATTTCAAGTCGCTTCCCAATCAGGAGGCCAAAGTGTGCACTGAGGGACTATGGTCCTATAGCCGTCACCCAAATTATTTCTTTGAATGGACCATCTGGATCAGCTATGCCCTTTTTGCATCAGTCTCTCCTGGAGGCCTATGGGCCTGGATTTCTCCCTTATCCATTCTCTATCTCTTACTTAAGGTATCAGGCATCCCTCTTTCCGAAGAACAAGCTTTTAAGACTAAAGGGGAGGCCTATCGTCTCTACCAATTGAAGACCAGTCCATTTATTCCGTGGCCTCCCAAAAGGTAGGATGTACTTAACATCCGTATTTACAATAAATTAGGAAATTATGTATAATTAGTAATGTGATGATCTAAAGACTGTTCTTGCTCTTTTTCCCTCTAGATTTTCTTATCTTTTTGACTAGACTCACTTTTTTCCTTGACTTTTGTTGCGGGTGTGGTATCTTATCATCACCAGATTAACAACTTTAGGCGATCAAGATAATCACGCATGACTAAAGAAGATACATTAAAGCTCGAGGGTACAGTCGAAGAATTGCTGCCAAATATGACTTTCAGGGTCAAACTTGAAAACGGACTCCCAGTCATAGCACATCTTTGCGGAAAAATGCGCATGCAAAACATCCGCGTTTTAGTCGGGGACAACGTGACCGTTGAAATGTCCCCATACGACTTTTCCAAAGCACGCATCGTCTACCGTCAAAAGTAAAGAAGCGCTAAAGTTAAAAATCGGTTGAATTTATTTTACCGATTACTTACACTCACAAAGTTTTAAGTTGTACGCGATCCTATTTCTGCTCTTACTTGCCCAGATAGCTCAGTGGTAGAGCACTTGCATGGTAAGCAAGCGGTCGTAGGTTCAATTCCTATTCTGGGCAGAAAAATAACATTATATAACAATAGCTTAGTGGAGCCTAACGGAGGAACAAAATGGCAAAAGAAACATTTCAGCGGAAAAAACCCCACGTCAACGTCGGCACCATCGGCCACGTCGACCATGGTAAAACGACGCTTACCGCAGCGATAACAAAAGTCCTTGCACAAACCGGCGGAGCCAAATTCAGAGATTATGCTTCGATCGACAATACCCCCGAAGAAAAAGCGCGCGGTATTACAATTAACTCCACCCACGTCGAATATGAGACCGAAGTACGACACTATGCCCACGTTGACTGCCCTGGCCACGCCGACTACGTAAAAAACATGATTACCGGTGCTGCACAAATGGATGGAGCCATCCTCGTGGTTGCTGCTACCGACGGTGCTATGCCTCAAACACGTGAACACATCCTCCTCGCACGCCAGATGCAAGTTCCCGCCATTGTTGTTTTCTTAAATAAAGTCGATATGCTAGGCGAAGGAGACCAAGAACTTCTTGACTTAGTCGAAATGGAACTCCATGAACTCCTAGAGTCAAAAGGCTATAAAGATGTTCCTATCATTCGCGGTTCCGCTCTAAAAGCCCTAGAAGGGGATCCAAAATATACTGAAAGCATCCGCCAGCTAATGAAAACTGTCGATGAGAAAATCCCAACACCTCACGCGAAGTTGATAAGCCTTTCTTAATGCCGATTGAAGACGTGTTCTCCATCTCCGGCCGTGGAACAGTTGCTACCGGTCGTGTTGAAAGAGGGATCGTCAAAATGAACGATAAACTCCAACTCGTTGGCCTCGGCGATACACGCGATACCGTTGTCACTGGCCTCGAAATGTTCAACAAAACCTTGGATGAAGCCCGCGCTGGTGAAAACGTCGGGATCCTCCTCCGCGGTTTAGAGAAAACTGATATCGAACGGGGTATGGTCTTAGCTGCACCTGGTTCTTGCACACCTCACACTGAGTTTAAAGGACCTGTCTACGTTCTGACCAAAGAAGAAGGTGGTCGTCATAAGCCATTCTTCAGCGGTTACCGCCCACAATTGTACTTCCGTACCACTGACGTGACCGGAACGATCGAGCTTCCTGCAGGCATCGAGATGGTGATGCCCGGCGATAACGTTGAAATCAGCGTTAAGCTCATCGCCCCTGTCGCTATGGAAAAAGGGATGCGCTTCGCGATTCGTGAAGGCGGCCGTACAATTGGCGCAGGAACAGTTTCTGAAATTATTAAGTAAGAACTGTTGCTTAAGCTAAAATTTCGGGCAGCGGATTGTTTCCGCTGCCTAAGCTCGTATTAGGAAGTATGAGATGCTGACCAATCGAGACAACATAAAATGCTTAAGGTCAGGGTGTGTAGCTCAGCTGGTAGAGCAGCGGTCTCCAAAGCCGCCGGTCGGGGGTTCGAATCCCTCCGCACTCGATGAAGCACGAGGTGGAATGTGGTAGTGGAAGTCAAACGGATGGAAGTAAAAAAAACGCAACGAGAAATCCCAAGTATCGCTGAAACAAAGACTGTAAGCCGCAAAAGCAAATTTTTTGATTTTGTGGAAGAGATTAAGTCTGAGTTCAAAGCGATCAACTGGACAAGTCGCGAAGAACTTAAAACGTATACCCAAATTACCGTTGGGGCAACTTTTATCTTCGGGATGATGATCTACTTTGCAGATATCGCCATTCAAATTGTATTAGGACTACTCACACATATCGTGCGTGCGATTTTTGGGTAATAGCGTTGACCCCACAATGACGGAATAAAGAATGTATAAATGGTACGTTGTACAAGTATTTTCCTCGCAAGAGAAGCGAGTAAAAAAAGCTATTGAAGAACATCGGGAAGCCACCGGCATGAATGATATCATTGCTGAAGTTCTTCTTCCGACCGAAAACGTATCGGAAGTGAAGAAAGGACAGCAACATGTTGTGGAAAAAAGGCTTTGGCCTGGATACCTCCTCATCAAGATGCAGCTTAACGATGATTCTTGGATGTATATTAAGAATACCAACGGAGTCATCGACTTCCTGGGTGGAGATACTCCCACAGCACTCAGTGATGCAGAAGTTGAAGAGATTCTGAGGGACCTTGCGGACAAGAAACAAAAAGTCACGCAAAAACATAAATTTGAAGTTGGAGACCGCGTCAAGATTACAGACGGTGTCTTCGTTAACTTTAGCGGTACAGTCACTGACGTATTCCATGATAAAGGACGCCTCAGCGTCATGCTGTCCATCTTTGGTAGAGATACGCGAGTCGATGATCTCGAATTCAACCAAGTTGAAGAGGTCACCGAAGACGCGGAAATAGAGGAAAAAAGAGTGCATACATAATGATTTTAATGGGTAAAAAGTAGGTTATGGCTAAAAAAGTTATAAAAATTATCAAATTGCAAATTCCTGCGGGTAAGGCAAATCCTGCACCTCCGATCGGTCCCGCATTGGGCGCCGCAGGGGTAAACATCATGGCGTTCTGTAAGGAATTTAATGCAAAAACACAGCAAATGGGTGGCGATATCCTCCCAGTAGTGATCACGGTTTATCAAGATAAAAGCTTTACTTTTATCTACAAAAAACCTCCAGTATCTCAGATGTTGATTAAAGCTGCCGGTATTGAAAAAGGGTCAGCTGTTCCTAATAGAGATAAAGTAGCAAAATTGCGTAGAAGCCAAGCACGCAAGATTGCGGAAGAGAAAATGCCAGATTTGAATGCTAACGATATCGAAGCTGCCGCAAATTTAGTGTTGCGGCACTGCCCGTTCTATGGGTATCGATATTGAGGCAGATTGAGTTTAGAGTTCAGAAAAAAGGAAAAACATGGGTCGTCCTAGTAAACGTGTTCGGGAGATAGCTAAAAGCCTAGATGTCACTAAGACATACTCGGTGAAAGAAGCTGTCGATATCCTCAAGAAATGCCCACCGGTCAAATTTGATCAGTCTGTGGAAGTTTCTGTGAAGGTCGGCGTTGACCCGCGTAAATCAGACCAGCAAGTTCGAGGTACAGTGTCATTACCGAATGGCACAGGTAAAAAAATGATTATCCTCGTGCTAGCCAAAGGCGACAAAATTAAAGAAGCTTTAGCTGCTGGTGCTGATTTTGCAGGTAACGAAGAACTATTTGAAAAAATAAACGGAGGGTGGACCGGCTTTGATGCTGTGATAGCTACTCCAGATTTAATGCGCGATGTCGGTAAGTTGGGTAAGGTTCTCGGACCTCGCGGTCTTATGCCTACACCAAAAGCTGGAACAGTGACAGCAGATGTTAGCAAAGCTGTGCAAGAACTCAAAGGCGGTAAAATCGAGTTTAAACTTGACCGTCACGGCGTTATCAATAATGCTGTAGGAAAAGTATCTTTTGGTATCGAACAGCTTGTCGAAAATATCCACTCCTTTATCAGCGCTGTTTTGAAAGCAAAGCCACCAGGCGCGAAAGGCCATTATTTGAAAGCGCTTCACCTTTCCTCCACCATGGGGCCAGGGTTGAAAGTCGACTTACGCGAAATTGAGGCAGAATAGGAGAAGACACATGAGACAAGAAAAGCAAATTCTCCGAGATGAGATTAGAGGACAGATTGATAAGTTTCCCTCTTTTGTCATCATGCGCCACATTGGCCTATCAGCCAATACAATGAGTGACTTCAGAAGAAGCATATTCAAGATGGGCGGGAATGTCGAATTTGTCCGCAAGCGGGTTTTAGTCAAAGCTGCTGAAGAAGCCGGCGTTTCTTTAATTTGGAGATGTTGCCAGGTCATATCGGTTTGTATTTGCAAGCGAAGATCCGTAGAATTGACCAAGTACGTTTTCCAGTTCGGCAAAGAGAACGATCCAGCTGTTGAAGTGATTGGCGGACGTTTCGAAGGCAAGTTGTATAATGCGACTCAAATTGAGATGCTTTCCGCTCTGCCTAGTAGAGATGAAATGCGATCCCAGTTCCTGGCCACGTTGGAAGCGCCAATGGCGCAGACCCTGTCGGTCATGGAAGCTGTATTGACAAGCGTTGTATATTGTTTGGACAACAAGCGCAAACAGATGGAAGGTTAGGAATAACTGAAATTTCCATCCGGATAAAACAAAGAATTAAAAGTTAAAGCAATTAGTGAGGTATACCGTGAGTAATAAAAAAGATCTCGTAGAAACACTCAGCCAATTGAGCGTCTTAGAGATGGCCGAATTGAAAAAGGCCTTGGAAGATAAGTGGGGCGTTAAAGCCGCTGCTGCCGCCGTTGCGGTTGCAGCTCCTGCAGGCGCAGCAGCTGCAGCAGCCGCTGCCGCTGAATCTACAGAATTCAAAGTGACTTTGGAAGAAGCTCCTGCTGATAAGAAAATCGGCATCATCAAAGTCGTTCGCGAAATTACAGGCTTAGGCCTCGCCGATGCGAAGAATTTGGTCGAAGCAACGCCAAAAGTTTTGAAAGAGACATGCTCCTAAAGCTGAAGCGGAAGAGATCAAGAAGAAGATCGAAGCTGCCGGTGGAAAAGTGTCCTTGAAAGGCCTGTAGGCTAAACATCGGCTTATTAAGTCCTAATGCTCAAGCTCACCTAAAGACTGAGCTTTGAAAGGAGTTGCGTTTAGGTAACCAATTAGCCAGGAATAGATTAGGCTTTATAGCTAGACTTATTAGTTGCAATTTTGAAAAGTCTAACATTTCCCAGCTCCTGACTCCCTCGTTGAAGGTAAGAAAATGGAAAATCAATAGCGAGACTTAGGAAGTTCGCCGCAGTTAATTTTCTAGAGTTATCAAGATATAGCAGGGAGACCTTTAACATGTTGCAAAGGCCGCCACAAAGAGTCAGCATCAACGAAAGGGAAGAGATTATTGATCTTCCCAATTTGATCGAAGTCCAAATCAAATCATATAATCAGTTCCTCCAGGCCCTTAAATTGCCAGATGAGCGGACAAACATTGGACTGCAAGAGGTATTCAATGAAATCTTCCCGATCAAATCGTATGATGAGAAGACGATTTTAGAGTATTTGTCCTATAGCCTCGGGGTTCCGAAGTATAGTCCAGACGAATGTTTGCGAAGAGGGATCACCTATAGTGTGACCCTAAAAGTAAAATTTCGTCTGACCGATGAGACCGGAATCAAAGAAGAAGAAGTCTATATGGGTACCATCCCTGTCATGACTGATAAGGGAACGTTTATCATTAACGGCGCAGAACGAGTTGTGGTTTCGCAGCTTCACCGTTCTCCAGGAATCTGCTTCGAACAAGAAAGACATACTCGCGGCAGTATAACTTACTCATTCCGGATTATTCCTTACCGTGGAAGTTGGTTAGAAGGAGCTTTTGACTCAAACGACTTGATCCACATCTATATCGACCGGAAAAAAAGACGTCGTAAAATTTTAGCCACCACATTTATTCGTGCCTTGGGATACTCATCGAATACAGATATCATCGAAGAGTTCTTCGAAACCAAAAAATACAAAATCAAGTCTGAAAAAGATTTTGATAAGTTGGTCGGTAAAATTTTGGCTGATGATGTCGCGCACACAGATAGCGGTTTAGTCTATGGTAAAGCCGGCGAGAAATTGACAACAGCAATGTTGAAAAGGATTTCTGACGGAGGGATCGATTCTATCCGGATTGCGGAAGGTGCCGATGAGACAAGTCCGATCATCAAAATGCTAGCGAAAGACCCCACCGATTCTTACGAAACTGCGCTAAAAGATTTTTATCGCAAACTCCGCCCAGGTGAACCTGCGACAATCTCTAACGCCCGTTCAGCGATGATGCGTCTCTTCTTTGATCCGAAACGGTACAACCTAGGCCGTGTAGGGCGGTACAAATTGAATTCAAAGTTAGGCATCCAAGTGAACGATGAGACTTGCAAGTCGTCACGTTGTCCAAAGAAGATGTGATCGGAGCTTTGAAATATTTGATCCGTCTGAAACGTGGAGATGAAGACGTTTATACCGATGACATTGACCACTTAGGAAATAGAAGGGTCCGTTCCGTAGGGGAATTGATTCAAAACCAATGCCGGATCGGTTTGGCAAGGATGGAAAAGATTATCCGCGAAAGGATGAATCTATTTGACTTTACTTCCGACACACTGACACCGGGCAAAATCGTCTCAGCAAAGGGACTTTCAGGGGTTCTAAAAGATTTCTTTGGCCGGTCACAGCTGTCACAGTTTATGGACCAAGCAAACCCTGTAGCGGAATTGACCCATAAGCGACGTCTGTCCTCGTTAGGCCCTGGCGGTTTGAACAGAGATCGTGCTGGCTTCGAAGTTCGCGATGTGCATACGAGCCACTATGGTAGAATTTGCCCGATCGAAACTCCTGAAGGACCGAACATCGGTCTGATCACTTCGCTTTCAACTTATGCTAAAATCAATGAATTCGGATTTATCGAAACCCCATACAGAATTGTGCGAGATGGGATGGTATCGGATGAAATTGAATACATGACCGCTGATCAAGAAGAACGCTGCGTGATTGCTCATGCTTCCGCTCCACTAGATAAGCACAGCATGTTCCAAGAGCAAACTTGCTTAGTGAGAACGCGGGGCGAGGTAGGCATTGAAACAGATGTCTCAGAAGTCACCCATATGGATGTTTCACCAAAGCAATTGGTGTCGATTGTCACGGGGTTGATCCCATTCCTCGAACACGACGATGCGAACCGCGCTTTGATGGGTTCGAACATGCAACGTCAAGGAGTTCCGTTACTGCGTCCCCAAGCTCCGATCGTTGGAACAGGGCTTGAAGGACGTGCTGCGCGTGACTCTGGCGCGTGCGTGATCGCCATGGAAGATGGGACCGTAGATTATGTTGACGGCTATAAGATTGTGATTTCACCGAAAGACAATAAACTCGACAAGAAAATCTATTTGCTCAAAAAATTCATGCGTTCAAACGCCGGCACAAGCATTAACCAACAACCTCTTTGCCAAGTCGGTGATAAGGTAAAAGCAGGAGATGTCATTGCTGATGGTCCCGCGATCGATAAAGGGGAAATTGCACTCGGAAGAAACGTGCTGGTGGCTTTCATGCCTTGGTACGGCTACAACTTCGAGGATGCGATCATCATTTCTGAAAAATTATTGCGTGAAGATGCATATACCTCGATCTATATTGAGGAATTTGAACTGACCGCACGCGATACGAAATTAGGAAAGGAAGAGATCACTCGTGATATCCCGAATGTTCCGGAAGATGCACTTCTCAACTTAGGTGATGATGGGATTATCCGGATCGGCGCTGAGGTGAAACCCGGTGACATTCTCGTCGGAAAGATCACACCTAAATCGGAAACAGAGCTCGCTCCCGAAGAAAGATTGTTACGTGCGATCTTCGGAGAAAAGGCTGCTGACGTTAAAGATGCCTCTTTGACTGCACCTCCAGGTACTGAAGGGGTTGTCATGGATGTCAAAGTGTTTAGCCGTCGCGATCGCCTATCGAAAAGCGATGATGAACTCGTGGAAGAAGCCTCTCGCCTAAAAGATATCCAGCGTGATTTCAAGAATAAGCACTCTGAATTGATCACTGAAAAACGGGAAAACATGGGTGCGCTGCTCTTGAATGAAAAAGCTCCTGCCACTATCGTGCACCGCCGTACTGCGGACGTGATCATTGGAGAAGGGGAACTTTTCACCCAAGATATCATCGAAGCGATCGATAAGGAAAAAGTCGAAGACCTTTTGATGCCTGACAATGAAATTTATCAGACTCTGAAAGAACTTCTGCAAAAGCATGATGTCGCAATACAGACAGTAGAAACCCAATATAAAACCGAAGTGGAATACTTACGTAAAGGGGACACAGACTTAGATCCCGGCGTTATCCGCCAAGTCAAAGTCTATGTGGCCACAAAACGTAAATTGCAAGTCGGCGATAAAATGGCAGGCCGTCACGGTAACAAAGGTGTCGTTTCGAAGATCGTTCCCGAATCAGATATGCCTTACTTGGCTGACGGACAAACGGTAGAAGTGATCTTGAACCCACTTGGCGTACCTTCCCGTCTTAACATGGGTCAGCTGTTTGAAACCCATTTAGGTTTCGCAGCAAAACGAGCTGGCATCCACGTGAAGAGTCCCGTGTTCGAAGGTTTCCCAGAAGATCGTATTTGGGAAATGATGGAAGAACAAGGGTTACCTTCAGATGGAAAAATGTACTTATTCGACGGTTGCACAGGGGAAAGGTTTGATAATCCCTCCGTCGTGGGTTATATCTACCTGCTCAAGTTGAGCCATCTTGTAGCTGATAAAATCCACGCCCGCTCCGTTGGGCCTTACTCTCTGGTTACGCAACAGCCTTTGGGCGGTAAAGCGCAGATGGGGGGACAACGTTTCGGGGAGATGGAAGTATGGGCTGCTGAAGCGTATGGCGCTGCTTACCTGCTCCAAGAGCTTTTGACCGTCAAATCCGACGACGTCTCCGGACGTACCAGAATCTACGAATCCATTGTCAAAGGCGACAATTTGCTGAAATCGGGAACACCCGAATCGTTCAACGTTTTAATCAAGGAAATGCAAGGCCTTGGCTTAGACGTTAGAACTGAAGCTGTGTCTGAATAATCAAGTCATGCGCCCTAATCGCAAAAATGCGAGGGGCGCTAAAGTTTTTATTGAGGAGAACCCCATGTCAGAAAGACCGCATAGAGAGAGTCAATTGTGATAAATTGACGTCCGCTTAAAGACAGTCAATTTGATAAATTGACCATCAAGATTGCTTCTGATGATGTGATTCGCAATGAATGGTCTCACGGTGAAATCAAAAAGCCCGAAACAATCAATTACCGTACTTTCAAGCCCGAAAAAGGTGGGCTTGTTCTGCGAGAAGATATTTGGTCCGACCCGTGATTGGGAATGCGCTTGCGGAAAATACAAGAAGATTAAGCACAAAGGGATTGTGTGCGATCGCTGCGGCGTCGAAGTGACATTATCCAAAGTCCGCCGTGAGCGGATGGCGCATATTGAACTTGGCGGTGCCGGTCGTTCATATTTGGTTCTTTAAGACAATGCCTTCGCGTATTGGTAACGTTTTAGGAATGTCATCGGCAGACCTAGAAAGAGTGATTTATTACGAAGAATATGTGGTCATCGATCCAGGCAAACAGACCTGGAAAAAAAACAATTGCTCAATGACGCCGAATACCGTGAAGCGCAAGAAAAATATGGGCGCGATGGATTTGTTGCCAAAATGGGCGGTGAAGCAATTCGGGACTTATTAGCGGCTGAAGATCTCAACGCTGTCTTATTGATCTCAAAGAAAAATTGCGCAAAACAAAGTCGCATGCAAGCCCGGATGAAGTTAGCAAAACGTCTTAAAGATCATCGAAAGCTTTATGACATCATCGAACAAGCCGGACTGGATGGTGATGGCTGCGTTCCCGTGATTCCGCCGGAATTGCGTCCTTTGGTACCATTAGATGGCGGCCGCTTTGCGACATCCGATTTGAACGATCTTATATCGTCGTGTGATCAACCGTAATAACCGTCTTAAAGCGATTTTGAAGTTAAAAACTCCGGAAGTGATTGTCCGCAACGAAAAACGGATGCTCCAAGAAGCTGTCGATGCTTTATTCGATAATGGCCGTCATGGGCATCCAGTGATGGGTGCAGGCAATCGTCCCTTAAAGTCTCTTTCTGAAATGCTGAAAGGAAAGCAAGGGCGTTTCCGTCAAAACTTGCTTAGGTAAACGGGTTGACTATTCAGGCCGTTCTGTGATTATCGTGGGCCCTGAATTGAAATTCAATCAGTGTGGTCTTCCAAAGTTGATGGCTTTAGAGCTTTTCGAACCCTTCATCGTAAAACGTCTGAAAGATTTGGGCTTTGTTTACACGATCCGTTCAGCGAAGAAGATGATTCAAAGGCATGCTCCAGAGGTTTGGGATGTTTTAGATGAGATTATTAAAGGACATCCTGTGCTTCTAAACCGTGCGCCTACGCTGCACCGTTTGGGAATCCAGGCATTTGAACCTGTTCTGATCGAAGGTAAAGCGATCCGTGTCCACCCATTAGTTTGCGCTGCGTTCAATGCTGACTTCGACGGTGACCAAATGGCGGTTTATATCCCATTGTCCCTTGAGGCACAATTGGAAGCGAAGTTGCTGATGATGGCTCCAGACAATATTTTCCAGCCTTCTTCTGGCAAACCAATTGCGGTACCGACTCAAGATATGACATTAGGTCTTTACTACTTGATGCTTGATCCACTTTATATGCCTGAAGACCATGGGCAGAAAATTCGGGTGTTCCGCGATACACAAGAGGTCTTAATGGCCCTTAACGCGAGTGGAAGTTATAACTGGTACGAGCCAGAACAAGAGAAAGGCAAGGACAAGGATAAAACCGCAGAGCGTAAGTCGTATAACAGAGGTCTTAGGATCCACGAAAAAGTCAAACTGCGAACTGAAAATGGGATTATTGAAACAACTCCAGGAAGGGTGATTTTCAATACGATCGTCCCCAAAGAGCTCGGTTTCCAAAATTACATGCTGCCTAAAAAGCGGATGGGTGAACTGATCATGGAATGCTATAAGACAGTCGGTCTTGAAGCGACTGTCCGTTTCCTTGATAAGTTGAAATCGTTAGGTTTCTCTGAAGCGACAAAAGCAGCCTTGTCAATGGGCGTTTGTGATGTGATCATCCCATCGAACAAGCAAGATATTCTCACTAAAGCCCACGAAAGGGTTGCTGTAGTGAAAAAACAATACGAAGATGGGATTATTACTGACGGGGAGCGTCATTCCAAGACGATTAGCATCTGGACAGAGGTTTCAGACGTCTTGTCTGAAGAGCTGTTTGGTCTTATCAGTGGCGTAAAAGAGTCGAAACTCAATCCGCTTTATTTGATGATGGACTCAGGCGCGCGGGGTAACAAATCACAAATTAAACAGTTAGGAGCTCAACGGGGATTGATGGCGAAACCATCAGGAGAAATTATTGAATCTCCGATCACCTCCAACTTCCGTGAGGGGTTGACTGTGATGGAATACTTCATCTCCTCCCACGGTGCGCGTAAAGGGTTAGCTGATACCGCTTTGAAAACTGCGGACTCTGGTTACTTGACCCGTCGTCTTGTGGATGTATCATCAGACGTGATTATCACGGAAGATGATTGCTGCACATTGAACGGCATTGAAGTTTCCGCAATTAAACAAGGACAAGAAGAGCTTCTGCCTTTAAAGGATAGGATCTTTGGCCGTACCGTTTGCGATGATATCTATTTACCTGGCGACAGCACCAAATTGCTGGCGAAAGTGGGAGATACATTGACAATCAAGCAAGCGGAAGCCATTGATGATGCAGGGATTGAGCATGTAAAAATCCGTTCAGTACTGACTTGTGAAACCCGCCGCGGTGTCTGCGCGAAGTGTTATGGGGTCAACTTGGCTAATGGCCGTGCGGTCAGCCAGGGGGAAGCTGTCGGAATTATTGCCGCTCAGTCGATCGGTGAACCTGGAACACAGTTGACGATGCGTACGTTCCACCTTGGGGGGATCGCATCCGCTAGCGTCAGTCCTGAAATTGTTGCAGATGATGATAGTATCTTGGTCTACAAAGACCTTCGGACTGTTCAGAACGAAGAAGGGCATTGGATTGTCCTCAATAAAAACGGAACGCTTAACTTAGTCCGCGACGAAGGACGTACTTTAGATGAGTACAAAAAACTGTTAGCGACAAAGTCGATCGAACCCTTGCAAACATTCAGCGTGGAATTAGGAACCAAGATTTTGGTGAAAGACGGCTCCAAGGTGAAAAAGGGTAAGAAGATTGCCGAATGGGAACAGCATAATATTCCGATCATTTGCGATCGTCCAGGATATGTCAAGTATGAAGACTTGGTTGAAGGGCTTTCAACTGAAAGGGATGTTAACAAGCAAACTGGCCAGACCGAGATCATCGTTAAGCAGCATAGAGGTGAATTGCATCCGCAGATCTGTATCTATGCCGATGCAAAATACAAAGAACTGATAGGAACCTATCCTTTGCCTGCAGGCGCGATCATCTCTGTAGAAGAAGGGGAAATGGCAACTGCTGGACGTTTATTGGCACGTCTGCCACGGGGCGCGATGAAGACGAAGGATATCACCGGTGGTTTGCCGCGGGTGGCTGAACTGTTTGAAGCGCGTAAACCGAAAGATTCTGCAGAGATTGCAAAAATCGACGGTGTTGTGGACTTCCGTGGGACTCAGAAAAACAAACGGATTGTGGTTGTTCGAGATGAAATTTCGGGTATGGAAGAGGAGCATTTGATCCCTCATACTAAACACTTGATTGTTCAGAAAGGGGACCATGTGCAGAAAGGTCAGCAATTGACTGATGGGGTTGTGATCCCGCATGAGATTCTCGAGATTTGCGGTGTGCGTGAACTCCAAAAATACTTAGTTAACCAGGTCCAAGAAGTTTATCGTCTCCAAGGTGTAGACATCAACGATAAGCACATTGAAATTATTGTCCGTCAGATGCTTAAGAAAGTCAGGATCATGGATCCAGGTGATACGAGCATGTTGTATGGAGAAGAAGTAGACCGTAAGGAATTTGAAGCGGAAAACAACAAAACGATTAAAGATGGTGGACGTCCTGCGCAAGCAACACCTGTGTTGCTTGGGATCACGAAAGCCTCTTTGAGCACAGAGTCGTTTATTTCAGCAGCCTCCTTCCAAGACACAACCCGTGTGTTGACTGAAGCAGCGTGTGCGGGTAAGACCGACTATTTGATGGGCTTCAAAGAAAACGTGATCATGGGGCATATTATCCCAGCGGGTACCGGTTTTGAAAGACACAAACGTGTGAAAAAGATTGTCGATCGCGATTACGAAGAGGATATTCTCTTCCAATTCGAAGACGTTGTTTAAAGTCGAGCTTGACAGTTTAACCTCTCGAGTAGTATGGGTTTATTTATACCCATACTAACAAGAGGTTAAATATGTCTAAATTATCTTATTTTGTGTTTGCAGGTTTGGTTTTGGCGAGTTCTGCCTTTGCAGATGCTGGCTTTGCATCGACTGGAAGTTCAGCGAATCAAGCTGATAAGTGGCAAAATATCGACCAAGTTCAAAATATGAATCCGGGTGGGCCAAACATGCCTTCCTATAATACTGACACAAATCCTAATCAGCCTGGTTCAACATTCAACAATAACAGCAATACGACTCGTCCCATCAATTCTGCTAACTATAATCAAGCGAATCCAACATCGACGTATTATCAAACAAATCCGAGCGCAGGCACAACCTATCAATCCGGCTCTACTGGAATTAAAAATTCTTCCATTAACAGAGGGACTTATCCTATTAATTCGGGTGGAGTTCCAGTTGATCAAGGTGCTCCAAACCTAAACAATAGCGGTTCTTCTTCAACAAATTGGTAGAATAAAGTCCGAACACACAAACCGTTAATTTTTAATTATTAACGGTTTGTGTTGTCTTTCTTGATCTTAAT
>CAVPVT010000028.1:0-16383 GCA_963709145.1 Parachlamydiales bacterium
ATTAGAGCTCTATTTCTTGAAGCACGTGGCGTAAGTCAGTGATTTTATAATGACTTTTCACGTTGCGGTGCGTCCTACCCGGATGGGCATAAAGATACCCAATCCCTTTCGGATGGTTATGGATCATAGTCATGTCGTGTGGAGAATCCCCAATCGATACGACTCCTGCGGGAAAATGTTTGTCTTGGAGAAAACTCTCTAAATAGTCGAGTTTGGAGCTATGTTTGTGATGATGATTATCCACGGCAAATCGGTGTGATGGAGGAAAGTATTTTTCAATACCCACATATTTGATAAATAAATCCAGAGATTTGGGTTGAGTGTTGGAAATTACGATTTGGGTAAGTTTTTTGTTAAAAATCGTTTCTAAAACATATTCAGCATGATCATTTAGCCGAATATGCTTCGCAATAATTTCAGGGTAATTATGGGATATATCTACGCATGTCACTTGCAATTCTTTACATTTCTCTTCATCTGCTTCGGGAAGCAAATAGGAAAAATATTCATGCCATCGCAATCCTGCTAAATATTCGCTCTCCTCTATAGTCATCCTTCGATGATAACCATGCCTTTCCAATGCAATATTGGTAATTTCCACGACAGCATGGTCATTACCTTTCTCTAGCACCCCATGGAAATCCCAGACAAATAACTTCATGTCACCCTATGAAGAAACGAATTTTTCAAAAGGATACTAAATTAGGAATTCAGAATCCAGAATTCTGATTGCTATTTTTAATTGACAATGGATCCACTTCTACTTTATCTGTTGTCCTATGAAGATAATCAGGGCATTTATTGCGGGAATGGTGCTACTAGCATCTTATTGCCGATATTTATGTATGGGGCTTGGGCCTTAGGGAAAAACCCAATTATTGTGTATCCCCTTTTTACATCTCATTCCCTTAATCTGGGGCCTTTGGAATGTGTTGTACTTCACTATTTTCAGACAATTTCTCCACACTAATCTCAACTTGCGTCTTTTAATTACAGGAGCTTTACTCGGCTTTGTTATTGCTGCTGAAGGGATCTTCCGTGCAGATATCCCTGCACTTATAGGTTTAATCGGAAACTTTCGCTATTTTCCACTTGTAGCAGGACCTATCATTTATGGAATCTTGTGGCGTTACTTCGTCAAACACTTGAATGTGCTCCTAGGACTTAATGATGATTTTCATAGTTTTAAATTCGGATGAGCATTGATCATACTTTTCGCTTAGCATTGCCAACTTCTGATAAAACTGATCCAAGGATTTATTTGTTACTGAGATTGCCAGTGACAATTCTTGAATAGAACAGCTTCCCCTTCTCAACCAAGGCTACCATTTCGGCTTGATCTTGTTCTCTCTTAATTTCCAGCTCAGTAATCTGTCTTTCAACCTCGCCCATTTCCCTCCTCTCAATCGGTTTCAAGACTTTTGATCGAGCATTGATCAAATCGGCTTTTTGCTGCTTCAAAGCTTTTTGATCACCCATTTTTTTCTTTGGCTTACCCTCTTCTTCCTCCCCTTCCCATCCATTCGTTTCAAGGAAATCTTCATAAGTACCGGTAAAAAGCTTTTGCCCTTCTGCACTACATAAGATGATCTTATTTAAAGCCAATCGTTTTAAAATTAACTCGCTGTGCGTAACTAAAAGAAGACTTCCCGAAAAATCTTCTAAAGCATCGATCAAAGCTTCAATCGATTCCATATCTAGATGGTGAGTTGGCTCGTCCAGTAACAGTAAATTGCAAGGAGAAGCTAAGATTTTGCCGAGCAAAACCCTGCTTTTTTCACCCCCAGAAAGAACTGAGGTAAATTTTTCCGATTTTGCCCCACTAAACATCATCGTGCCACAGATGGATTTCACTTCCGTGAGCGTTAATTTAGGATTTGCCAATCCGATCTCTTCATGCACCGTGTGTTTTGGATTTAATCGGTCAATATTGGTTTGTCCAAAATAGCCTAAGCGTAGATTTTCTGAGATTGTAATCTCTCCTGACAAAGGTGAAAGATCTTTTGCCAACAAGCGCAGTAAGAGTCGATTTTCCCCTTCCATTTTTCCCGATGAGCGCAATCCGCTCCCCTTTTTCTATTGAAAGTGAAAAGTCATCGATCAACCTGCCAGTGGCAGATGGAGTATAAGAAAATGAGACCTTCTTGGCTTCCAACATCTTTTTACCTGGAAATGAAGCTTCATGGAAATGGAAATCAAGATCGTAAATCCCCTTCAATTGCTTCAAGACAGGGATACGTTGCATCATTTTGACTTTGGATTGTGCTTGTGCGGCTTTTGTCGCTTTAGCCCCAAACCTGTCGATAAATTCTTGTGCGTGCGCGCTTTTTTTAAATTCGCCCTTGTCCGCTCATTAATTCCCTCTTCTTGAACGATCTGCTCAAAGTAGGGAACAGTTCCTCCCTTGAATTTTCTGATTTTATTTCGATGGATTCCCATGGTATGGGTCGTGACGGAATCCATGAATTCCCGATCGTGGGAGATTAGAATGAATTCTCCGCGCCAAGTTTGCAAAAACTTTTCCAACCACCGGATGGAAACAATGTCGAGATAGTTTGTCGGCTCATCAAGCAGCAGACAGTTGGGTTCTGAGATTAAAACCTTGGCCAAATGTAGGCGAAGATGATAGCCCCCTGAAAGTTCATTGGGAAAACGCTCCATATCATCGATATTGAATCCTAACCCAAATAGGATTGTCTCAGCTTTATAGAGTTTATCTTTATCTTCCTGCCTTAGTCCTAATGCCGCTTCATCCCGGACTGTCTTTTGGGTAAAAACGATATGTTGATCCAAAGCGCCAATCGAATAGTTTTTGCGGAAATGGATGGTTCCCGTGTCGGATTGCTCTTTTCCAGTCAAAAGCCTAAATAGAGTCGACTTCCCAGACCCATTACGACCTACTAATCCGCACCGCTCTTTTTCTTGGATACTAAAGACGGCTCCATCAAATAATGGATGCCCTTGATAAGCTATTGATAAATTTTCTACCTGTATCATGATTGCAATTTCAAATTAAAATCTTTTTTCTATGATAGCTACCCTTAGACGACTCATTGAGACTAATCGTCCATGTTCATCTTCGATCGGGATCTCCCATACGTGTGTTGTTTTGCCTCTATGCAATGGTTTTGCTGTGGCGATTACCCAACCCGAATTCACCGATTTAATATGGCTGGTATTGATCTCAATTCCCACACATTGATAAAGCGTCCGGTCAACACACAATCCTGATCCTAAGCTGCCTATACTTTCAGCCAACACACACGAAGCGCCCCCATGCATAATCCCATACACTTGCTGCGTCCGAGAATCTACAGGCATTTTGCCTTTAAGGAAATCATCCCCAATTTCTGTCATTTCGATCCCCAAATGTTCAACCATTGTCCCTTTAAGCAGACTGTTAACTTGATCTAGTGTCGGTTTAATTGTCCATATACTCATTTTATACCTCTAGTGTATATCTCGACTTTATACAATTTTTGCCTTCGGCTTCTCTCCGAAGACGCTGGTAAAAATTGTATGAAGTGGAGCATAAGAAACTTGTTCAACATTTACATTCTTTATGTTTTTTCTGCTCATTTTTCTTGTCCTACTTCTTGGAAATTTAGAGAGTATGCCTCCTTTATGCCACGAAAAAGTATTGATCTGCGGCATTTGCAAAAATGTATCTAAACCCCTTTCGTCAACCATTCAGAATATAGAAATCTTAGGTGAGTGCTGCGCCGATTACGCAGTCCTCATTTACGAAAACAACTCCAAAGATGACACTGTAGAGCAACTTGTTCAATGGGCACAAAACAATTCTAAAGTTTACCTGCAAACCGAATATATTCCCAAAGAACAACTCCCTTTGTCAAGAACAGAAAAAATCGCGAGAGCTAGAAATAAAGTTCTGCAGATGGCAAAAGATCCTAAATTCAAACAATATCGTTTTTTAATCATGGCCGATATGGATTTGCAATGTGCATGGCCGATCGAGGAAATTATGCAAACAATTAATTCACCTATCGATTGGGATAGTGTAAGCGCAAATGGTCTTTTAGCAGGTAAAGATTATCGTGATCGGTATGCTTTTAGAGATAAAAAATTTCCGTTTGGGCCCGAACTTCTCGGAGAAAAATGGTGGGAGGATTTGAATCAAAGCTGGTTTCAATTAAAAGAAAGTCGTTGGATCCCTGTCTATTCCGCTTTCGGAGGACTTGCGATTTATAAAACAGCCACAATTCTTCGATACAACTATTCTGGAACAACTACTCAAGATTTGGAAAAATATTATCGCCGAATTGCTTCAAAGCTTCCCAGACATCATCCTGAATTGCTCAAATACTTGCAGCTGAATAAGATTCAGAATCGTGATCCTCTAGTGATTCTATTTAGACCCAATACCTTTCTTGAACATCCGGAAAATTATGCCCCTGTAACTTGTTGTGAACACATCACACTTCATGCTTCCATGGCCGTGCATGGAAATCATCGCTTCTACATCAACCCCAAAATGAAGCTTTACTATTGAATGCGGAATTAAACTGCCATTGCCAGACCGACGGCTATTAAATAGAGAGCAAATAGTTTTCGCAGCACTGAAGTAGGCCACGTATAGGCACATTTGGTTCCCAAGGGGGCAAATAAAATAGAGACAATCCCGATAATAAGAAAAGCCGGTAAATAAACGTACCCCAGAGTATTGCCCAATGACTCCTGCTTAAGTCCTAAAAACATAAAGGAAAGAGCACCAAATAAAGCGATCAAAAACCCAGTAGCAGCCGAAGTTGATATGGCATTTCTTATCGGTGTCTTCATGGATGTCAGAAATGGCACAGTAATAATTCCTCCCCCTATTCCCAAAATGGAAGAAATAAAACCGGTCAAAATTCCGATCGAGAAAAAAACGGTTTTCGATCGAGGTTTAGGCTCTATATCTGTTTCTTTCCGTTCTTTCGTGCATAAAAAATAGAGCCCAATAAGAAATGAGCAAACTCCAAAGATAATTTTTAGAATAGAGCTTGGAAGGTCATCGGCAACGATAGCGCCTAGAATTGCCCCAAAAACTATTCCAGGAGATAATGCTAAGAATAAGTGCCAAATTATTCCTTTCCTAAAATAATGTGAAAGAGCTGATGACGCTGCTGTAAACATCATCGCAGCAAGAGACGTTCCCACGGCAACTTGCATTTCATGGGCCATTTGCAACTTTCCAGTTAGGTAAAAGACTATAAGCATCGAAGGCACTGTGACAAGTCCTCCTCCAACGCCTAAAAGCCCCCCAACGAAACCCGCCGAAGCTCCTGCCAAAACAAATCCAATCCATTCAACCATATCGAAAAAAGCCATTTTTTCAATTACTCTCGACTTTATACAATTTTTGCCATCGTCTTCGGAGAGAAGCTTCCCGCAGCTAAATAAATTTTTCGGAAGGGGTAAAAATACCCTTTCTTCAAAATTTATTTAGCTGCGGGAAGCTTCTCTCTCGAAGTCGAAGTCAAAAATTGTATAAAGTCGAGTTGCTGAATATATAAATGTTTTCCGAAAGAATTTCTAGATAGATAAATTGACCCCGCAGTTAAGCGGGGTCTAAGAAATTAATAACTGGTGAAGAATGTGTGTGTGGAAGGATCGATTTTTTCAACGCTGACAACGGTAGTCACCAGAGGTCCAATTAAAGGATTGGGTGACAACGCTATTGTAACTTTGTATTTATTTTCTTTGTAATTGATCTTGTAATGGGTTGTTGCCTCACCACTAACATCAGTTTCGACAACCTCTTCAACTGTGGGAGAGGCTGTTTTGAGTTCGTAAACAACTTCTGGAGCATATAAATCTTTAGTAATTCTCTTTAAGTCAACGATGAACTCATTTTGAGAAATTGCTTGAGGGATTAGCTCAGAGTTCAAGATCTCTTTTCAATCATAATACTTTGCGACAAATTGGAAGGGATCGCGTAGGCCGATTGCACTAACGCAAAACTGGTTAAAAGCGCAGCTATCACTTTTTTCATAATTATCTCCTATTTCTAAGAACTTAAGCGTCAATCATTATATCAAAAACTGTAGATTTCTTAAATCATTTGTTTTTTATTCGCTCGATTGTTAAAAATTTATTTTCCATCTTTCAAAGGAGGGTCGTATGAAAACGTTCTTAAAATATGCCTGGATGTTCATCCTTTTAGCCAATACTTCCTCAATATGGGCCCACAAAGAGGATCCTCCCTGCAATGATGAATCTTTAGATGAAGCTCGTGAAAAAGCTAGACAAGAAAAAGAGAAAGAAAAAGACCACGGACATAATCATTAACAAAACATGATCTCCATGAAAAAGTATTTAACCCTTCTGGCTGCCTTTTGCACTTTTCATCAACTTAATGCGGAGCCTATTCCTCAAAAGATCCAGCAGATCATGGATAAAGAAAAATACCGCCACTCCATTTGGAGTCTGTACTTCGTGGATCCTGAATCTCAAAAAATTTTGTATGACCTAAACTCTAATCTCTTGTTTAGTCCTGCATCAACTTCCAAACTCTTTTCTGTTGCCTCTCTTTTTCATGGTTATGGTACCGATTACCGGTTTAAAACCCCGATCTATGTTATTGGCGATATTCAAGACGGGGTTCTTGAGGGAGGAATTATTCTAGTCGGTCAGGGGGATCTTACATTTGGTGGAAGGCAGGAAGGACCTGATAAGATCGCCTATACGGAGCTCGATCATGTCAATGCCAATGAGGTTCCTGGTGCTATCCTGACCCCTCAAGATCCTTTAACCGCCATTAAAAGCTTGGCAAAACAGATTAGATCCAAAGGCATAAAAACTATTAAAGGAGAGATCTGGGTCGATGATCGCCTCTTTGAAACCACTGAAAAAAGGGGATCTGCAATATCACCTATTTTTATCAACGAAAACCTGATTGACCTTGTTTTCAATCCCGCAGAAATTGGACAAACAGCGAAACTAATGTGGCGACCTCAAGTGGAAGGGACCCATGTTAAGAATGAAGTGAAAACGGTTGACAAAGGGGATAAACTGAGTATCGATATCTCTGTGGATGAATCTGGCAAAAACATCTTAGTCAAAGGGACCATTCCTCTGGATAAAAAGGATATCGTGAGAACGGCGCCTATTAAAAACCCTGTGGAATTCGCTAGAGCTGCACTGATCGAAGCTTTGCAAGAACAAGGTATTACGATCGATTCACCAAAAAATCCCCAACCATTGCCTGCGGAAAATACTTTCGAAAATCTTAAACCTTTCGCACTATGGACCTCTCCTCCCCTCTCTCAATATGGGATTTTGATCCTAAAAGTGAGCCATAACACAGGGGCTAACCTTATCCCACTATTATTAGCTGTCAAGGAAGGTAAAAAAACCTATCCTGAAGGGATGCTCCTTTTAGGCAAATTTTTGACCGACACCGTTAAAATCCCGGAAACAGAGACTGTGTTTGGCGATGCAGCTGGTGGAGATGAAAATCGGATCACACCCAAAGCAGCGATCCAACTCTTAGAATACGAAAGAAAACTACCGCAAGAACAATTTAAACCTTTTTATGACGGCTTGCCAATATTAGGTGTGGATGGCTCTCTCGAAGAATTTGGTATTAATACCCCAGGCAAAGGGAAAGTCCACTCCAAACCCGGTACAGGCGTAAGTTACAACTTAGCTGATGGAAAACTTTTCTTAACGACGCAAGCCCTATCCGGTTATATTGACGGGCAAAATGGACACCTTTGGGAGTACTATGTCGTTGTGAATAACGGCAACATCTCAACCATTGAGGATATTTTTCCAATCTTTGAAGAAGAAAGCCTAATCTCCAGCATCCTCTACGAACACACTAAATAGACGCATTGTCTATGATTTACTGAGTAAATCCGTTGTATGTCAAGTAGCCCCCTAATACGATGAGAATTGCAAGAACCACCCAATAGCCTCGACTATCGATCCACTTTTTAAAAACACCTTGGGCGTTGCTGTTAAATCCTATACGTAAAATTCCTTGAATAATGAATAACAATCCAATTAACGTGATCAACCCTCTCCAACTAACTTCCCAGATCGGATGTCCAATCACAATCATCAGTCCCAAAACCAAACTGATTATCCCGGAAAATCCGGTCAATCCTACAGAGGAAACAAAATCATTTAAAAATCTTTCAAATTCCGCTTTGCGAAAAATCCATAAACCCGCAACAATCAAGAAGTAAAGGCCAATTAATTTGGCTAAAAAAAGTGACAACTCCATAAACACTCCCCGTTTAAATTTTAAACTTTAATTTAAATATGAAATCACGACAATAAGAAACGAGAGTAACCTTTTTACTAGAGGTCTAAAATGAAGAAGCTCTTATTAATTCCCCTAATGGGAATATCGCTCACAAGCTGTGGTGGGATCAACGACAGCATGCGAGCTCTCGAAGAAAATCGGCAAGCTATCGATATGAGTACAGCTGCCATCGAAGAAAATAGGCTGGCTGTAGAAGCTGCCAATCGCAGTATTGCGGAAAACAAAAGACAACTTGACTCCATTAATAAAGCACTGCAAAAGGCTGGCGAGTCTGGTTAACGGGTTAAGTTCATCGGAGGTTATAATGAAAAAGACCTTGATTCCTATCGTTCTGTTGAGTTTGACAAGTTGCGGAACAATCACGAAAATGACCGATTTGGTCAACCAGAGCACTGATTCGATCAATGCTAACCGCTCGGCCGTTGAGCAGAGCACCCAAGAGATCCGCGAAAACCAGCGCCTTATTGATGAAAGCACAAGAACAATTCAACAAAACAAAGCCGTTATGGAAAAAATGAGCGGTTAAAATCCGACGAAAGGCGCAAAGAGATTAATTCTTTGCGCCTTCTCTCTATTTATTTCATAAATGATACTAGACTATTTTTATCTACAACTTTGAGTTCGCCGAACCAAAGACCCCACAACGCAGCGGCAAATTCTTTACTTGAAATATTGCCAACTTTATTGCCATTCACCAACACTTCCACATAGCCTTCAGGGATCCATCTTAAGACATGTTCGTCGCCAACCTTGATATCCTCTTTATAGAATTTGAGGAATTGATTGATGTCGTTTTGCAATTGACTGAGTTGCTGCTCTGACAAAGACTTTTGAAATCCGTCATTATACCCTTTGTTAAATTGGTCTAAAGTTGCCTCATGAGTCCATTTTAGAGTGAGTTGTTTGGCATTCGTATCTTGCATGATTTCGTTGATCACATCGCCATTTGGCTGATGTGCATTGGCCTGCAAGTAACTCGCAATCGCATAGACTTTTATAAATAATATTTTCCTTACTGCTGAACCTGTTGCATCCAGTGTATATTTTTTACCCTGATGTTCAAAGCTCACTTGTTTTGGAAAAACTATTCCTGTCGCTTTATCTTGGAATGTAGAGTCATCCCCATAACATGCTGAAAACAAGCAAAGACTAGCCGACAAAAAACTAAAAATAGCACGCTTCATATACACCTCCCCATGATCGTATATATTCAATTTGAAACTAACATGCTTTTGTTAATTTTCCAACACCGATGAATTTTGGGATCTTTAAAATCGATAGGGAGTGTTTTGTGGGAAATCTCTATAACTCTGCTATTTGGGAAAACCAATTCATCAAATTTGAATTTTCGAGAATTTGTGCTGAAAGAGCACTCCCTTCGCGAGTTAATAGTTTTAACGATTTCTGGATCAAAGTGATATAATCAATGTGAATATCAAATAATTGATCCATTTTTTTTGAACGGGAAATCGTCGGAGGATCAATGATAATGAGATCGTAGCGTTCTGCCGATCTTATGGCTTCATCCAAAAACCTAAGGCAATCTTCCCTAACAACCACATTATCTTTAAGAGAAAGCTTATTTAGAGAAAAATTATCCCTTCCCCAAGCTGTATAGGTGTTCGACATATCCACGCTTTTGGTGTACTGCGCCCCTGCAGCTGCAGCATGAACACTAAATGAACAGGTGTAGGCAAACAAGTTCAATAGCTTCTTGCCTTTAGCCCCTAACGCGACAAGCCGTCTTGTTTCCCGATGGTCTAAAAATAACCCTGTGTCGAGATAATCGGTTAAGTTGATGTAAAACTTAAGTCCATATTCATGAACCGTAAAGTAATCTTGTTGATGGGCAGTTTTCTCATATTGACGTGTCTCTTTCTTCTTGGCTCTCACTCGCCAAAAGATTTGATCCCGATCTATCCCAAAAAGTGTGCATACCACTTTCTCTGTCTCATCAATTAATACCTGCTCAGGATTTTCAGATTCACGGGAACGGGAATAATAATGCACGCAAAAACGACCTGCATAAAGATCGATCGCCAACGGAAATTGTGCAATCTCCTTATCATAAATTCGAAAGCAATCTGTGCCAGTCCTTTTCGCCCATTTACGCAAATGGCGATAGTTATTGCGTAGGCAATTTTTTAAAGGAGAGCTCTTATCTTCTCCATCGGCGATTGTGGGTAAAATCAAATCATCCATGTCCAAGCATTATACACGCTTAGGAATTTACGAGGTGTGTGAATTCAGATTGAAGCAAATAGATTAACTTTTACATTAATTCTGAATTCTGGATCCTAAATTCTGGATTCTTCATCTAAGGACACTATGCATTATCTACTCCTTTTGATTTTGGGACTCGTGCCGTTCCTTCCCCTTAAGGCGCATGACCATAAACCGGTGACCTATTTGATGCCATTAGCGGAGTTCAATGTCACTCCAGTTCCTTTGGGGAGTATAGGCAGGGTTTCCTTCAACGGTGAGTTCGGCCCCAAAAACATTCGAGCGACTACCACTTTTGGTGCTTATGCGACCCCTTCCCAGAGGATAAAAATATCGGGGGAATTTCTTAGACAAGAATTGAAATACCATTTTACCGGCGCGTCAAAAAAGGAATGGCTTCATCAGTATGCTTTAGGAGGGCTTTACCAGTTTATTCTGCCCAACGAAACGCGGTTTATGACGCTCGATTTTGGACTCGTTTATTCTCACGCCGATAGTGGCAACAAATGGAAGAAGACCGGCAAATTTGACCTGCCATTATATTGCAAAGTCGTGGGTTCCAATGATGCTTTCGGATTTCTTGGATTTAGCTCTGAAGTATGGGAAGGAGGTTATATCACCTTTTCGGCCAATTACGACTATATCCGATTTAAAAAGCGGTTCAGGGATGAATGGCGTAAAATTGGCGGAGGATGGTCCATTTATTTAACACAATGTCTTTTAAATAACTGGGAAGTGACAGTGGGCACTGACCTTCGCAAGCCATATAAATATTATGAGGCTTCTCTGGAATGGAACCATAAATTTATGACTTGGGACATTTCATGTGGCTTATACGGCAGCTATACCCATGGTAGAATTGGTATCCCTAATGCTGCTGCGGCTGGGTTGCAATTTTCTATTGCCTGGGGCACATGCATAGAGGGAATATCATCCCTCAGCTTGGTTCAAGGACCTATACCCTGTTCAAGATAACTACTGTGACAACTACACCACAAATACTGCTACTTGGATGAGCAAGTCCGCGGCACGTCTTCCCGTTATTCTTGCTACTGAACAGGAATATTTTAAATTTAAATAAGTTATCTCATTGGTTTCCAATTGGGGTTGGTTTTCGCTGTGAGAACGTGATCTTCCCAACGATTATTGATCAATAAGTACTGTTTAGCATGCCCTTCAATCTCGAAACCCAAGTTTTTTAATACATTCGAGCTTCTAATATTGGAGGGCACGTAATTGGCCATCACTCTATGGATATTTGCGCCATTGAAAATGTAGTCAATTGATGCCTGTAAAGCTTCTGTCATTAACCCTTTCCCTTCACACATCTTGTCAATTTTATAACCTAGGTAACAAGCCTGGAAATAACCACGAAAGATTTGTGTGTAGTTGCACAGCCCAATCACAGGACCATCCGTTTTAACTTTGAAAATACCAAATAACGGATCGCTCGTCCTTCTTCGATTTCTTTTAGTTGATTATGTAGGCGAGATTCTAGGGGTTCTTTGATAAAGTTTCCCAGGCGATTAAATGCTCTCGATTTCGATCGTCAAAATCTTTTAATTTTTCCCTATCAGCCAAAGTGGGAGCTCTTAACATGAAACTTTCGGTTGAAATAGAAGGATATTTTTCTACGTTCATATTAAATCCCTCAAACTCGAATCAATTATTAAAAAAATAATAGCATTTTTTAATAAATTAATACAAAAACTTGCCTCAATTTTGAAGGAATGTTAAAATTTTGTATCTCAAATTAGAAGATACATGATAGCAAAACTATTTTGTTTAATCTCATTCTTATTAATGCTTCCTTTAAGTCATTGTCTTGCTGCACACGAAATTGAAAATGTGACCATCCTAGGCGAAGTCCAGCGGGTCTGACCTCACGATTTACACAGGACAAGCAGGACTTTCCCCCCTTGTTGTAATCGGCAATGAATGTGACGGACAATTAGTGACAGTGCCCCACATTGAAAATTACCCAGGTTTTCCTGAGGGGATTAATGGGGAAGATTTGATCGAACTTTTAAAAGTTCAAGCGATTAAATTTGGCACACGATTTAAACAAAGTCCTGTGACTTCTGTTCATCTCACACACAATCCCTTTTCACTTGTTTGAAGATGGTGAGCAACGTTATTGTAAATCTTTAATCATTGCATTAGGAACTTCCAAACGGTGGCTTGGACTTAATGCTGAAAAAATGCTAATTGGTGCTGGTGTAAGTGGGAGTGCCTCCTGTGATGGTCCACAATTTATAAACAAAGAAGTGGTTGTCGTTGGCGGAGGCGATGCTGCCCTTGAAGAGGCGCTTGCGTTAACCCAGTTTGCAAAAAAGGTCACGATTATCTATCGAAGCAACAAATTTAATGCGAATGCCTATCTGCAAGAACGGATCATGTTGATTCAAAAATTAACATCATCTGGGATACAGCTGCTGAGGATATTTGGATCCTCTTCAAGGAAAAGTCACAGCAGTATCAAATTAAGCAATGAAACTGCTGTGACTTTTCCTTGAAGGGGATCCAAAATATCCTCCACAGCTGTATCCCAGATGATGTTAATTTTTGAATCAGACATGATCCGTTCTTGCAGATAGGCATTCGCATTAAATTTGTTGCTTCGGTAGATAATCGTGACCTTTTTTGCAAACTGGGTAACGCAAGCGCCTCTTCAAAGGCAGCATCGCCTCCACCAACAACAACCACTTCTTTGTTTATAAATTGTGGACCATCACAGGAGGCACTCCCACTTACACCAGCACCAATTAGCATTTTTTCAGCATTAAGTCCAAGCCCACCCGTTCAAAAAGTTCCTAATGCAATAATTAAAGATTTACAATAACGTTGCTCACCATCTTCAAAAACAAGTAAAAAGGGATTGTGTGTCAAATCAACAGAAGTCACAGGACTTTGTTTAAATCGTGTTCCAAATTTAATCGCTTGAACTTTTAAAAGTTCGATCAAATCTTCCCCATTAATCCCCTCAGGAAAACCTGGGTAATTTTCAATGTGGGGCACTGTCACTAATTGTCCATCACATTCATTGCCGATTACAACAAGGGGGGAAAGTCCTGCTTGTCCTGTGTAAATCGCTGAGGTCAGACCCGCTGGACCTGCGCCTAGGATGATCACATTTTCAACTTCGTGTGCAGCAAGACAATGACTTAAAGGAAGCATTAATAAGAATGAGATTAAACAAAATAGTTTTGCTATCATGGTATCTCCTTGAATTTGAGATAAAAAATTTTAACATTCCTTCAAAATTGAGGCAAGTTTTTGTATTAATTTATTAAAAAATGCTATTATTTTTTTAATAATTGATTCTAGTTTGAGGGATTTAATATGAACGTAGAAAAATATCCTTCTATTTCAACCGAAAGGCTTATGTTAAGAGCTCCCACTTTGGCTGATAGGGAAAAATTAAAAGATTTTGACGATCGAAATCGAGAGCATTTAATCGCCTGGGAAACTTTATCAAAAGAACCCCTAGAATCTCGCCTACATAATCAACTAAAAAAATCGAAGAAGGACGAGCGATCCGTTATTGGTATTTTTCAAAGCTAAAACGGATGGTCCTGTGATTGGGCTGTGCAACTACACACAAATCTTTCGTGGTTATTTCCAGGCTTGTTACCTAGGTTATAAAATTGACAAGATGTGTGAAGGGAAAGGGTTAATGACAGAAGCTTTACAGGCATCAATTGACTACATTTTCAATGGCGCAAATATCCATAGAGTGATGGCCAATTACGTGCCCTCCAATAATAGAAGCTCGAATGTATTAAAAAACTTGGGTTTCGAGATTGAAGGGCATGCTAAACAGTACTTATTGATCAATAATCGTTGGGAAGATCACGTTCTCACAGCGAAAACCAACCCCAATTGGAAACCAATTAGATAACTTATTTAAATTTAAAATATTCCTGTTCAGTAGCAAGAATAACGGGAAGACGTGCCGCGGACATGCTCATCCAAGTAGCAGTATTTGTGGTGTAGTTGTCACAGTAAAGTGACCTTCAACAGGGTATAGGTCCTTGAACCAAGCTGAGGGATAGTATCCTTCTATGCATGTGCCCCAGGCAATAGAAAATTGCAACCCAGCCGCAGCAGCATTAGGGATACCAATTCTACCATGGGTATAACTGCCGTATAAGCCACATGAAATGTCCCAAGTCATAAATTTATGGTTCCATTGCAGAGAAGCCTCATAATATTTATATGGCTTGCGAAGGTCAGTGCCCACTGTCACTTCCCAGTTATTTAAAAGACATTGTGTTAAATAAATGGACCATCCTCCGCCAATTTTACGCCATTCATCCCTGAACCGCTTTTTAAATCGGATATAGTCGTAATTGGCCGAAAAGGTGATATAACCTCCTTCCCATACTTCAGAGCTAAATCCAAGAAATCCGAAAGCATCAGTGGAACCCACGACTTTGCAATATAATGGCAGGTCAAATTTGCCGGTTTTCTTCCATTTGTTGCCACTATCGGCATGCGAATAGGCGATTCCAAAATCGAGCGTCATAAACCGCGTTTCGTTGGGCAGAATAAACTGGTAAAGCCCTCCTAAAGCATATTGATGAAGCCATTCCTTTTTTGACGCGCCGGTAAAATGGTATTTCAATTCTTGTCTAAGAAATTCCCCCTATATTTTTATCCTCTGGGAAGGGGTCGCATAAGCACCAAAAGTGGTAGTCGCTCGAATGTTTTTGGGGCCGAACTCACCGTTGAAGGAAACTCTGCCTATACTCCCCAAAGGAATTGGAGTGACATTGAACTCCGCTAATGGCATCAAATAGGTCACCGGTTTATGGCTGCATGCGCCTTAAGGGGAAAGAACGGCACGAGTCCCAAAATCAAAAGGAGTAGATAATGCATAGCGTCCTTAGATGAAGAATTCAGAATTTAGGATCCAGAATTCAGAATTAATGTAAAAGTTAATCTATTTGCTTCAATCTGAATTCACACACCTCGTAAATTCCTAAGCGTGTATAATGCTTGGACATGGAAGATTTGATTTTACCCACAATCGCCGATGGAGAAGATAAGAGCTCTCCTTTAAAAAATTGCCTACGCAATAACTATCGCCATTTGCGTAAATGGGCGAAAAGGACTGGCACAGATTGCTTTCGAATTTATGATAAGGAGATTGCACAATTCCCGTTGGCGATCGATCTTTATGCAGGTCGTTTTTGCGTGCATTATTATTCCCGTTCCGTGAATCTGAAAATCCTGAGCAGCCATTAATTGATGAGACGGAGAAAGTGGTATGCACAATTTTTGAGATAGATCGGGATCAAATCTTTTGGCGAGTGAGAGCCAAGAGAAAGAGACACGTCAATATGAGAAAACTGCCCATCAACAAGATTACTTTACGGTTCATGAATATGGACTTAAGTTTTACATCAACTTAACCGATTATCTCGACACAGGGTTATTTTTAGACCATCGGGAAACACGACGGCTTGTCGCGTTAGGGGCTAAAGGCAAGAAGCTATTGAACTTGTTTGCCTACACCTGTTCATTTAGTGTTCATGCTGCAGCTGCAGGGGCTCAGTACACCAAAAGCGTGGATATGTCGAACACCTATACAGCTTGGGGAAGGGATAATTTTTCTCTAAATAAGCTTTCTCTTAAAGATAATGTGGTTGTTAGGGAAGATTGCCTTAGGTTTTTGGATGAAGCCATAAATCGGCAGAACGCTACGATCTCATTATCATTGATCCTCCGACGATTTCCCGTTCAAAAAAAATGGATCAATTATTTGATATTCACATTGATTATATCACTTTCTTGATCTAGAAATCGTTAAAACTATTAACTCGCGAAGGGAATCTATTTCAGCACAAATTCTCGAAAATTCAAATTTGATGAATTGGTTT
>CAVPVT010000029.1:0-7769 GCA_963709145.1 Parachlamydiales bacterium
GTCCTTTGGGCATGAGTGAAAGATGGACTTGCCCATGGCAAAGGCGTCCTAAGACAAGCTCATAGGAAATAATTCCTAAAGAGTAAATATCAGACGGATAGGAAACATTTTCAGGATTTTCCCTTTGTTCTGGACTCATATAAATAGGGGTTCCGATCAAGCGGTTTTTGCCACTGTGTTCATCTGTTTCCTTTTTATTGCGAAGAAGCTGGGCAATTCCAAAATCAATGACTTTGATCTGGTTAAAACCTGTGATGAGGATGTTTTCAGGTTTAAGATCGCGGTGGATGACACCGTGAGTATGAAGATGGCAAAGGGCATAAGCAATATCTAGGATGATTTCAAGGGCATGTTTAAGGGAAAGGGGATGTTGCAACATATATTGCCGAAGTGTGATCCCCTCAATGAATTCCATTGCGATGTAAAGTCCACCTTCCCAGTCTCCATGCCCATAGAGTTTAACAATGTTAGGATGATCGGCCATAGCGATGATTTCGGCTTCATTTAAAAAGCGGAGAGTGACTTCTGGATGGGAAAGATATTTTTGAGAAAGGACCTTAATCGCAATTGGATCTTTGGTTTTTGGATGAGATCCAAGGTAGACAATACTGGTGGAACCTTTTTCTAGCAAAGTTTGGATAGGGTAAGGTCCAATTTGCTTTGGGATTTCGGGTTTAGAATAATCGGGTTTGTCATAAGGAAATTGTGGGGGTATGGTTTTACGTTTATGAAAATTGGTCATATTTATTTAGAGGATATCTAAAATGCGTACTCCTAAAGTTTCACCGATTTTTAATAGTTCTCCCTTCCCGACACATTTGCCATTGATGACGAGGTCGATCCCGTTCTCGGGGCGAACGTCAAGTTCTAAAAGGTTACCAGGTTGCAGCTCCGTTAACTTTTGAACGGTGATTTGGAAGCGGCCGACTTCGACAACAACAGTGACGGGAATCTCATCAGGTTTAGGCGCAGTGCGCGATTCGGTTGAACGAGGGGGTTCAGAGACTTTTAAAGCAGGTTTGAAAGCTTGAGGAGGGGTTTTTTCTGGCATAGGGGGGATCGTAGGAGAAGGTTCTTCAAAAACATCTTCTTCCTCAATGTCCTCGTCAGCAACCTCTTCTTCTACTTCCTGATCTGTGAGCTCCTCATCACTGAGGCTTTCATCTTCTCCTTCAAATTCTTCTTCCTCTTCTTCAGGGTTGTATTTTGCCATAGGAGTTTCTACCTCATAAAACATTGGAAATTCTAAAATTTTCAAAATACCTTCTTTAAGACGGGCCCGGAACACAGGTTTGCCGTTAAGGGTCAGGATCACCTTTGCTTTTTCAGTATCGGTACTTAAAAGACATTTATCTAAAATGACGAAATCGCCCAATTCGACTTGACGCCATTCTCCAAAAGTCATTTGGGCGCTACCAACTTCAATATGAATGGGCACTTCAACCTTTTGAGTGATTTCTGGATGAATAGTCATCGAACGTTGTGCAAATCTTTCTTTCCATTTAGTTCGGAAAGTTTGGGAGATAACCAACCTTCCATGGAGATTTTTTGAGGGTGAAGTTAAAGTGATCTCGCGACAAAGGGAAGCGTCTTTCGGGAGCTCTTTGCTGCTCAAAAGATGAGGATTGATGTTTTTATCATAGCCAATGGTCTGAAATAAGTTAAGAGCTTCAGTAGAAATGTATTGCACGAAAGCTTCAAAATAATCGGTGTTAAGTGTGACTGGGGGTACAGATTTAATCATCTCTGAAAAAAGGGTGCCGATATCGCGCTTTGAAAACAGAAGAGAAACAATGCCTTCAACGGGGGGGAGCGCAAAGTTGATGGCGGTAAGATCTTCTGGAAGTCCTTTCAATAAATTTTCTGCAGTTCGCCATTCTGGTTCATTGACTGTAATGGTAAGATTTTGGATTTGAAGAAGTTGCCCTAATTGGGAGCTATAATCTCGCATATGGAAATGGGGGTGGGAATCCTAAAAGGGGAGTATCATCTAAAAGTTTAAGAGCCTCAGGAATTTCTCGGATCCAATCGTAAGGCGTTGTTGATGTATTCACTCTCTACCAATTTTGTTTAGAGCTAGCTTTCTTCTTCTCGCTGGCCACCTTTTTCTTGTTGGCTACCTTGTCCTGAACCCTGCCTTCCATTATCTTGCTCTCTTGATCCGCTCCATTGATCAGAGACCGGAGCGACATTCGTCAACGTGGTGGTCGTAAACATTTGGATAACCACTCCTTTACTATCAAGAGCCTGTTTCAGGACATCCTTGTTGGACTGAAAATCCAGTACATTCTTGGCCATCTGAGTCAGGTTTTCGAACGTAATATTATACTGTCCTTTTGCACTTTCGTAAGAAGTCAATGTAACTTTGACTCCGTCAAAAAGCGGCGGATTCTTAAGAACGATCGTAGTGTCGGAACGGCCATCTTCCTTAAGGACATATATTTTATCGACAATTTGGTCAATAATTTGTTGGATCGTTTTATAGTCTGGACCTGTCGAGGGAGCCGTTTCGTTAGATGTTTCAGACTGTTCTATCGGAGGGACATAGATAGGTTTTTGCTGGCTGGCAATGGAAGCTAAGTCTGGTTTTTCTTCTACGAAAAGAGTATTTTCACTTTTTTTAGTTTTAAGCATAACAGCCGCACGAGGATCCGCTGAATTGACTACAGTACCGCTGTCATCGATTGCGACCCTTTTTTGAAAATTACCTGTGTTGGTGGCCGATGCTAAATCGAATAGATTAGAATGGTATGAAGATTGCATTTGCTGTTGCGAAGTCGCATCAAACTTTGGTTGGTCTTCCGCCATAGCGGTTGCCCCTGAAGGCTGATCTGACGGAGTGGGTTGGGCCACGGGGGTCGATACAATTGCAGACTCTTTTTTATCCGTTTTCATCGCTGAGGAGGATTTAGCGGATAAATCAAAGAGATTAAGGGAAGGTTGATCAGAAGATCCACCACCACTGCCGACCCTTTGTTCGTTGAGCAGCTGATTTTTTTTCTTGGTATCGGTGCCACTGCCATCCGTTTCATCTTCATCTTTGCCAATATTCAAAAAATCTTTGAAATCTTTATCGGGGCGTCGTATAGGACCGAACACACTTCTTTTATCAGAGTTCAATCTGCTATTGGGGTCTATTTTATAATTAGATTGATCTGAACTCATAAGACATCACCTCCAGCGGGGATCATAATCCAGTCCGCTTATGAATTAAATGCATCACGTTGCCAAGCTCATCTTGTTCCCGTCCGAGTCGGATCTCTTCTTCTTTTCGCATTTCTTTGATCCAGTCCTCTTTATGGGAAACCATTTTATCAACTTCAAGTCGTCGCTGTTTCAGCTCCATTTTAGCTACTTCAAGATTTTTTTCCGCTAATTTGACTTGTTCCTTTTGATCATCGACCTTTTTTTCTTCGGTTTTAAGCCTTTCTTTAACAACTTTTAAATAGGCTTTCATTTGTTGGATTTTGTCTGAGGTGGTTTCTTTATCCAGTTCCTCGCGCATTTGTTGAAGCTTACTTTGATAATGATTTTTGACAGTATCTCTCTCAGCCTCGATTTTTTTTAGCTTGGTTTGTTCGGCTTCTAAAGCCTTTCTCTTTTCCTTGACGACCTCTTCAGCACTCTCTACCCGTTTTCTTTTGACGGAAAGGACTTGTTCAAGAGGGTAAATATTGGGCATCCTTCACCTTAATATTTTATTTGAACATCGCTTTAAGCAACTGGAGGGTTTCTTGGTAGTTACATTTTTCCTCTACAGCTTGCTTCAGGAATTTGTTCACTTTGTCAATGTTGTCGATCGCAAAGTCGCCGGCCTTATCTGCTCCCCGCTTGTATTCCCCAATTTTAATCAGCAGCTCGTTTTTACGATAGTTTGCAAGCACCTCTCTAAGCTTACCCACCAATGCAAGATGCTCTTTTGGAACTATGGAAGGCATCACCCTACTGGCGGACGAAAGGACATCGATTGCAGGGTAGTGGAATTGCCTTGCAAGCTCCGCTGACAAAATGATGTGACCGTCCAAAATGGAGCGGACCTCATCTGCCACTGGTTCATTCATATCATCACCGGCCACTAAGATCGTGTAAAATGCGGTAATGGAGCCTTTATCGGAATTTCCTGAACGTTCGAGAAGTTTAGGCAGTGTTGAGAATACGGATGGAGTGTATCCTGCCCTCGCTGGGGGTTCACCTGCGGCCAATCCTACTTCCCTTAGTGCCCTGGCAAAGCGGGTACTGAATCCATCATCAAAATCACCGATTTGCCTTGGTCGCGGAAATACTCGGCAATCGCTGTTCCGGCATAAGCTGCATTAAGGCGTAATTGAGAAGCCTGGTCAGACGTAGAGACGATAATCACAGAGCGTTTAAGCCTTCGGGGCCTAGATCCTTCTCAATAAAATCACGCACTTCCCGTCCCCGTTCTCCAATGAGGCTGATGACATTGACATCCGCAACGGCATTCCTAGCAATCATCCCTAATAAAGTGGACTTACCGCCTCCGGCAGCTGCGAAAATACCCATTCTTTGCCCAATTCCAGCCGTTAAAACGCCATCAATGGAACGGATCCCTGTAGATATCGGTTCTGAAATTCTACGTCGTTTAAGAGCATCTGGTGGAGCATTAATAATAGGATAAATGGCTTCTGTTTCCAAAGGTCCTTTGATGGCTTCATCTAGAGGTTCGCCAATACCGTTAAGGACCCTGCCCAAGAGTTTGGGGCCAACTTTAATATGGAGGGGAAGATGGGTAGGTATGACTTCAGACGAGGGGCCAATCCCTTTCATTTCACCCAAGGGGGACAAGAAAACTTCATCTTGGGTAAAACCAACAACTTCAGTCCTTAATGGTTCTCCATCTCTTTTAACTAGGCAAACTTCGCCAATTTTGACTTGGGGAACAATAGCCTTAATCAACATCCCAACAGTGGATGTGATCCGTCCGTTGACAGTTGTGAGAGTGACGTCATCGAGGCTTTCGATCAAACGGTCGAATTCATCATCAAGGCTCATGGAAATACCCCTATATAAAAAACTGGTCGGCTGTGGAGAACGTTCGTAAAAGTGCGGTTATATGGCCATTAAATGGCCCCGCAGATTTTTTATTTGTCCTACGCCCATTCCCCATGCCGACTAGAAAGATAATTCTGAATTCTTTTTAAACCTGAACGTTCATTATCGTTTTTGTCGATTGTATAGCGTTGTTAAGCAAGTTGATGAACAGTTCGATTTGTTGTGTGACCTGGTTGACCTTGATTTGAATTGCCATCATATTTGCGGGTGACAGTTGCACTCCAGCAGTCGACATATGCTCCAATTCAGCAGAAAGGTTTTGTAGCTGGTATTGTCCATTGGTCAAAAGGCCTAAAAAGCGATCAACAGGATTAAGTAGATTTTGAGCAGTAGGATTTTCATTAGGAAGAGCATATTCCACTCCGGCTTTATTCAAGGCAATACGCAGGTTGTCATTGATGTGCGTTAGCTTATTCTTAAGCAGGGTTTGCACCGAGCCTTTGATTTCAACGTTGGAAGAACTTAGCTTTTGTTTGACATCTTGAAACTGAGCCGATAAGTGATTTGGCTGGACCGGATAGATTGTCGAAGAGGCTTTGCCAATATGTCAACCTTCCCGATGTTTAGATACTCACTTGATCCATTAACGGAGACATTCGTTCGAGCGGATGTATTGACTATTAAAGAGGGTGCCGGTTCCGTAGGTTCGCTGAGTTTTTGATTCAGCACATCCTAAAATCACTGCCATTAACTGAGGTTCGAATCTTCAGCGCCTGAACAGGTTTGTTTTATCGCTTGACAAGATCGCTTCGATCTTGCTTATTTTATCTTCTTGTTGTGCCATTTTAAATCCCCCTTCCTCCAGGGTAGTTAGAACTCTTTCTCCTTCGCTCTGCTGATCCAGCAAAGAAAGGTTTTTTCTTTGGTTAGGTCTTTTCGGGCCCATTCTAGGCTTACTCACGCTGAGTTCTTGATGGTTGGATTTGTAGTCTTTTCCATCGCGGCCTGACTGAATTGCTCCCCTTTTTTCCTTTTGGGTTTGGTCAAAAGGAAGCAAATTCCCAAAAAGCATTGTGCCAACATATTGTAAGGCTCTTCGAGTGACCTCTTCAAAAATCTTTGTCGCTTGCTTTACCTCCAATTTATTTAGAGCAATATACCCTAAACCAATTTGAGGGGTAATCATTACCTGGGCTCATCGCCTGTGCCGCATTAAAAATACGGGTTGCGCTCGTTTCCATCGGAGTTGTTTGACAGCTATAAAGCCGGCTTCGATAAGTAAGGAAAAGTCTTCTTTAAAATGGCGCAGCTTGGTTTCATCCATGGAGATTGGTCCTTTTAGGTTGTTTAATCCTCACAGTTTCATGTTTAGCATCTCGCAATTTTAAACGTATTTGAATTTTCCTATTAACCCAGGGCTTTTTTTAGCCCTGGGTTTTCCTCTTCCCTTGACCCAGGCATAACCTGGTTGCCAGCTAAGGATTATCCTTTAATGTTACGGGCCATATCAGCCATCACCGTATTTGCAGCTGAAAAACGACAGAAGTTGCCATTTCAACAATTGCGGAAAGATTTAGTCATTTTAACATTTGCATTTCAAACATATCACCGATACTAACGGCGCTACGTCTGTTTTGTATTTCAGCCAATTTCGCTTGTGCGCTAATGGTCGCGATGTGATCAAATTAAATAAAGCACTGATCAAACGAGTTTTGAATGCCACTACCTTTATACTCAGTAGATTGGGCTAACTTGTTGAGTGTTGCTCATAGGATTTCCTCCCGAGAACTGATGAGACTTGTTATTTTAAAATAAATAACAAGGTTTAAGTAGCTGTCTAGAATTCGAACTAGAAAATGCATTTCCTGAAGCATCGGGCAATTTACAAATACCTTTAACTTCCTCGAACCCCGTCGACAATTTATAAGATTTTTGGTAGTCCTTAACTAACTTAAGGACTAGCACTCAGTAGGACGGCTCTTTTGTCCTGTGCCTTGCCAAAGGTTGGCGCGGCCTTTAGGCTAGATAACTAAAAACCTTTCTTCGAAAGGCTTAAAAGGACAAAAGCCGCCGCCCAACGGAATGCTAGTCATTTTGGGTTGAAGCGGGACATTACTTTCAGCAAGGAAGTGTAGCCTTGCAAAAGTACACCGAATTTATCAAATTCCTCCTTATTTTCGCCAACTCTTAATATCTCTTTGATCTTTTGGATCTGGCTTTCAATCTTTTGTTTGATTTCTTTGTGTTTCTTTTGCGTTAGGAGTTCTTTTTCTAGTTCAAATACAAACTCTTCGAATTTTTTCTTTTTCCTTTGATTTTCTAATCCAAACATATTTCATTCCTATTAAGGATGTTGATAAGCCAATCCTAAAAGCTAATCATCATATAATAGGTGTGGTAGAAATTTTCCTTCTCTCACAACTATTATAATAACAAAATATAATTAATTTAGCAACATTCAATAAACTATTTATTTTAAAGGTATTCTAACTTTTCTAATAGTCTATCCTATAGGTAATCCCATCTTTTTCCATAATGATGGCATGGGGAGTAATATCTGTCACGCGCATTCCATCCAAAATATCGCCATTTCCAACAATTCTGCCATTGACGATAACATTTAAGTTATTGCCGACTTTAGAATATCCGGTGACTTCATAACGATGGAGACATTGACCATGCTGGATTCTTGGGGCAGGTTATTAATGGTAGAGCGGACAAGAGCAGATACCTAATTTTTTAAAGTCGTTAATCAC
>CAVPVT010000030.1:0-17352 GCA_963709145.1 Parachlamydiales bacterium
TGAGGGTCATGCCAGGACAGCGCATTTTCATGATCGTTACAAAGAAATTAATCCCCGTCATCAAGCTTCCCACACCTGCAATTTGTACACTCCAAATCCAGTAGTCGACACCCACATCGGGACTATACTCTAAGCCAGAGAGGGGAGGATATGCTAACCATCCAGTTCCTGAAAAATTGCCCACAACAAGTGACAAATTGAGTAGAAAAGATCCGACTGTAAAAAGCCAAAAACTGACCGAATTTAAGAAAGGGAAAGCGACATCTCTAGCACCTATCTGTAGGGGTACAATAAAATTCATCAGCCCAAAAATGACTCCCATCCCTACAAAAAAGATCATCGTAGTTCCGTGAGCTGAAAAAATTTGTTGAAAATGGTAGGAATGCAAATAACCTTGAGAATCTCCGACAGCTAAGGCTTGCTGAGCCCGCATCATAGAAGCGTCGACAAGTCCCTTAAATAACATTAAGATGGCAACGGTAAAATACATCGCCCCAATTCTTTTCGGGTCAAGTGAAGTCACCCAGCTCCATAACCACCACCAGCCTCGATAATAGAACAAAAGGCCTAAAATGATGAAACCAGTGAGCGCGATTCCAACTCCTGCTCCTGTTTCGATCGGATCGTGGATAAAGGCGTTTTGATCTAATCGTCCAAATATATCCATTCCTTATCCTTAACTGGCTGCTTTCTTTTCGATAGGTTTTTGTTCGCTTGGCATCATAAATTTCATAACCACCTTATTATAAAGATCACCGTCTTTCAATTGATAAGAAGGTTTAGGAATGTCTGTGCTTGGCTTTGCTAGCTCATCGTAGGCCTTCATGTCGAGATCGTTAGCGGATTGTTGCACACTCTTCACCCATTTATCGTAATCTTCTTGTGAAGTTGCCTTAGCAATGAATGTCATGGCGGCAAATCCGATTCCACTTAAATTCGCTGACGATCCTTTATAATCTCCAACATTATCTGCAATGAGATGGATTTTGGTTTTCATTCCCGGCATCGCGTAAATTTGTCCCCCCAATTGTGGGAGCCAAAAGGAATTCATGGGAGCGTCTGCAGTGATTTCAAAGTTTATGGCTGTTTTTTCCGGAATTTGAAAGAAGTTAATTGAGGCGATTTTCTCTTCAGGATAGATGAACAGCCATTTCCATTGCAGTGCGACAACTTGGATTGTGATCGGTTTATTATCGGATTTCAAAGGTTTAAAAGGATCAAGATCGTGGCTACTCGTCCAGGTAAAAAAAGAGAGGATTAAGATGATGACAAAAGGAAAACCCCACCAGATGATCTCTGCAACTAAGTTATTATCCCAGTTTGGATTGTAGACTGCTTTTCTGTTTGACGCACGGTATTTTAAACAGATAAAAAACGTCATCAAAAATACAGGGATAACCACAATTAGCATTAAAACTGTGGCGATGATCATAAGGGTAAGTTCTTTTTGAGCAATCTCCCCTTTCGGATTTAACATTTCACTATGCAATGCATAATGGGAGAGAACTAAAAATAATCCTACTGCAAGAACCGACAGAAAACAAAATGCAAACTTATGCTTAAACCACATTTGAGGTTAAAATCCTATGGATTGAATAGTCTCTACTTTGTACAATTTTTGCCATCGTCTTCGGAGAGAAGCTTCCCGCAGCTAAATAAATTTCTCGGAAGGGGTAAAAAATATCCTTTCTTTGAAATTTACGCTGCAGTTTGCTTCTCTCTCGAAGCCGAAGGGAAAAATTGTACAAGGACGAGATAGTCTCATCTTTAATAAGATTTATTATCATATTAAATTTTTAATGACTAGTTAGAATCTTGCTCAAGATATACCGAACGTGATTCAAAATTTGATTTTTGGGCCACGTAAAAGCTCCCGCGGTCGAATCGATCGCAAGTGGTCTAATATTAGAAATATGAGTCGACTTGCGATCGATTCAACCCAGGTCTTTAACGCGGCCGAAAAACCAAATTTTGAATCATGTTCGTTATACGAGCAGTTTTTGTAATTTTTTGGCATCCTGGATAGCGAATCCCTTTTCATCATTGTCGAAATAGCAATAGACTGAAAGATGGGAACTCCACGCTTCGATTTTCTTTTTCCATGTTCTCAATTGAGAAGGGGTATAGAATCCTTGATAGGCTGTGTGGGGGCCATGTAGCCGAATATAGGTAAAGTCTGTGGTTATTTCTTCTGGCGAAAGTGTCCCGTTTAAATCTGTGATGCATAAAGCTATTTTGTGTTTGGACATTAGATCATAGATCTCGGGGATGTACCATGATTCATGGCGAAATTCAAAGACATGCCGATGCTTTTTATCAAGACACTTAATAAAATCGTTAAATCTTTCTAAATTCGCTCTAAAAGAGGGGGGTAATTGAAAAAGAATTGGACCTAATTTGCTCTTTAATCCTTCTAAGCGCTTATAGAGAAATTGAACACTCTCTTCGCAACTTTGCAATCTTTTAATGTGTGTGATGTAATTACTCGCCTTGATCGAAAACAAAAATTCATGAGGAACTTGTGAATGCCAATTTTGCACAGCGGATTCGGAAGGCATATGGTAGAATGTATTATTGATCTCAACAGTTGAGAAAACATCCCCGTAAAATTTGAGCCAATCTCGTGACTTTAGCCCTTTGGGATAAAAATTATCCTTCCAATGTTCATAAGACCACCCAGAAGTACCTATTCTTACTTCTGGCATCGCCATCTTTTTAACGTTCATCATTTCATCTATAAAATAATTTCATATTTGTCCGTTAGAAAATTAAGTTGCGCGAAAAATGTAAATCATGCAAGTTAAAGCTATGAAATTGCGCGAAAAAGTAAATCGCGCAAAATAAACTGATGGATGTTGCGCGAAAAGAATGAATCGCGCAAGGAAACTTAATGGAATTTGCGCGAAAAGAGTGAATCGCGCAAGTTTATAAGCAACGATATTTTTGTTTGGGCTTATGAGCGTTCAGCATCGCTCTATATAGCCACATTGGAAGCAATGGGACAGCCGGATCCTTTTCGAATTCGTTATCGTGATCTGATTCGCAAAGCTATTTTTGAAATCGTTCAAAATAAAATGGATAAACTTCAAGCGTCTCATTTTATTGCACAATTTGCTAATGAAAATATTTCGTCCGAAGAGCGGAATCACTTTATTGAAATTACAGAGATTGAAGTTAGCAGCCTTCATGAGGGAAACTTTGCCAGATTTAAAATACGTCCGTCTGAGTTTTTTGAATGGCATAAGGAGTGGTCGTAGACCTTGTTTACTTTACCTTGACTATCTCAAAAATGGAATCGTCTACCAAGAAGTCTCCAATTTTTGAATAGTAAACCTCTTTATTTGCATCCATTACAGATTCAATCAATGTTTGGAGAGAATCTATCATTAAATGTTTGAGAAAGGCTATGAAACGCTTTTATTTTGCAATATATCGGTTTTTCTAAATTCAGTTTTTTGTCATAAATTGAAAAATAAATGTACTTGCAAGTGAGGCTGAGAAAATGAGTCAAGTCCTTCTGACACCCCATGGTAGAGACCTTTATAACTTGTGGAGGCAATTCACAAAATCAACAGAAGAATCTAAGAGTTTTGAATTAAAAAGTAAATTGGTGAATTTTATAAAAGATAATTTTAATGCATTTAATATTAATGATTTAGATTTGATTGGACTAATGTTATTAGAATCAAAATCAGACAAAGATGATTTTGAAATAGTCAAAAAATTGAAAGAAATAGAGTCTAAAGTTTTAGATTCGGACCCTCAGAAATTAGCTTTCCATATCAATAAATGCACAATTCGCATTCTGACCGCAACTTTGAAAAATTTATTGAAACACTGTGGTAAATATGTTCACACATTGCTCTTATTCAAACTCTTAAAAGATCCTGAAATTGTTACAGATGATATTATCGCTGCGATTGCTGGATTTTGTCCGCATCTCAGAGAATTAGATCTATACGATACTAAAGTTACAGATGAGAGTCTTGCTATTTTGTCAGAACACTGTATCAACCTACAAATTTTAGGAATTAGTAACACTCAAATTGGAGATACGGGCCTTGGCATGCTAAATTGCCTTTTTCTTCGATCGATTGATCTGGGGTTTGTACAAATGACAGATAATGGACTTGAAGCCTTTTGTATATCTGTTCCCAATTTGCAAGAAATTAATTTAACAGGTACCTCCGTTACTGACCAGGGAATACAATGGCTCGTTCAAAAGTCTAATAAACTGCAAAAGGTTTACCTAAATTTTACACAAGTTTCTAATGGGGGTATTGAGCTATTATCGGCCAGTTGCCCTAAGCTCGAACATTTGTTCATTAGTAATACTAAAGTCTCAGATGAAGGGCTTATACAATTGGGAAAAAATTCTCCCTTTCTTCAAACACTTTTTATTACAGGCAACCCTGTGACCGACGAAGGAATAAAATATTTGTCAGCTGGTTGTCCAAGACTGCAAACTCTGTATATCAATAGCACAAACATCACTGATAAAGGACTTAAAGAGTTGGCTAAGAACTGTCACATGCTTCAATCAATCGATCTTGCGGACACCATAATCACCGATATTGGATTGGATGAATTGCTTAAAAAATGTCCAGTCCTTCAGACCGTTTCTCTGGACCATACAAAAGCTGCAAAAAACTATCTTTCCTCCCTGGCAAATGAGTATCCAAACATATCTTTTAATTTAGATTGAGCGGTTAAAATTTCGGAAAAATGAAAATGATCAAAATTTTAATAATGCATTGTATAGGACATAAGGTTTGAACAATGCAGTTGGGGGTATTTCTCCATTGTACACTAATAATTGGTCCTTTAGAATTTCAGGATTTTTGCAAGCTGCTTTGTTTAATCGATCCGAATACCAATTCATAATGCGTAATATCCGTGGAATTTCTCCTTTTATATCAGGATTCAGAAATTGTTCATAATTAAATGAGTACCAACGTTCATCGATTATTTTACTTAATTTACTAAAGTAAATATTATTTAGTTTATTCAAATCGTTTTTATTTGTCTCACTTAAGAGGTTATTTAAAAATTCCGCTGATAATGCTGCTGTAAGCATCCCTTGTGCATAATTGCAATTATGAGAACAGAGAGCGTCTCCTATCGCTATGAAACCCTCGGGTAATTTTGTCATCTTCTCATATAAATATCTCTTTGCAAAAGATAATTTATAAGAAAAGCAAGGGGTTAAAGGTGTTGCTTTTTTTACAAATTCGTTAATAATAGGATGATCTAAAGCTTCCACATATTTTAAAAAATCACTTTCACTTTTACCCGGATAATCCCCATGATGGCCAGATACTTCGAAAATCCACCGACGGCCCATTTCGTCTCCTTCAATTTCAAAGATATGACAGTCTTTTTTAGTTAGGGGTTCGCCGGTAAGGAACAGAGTATGCCAGTCAGGAAATTCATTTGGAGACCGATAAATGCGACCGGTATACTGTACATCTATCTCTACATCAATGGTTGGAGGTTTTTCAAAATTGGCTTCTTTTAGCCAATCTGGAAATAACGTAGTGCGGCCACTAGCATCCACTATTAAATTTGCATATAAGTTAGTTAGATCTCGCTCACCTTTTTTTAAAAATGTTACGCCATTTATACGATTTTGATTAATTAATAAATTAGTTACATCACTGTCATATATGGTTTCGATTTTTGATATATTCTTTATTGCTAAGCGTAAACAGACGTCTAACATTTGTTTTGTGCACAGGTACCAAAATTTGTTAGATTTCATTCTAGGCATCGCTTTTCCGTATCTAATATAAATTGCGTCATTTGTATAATCGGCTTTTACAGCGCCATGTTTTAATAGCATTTCTTCAAATCCGGGAAGAAAATGCTCCACAATTTCTCTTCCCTTGCTCAGTAGTGTGTGAACCATTGGTCCTTGCGGTACCCCTTTTCGAGGATTATTAATATCAAAAGCACTGTCTAAGCTGTCCCGTTCCAGAATAGTGACTTTTTCAAAGTGATCAGCTAAAACTCTTGCCGTTAACAAACCAGCAAACCCGCCACCTATTATAACTGCATGTTCAGCGAGTTTTTCTTCTTTTATAGTCATTTTCTCTCCTGCCTTATTTAAAGCATCAACCCTTTTCGCTTATGTCTTAACCTTCTTTTCTACTTTTCCTTAATGAATGTAAAGAAAATTTTAGGTCTAAATACATACAGTTATTTTTTATGAAGAATCATTTCTTCGACGGTAGGTGTAAGCAGAGTCAATCTTCTATAATCAATGCCTACTTTTTCTTCTTTTTCAAGGCTCAAACGAAAACGTTGCACAAACAACGCTAATACGATACTCATTTCCAGTATGGCAAAATTTCGTCCTAAGCATCTTCTCTGCCCACCGCCAAATGGAAGATAAGCATAAGGATAATCTTGACCTAAAGGCTTTTTAATAAAACGCTCAGGATCAAATTTTTCCGGGTTTTCCCAGTAATCAGGGTGCCGATGAATAAAATAGGTATTTAAAGAAATACCTGCCTTGGCAGGAATTCGATAGCCGAGCAATTCATCTTCTGCAATGGCTTGACGAAACAAATTATATACTGGCGGCCGTAAGCGCAATGTTTCAAATATAGTTGCTTGTATGTATCTTAATTTACTAAGATCGGAAAAATTCTTTATATTTACCGAACTGCTTTCCTCCGTCAGAGCTTGTTCAATTTGCGGATGCTGGTGGAGAAAAATAAATAGCCAATGTAAAGTTGTAGAAGTTGTGGCAAAACCAGCCATATCTAGAGTTAAAACATTCCGTGCAATATGTCCTAGAACTGACTCATCCTTACTTTTGCTTTTGCGATAATCATCAAGGTAATTTCCAAGCAAATCATCATAATCTTCATTTTCTTGGAACCTTCGATAGACAATATCTTCTCTCAGCTGAGTGAGTTTATTAATCACGTCTTGTTGGTGTTCAGCGAGTTTTTTTAAATCCTCCTTGGACAAAAAAGGATTACCTAAATCGATGGCATTTTTTAAGGCGCTGTTCAGGTAGTTTATAAGCTTTTCTGGATCAGAATCTATCTTATAAAATATCGTTTGATTCAGCGTATCAATAGTAAAATTTCCTATTTCTGATGCTATATTTATTTTTTTTGAACCATCTTTTAACAGGCTCTCCCATTTGTCAAAGAAGCGATGGGCGCGTTCACAAATTTTTTTGACATATTGATCAAAATAAGTATGGGGATCAAAGAAGGGATCAGAGAGCTTCCTATCATGCGACCACAGATTATTATCATTGGTAACAAGAATATTATCATTTCCGAAAGTGGGGGCTAAAAGTTTTATGAATCGAGGATCTCTTTGATAATTATTTTCATGCGTGTATAGAATATGTTCCACGTGCTTTGGATGAAATAATTCAAATTTTTTGAGATATACAAAAATATCTCCATATTTTTTTTGCAATTCACCCAGATTTTTTTGCAATTTGTCCAGGTATTCATTTTGATCTCCTTGGGGCATCCATTCTTCAACTATAGGCGCTTCTTTCATTTTTTCCTTATGTGTCACTTTAATCCAGGTTTTCCTGCGTGAATAAATCTTTCTAAATGGGTTTTATCTGATGGTAGGCCCAATTGACTGAGGGTGTGAACAATCATTTCTTCAAACCCTTTAGGGCCGCAAATAAAGATTTCTGCATTTGGATATTTGGTTAAAACGTTTTGTACGTGCTTTTCGTCAATATGCCCATCTTTGCTTGTTAACCTAGTAGAAATAGAGAAATTTGAAAACTGGGTGGGCCAAGCCGATAGCTCATCGTCAAAGGTTGAAATTTCTTGATGTCTAACGGAATAATCAATATGCATGGATCTCCTATCTTGGCTTTTAATGAGCCTTTTGGCGAAAGCAATAGCAGGAGTAATTCCAATACCCGCTACAAAAAAAATGATGGGAGATTCATTTTCAAACGGATAAAGAAAAGTTCCCTCTGGCGTTGATACGCGTAAACTTATAGGTTCTTTATCGTGACTAAATAACCAACGTGAGAAAAGGCCTTGTTCTTCCCGTTTCACAGTAATTTCATAGCATTCTTTATCTGCATCACTTGATGTTAAAGTGTAAGAGCGGCTTACCCATAACCCATCAATGTTTGCACCTATAATTATATGTTGACCTGAGACAGGCACAGTTATCGAACCTGTTAAAGGCCGCAATCGATAACTTCTTACATCCTTATTATGTTCTCTAATCTTCTCAATCTTTACAAATGTCCAAATATCTTCGCCTAATAATTCTCTAATTCTTGGTCGACAGCCCCCACAAACTGTTCCCGCACCAGTTCGCGAACAAATTTCCTCTAGTTTATTCATTCCTTCTAAAATAAGACTTTGAATCACTTCTGTTTTGATTTGCATACATGAGCATAACATTTCCTCGCCCGCGGCTAGTAGGAGGGAAGAAATAGAGAATTTTCCTGAATGCCGAAACTGTTCGAGATTTTCTTCTGAAATAGTCTGTTTATTATAAATAAGGCTTACCAGTTGATCTAAATCATCCCATTTTCCCACACTAATGGCGCCCACTAATCGATTTTCATCTAGGAAAATTTCTCGGATATGATTTTCAGGATTTTCAGGATCTTGATAACGCTCTTTTTGTGGATTCTTAAGATTGCGATAGAAAATCGCAAAAAGGTCAGACTGAATCACACGCGATGCAACAATTGATTCCCCATTTTGAAGTTGAATATCAGTATTAATTGCAGGCTGTCCAAAAAAAAGCTGTGTATATTGTGTCATAACGCCAATCATAGGAATTTGATAAAGATGCATTGAGGCGTCGACTAATTTTTTCAATTTGTCATTATGCTCATAGATATTTTGAATCAAAGAAGGTTCGATAATTGCAACTTGTCCGTCGGTTAAAGCGACAGCTGTCCCTAGGCGAAGCTGCTGTTTTAAAACCCCTAGCTCTCCAAAAAATTGTCCAGGGATAACTAAACTTTTCGAAATTATCTGTTTTTTATTATCATAAAAACGTATTTCTATAAGACCATTCAAAACATAATAAACATAGAGGGGCTGATCACCTTGGCGAAAGAAAATTCTTCGTTCCTCAAAAGATTTAATGCGATTAAACAAAGCGAGAAGCTCTTTTTGCTCAACATTTTCATCTTCGGTGAGTTTACTCAACTTATCGATGATTCGAGCTTGTCCTTGTTCTTTTAAGAGTTTCCGAAGAGGTGCACTGGCTATCAAACATTTTTGAAATATTTCATGAGAAATCACAAGAACTGTAACGTCAGTCAGAGCACGGGCATTAGCATTACGTCTTATAGGAATGTTGGCGAATAGGGCTTGTTCTCCAAAAAAATGAGCCGCTTCTAAGCGAGCCAAAACGATTTCTTTTTTTCTTCATTGAGTGTATAAATCCTTACTGAACCCGAGACAATGAGATATAAGCAATCGCCAATTTCTCCTTCTGTAAGGATAATATCGCCTTCCTTATAATGTTGAGGATAGACTTGTGAAGCGAGATGTTCAAATTCGTGAAGGGAAAGATCGCTAAAGAGGCGGGATTGGCGCAAAGCAACACTTATAGAATCTTGCATAAAATTGGACATTAGGGTGTTCAATTCCAAAGTATGTAGTTTTCCAATTTTTTTTTACATATCTATTTAAAATTTTAATTTTGTTCTCCCTTCTACTAGAGCGATTAAAGTTTGTTGGAATTCAGCTTCTGTATGCTCTGAGGTAATCATGAAGCGAACCCTATCTGTGCCCACGGGAACCGCAGGATAGGTAATGGGAAAGGCATTAATCCCCCTTTCAAATAGATAATGACTCAGCAAGTAACATTTTTCCTGATCACCCACGATAATAGAAATGATAGGACTATCTTTACTTGAACCTGTGTTAAATCCTTCTTGAAGGACTAACTCATGGAAAAGTTTAGCCCTCTCTTGTAATCGTTTTACACGCGAAGGTTCCCCTTTAATCACTCTCAAAGACGCCAAAGCTGCAGCACAATTAGCTGGAGAAATCCCTGTAGCAAACACAAATCCGGGAGCTGTATACCTTAGATACTCAATCAGCATTTTCGATCCCGCAATATAACCTCCGCAGCTTGCAAGCGCCTTACTTACTGTTCCCATCCATATATCGACGTCAGAAGCGGGTATGCCGAAATATTCGGAGACTCCACGGCCCGTAGAGCCTAAAACACCAATGGAATGGGCTTCATCGATCATTAAATAAGCTTGATATTCTTTTTTGAGTTCCACTAATCCTTTTAAGTTACAAATATCTCCCTCCATACTGTAAACTCCTTCAGCAACAATTAAGCATCTTCGATAATTATTCCGATTTTCTTTCAAGTGATGTTCTAATGAATACATATCATTATGACGGAAAGGAATAACTTTGGCCCCTGAATGAAAGGCTCCTTGAAAAATACTATTATGGTCTAGGGAATCGCATAAAATAAGATCTTGTTCTTTAAACAGGTGACTGATTGTGGTTTCATTAGTCGAATGGCCCCCTACTGAGATAATTGATGCTTCTGTCCCTATAAAATCTGCGAGTTCTTTTTCTAATTGCCAGTGGATGGGTTTGGCGCTCATCACACGACTGCTTGAAATGCTTGTTCCGTATTTTGTTAGCGCCTCGCTCGCTGCTTTTATTACTTCTGGATGCTCTGTGAGACATAAATAATTAAAAGATAAATAATTAATATATTCAGTACCATTTAAAAGAGTATAATTATTTGCAATCCCTTCATCTATGCGGAAATAAGGAGAGGGTATTTTCAATTTATCGTAAATCTGGTTTCTTGTTTTTAATTCTGCTATCTCAGGATAGTTATTAAACCCATATTCCTCTTTTTGTATGGTTCCTTTTACTTTTTCTGCCTCTTTCTCTTGAGGTATAACCTCTACTGAAGCCAAAAGTGGGAAAACCTCCTTTTTAATGAAATCCGATAGGAGTCTTAGATTGGGGTGGTCAAATACGAATGTCCCAGGGAACATATATAGAGTACCAAAGAGGGATTGCAAATGATTTTTCAATTCCACAGCCATCAGGGAATCCATGCCCATATCTAGAAAAGATTGCTCTTCTTGAATCACATCCTTAGCGGGCAAGCCTAGAACTTTGCGAAGCAATTGGATGATATGATCTCGCAAAATATTTTCTCGTTCTATTGTATCAGCAATTTTTAAATTCGCGAGAATAGCTTGTGGCTCCTCTTTCTTATCAGATAAGGTAGGCATCAAATCATTAGTAAGAGAAAGGGGCTTAGTTTGTTTGGAAGCAACTGTTTTCCAATCTACATTTGCAATGACGACATGAGGATTTTCTATTTGCAAAGCTTTTTCAAGGGCATTTATTCCTCCTTCGGGAGAAATAGGTACAAATCCTTTTTGCCTTTGATACTCAAGATTATCTAATGCCATTCCCACTTCAGACCAGGGGCCCCAGCTAACTGTCAAGGCGGGCAATCCGTTTTCACGGCGAAAGTAGGCTAATGCATCCATATAAGCGTTGGCGGAAGAGTAGTTAATTTGACCAGGAGATCCAAGCGATGATGCAACAGAAGAAAATAGAACAAAAAAGTCTAAGGACTTATTCAATGAAGATTCATGAAGATTCCAACTTCCCTGGACTTTAGGTGCAAAGACTCTTTCAAATTTGCTCCAATCTTGCGAGGATAAAAGTGCATCTTCGATGATCCCTGCGGCATGAATGATTCCCTTTAGTTCAGGCCACTCCTTTCCGAATTTTTGTATCATGCCATCAACAGCAGCTTTTTTAGAGATGTCAACTGCTGCAGTTTCAATTTTTACATTGGGGATATCAATAGGTTTAGATATATTCCTACCCGCCAACACCAAATGTTGAGCGCCCTGCTTAACCAGCCATTCGGCTACTTTAAGACCAAGGCCGCCTAGACCACCCGTTATTAAATAACTTCCGGCAGGATCAATTTTTATTTGTTTGCTTTCTGAAAATGTGAGAACAACTTTCCCGATATTTTTGGCTCTTTGTAAATATTCAAAAGCGTTTTTCGCATCCAAGATAGAGAAACAAACAGAGGAAAGTGGTTTGAATTGATTTTTGGCAAACTGATCAATCACAATGTGCAGTACTCCATGCACTTCCTTAGGATTCTGAAGCATCATTTCATCTAAGGCAAGGATGAAGTATTCAATATCGGGTCTTGCTTCAAACATGACTTCTTTAGACCAGATATTTCTCTTACCGATTTCAACAAATCTAGCATTCTCATGACAAGCGCTGATAGTTTTGGTGACAAATCCCTCACCCGTCAAGGAATTGAGAACGACATCGACTCCTTTGCCTTTTGTATCACTTAATATCTCATCTGCATAATCCAGGTTTCTAGAGTTATAAATGTGCGAAATACCCATCGATCGAAGGTGAGCATGTTTTTCGGGACTACTTGCAGTTGCATAAATTTCAGCTCCAACTTGCTGAGCAATTTGAATAGCCGCTAACCCTACACCGCCTGCTGCTGCATGAATGAGAACTTTTTCTCCAGCTTTGAGTTTAGCCAGAGTAATTAAGGCATAATAAGCTGTAGAAAAAACAATGGGAATTGCTGCAGCTTGAGGAAAAGTTAGGTTAGATGGAATTAACGTAAACAATGTTTTAGAAGCCGTGATAAACGACGCAAAGCAACCTGAAGCAAAGCCCACAACTGGATCGCCCACTTTAAACTCTGTTACATCCTCGCCAACGGCTGCGACAACGCCTGCACACTCACCTCCTAGGGGGCCGGGATCGCCAGGGTAGAGTCCCATTGCATTTAAGACATCGCGGAAATTTAATCCAGCCGCCATAACTTCAATAGTGATTTCATTAGGGCCTGGAGAGGAAAGTGCATCATTTGGCATTAAATAAAGATTTTCTAATGAGCCTTTAGCAGTTGTTTCCAATTGGAATGCTGGTGTAATAGGATTCAATAACTTTTTCCCGGATCGCTTTGCGTCTTTTGCTGGAAGTAAACGAGGAACATAGCGGACACCTTCATAATAAGCTATTTGTCCTTCTTCATCAGCGGTTAAAAGCTCGTTCAGCGGGAATTTTTCATTAGGTCCCAGGTCAATATGCCGGCAGGCGAGATTGGGAATCTCGAGTTTTAGTGTCCTATAAAATCCATTGAAGGTTGCATTATCCAAATCGGCAATAGGGCCTATAGGCTGGATACCACGAGTGATAAAAAAGAGACGGGGTTTTGTTTCGAGTTTACCAATTGCCTGAACACACGCAAAAGCATGCTTTAATGAATCTTTTCCTGAAGCAAACCATAAAATACCTTCAGGCAATTTTTCCTCTATTGCTGAGACTGCTTGTTCGGGCTTAACAATTTTTGCTTGTAAGTCCTCGACTACTTCTTTTCCGTCAGATACGATCAACCAGGATCCATTTAATTCTTCTTCGGTTTCTTCTAACGATTTTGGCTGCCAGGTCATTTGATAAAACCAAGAAAAGGCACCTAATCCAGTCTGTCTGGCTAACATTTTTTGCAATTTAGCTTGATCGGTTTTTCTTGTGTGGTAGCCTTCAATTTTCATGATCGGTTTACCTTCACATGAAAAAATTGTAATTTCAGCAGTAAAACCGGTATCTAAAAGTTCGGTTAGCTTACCATGGACATGGATAAGAGTTTCCTATCTCCGCAAAGCAAATTATCCGATCCATGCTTAAGGGAAGATAGGTATAATATTCATTCTCTTTTTGGGTTAGAGCAAAAAAAGTCTGCAAAGCGCCATCAATAAGAGCAAGAGAAGCCTCACCTTCCAGTTCGGCAATGACTTCGTTGTTTCCTATCCATAGTTTTCGAATCGTTTGAAAACGCTCGCCATAATGTAAACTGATAGCATCACAGTATTTATAGAATGACTCAATATCGATGGATTGCTGACATTGGTTTTTTAAAGCTCCATTCTTATATTTGACATAGGAATAGATTCAGAAAGAGAAAGTTCGCCTTTTGCATGAAGAATCCTCGCCTGATCTTCGACACTATAAATGGAAGAGTGATAGATTTTTTCATCAGGGACGGCTGTAATTTTATTATCTTCTGCTTCTTCGAATTAAATAGGATAGGTTGTTCAATAAAGAGATTATTTATTGCAAAGGTTTGACCTTTAAAAAGCTTATCTCCTGCAGCACGAAATAATTCTACGAAACCGGCCCCCGGAAAGATAATGTGGTCAAAAACTTTATGATCTTTTAGATAGGGAAGAAAATCTAAATCGATTTCATTTCTAAATAACTTTTCTTTCAAGGGGGAAAAGAGTAAGTTCTCCCAACAAAGGATGTATTTCCCCGTTCACTTGTCTTTCTGTATTGAGTGCGTCTATCCAATATCTTTCACGCTGGAATGGATAATTCGGCAAAATAACTTTTTTACGGATGTAGGGTTTATCAAAAGCCTTCCAGTCGAAAGTAATACCTTTCAAATAAAGTCCTTCAAGCATTTGAATAAGATCTTTCCAATTATTTTGCGATGTGATGACTAAGGATTCCTCAGGAATTTTTTCTAAAGTAATTATTTCGGTGTCTATGGGAGCAGTGATATCTCTGAGACATTCTCCCGCTACATAGTCTGGGACAATACCCCAGCTTTTCAAAAGTTCAAAAAATGCATATTCATAAAGCCCGTTGCTTTGATCCATTGCTTCCTTGAAAGCTGGGAAAATGTTTAACCAGTCTGAGTCTTCGTTAGTTATTCCTTTAAAAATAAAGACAACCTCAGGGATATTTGCGGAGACTTTATTAATTTGTATTTCACCTGTTTGCAATTGTTTCAAAAATTCTTCCCTGTTTTTTGCGATAAATGCACTACGATAAGAGAAATGGCTTCTCCCAGTATTTGCAGAAAATGCTATGTCTGCTAAATCTTCTTCAGGAAGATGTTTACGGTAAAGATCAATCAATTGATTGAGGGCAGCTTCGGTTTTAGCTGAAATTGTTATAAGGTGCGCGGGTCTCTCATTAGTATTTCTCTTGTGTTCTACAATTGGAGGCTCTTCAATAATGGCATGAGCATTGATACCGCTAAACCCAAAGGAGCTGACTCCGGCAATTCGAGACCTCTCGGACCTTGGCCATGGAGTTAAAGTTTGCGGAATTTGAGCAGGAATAGAATCTAGCGAAATGTTTGGATTCAGATGTTTAAAATGAAGATGAGGTGGAATGGCTTCCTGATTTAATGCAAGGACTGTCTTTAGACTCCAGCGATGCCGGCTGCACTTTCTAAATGTCCAATATTAGTTTTAACTGTTCCAATCCACAAAGGACGATCTGTTCGTCCACTAAAAACAGTGTTTAAGGCATCTACTTCAATTGGATCGCCTAGAGATGTACCTGTGCCATGGGTTTCGACATAATCTATAGCTTTGGGATCGAGTTCAGCTAATGATAAAACTTGACGAATTAAGGCAGCTTGCGCGTCTTGGTTTGGCACTGTTAAACCCGAAGTTATTCCATTCTCGGTTGACTGCTGTCCCTCTGATTATTCCAAAAATAGTATCTCTATCCTTAATAGCGTCAGAAAGCAGTTTTAAGATTACGATTCCGCAACCTTCTCCGCGGGCATAACCATCAGCATCAGCATCAAAGGTTTTGCAATAACCTTCTTTAGAAACATATGTGCCTTACATTCCATGATGGTAGTACCGGGATTTAACATAACATTCACACCACCAGTTATGGCCAATTGACACTCGCCATTCTGTAGACTTTTACAGGCAAAATCGATGGCCACTAAGGAAGATGAACAGGCGGTATCTATAGCCATACTGGACCGTCCAAGCCTAAAAAATAGGATAGGCGTCCAGCTAAAGCACTACTCGACATTTCCTGAAGATAGTATAATTCGTTTCAATATGTTCTATGGATAGATTTCGACTAGAGTCACGTAGTAATAATGGGTGTGCCCTATAAATACTCCGGTTAATGAATCTTTTAAGGACAAAGGGTCGAAGCGTAGCGAATTTTCTAAGGCTTCCCAAACGACTTCTAAAAGCAGCCTTTGTTGCGGATCCATATATTTTTGTTTCACGCGGGCTAATTCCAAAGAAATGGGCATCAAAGGCTATTGATATCTATATTAAAAAACCTACCATGTGCGAACATACATTTTTCCAGGGACATTAGGGTCAGGATCATAAAAGGAGTCGATATCCCATCGATCTGCGGGAACTTCGGAAATCCCATCATATCCTTTCTTCAGTAATTCCCAGAAAGCTTGAGGCGATTTCCGCCTTTTGGAAAACAACAGCTCATTCCTATAATAGCAATCGGTTCTTGTATTCGTTTTTTAAGTTTTCAATTTCTAATTGCTGAGTTTTTATTGTAATGACTGCATCTTGTAAGCTTTGAAGTAATTCATTACTTTCTTGAGCCATATTTCTCCTAGTGTGTCTTTAAAAGTTTGTTGAATTCATCAACATCCATACTTTTAACTTCATTTTTAATTTTTTCTATTTTTACACTTGGTTGTTAACTATTTTTATTTTATCAGAGTCAATTTTAATTTTAAATATTTAATTGAGAATATATTCTGTTAAATTGTTAATTGTTGGATATTTAAAAGCTAATGTATTGATTAATGGATAGTTTTACCAAATCATAGTTTGGAATTGATTGCGTAATTCAACGGCCATGAACGAATCCATTCCCGTTTCAAAAAAACCTTGTTCTGGCGGGACCGAGATAATCCTATAATTTTACTAATAGTTTTTTGCTAGATAATCCATAGTATTTTTTTTCTTTCTGCTGGATCAGTTCCTGATAAAAGTTGAAAGAAGAGATGATTTTAGTTGATTTTGAAATAGTGGTCTCTTAAGAAAGATTGTTGAAAGGAATGTTCTTCCAATCCATATTGACTGCAGATATGTGAGGATTGGATTGTTTCAGGGCTAATTCAAACGCTTTAATTCCTTCTTCTGGCTGAAAGCAACGAAACCCGCCCTGCTCGATGGCGCTCGGTCAGTTGGCAGCTAAGCCAACTTCTGCCCATGGCCCCCAACCAATTGACAAAGCTGGTAAGTCTTTGTCTTGTCGGAAGTAGCTAAAGCATCCATATAGGCATTTGCTGAAGCATAGTTAATTTGACCGGGGATCCTAAGGATGATGAAACCGAGGAAAATAGAACAAAGAAATCCAAAGGTTTATTTAAAGAGGCTTCATGCAAATTCCAGCTCCCTTGGACTTTAGGTGCGAAGACTTTTTCAAATTTGCCCCAATCTTGGGAAAAAGCACGCCATCATCGATGACTCCTGCAGCATGGATGATGCCTTTAAATTCCGGCCATTCTTTTCCGAATTTTTGCATTAAAGCTTCG
>CAVPVT010000031.1:0-144309 GCA_963709145.1 Parachlamydiales bacterium
ATGAAAATGCCTATGTTTACCTGGAGTGCTTTGAACGCAACAATTCTTGTGATGTTTGCATTTCCAATTTTAACTGTCACCTTAGCTTTACTGACCTTAGACCGTCTTTTAGAGATGCACTTCTTTACAGCAAGTCATGGCGGAAATCCGATGATGTATATCAATCTAATTTGGGCTTGGGGACATCCTGAGGTCTACATTTTGATATTGCCAGCTTTTGGTGTCTATTCAGAAGTTGTCGCCACATTTTCCCATAAGAGACTTTTTGGGTATACATCGATGATTTGGGCATCGGTTTCAATCACTTTCCTTTCATTTCTTGTATGGCTACACCATTTCTTTACTATGGGTGCAGGAGGAAATATCAACGCGTTTTTTGGCATTATGACGATTCTTATCGCAATCCCAACTGGTGTCAAAGTTTTTAATTGGCTGTTTACGATGTATAGGGGCCGTATTTACTTCTCAAGACCTATGCTCTGGTTCTTAGGTTTCATTGTAGTCTTTACATCAGGTGGAATGACGGGTGTTCTCATGTCTATTCCTCCAGCTGATTTTCAAGTCCATAACAGTTTATTTTTGATTGCACATTTCCATTCGATGGTGATCGGCGGTGTTCTCTTTGCCTTTTTTGCTGCAATGTCGTATTGGTTTCCCAAATTTGTAGGATATAAGCTTAATGATCGTTTGGGTCGTTATGCTTTCTGGTGTTGGATTGTAGGCTTCTTTTTTGCCTTCATGCCGTTGTACGTCTTAGGATTTATGGGAGCCACAAGACGCTTAAATCATTACGATGCTTCGACAGGTTGGCATCCCTTATTTATTCTTGCTGCAATTGGTCTTGTGATCATTGTTTGTGGTATGATTTTGCATGGATTCACGATCTTGGTCGGCGTACTACAAAAGCATAGAAACAAAGTCACTGGCGATCCTTGGAATGCAAGAACTCTAGAATGGGCGACAGCTTCCCCTCCCCCTATTTATAATTTTGCGATCATTCCTCAAGTCCATGATCGTGATGAGTTTTGGGAGATGAAGCACAGGCACATAAAAAAAATGGGTCATGGGGAAAAACCTGTATATGAAGATATCCACATGCCTAAAGATAGTCCCATTGGACTATATATAGGTGGTTTTAGTGTGTTATTGAGTTTTGGACTTATTTGGTACATGTGGTGGTTGGCCATTATAGGAATCATTGGGATCGTCGCATGTTTGCTTATCCGCTTTTCCGACAGGGATCCCTATTATTACATCACTGCAAAAGAAGTTGAACAGATCGAATTTGAAAATGAACACAGGATGAGATATCCATGACACATTCAGCGACTTACGTAGATCAGGAAATTTACGATCGTACTGTTTTAGGGTTTTGGGTTTACCTCATGACCGATTGTGTGTTGTTTGGAACTCTTTTTTCAGTTTATGCGGTATTGCATAATAATACTTTCGGAGGACCTACTTCTAAAGATTTATTCGATCTTCCTTCTGCTTTAGCTGAGACGTTGATCCTATTGACAAGCACCTTTACCTGTGGTTTATCCATTTTGGCAGCACAAAACAAAAATAGTAGCAAAGTTTTGCTAGCATTAGCAGCTACCTTTATCTTGGGCGCTTCCTTTGTGGGATTGGAATTGAACGAATTTACAGATTTCGTCAAAGAAGGCCATAGTTGGAAGAAAAGCGCATTTCTATCTTCATTTTTTACACTAGTAGGAACGCATGGATTTCACGTATCTTGCGGCCTTCTTTGGATTTTGTTTTTATGCTGGCAAATTTTCAGCCGAGGGCTTGTTCCTGATACAATTAGAAGATTGACTTGCTTCAGCATGTTCTGGCATTTTCTGGATGTAATCTGGATATTCATTTTCACCTTAGTGTACTTGATGGGGGTTATGTAAGTTGAAAAAAGATGTAATAACGGACGCACCACCTTCATTGCATGTGGATCTCAAAACATATTCGATTTCTTATGTTTTGTGTCTTGTATTATCATTGATTGCTTTTCTTTTTGTTTACATACAAGTGCTTAAAGGTTGGGACCTTATCTTTACGCTGGTAGGGCTAGGGCTTTTACAGGTCTTTGTGCAACTCATCTGTTTCCTTCATCTTGGGCAAGAAGGGAAACCCTACTTGAACCTTCAAGTCTTTTTATTCATGGTGCTTGTCCTTTTGATCATTATCATAGGCACATTGTGGATTATGTATACATTGGATTATCGGGTCATGAATATGTCTTCATAATAAAGGAATAGCTAGGTACTTATGATCAAAACTTATTATCTTTTAACCAAGCCTGGAATCATTCTTGGGAATTTAGTGACGACGATTGGAGGTTTTGCTTTAGCCTCCAAAGGACATTTTGACTTTCCATTATTTTTACTCACATTGTTAGGTTTGGGATTGACGATTGCGTCTGCCTGCGTTTTCAATAATTACTTGGATCAAGAAAGTGACAGAAAGATGTCCAGGACCAAAAATCGTCCGTTGGTGCGTAAATTGATATCAGGAGAAAGCGCTTTAATCTTTGCATCCACACTTGGTATTATTGGCTTTGCGATTCTAAGCCTTTATACGAATGCTTTAACAGTTTTTATTACATTTATTGGTTTTTTTATTTATGTTATTCTTTACTACATCTGCAAGCATAAAACAGTCTATGGTACCCTCATTGGGAGTATTTCTGGAGCTGTCCCGCCTGTGATCGGTTATTGTGCCGTGAGCGATCGGTTCGATCTCGGTGCTTTGATACTCTTTTCGATCATGTTTTTGTGGCAGATGCCCCATTTCTTTGCGATCGCCATCTATTTGTTTGATGATTATACAGCGGCTGGAATACCGGTACTCCCAGTAAAGAAAGGGATCTATATCACTAAAGTGAATATGTTGCTGTATTTGATCGCTTTTATTATTGCCGCTTTGATGCCTACAGTCCTAGGTTACACCGGCTATCCCTATTTGGCTGTCGTTGTGTTTGTCAGCTTAATATGGTTATCACTCTGTATCGCAGGTTTTAGAAGTTCTAATGATCGCGTATGGGCACGCAACATGTTTCGCTTTTCTTTAGTTGTCATTATGGTTTTAAGCTTTATGATTTCTGTGTAACTCAAATTTTTTTCACTTGGCTTTTTCCAAACCATCGATATCCAAACTACAAATCAATGTTAGGTTTCGGGTAATTTTCTTAATATCCCAATCCCACCAGGCTATCTGAAGAAGGCGTTGAATCGTTTTAGAATCAAATCTCATCTTAACAACTTTGCCTGGATTTCCTGCCACAATTGCATATGGAGGCACATCTTTCACCACAACAGCTCCTGTAGCAATAATGGAGCCATCACCAATGGTTACTCCATTTTTAGTAAGTGAGCCATAACCAAACCACACGTCATTACCGACGATAATATCCCCTTTCACAGGTAAGTCAGATACGTTAAACGCCGTTTCCCACCCATGTTTAAATACAGGGAATGGATAAGTGCTAAACGCATCTAATTTGTGGTCGCCAGTCATAATAAAGCGGGTTTCCGCCGCAATTGCACAAAATTTACCGAAAACCAGTTTTACTTTCGAATAATCATAATTATAGAGTACGTTGTACTCTTCAAACCTGTCAGGACCATTTCGACGGTCGTCAAAATAGGTATAGTCCCCTACAATGATGTTTGGAGCTTTTACGATATTTTTCAAAAAGACTAGTTTTGTATAATCTTTGATCGGATAGATTGTATCAGGATCAGGCCCATGGGATTTCATACATGTCTCCTTAAAAATTAATGCGAAAAGAATTTTAGATAGGTCTTTTGGGCAATTCGCTAAAGTCAGGCTCATTGAAAAGCAATGTATAGATCAGAGCCAGGTATTCTCGGATATGCCTTGTGATGAGAAATTTTTCCCTGACATACTCTTTGCCATTAATTCCGATTCGAACCCTTTCTTCTGGATGCTGAAGTAGATATCGCATCCGGTAAGCGGCGCCCTCTGGTGTATTCACAACAAACCCTGTCTGATTATTGATCAATTGTAGTTTGATCCCTCCGGTATTTCCCCCAATGACAGATTTGCCTTTCCACAATGCTTCGGTAATTGTTAAACCAAATCCTTCTTTAACCGATTTTTGTATGATAATTGTAGCAGCTCTTTGCAGGGCATTGACAGTGATGTGAGCATCGTTTTGTAAAAGCAAAATATGCATGCTTGGATCATCCTTCGCAGCTTTTGTCACTTCACTTAAAACGACATCCCCTTCTGGATCATCGGATGCCCCTCCTCCAGCTAACACCAGTTGTGCATTCGCATTGAATTTCTTTACATATTTGAAAGCTTCAATGACTCCCAAAGGATCCTTGAATCGGTCAAAACGGGAAACTTGAAGGATTATGGGCTGATCGGGGTCCAATCCAAATTGGGTATACACTCTGTTGATCGCACTCTGATCCAGCTCTTTGTTTTTATCGGTAAACGGGTCGATGCTTGGAGGGATGATAAACATCGGGTGAGGCATAGGATGGGAAAATTCTGCTAAAGAAAACACTGAAGCGTCATACTTTTCGATATACGGTTGCAAGTAGCGCCAAACAAACCGATTCGGTTTGCTTGCATCGATGTGACATCTCCAAATCCATTTCCCTTTCCGTTTTGGAAACTGAGCAATCAATGCAAGAGGTTGTGGATCATGAATAAAAACAATGTCTGCATTTTCAAGCTTATTTTTAAGTCGTGCGCCATTTTCTTTATTGATTTCTTCATATGCCTGTAAAAGACTTGCTGAAGGAGTTTGACGATTTCCTTGAATTCCATTATGGAACAGTTTCGTGCAATCAAAGAATTCAGAAGAACCATTGATAACTTCCCAACTTGTATTAATTCCTAAAGAATTGGTCAAAGGAACCAAGTGGGACAAAATCTCTGCAACACCTCCTCCTATCTTTGTGGAGTTGACGTGAACAATATTCATTTTGGATAAAGGATAGGCAAGTTGGCGGAGCTGGTCGATAACTTCCAAACCTGTAATTTCTTCGTATTTATCGATATGGTTTTTATGCATTCTGACGATCCGTAAAATACTCTGTTGAAATTTCTATAAGTCTTGTCTTCAAATTCGTTAGCGAGATGAAATAGGGATCGATTCTCTCGAACTCCTCAATAAGATCATGATATTTCTCACCAAATCCATTTAGCCAAAGAGTAAAATCATCGGTCCCATTTGGCGTTCTCCGAGTGGCATCGATAAAATGGTAAAAGAGGCTGCTATTCGTCAAAAGTGGAAGCACGCTGATTAGATCGCTAGGTTGATTAAATTGATGTCTTGTTTGAAAAATGACTAAGTGAGATTTGATGAACTGAAACTTTTCTTCACTTTTTGATATCGGGATATATTCCCTTTCATCTAACCGGTTATCAATAATATCCACAAGTTCAGAGCGGAGCTCTTCAAGGCTTTCGTAATCTTGGGGATTAAGAAGCTCTAAACGTTCTGCCAATATGTCGTCATGAAGTTGGGTATGGGCCCAAGAGGAAAAATCATTATGATATTCATGGTGTTCAAATGAAGTACGTAATCGGCCACCCCAAAAATGGTAATAGATAGAATTTGGGTGGATGGTCGATACCTTTTCTCTTAATTCCAAAAGGGACTGCGCTTTTTCTCCTGTAGCGATGGCTGATAACGCGCAATCCTTAACATCGAAAGGAGCAAAAGCTCCGCTATTGCCCATTCTTCCCTCTGCTATCTATGTATTTTTAAGTTTACACCTTCAATATAGTACATACAAGTCTAAATTGCTTACTTCTGATGATTGATGGGATTGAATCGTGTGATAATACCCACCACGATCCATGCGGTAACAGCGATTCCTAAGAATAAAGGACCCATCCCTTCAATGATTTCCATTTGCAAGCTTTTCGAAAGATAGACAATGGAAGCACTATACATTCCTAAAGGAAAGACAACAGCCCATAATGAGGGAACAGTTTCAATAGGAACTTTGAAGTAAAAATATTTCCACATCCCCATAAAAATCAAAATAGGGAGAAGAGCCGTAGCCCATCCCCATAGCAGGAGAGAAAGTCCAATTATAAAAGGTTTAATCAGTTCAAGAAACTGCGGGACATGATTCATCAAGATAAGACTGCATCCGTCCACGACTGCAATTGCGGCTCCCCCTAGGCAAGTCCAAAAGGCCGGATTTAAATCTTCTCCTTTGAAGGGTAGAAAAAACATTCTATATAGGTTTAAAGTCATAAAAATCAAATAGATGATAATGCCGAAAGCCCAAAAACAACAGGCGATGATGATAAAAATCGCATTGGTGATGGCTTGTTGATTCCAAAGGGAAGAGATAACGATACCGACAGAATTAGCGGCTATCGCCATTAATAGCCAGTAAGGAGAAACGGTTTGGATCGATTCCTTAGTATTAAATAAGAGCATGCAAAATATTGTGTACACTAAGATGATCGCCGATATTGCCCCTATCGTTCCGAGAATCAACGCAATAGTTGTGCTTCCCCGAATGGCAAAATGTGTCGCCAAAGCATCAGTGCCAGCACTAAAACTGAGATACTTAAATAGTTCCAGCAACACTTTTGACTTCCTAAAATCGATTGGTGCTAGCCAAAAAGATCTCAGGAAGAACAATAAAAGCAGTGTGATATATCCTAACGTTCCAATTCCAAGGAAGATGTTGGAAAGAAGAATCCAACCATTGATATAAAGGCTTATGGATACAATTCCCGTCGCCATGACAAAAACGAAACTTGCGGGATCTAAATCTTGAAGGGTCTCATACTTATTTAGAGTTTTCATTTTCGACTTTCACACCCTCTTCGATTTTTACACTTGGATTCGTAACCACCTGATCACCACTTTTGATACCGGAAGTTATTTCAATCGTCTTCCCATAGTCGCGACCTAAAGTAACAATGTTTAAATGAACAACACCGTCTTTATCAACCACCGCCACATGAGGGCGTCCTTCACGAATAATCAACGCTGTCGTTGGAACGATATAATAATTTGTGTCAGGAATGAGGATGAACGCGACATTTGCATAAAGACCGGTAACTAATAGTCCAGAACTATTCTCAACATGGATTTCAGTGAGAAGTGTTCGAGCTATGGGATCTAATGCTTGTGAAGTCCTCGCTATCACCCCTTTAAAAACTTTTTCAGGAAATTCCCGAATAAGGACATCTACTTCCTCTCCTATTTTTATCAATCTATAATAGGTTTGAGGAACTCCAACAAAGATCCTGATAATATCGGTTTTTGCGATCTGGTAGATTTGCTGAAGATTATTTTGACTGCCAGCTGTAATCAATGTCCCAATATCGATATTTCTTTCAGTAATGATCCCTTTAAAAGGAGCATTCAGTTTATTAAAGTTTAAAATGTTTTCTACTCTTTCTACATTCGCTGATGCAGCACTAAAAGATGCTAACTCAGCTTGATAGGAGTAATTGCGTTCTTCCACATCCTGCGGAGAAACAGTTTGAGAATCTATTTGATACAAATTTTGCCAACGCATTGAAGTAATTTTAGCGATTTCCAATCTAGCTAACGCGTTGTCTAAATCGTTCTCAGCTTTCTTTAGCTCCGATTCAATTTCAGGCGTGCTGATTTCAGCCAGTAGTTGTCCCTTTTCAACATGGTCGCCAATATCTACGTAAAAATCCTTAATATAACCATTCGTGCGAGCCCAAATTGGGGTTACTCTGATTGCATCTGTAGTGCCTGGCAAAGTCAGTTTAATAGGCTCTTTATCTGAAGTTACCGTCTCGACTTTCACCTTCAGCGGGTGAATTTGAGAGGCTTCTTGTTCAAGAGCGCGCCAATTTAATAAACGGGGGATATAACCCGCAGTAAACAAAAATAGTAAAACAGCTAAAAAAATAAGAAAAATCAAATATATTGTTATCTTATGAGGAGGATCATTGGGATCCACCCTATCTTCAGGAATAGGTTCTGGCATATTAGATGCTTCCCTCTGTATTGACTCCAAAATAAGGATTCGGCTTTTTCCTTAAGAAGGTAAATATGATAGGCACAAAAAAAAGAGTCGTCAAAGTTGCCACGATCAATCCTCCAATAACAGCTCGCCCTAATGGAGCATTTTCTTCTCCCGCATCACCAATTGCCAATGCCATTGGAATCATCCCCACGATCATTGCAAAGGCTGTCATTAAAATAGGACGCAGCCGTGTGCTACCTGCTTCTAAGACAGCTTCCAATGGGTCCTTGCCTTCTTTCAAGGCCACATTTGCAAAATTGACAAGCAAAATACTATTTGCGGTCGCTAAGCCTGTAGCCATGATCGTGCCCATTAATGAAGGCACACTAAAAGTTGTATGGGTTAAATATAACATCCAACATACACCTGTAATAGCTCCCGGAATCGCCATAATAATAATAAAAGGATCGATCCAAGATTGGAATTTGATCACAAGGATAGAATAAATCAAAATAAAGGAAAAAATAAGCCCGAGACCTAATCGTAAAAATGTTTGGTTCATTCTGTCAGCAACACCTTTAATTTTGATCTCGTTCCCAGGCGAAAGCTTAGAACTTACTTCTTCGACAATTTTAGTCGCGTCGGAAGTAAAGCTTCCTAAATCTCTTCCATAAACGTTTGCATAGATATCATAAACAGGTTGCACATTATAGTGGTTAGCGACTCCTAATGTGGATCTTCGTTCTAATGTCCCTACGTTTGCTAGTAACTGTGAATGCTCTGTTTTAGGACTAGCTACAGGCATATGCAGGAGTTGCTCTACCGTATTGACCCTATATTTTGGCGTCTGAATTGAGATGAGATAAGGGATTCCATTTTTTCTATCTAGCCAAAATGTGGGTGACACTTCACTACTTGTGCTGTAAGAAATTAAAACATCATCGGAAATATTTTTTTGAGTTAATCCCAATTTTGCCAATATTGTACGGTCAATATTCAAGAAAAGTTCGGGAAAATCCTCCACCTGATGGATGTGGACGTCGGCAGAACCAGGAATACGCGAGATTTTATAGAGCAATTCTTGGGCTATCGCACGATTATTTTTCTTATCGTGACCAATCACTCTGACATCTAAAGGTGAGGGTAAACCAAAATTTAAAATTTGGGTAATGATGTCGGCTGGTTGAAAGAAAAAATTTAAATGGGAGAAAACCTTATTCAAATGCTTTCTTAAAGTTTTAGCATATTCATATGTCGGTATTTTTCTACCATCATTGAAAGCGATCAAAATTTCTCCATCGTATGACCCTAAAGTTGCGTTATCTCCAAAGGCATAATTATAGGGTTCTGACACAAGACCAATATTATCGATCAAAAAGTGGATATCTTCGCTTGGAATAATATTTCTTATTGCTTTTTCAACTTCATCAAAGATTTCTTCTGTGACTTCAATACGAGTGCCTGTTGGAGCTGTAACGTGTAAACGAAGCTGACCTGCATCTACGAACGGGAAAAAATCTCTGCCTACAAAAGGAACAATTATAAACAAACTCAGGAAAAGGATACCAAACAGGATTAAAATTAAGATTCGATTGAGTAAAGCCCTATGCAACAGACGACTATAGGAAGAACGAAAACGGTGAAAGTTATGTGAAAATTGATGATGAAATCGTGCCCAAAAAGAATGTCTGCGATCAATATCCGCTTGAGTTTGATGAGGATAATGATGATGTTCCAATCTTTCATTGACCAACAAATAATCTGCCATTGTCGGCACGATCGTGTTGGAGAATAGAAAAGAGGCACAAATAGCGAACACCACTGCTAATGCAAAAGGGGTAAACAAAAATTTCGCAGGACCTACTAGAAGTACTACGGGCAAAAAGACAATCGACATTGCCATCATACTCACAATTGCTGGAAAGATAATTTGAGAAACACCGTCTAAGATTGCTTGACGTAGAGGTTTCCCTAAGTGCCTATTTCTATGAATATTTTCGATTGTCACAGTAGCATCATCGACCAAAATACCAATAGCTAAGGCCAAGCCTCCTAAAGTCATGATATTTAAAGTATAACCTAATAATGACAGAATAACAATTGATGTGAGAATTGAAAGAGGGATCGAAATAAAGACAATAAGGGTACTTCTCCAGCTGGATAGAAATAAAAAGATAACGGAACCTGTTAAAAGGGCAGCAAGAACACCTTCGATAACAACACTTCTAATCGCTGATTTTACAAAGATCGATTGATCGAACAAAAGATCAATATTCATTCCTACCGGAGCTGCAGCACGCAAATTTGGAAGCATTTCTTTGATTTGATCAACAACTTCTAGTGTGGATGTAGACCCCGATTTAAATATGGTTAAAAGAACCGATCTTTTGCCATCGCTTCTTACAACACTTGTTTGAGGAATAAACCCGTCATGGGCATAACCAATGTCACTTATATAAACCACGTTATCATCAATGACTTTAACAGGAATATGATTATACTCTTCAGGCAGATCAGGAGTATTGTTCATATTGACCCGATAATCATAGGTACCTATGCGACTATCTCCTGTCGGCAAAATTAAATTTTGTTCGGTGATCACATCGTTAATATCTCTAGGAGAAAGACCATGTGCCTGCAATGCGACAGGATCAAGATCAATCATCAGTTGCCTAGCTTTGCCGCCATAGGGACTTGGGATCGTGACTCCCTGAAGTGATGCAAGTTTTTGACGAAGACGGTAAATTGCGTAATCATAAATTTCAGTTTCTGACAACGTATCGCTCGATAATAAAATTTGCAAAATCGGAACACTATTTGCTGTGTAAGGAACAATAATTGGAGGTTCCACACCTCTAGGCATATGTCTAAGCACTGATTGCGAAGATGCCGCCACCTGTGCAATGGCCGAATCTAAATTAACGTTGGGATAAAAAAAGAGGCGGATCACCGCAAGACCATCTAATGTTTGTGATTCAATCGATTCAATATCACTGATATTTTTTGAAAGTGAAAATTCGCTAAAAATTGTAATCCTCTTTTCAAACTCTTCTGCAGGAAGTCCTGTATAACTCCAAATGACATTGACGACAGGGATATCAACACTTGGAAAAATATCTTTCGGGGTATGGAATATAAACCATCCACCCATCACAAAAATGAGTAAAGAGAAAATGACAAATGTATAGGGTTTGTTGATAGCTGATCTAACGATCCACATAAAAAAAATCTTTTAGCTATTAATTTTTATATTTTAAGCTTATACATACGTTTATATTAATAAATACGTCAACCGGATTTGCCGTATTCATGTTTTTTAGATTTTCGCTCTCAATTATTCTTGCACTCCTTACTGGTTGCAATTTAGGCCCTAATTATTCCCCTCCACAGACACCTGTTCCGGAAAACTGGAAAGGTGCTTCAACGACTGCTGAAGGACTGACCCTAGAACCACACAATTGGTGGACTATATTCAACGATGCAACCTTAAATTGCTTAGAAAAAGAAGCTTTAGAGAATAGCCCTAACGTTTTTATTGCTTATGAACGGATCATGCAAGCTCGTGCATTGGCAGGTATCGAAGACTCCAAATTATTTCCCCACTTATATTTGGAGCCTTCGTATATCAATCGAGAAATTCTTTGGATGCTTTATGACCCCGTTAGAGTCATTCGTGAACATCGTCGCAGGAATGAATTACCGATTGTAATGAACTATGAAGTAGACCTTTGGGGTAAACTAAAAAAGGCCTATGAATCATCGATAGAGACTGTGGAAGCGGAAGAAGATGCATTTCAAACCACACTATTACTCCTTACAACTGACATTGCATCGAGCTACTACAAGCTCCGTACTTACGATAAAGAATTAAGTTTACTTGAAGATACCTTGAGTTTGCGACAAAGAGCTTATGAAATTGTTTTACACCGTTATCAAGGAAAAATCACAGACTATACAGATGTCTCAAGAGCGAAATTAGAATATTCTAATACGTCGGCTGAATATCATCGAGTGCACAAGCTTAGAGAATTAGAAGAAAATAGGTTAGCAGTATTAGTTGGGCTCTCCGCTTCCGATTTTCGTTTGTCACCAAATCCTTTAGTGGATTTTCCTCCCATCATTCCCTTAGGTTTACCTTCTGATGTTTTGTTGCAGAGACCCGATATTGCTGCGGCAGAGAGGGCAATGGCAGCAAACCATTCTATGATCGGAGTCGCCTATGCCTCATTTTTTCCGTCTTTATCACTTACAGGCGGGATTGGATATTCTAGCCCAGAGCTTAAAGATTTTCTTCATTGGAAAAGTAGATTGACGGCCATAGGAGGAAATATTAGCCAAATAATTTTTGATGCAGGACAACTGCACTCAAATTTGCAGCTCGCTGTTTCAAAATTTAGGGAAGCTGATCAAGAATATCAACAGACTGTTTTGGAGGCTTTTAAAGAAGTTGAAGATGCGTTGGTGTTACTTGAAGGATTAAAACTTGAGTATGCTAGTATAGAAAACTCTGTGGAAGCGGCCAAAACAACTTACTCGATCGCATCGGTAAAATATACCCATGGAGCAACTTTCTATTTAGATGTTGTGTATAGTGAAAGGGATCTTCTAGAAGCTGAAAGAAGCCTCATAGCAATATTAGGACAACGTTTTGAGGCCACTATTCAATTGATTAGAGCTATCGGAGGTGGATGGGCTCAAGAATGGTGTGATGCAAAATAAAGCCCTGAACACTGGCCGGTAATTTCAATCTTACGATTTTCTCGCACATTTGAATAAATCCCTCATTATTTTTGAGGAGTCGTGGTATCGTTGACATCATTCAAGCTATAGATGGCTACGTAGAATATTTGAAGACGATATTTTATCCAATGACGCCGAGAAAAACTTGGCCCTTTAGGGCCGAGATGAATCGCGCCACTAGTCGATAGGGGAATTTTGTTGTTCAATGTACTGTCTGATTACAGAAAGTAGTGCTCCGCCGCATGATCCTGCAAAATAGCTGGGGGACCAAAGATGCTTTCCTCATAGAGCTTGTTCAATGCTTGGATATTGTTTTTTGCGAAGCAACCTTGAAGAGACTCCCTTCAAACAATTAACTAATTTAGAAATTGCCAATTTGGGGGGATAATTGACGAGAATGTGAACATAATCATTTTCTCCTTCAAATTCGACTAAGTCAGCCTCAAAATCAGTACAAATACTTACGAAAATAATCTTGAGCTCGTTAAGTATTTGTTTTGTAAAAACTCTTCTTCTATATTTAGTAACAAAGACCAAATGAACATGCATCAGAAAAACACATGCTCTGCCTCTTCTTAAACCGATATTACAAAACGTTATCGATCGTTTGGACAAAGCTTTTCAGGGATTTTTCCGAAGGTTCAAAGCAGGAGAGAAGCCTGGATTTCAACGATTTCGCGGTGTAGATAGATACAATAGCTTTTGTTATCCACAAAGTGGTTTTTCATTGGTAGGGAATCATTTAAAACTCTCCAAAATAGGGAATATTCGCATTAAGATGCATCGCTCTATTGGGGGAGAAATCAAAACTTGCACCCTTAGGAAAAATGCCTCTGGCGATTGGAATGTCTCCTTCTCCTGTGAAGTGAATGTAGATCCACAACAAGCTAATCAGAAATCAATTGGCATTGACATAGGTCTTGCAAGCTTTGCCACCTTCTCTGATGGGCAAGAAATTGCAAATCCTCGATTTTTCAAGCAAGGGGAAAAGCGTCTCGCTAAAGCACAGCGGAAACTTGCAAAATTAGAAAAGAGAACTCTAAAGAGACGAAAACAGGTGAAACTCCTTGCTAAAGTACACGAAAAGATTAGCAATCAAAGAAAAGACTTTTGTCATAAACAATCTAAAAAAATCATTGATCAATACCAATACATTTGCGTAGAAGACCTGAATATCAAAAAGATGATAGAAGAATCCTATTTCGCAAAAAGTATTGCAGACGTTAGTTGGAATCAATTTCGTCAATTCCTAACCTACAAAGCGGAAGAGGCTGGTAGGAAATTGGTATTGGTGAATCCTGCCTACACAACACAAGATTGTAGCCGATGTGGATATCGTGCAGAAAAGCAACTTTCAGATCGCACACATTGTTGTTCGCATTGTGGATATTTGGCATCAAGGGATTTCAATGCAGCGCAGAATATTTTGGCCCTCGGATTGGATGGCCTGGTAGTAATCCCTAGAAGCCTTCGCCTCTAGGCGAGGGAGCAGTCACTAGAAGCTCATCGCAAAGGTGTGGAACAAGCAATAGACCTTTCGGCTCGAACAGGCGTACCTCTCGTTGTAAAGGAAAACGGAAAAATTAAAAGGATCAAGCCCAAATATATGTACGTGCGAGTGCCCATTCAATCAAGTGAGAGTAAGACAAAATCCCGCAAAGGAAATAAATAGCTGATTGTCTTGAGAAATCAAGTTTGTAATCTTATTGAATGGCATCCTTCCATTCAGCCATATAAACCTTCGATTTTCTAGTTTTGCAATTCTGGTAATTTTGCCATCCTCTCATATAAATACCTCTTTGCAAAAGAGAATTATTTGGAAATAAAGTATAACGGCCCCTTGCATCACCAATTGATTCTAATTCGGTCAAGTTTTTTTGCTGTAAAACTTGACACAGGTCGAGATAAAACAACATTGATTTATATAAAATTATTAGTTATCATCATTTATAAATTGGTTTTTATGAATCTATTTAAAGTAATTATTTTATTATTAATCTTTTCATTTTCATTCCTTTCTTCAGCTGAATTGAGCGTAGCTTCTTATAACTGTGGTGGCCTTTCAGAGCACTACGATTACTTAAGAGGCGCAGGAATGCAAAAGGTCATGCAAGAACGGTATCAAGCAGAACCGGAGTTGATGGCCTTGAATGAACGGATTCAACAAGTTGCATTGACAATCTTGTTTGCTCCTGAGGGAATAGAAAAAGAATTGGCAGTACAAGAATGGGAGCAAAAGGGTTATCAAAAAATAGTTGAGCAAATCACCAAAACCCCTTCTGAGCCAAATAGTCCTAATGTACGTTGGAACCAGAAAGTCGAACAAGTGATAACCTCATATCATGTACGTCCTATCGTAATCCATGATTGTGATGTGAGGGATAGAGTGTATACCCATATCGGGGACTTGACCCATAACAAAAAGAGTTCTTTTTCTGAACTTTTAGATGAAACACGCTCCATCATGGCTAAACGGATCTTTTCCCAATTTTTGAAAACAGACATCATTTGTTTGCAAGAAACCGATTATCTTAATCCCTCCTGTTTCCCGAGTAATTATGAAGTCGTGCTTTTTAATGATACCCATTCGCAAACCGGTATGGCCTGGAATACAGATCGTTTAGAAACAGTCAAAATATTGGGAACTATTCCTCATGCCTTAGCTGTTCTGCTTATAGATAAAGAAACAGGCAAAACATTACTCATCGCTTCAGGTCATCTTAAGGGATGTAATCCGTTTAAAGTTGTTGATCACGATTCCTCACAAGGTGATCAGGAATTGCAAAACATTATTGATGCGTTGGATCAACAGGAAGCTGATATCAAAATTCTCGGGATGGATTCCAATGTCACTCCGCTGCACCCAAGATTGAACATCCTCAAAAACGGAGACTATCAGTTGGATTATACCCATTTTATTGAGTCCACTTGCACAAATCCTTATCAAGTCCTGAATACCCGAATCGACTGGATTGCGGTCAAAAGCAGCGAAACCCAAGCGATAATCACCAATATCCCTGTTGTCAATGTGGTCCTTAACAATTTGCAAACAAATATAAGTGATCACAAGCCTGTAGCTGCTAAAATTCAATACAATTAAATATACTGTTCTGCGAAGATTTGGATAACAACAGGAGGACGTTATGCAAAGAAAAGCAACAGCAGTATGGCAAGGGGATTTGCAAAAAGGAAAAGGAAACATTTCTACCGAAAGCGGAACACTTAAACAGGCACAATACTCATTTAAAACTCGATTCGAAAATGGGGTTGGCACTAACCCAGAAGAACTTCTTGCTGCCGCTCATGCTGGGTGCTTCGCCATGGCACTTTCTCTTGAACTCACCAAAGCCGGCATGACCGCTGAACAACTAGAAGTTACGGACACAATCACTCTTGAAAAGGTTGGCGATGGATTTTCCATCACAAAAAGCCATCTCGATTTAAACGCCAAAATCCCAGGCGCGGACAAAACCAAGTTCGATACAGCTGTCAATAACGCTAAAGCCGGCTGTCCGGTTTCTAAACTCTATAAAGCTGAAATTAGTGTGACATCAAAATTGAATTCCTAAGCGACGATGTCGACTATCCGTAAAGCCACTATCAAAGATGCGGATGCAATTGCTAAACAAAAGCTAAAACAGGATGACTTTAAATGAAATGTTATCTGACTGATGGAAAAGGCATTGACACTCTTTCTCTCGCTGATCGTCCGTTAGCATCTGTCGGTGACTTTGACGTAAAAGTCAAAGTCAAAGCCTGTGCTTTGAACTATCGAGACCTTATGTTAGCTAAAGGACAGTATGCGAAAGGGAGTGCTTTTCCCCCTTTTATCGTCCTCTCCGATATGGCCGGAGTCGTGGAAGAAGTGGGTCCCAAAGTTTCGGACTTTAAACTCGGTGACAGGGTTTTAAATAGCCCTTTTCGCCATTGGCCTGCCGGAATGATGCGATCTAGCTGGGCGCGCACATTCGTCGGAGGAATGGGAGTCGATGGTGTTTTGGCAGAACAAATTGTTTATCCATCCGATGCTTTGATCAAAATCCCTGATTATCTTAGCTTTGATGAGGCCTCAACTTTCCCTATAGCTGGGTTGACAGCTTGGGCCGCAATTGTTACCCACGGAAAACTTCGTCCCGGCGAATGGGTTCTGCTTCATGGTACAGGAGGAGTTTCCATCTTTGCAGCGCAGATTGCCCAAGCTATGGGAGCCCAAACTATCATGACGACCTCAAGTGATGAAAAGGGGGATTATGTCAAAAAAAATTTTGGTGTCAAAGCGACCGTCAATTATCGAGATGTGGATTGGATGAAAAAGGTCAAAGAGATCACACCGGAAGGCGTCAACGTCGTCGTCGATGTTGTTGGAGGAGAAACTTTAAGCAAATCCATTCAGCTGTGCACTTATGGAGGCCGAGTCTCCGTTATCGGAGTCCTTGCTAGCCCGGAAACAACCTTAAATATTCGTGACCTTTTAAGTCATCAGGTGCAGTTGAGGGGGATTATGATGGAATCCACCGAAGAATTAAGGGCCCTCATAAAGGCCGCTGAAGCGATCCAACTCAAACCTGTTGTCGATAAAGTCTTTTCGTTTAATCAAGCAAAAGAAGCCTACAAATACTTGGAAAGTCAAAAGCATATTGGTAAGGTTGTAATCAGTTTAACTTGAGATGGTTTACAATGGCCTTGAAAGTTCATTATAGGTTCTTTCAATCCAAGCAGAGTGGCCTCCGATTTTTTGAATCCTAAAATGCTCTTCGAACGTATTATAAGTGGGTAAACGGGCATCTTTTGGAAAGAACCCGAGATCGATCCCCTTTTGAGCTAACTGAGCTGTCTTTTGTGAATTCTGAAATTCGATAAATTCCACCGCTTCCACATAGTCTTCTTTCGATATTTTTCCGTTAGAAACCCTATCATCAAGAGCATCCAGTTGAGACGTAACTACTGCGTTATGGAGTTCAAACAAAATGAAGCCGATCACTCGACCTTCGGTTTCGTGAAAAGGAAGATTGATACAAACCGTTCTTTTTTCCATATCCCAATAAGCCCCAAATTGACGTGATAATACATGGTTATTAACGACAATTTGAAAAGGCCCCTCTTGCTGAATTTTAGCGATCAAGTCTCGTGCTTCAGCGATTTTCAAAATTTTAATCACCGTAGGCTGCAGCTGCGGATCGCAATTAATTGATCTTAATTCAGTTGCGGCTACCCCCAGTTGAATAAAACAAAAAATTATGGAGCAGAGCTTAAATAGTTTATATTTCATACAATTTTAACTTTTAAAATGAATATCATACTATCTTAGCTATAAATATGCAACTGTTATTTAATTAGTTAGTATAAAAATATTGAAATTTATATTTAATATATTAAAGAGGTTTATACTAAAAACGTAGGAAAGGAGGTGCTCTATGGTTAAAATTTTAGAAGCTGGTTTAAAAGCTCCCGAATTTACACTTCATGTAACACCCGACCAAACCATTTCTATGACTGAATTCCGAGGAAAACCTCTTGTAATCGCATTTTATCCTGCCGATTGGAGTCCTGTTTGCAGTGACGAGATGGCCTTATTTAATGAAGTATTGCCCGAATTTAAACGATTGCAAGCTGCCATCGCGGGTATTTCCGTCGATGGTTATTGGTGCCATGATGCTTTTGCAAAAGCTAACCATATCCATTTCCCTTTGCTCGCAGATTTTGAACCGAAAGGTGAAGTTGCAAAACAATATGGAGTCTATAACGAAAAATTAGGAGTTTGCGAAAGGGCCTTATTTGTTGTTGATAAAAATGGCACAATTACTTGGAGTTACCTATCTCCGATGGGAGAGAATCCGGGAGCTGATGGGGCCCTTGAAGCTTTGAAGCCATCGCAAAAAAGGAGGAAGAACATGTCAAAATGGTAAAAGTGCAGTGTCGCAAGATGATCATATTCAAGGGAGCAGTAATGCTTCAATTACACTTGTGGAATATGGTGATTACGAATGTCCTTATTGCGGGATGGCTTACCACGTCATTAAAGATGTGCAAGATCATTTTGGGGAGCAATTGCGATTTGTATTTCGCAACTTTCCTTTAACACAAATCCATACGCATGCATTAGCAGCAGCTGAAGCGGCAGAATATGCTTCGAAATGTAAGCATTTTTGGGAAATGCACGATTTGATCTATGAAAACCAAAGCATGTTAGGGACTCCCCTTTTCCTTAAGCTTGCGCAAACTTTAAAATTATCGGAAAAAGAGATGATGGCTGCAATTCAAGATAATCTCTATGAGCCTAAAATCAAAGCTGACTTTTTGGGAGGTGTGCGCAGTGGGGTCAATGGGACACCCACATTTTTTATTAATTCTGAACGTTACAACGGTACTTTTGATTATGATAACCTTGTTATGACCATTGAATCGGTATTCGCAAAGTAAACGGGTTGAATTTTTTTTTGGGACTATTGTAAAACGATTTCATGCATTTCAAAGGTGATGGGAAGTCTTTTTCATTTTTATTGGTAGTCTTGCATTTATTGTGTCGACAGAATTGGTCTAATGGATTGGAAGCGGATTGTGAGATAGCAAAAAACCCGAGCACGACAAAAAAGAAGAATTCACAGACGTATTGCCTGACTCGTTTGCCTCCCTTCCCTATCCTTCTGTGGAATAACAGGGTTATCCTCTCATTGGGTGTAACGCCTGACGCAAAAGTCCAACGTTTAGGACTTGAAATCTAGGAAAATTCTTTTGCTACATAAATGTATCTATTCGAATACAATTAAGGACAACAAAAAGATATTGATAAGGCAAAAGAATATTGGCGAGAGCATCTTTCGCTAAAGAGAGGTAAAAAATGAGAAGATATAGAAAGTATCAAGAATATTTAATCGAAAGCCTCAAAGATCCTGAGGAGGCTTCAGCTTATTTAAAAGCAAGTCTTGATGAAGCGGTAGAAACTAATGAGTTCAGTATATTTCAATTAGCTTTGCGGAATGTTGTCGAAGCACAAGGCGGAATATCCGAAATATCTTCAAAAATGGATGTTGGACGAGAGAGCTTTTATAAAAGTCTGTCTCAAAAAGGGAAACCTAGATTTTCAACAATTATGCATGCTCTTAAAAGTTGTGGTGTGGAAATGGATTTTCACCCTACCCATGGCTAATTTTTGGGACTGAATTCGCTTTCCATCACTTAGGGGTCCAATGCCTGTTGATTTCTACAAGCAATACTTTCGGTTGGACACATAATTTCAATTCAGTCTTTCAGGTACGTCTTGAGATCGGCTATTATTATAATTGGAATCACAAAGCTTTCGATTTTGACAAAAGGAAGGGGTGATTGGTGATGCACATTAAGATATTAAGGTGAGTTAATAACCAAATAGTGGAAGAGAGGCCGCACCTAAAAGTGCCGGACTCATCGGACACTGGCTGTGGATCACTTGTAGATTGGATAACGCGCTTGTTAAAGCCTGTTTTCTAACTCCAGCATCAACCGCTTCAAGAAAATGGGGAAACCCTTTCAAAAGCCCTCCCCCAATAATCAACCGTTCTGGATTCCATGCGTTTACAATTGAAACGGCTCCGGCAATTAAAGCTCTTGTTGCTTCTTGGACAACTTTTTTAGCAATTCTATCGTTTCTACGAAAAGCCTCAAAAACCAATTCCGCTGTGATTAGATGTCCGTTAGCTAATCTTAAAAGCTCTGCTCCGTTTTCGGGTGATTTTTCGACTGCGAGTGTCGCTGCTTTAGCGATGGCCCAGCCGCTGGCATAGGCTTCAAGGCACCCCCTATTTCCACAAGAACAGAGCGACCCTCCATACTTTACAACAATGTGTCCAAGCTCTCCTGCACTATTTGTGGTTCCCGTCATAAGAGATCCATTGAGGACAATGCCTCCTCCAATTCCTGTTCCCAAAAGCAAAGAGACGAAATTTTTTACACTCTGCCCTTCTCCAAAGTGGATTTCCCCTCTTGTCGCATTTCTCACATCATTATCTATAAAAACCGGGTAGGAAGTTTGCTTGGATAAAATATTGTGAAAGGGGACATTTTTCCAATACAAATTGGGAGCAAAAATAACAGTGCGATGAGAGGGATCGATTTGCCCTGGGATCCCCACACCAATCCCTTCAATTTTACCCGGAGCTTTTTTGGATAATTTATCGATGAGTCCAAAAATTTGAGCAGCTATTACTTCCGGTCCCCCCTTGACGTTGGTCTCGATATGTAAACATTGGTCAATCTTTCCCGAAAGTTCAACGGTAGCCCCTTCAATCTTAGTTCCCCCTAAATCGATCCCGATCACCCATTTACTCATAGAATAATCCCATTTTTTTGCATTTTACTTAAAAGAATAAAATAAGCCTCCTACTTTTATTTGATTTTTTTTACTGTGAGAATCGCATTAGGTTGAAAATGAGGTGTGACATGCTCCCTGTCGGCAATCCAGATTCTGTCAGAAGAGGAACAAGCGTCTTAGAGGTTAGCCCCGAAAGTGCCAGTGATCCAGGACCTAAAAACCCGGTAGGTAGCGCTTTGGCACCCTCCTCTGAGATGCCCCCGTCTACAGATAGGGGCGATGTTGCTAACTTTTGGTTTCCTTTCTCACGGGCCACAAAACGTCTTCAGGATGGGGGATGGGCTCGCCAAGTCACTGTTGCCGATATGTCTACCTCAAAAGATATCGCCGGGGTCAATATGCGGCTGCTATCTGGCGCAATCCGCGAAATGCATTGGCATCAAGCTTCAGAGTGGGCCATTATGTTGTATGGGAATGCGCGGATCACCTGTATCGACCCTCAAGGGCGATCCTTTGCCAATGATCTTTCTGAAGGTGATCTTTGGTATTTCCCCTCAGGATTTCCCCACTCAATTCAAGGACTTGGTCCTGACGGTTGTGAATTCTTGCTCATCTTTGATGATGGCCATTTTTCTGAAAATGAAACCTTTTTAATTACAGATTGGATGGCACACACTCCTGTAGAAGTTCTCGCTAAAAACTTTGGACTTCCCCGTAGCGCGTTTAAAAACATCCCTCAGCAAGAACTCTATATCTTTCCAAATCAGGTCACAAAAACTCTCAAAGAAGATATTAAATCTATGGGAGGGCCTGCAGGCCTTGTTCCTCAGCCTTTTTCTTATTCTCTTTATAAACAAAAGCCAAACGTGATCACAAAAGGTGGGGAAGCTAGAATTGTTGATTCCAAGAACTTCCCTATTTCAAAAACCATTGCTGCAGCATTGGTGACGGTTCACCAAGGGGGAATTCGGGAACTTCACTGGCATCCTAACGCGGATGAATGGCTCTACATCGTGAATGGGAAATGTCGAATCACGTTATTTAGAGGCTCCTCCAGCGCACGGACAATGGATTTTAATGCGGGTGATGTGGGAGTCATTCCAAAATCGATGGGGCATTATATTGAAAATACTGGAGAGGGGGATCTAAAATTCTTAGAAACTTTCAAAAGCGACCACTATGCCAGCATTTCGCTCACTGAATGGATGGCTCTTACGCCACCAGAACTGGTTGAAGCACACACACATATGGATATAAACACAATTAAGTCGCTTCCGAAAACACAAACTGTGATCATGCCCAAATAATGGTTTCCTTAATGACAGTATCTGTAAAGTCCTTATTGGTTTGTATAATTACTAGTGTATATTTAAACGCAGTACCGGCATTTGCCGTAAACGGCATTAAGGAAAAGCCAATACTATTTGCAGAAGAACAAAACACGCATTGCCTTAAACAACGATGTGGAACAAAGCCCTATCCATCAAATACCGGAAATAAAACGCCGGACCCGATCCTAATATCTCCTCAAGTGTGGAATTTTGTCAGCGAACCCGCACTTCATCCCATGAAAATAACAGTGAATCGTTTCGATCCTGGCGTATCCGCCGGTTTGGTTTTTCTTGCTCCATACGGTTTTTCAAACCAAGCGATGTATGGTCAACCTGGAGCACTTATTTTGGATAATGAAGGAAATCCAATTTGGTTTCGTCCTTTAAATACACCCAATTTAATGAACTTAGATTTCCGCATGCAGTTCTACAGAGATAAGCCTGTTTTAACTTTCTGGCAAGGCACTCTGGCAACCTCGCCAACTTATACCAATGTACCTGGAGGATCATCTGAACCGGGATCCTGTTATTATATTCTCGATAATTCCTACAAAGTAATTAAAACTCTGCATGCACATTGCAACTATACTTCTGATATTCACGAATTTCTTATCACTCCTGAAAATACAGCCTTGTTTTTTTCCACCAAAGCGATTCCAATGGATTTAACTCCTTATGGAGGACCTAAAGATGGATACGTTCAAAATTTTGCAATTCAAGAAGTTGATATTAAAACAAATAAGCTTCTATTTTTTTGGAGCGCTTTAGATCATATCCCTTTAACAGATTCTTTTGAGCCTGCATCTAGTGCAAGTTCTAGCGGTAATATCTGGGATGCCTATCATTTAAATTCCATAGGACTAACTAACGATCCTAATGACATCTTAGTTTCGAGTCGCCATACTTGGACAATTTACCGAATCAATAAACCGACGAAAACCATTCTTTGGGAATTAGGAGGCAAGCATAGCGATTTTACGATTTCCAATGAGGCGCAATTTTCATGGCAGCATGACGCACACTTTTTATCAAATCATCAAATTAGTCTCTATGACGATAACTCCAATGGCTCATCGACTCCCACGACGCCTTCGCATGGCTTAATTTTGCAGTTGGATTTCACTGACATGACCGCTAGCCTATATAGGTCCTATTACCATGATCCCAATATTTCGGCGTCATCCCAAGGAAATGTGCAGACCTTGGATAATGGCAATAAATTTGTCGGATGGGGAGAATCGCAATACTATTCTGAATTTGCCCAGTCTGGAAATACGGAATCGAATCCAAGTCTAAATCTGCTTTATGATGCTCAAATGCCAAGCACCAACTTCACTTATCGCGCTTATCGAAACAATTGGTTGGGGACTCCTTTTTATCCTCCAAGCATAGGTATAAGATCTGAAAATGATTTTATTACTGTCTACACTTCATGGAATGGTTCTACTGAGACAGTGCAGTGGCAAGTCTATGCTGGTAAAAAACGAAGTAAACTTTATCTGGTGCAGTCCGCAGTTAAGTCTGGTTTTGAAACTGCAATTCAAGTACGCAATAAAGGCCCCTATTTCCAGATCAAGGCTTTAGACAAAAATGGCATGGCAATTGGAAAATCAAAGATCGTAAAATTCTCTGATTAAAGAAAATGCCAAAAAACTGTAATTTCGATCAGATAGAGGACGATCATTAATAAGGTTCCTATAATCGTATTTCTCTTTGAAGCCCCTGGAGGAGGGGTTAACCACCAGGATAAGAACCAAATGGCCACTGGCATCATTGGGAAAGAGATTAGAATGACACTGATTGCATTTCCAATGAATGTTCCTAAAGAACTATTAAGACCTTCTGTCAAAGGTTTTAAAAACTTCAATTCCACCATGACGATCGGAAATAATACCAATAATACCAACATCGTTTGTTTCCAAACAGAGGGTAACTCTCCGACTTTTGCGATATTGGCAAACCACCCTGCATAAGGGGAGATTACACGATGCGATTCTAAAGAAGTGATCATTGGGGAAGATTCTGAGAGAACCTTTTGCCTTTCAGGCGAAGAAAGCCAACGATCCAGATTTTCCATCGTATCGAATTGAAGAAGGGTAATCCAATGCCTACCTTGACCTTTGCTCGGAGATTGAACACACACACCTTTGAACCCAGGGAATTTTGCTTCAATCTGGTGGACCTTTGCCGTCCAATTCCGATAAGCCTGTTCATGTTCAGGAGAGACTTCAGTGATGATGACTTCGGTGACTCCCTCCTTAAAACTGGTTGGATCTGCAATAGCTTCTCTAATCCCATCTTTATCAGAAAGCTTGCTCAATTGTTCCTTTAGGCTTTTCCATTGTTCAGAGTTTTGCCAGGATTCAATATCGCTAGGTTGATTAAACCGTTGAACAATACACCATCCCGGGTTGTTTTCGGTAGGAGATAAGAATTCTAAACTAACAAAACCTGGTTGAGCTGTAATCGCCGCATTCATACTTCCTTGCCAATCGACGAATTCTTGTTTTGCATCCGGCCTTATAATAACCTGAGTGGTCAAGATTGTGAGCTTTCGCAAAAATTGCGGCATCTCTTCACCTATTGGTTAAGTTCCCAAATCGCATTCTGCATATTTCCAGTGCTTATAATTGAGGAACCTTGTGTGGATTTAATTATTGCATTGGACATAAACTTAAGAATATCTGCAGCTGACATAAAATAAAAAATGGAACCTTCTATTTCTGCAGTCAGTTCTGTCCCTACATCGTAAGTTGCCATCGCAATCAGATTATGCCCCTGAGTATCGTTGTTGAACAGAATTGCTGCCTTAAGTCCCAAACCTTGCACCGCAGCGACGTTTGCAGTCAATCCAACTGCTACACCAGTCAGTTGTGTTGCATCGGGCAAATTCCCCCAAATAAGCCCGACTGCTCCCCGGACAAAGACTCCGCCTCCAACTCCAACACTGACACCTCCTTGCCCGAATCCACCGATACTCCAAGAGGCCTCATAATAATTATCGATCTCTCCTGTAAGCTTATCCATCCTTTCCACAGCGAGAGGGACAATAATGAGTGTAAGCAAGGCCGATCCGCCAATGCCAATGCCAAAGTCACCTGATCCTCCCACGCCTAGTCCGACCAAAAATCCTACTGGAATCAAGTCACTCAGTTGAATATTGTTTTTTGTCGCATAGGAATTGGCGATCGTCTGTACCTGATTAATAATGATATTGTATTGATTCAAACTGCCTACAAGCATCTGTTCTGTCTCATCATCCCACTTTGAAGGAATATTGAGGCTAGAAAGCTCAGATTTTAATTGTTCGTTAAAAAAGCAGACAAGTGTTCTTTGTTGCGTATCTGCAAGTTCAGGCCACGTCCGTTTTGTATAGACATATCGATCATCTTGTGTAATCTCCAGTGCGTTGACGACTGATGTTAGAGTTATCAATGCTAGTAGCCAGATTTTCATAATAACATCCTTAGGGTTGATTTTGATCAAAAATATGGAGGATCTCATTGATATACATAAGTTTACATTCATCAGGATTTCCTTTGTCAAGCTGTTTTGCAACAGCTGCCCAATTACATTTAGGCGTAGCGCAGATTTGTAATTTTTCTTTTTCCTCTTGAGTCCAGGATAAAAGTCTTGGACTCAAATGGCTATAATAGCGATACCGATCAATGCACACGAATCTTGATCGTGTTCCCTTAAAAACATCAACTCTGATCGATTTCCAACAAGTCATTTTATCCTTGCCATGCTTATTTAGAGCATCCAAAAGTTTAAAATCCTCCTCAAACTTAAATAGACCTTGTTTTAGCTTTTTAATCTTTTTTACTACATTCCCTTCTACATGCTCTGTTCGACGTTTTCGATTCTGTTGTTCCTCTGGAGAAATAGCTGCATCTACATCGGAATTTTCATACTGAATAAAGGATAAATTAGAATCCACTGGAGATATTTGCATAGTTATTTCCCCTCATCTTCTAGTAATTTTGCCTCTTCCCAACATTCTAAAGCAGATTGTTTATCACCCGTAGCAAGAAAGCAGGCACCAAGACTCTTATATTTTTTAGAAGATGGACTTGTTAGTTGTATCCCTTTTTGGATATAGCCAGCAGCGGTATGATAGTCATCAAGCCTATAAAAAAGCTCTCCCAAAATAAATGGAAATTCTCCAGCCTGGTGTTGGTTGAAATAATAGGTTTCTCCAACTTTTTTCAAAAAATTTCTAAATTTGTCTTTAAGCGTTGGATCGACATCTTGCAAGGTTGAGAGGAATAGTTCGTGATAGGCATTGACAACGAGGTAATCCCCTTTTCCCAATTTGATCAATTCCAAGAGTAGATTTAAGCTGGGGGGAACTTCCCTATGTTTTAAATCATCTAATAACACCCAATAATCGGTCACATTAAATGACTCGATCATATGATCAAAAATCAAACACATTTCTCTACATTGTTCCTTGGAACCTTTCAATGTAGCTGCACTTATCAAAAATTTTGGTGCGATTTCAGTCGTCGTAAGACTGCATCCATTTTGAAGTGTAAAAAACTTTTCGAGTGCCAAAAAATTAAGGGGGACAGAAAGACTGTCATGATAGGAAATCCAAACATCACTGTGTCTTTTAAAATCCTCAATATAATAGGCTCCATGATCACCTGTGATCAAAACAAGCCTTCCTTTAGACAAATCTTGAAAATAGCGTAAGGCTTGAATCCCTCCTATCGGATAGGTGAAATGCACAACTTGATTATCCTGTCGAAAAGCTGCAGCAGTGTTTTCAAAAATCGTTTTATCAATGCCTGCATAAGACGACTCGTTGATCGTTTTGTAATCAATCGTAAAGGCAAAGTTCTTGATTAATTTGGGATCGTTTTCGGCCAATCCCTCTTCTTTTTTAGAGTGGCTAACGTAGGAATAAATGTATCCTTGTTGCAACTGACCCTCTTTGTAACGAAAAATATCATTAGGAATTGAATCGAAAAAATAGTTTCCTATCAGAATTAAAGGATTCGAGAGAGTATCCTGAGATAGATTCTTGTGGCTATGCAACAATTGAATCGGCTCGTTTGTAAAAGAGTGGTGGTAGTAGGCATAATCCAGATGGTGGGTATCAAAATACTCTTTAAAGTCGGGATGATTTTCCCAAAATTTAAAATTTGCTTCAGCAATATCTGTTAAAACTAGACATAATTTTAAACGACCTTCAAAGTTTTGCTCTATAAGTGGGAGCACTTTTTTAAGAAACACATATCCAAATTGACCGGAGCCTGCTCCTAAATCAAAAACGTAGATCGGCTCTGAAGGATTAATAGAATAATTAGACGACTCAGCGATACAATCTTTAAAAAATGCAACGATTAGAAGGGCGTACTGCTCAGCGGTGATCGGATTACTTGTTGCAAATGAGGGTGTACCATGTGAGACCAAGCTTTTGGTCCTAATTGGACATAATAAGATTCAAGCAATTTCCAAATTTTTGATTCGGATGCTTTTTGCCCGTTGTCAATGACCTGCCGATAGGCCTCTACTGTCATAACCGATCCTCAGCAACTATCGAACTCAATAAATCGAGTAACCCTTGGTTATAATCCGGCGCGGCACTATGCAGGTGGAGTAATGAGAAATATTCGAAACAATGCAATTTTGTATTTTTCAATGATGATTCTTTAGAAAATGCCTCTCTTAATAGCTGAGAAGCTGCATAAATTGTCGCCATTTGATCCACAACATTCTTTATAGAATCGGATTGGATTTGAAAGAAGCCGACTTTAACTTTTGCAACGTTTTATCAAAACGGGTTACAGTTGTTTCAATTGCCCCGATTCTTTGCAATTTGGAAAATTCGTCAATAACTCTTCCATAACGTTCATAAAGAGCGCATCAACATGATATTTGCCGATATCTTTCAAAATTTGCATCCTCAAGGTATTGTGTGTGCCCTCCCAATTTTCACAGACGATGCTGTCGCCAGAAGTCTTGGGATCGATGAAAATGTTTCAATAGCGCCATTCCCCGCTAAAGTATCCAAAGCATGATGAATATGTTCTACTGACCACATGGACGATAGGTACTTGTTCAGGTTCGCTAACAACCGAAGCAGCAATTTAATATCCTCCCCTTTGACTTTTCCGCTGTCGTAGTCGTCTTGTAGCTGAACTGTTGCGAAGATCGACGCGAGAAGCGCGTTATTTTCAGCCTTAATACGGGCTAAATTTTCTTTAACCAAAGGATATTCTATAATCTGTTTCCCAAAAGCCTCACGATAATGGGCGTAATTAAGTGCAGTAGTGTATGCCCTTTTAGCCATTCCTAAAACACAGAATGTGTTAAACAACCGCGAAATGTGTAACACGTTTTCCATGACTAATTTGAATCCTTCCTCTGGCTCACCTACAGCAAAAGCATAAGCTCCATGAAAATCCATTTCCGCTGATGCCATCGATCGCGTTCCAATTTTATCCTTAAGCCGACGGATCGTATAATGGTTTCTTTCTCCATCCTCCAGTATTGAGGGAATTAGAAATAAACCCAGACCCTTTGTTCCAGCCATATTTTGATCATATCGCGCTGTGATTAGAATCAACTCCGCGTTGGCATTGGAGCAGAACCATTTCTCACCTTTTATTCTCCATTTCCCTTGCACATCTTGAAAAGCTACACTCGCGTTCAAACCAACATCTGATCCTCCTTGTATTTCTGTTAGAAATTGAGCGCCGGTAAAATTGTGGGTGTAGGAAGGTGCAGTGAGTTTTTGTATATAGAAGTCCTTTTTGGGAAAATTTTCCACTTTTTGCAAGACTCTGATGATACCTGCTGAGCATGCTAAAGGACAGTTATGGCCTGCTTCGCCAGCTTGTGAAGAAAGGAACATGAATGTCAAAGCCTCTAAAAGCCCACCCGGTTTGGACATTCTTTCTAGGATTTTAGAGTTGTAAATGATATTGCCCGATTGCTCGTAAGTTGGATGATGGATGATAGCTTCAATCTTTTGACCGATCCCATCGTAATGGTCAGTTCTCGGCAAATTTTGATAAAGGTTATTTTCTGCGACAAGTGGCTCAAGTTCATTGACAACCCGATCTGCAAAAGCGGTCAATTCTTGTTTGATGTGAGGACATTTTCGGTTAAGATAGAGGTCAATACTGTGTTGAAAATCGGGATCGTTCTGGAAAATATTATGTTTTAAAGATTTCTGCCATTCGGATAAAGCTTGGCGTCCAATCTCATTTTGTTTTTGAATCTCTTCCATTCGAGTCCTAAATCACTTTAATTATTACATAGGTGATTTAGCAATTATCAGCTAGTCGCAAAAATACGCTCGAAAGAAAAAGAGTGTCGCCAATGTTTTCCCATCACAGATTTCTCCCGACTTGGCCATTTTAAACACATGATCCCAAGAAACTTGATGAACGGTTATCTGTTCGGTTTCCTCCAATGCCTGACCGACATCCTTTAAGTCTTTGGCAACGTATGCGTACATCACTTCATTACAAAACCCAGGAGAGGTATAAAACTGGGTTAAAAATTCCATATAAGCGGCTTGATATCCAGTTTCTTCGATTAACTCCCTTTTAGCGGTTTCTAACGGTTTTTCCCCTTTTTCTAACGTGCCGGCCGGGAGTTCCCAAAGTTCTGCTCCCACAGCAAATCGCTTGTTTTTGATCAGGATAATATGGTCCTTATCCACAAGCGGTAAGATTACGACCGCGCCTGGATGCACCACAACTTCACGGGTATAAGTTCCTTTTTTCCCTTGGACTTCGATTGCGTTGACTTTGAAACGCATTCCCTGAAATAACGTCTTATCGTGCATTTTTGTCCTGTTGTCTCTTTATTACTGATTATTATATATTAACAGAGTTTTAACTGGAGGTGATATTTATGGTAAATAGAGTAGATGGATCTTTGTTTCTTCCGTTTAATGCTGAGACTCCAAACTCTAAGAAAAGGCAGCGAAATCCTGAAGATGTTGATCTTTCGCAAACTTTAAAAAAACAAAACACAACACCCTCCCCTTCTCTTAATGAAAGAGTGAGTTCAAATTCCCCTCCACCCCGTCAAATTTATAATAAAACCATCGTCGACGCGCAACAAGCTGAAATTGAAAGATGTTGGAAATATCCGATTGGTACATATCTCACAAAAGAAGAGTATGAAAAACTCAAAGATATAGACAATCATACCCCTTTTCAAACGGGTGAAGTTGCTTTAGTCATTCGAGGTAAAGACGAAACCCTTTATCAATTTGTCATGGTCGCCGATCAAATTGGAGACTGGATAGTTTTCTTCGAATCAAAAGATACCTATGTAGCTAAGCGGAGTACCTTTCTTTACAAAATCAAACCGCTTCTCCCTGGTACTGAATTCCCTATTTCCTCACAAGAGCTCGTTTACGATGAATCTCGTGCCAAGACACTCGATGGCAATTATAACCCAAGACAAGTTAAGCGAGGGCCTATAGCTTTGTTGTCTTGTTACAACCCAGACCACTCTGTAAAAATTAATGGAACAAAATATTACATCGTTGACAGTGGCTTAGATCAATTTTCAGATCTACCTATTGTTGCTTTTGGAGGACCAGAAAGTGGAACGATCATTGCCATCGATCCTAAAAATAGCCCTTTACTAAACGCTTGCTTCAACACTCTTAAGGATAAAATACTCGAGATCGTTGAATATCTCGGTATGCCACTAACCACAGAACAAATTTTGTCTTTGACGATCAAAACGGTCAAACAACAATTCCTCAAAGTCTATATTGACGCGGTTAAAAATGTAACGAATACAAATGGCAATCACGTATCTTTGCCCGATAAAAATGGAAATATTCATGCATTTAGAGTTGTTTCGTTGGAAGCTTATTTGAAGGCAAAAATTGGTTCTTCTTTGCAACAAACGTTAATGACTTGTTACTTACTGCATAAGCTTATAGTCACTTTCCCATCGCAGCCCATTCTAAAGGGAATTGTCCAAATGCAACGTTTTAATTTTTCGTTTACCGAAGGTTATTATTGTGCAACTTTCATCCCCAGTAAAGTTGATGAGCTAAAACAAAGATGGTTTGTAGATCCTATCAAAGGTAAATGCATTAATTTTGCCTTGCTCTCAGGCCAACAAGCTTTAGATGATTATGACTTCACCTTAGTTGACAGGATTATCAATTTGACCAAAGACGCAGCGCAAGTTTGCAAGCAAAAGGATATTGATGAGGTTGTAACACCTTACCAAATAATACCCAGTCTATAGGTGTCATTATGCGGGCGATGGTTTTAGAAAAGGCAAAAACTCCTCTCAGGCTAGCCGATATACCCATTCCAAGGCCTGGCCTGGGACAAGTTCAAATTAAAGTTCAGGCCTGTGGTGTTTGTCGGACTGATTTACATATTTTTGATGGTGAATTGACCGAGCCAAAATTACCATTAGTACTTGGGCATCAAATTGTTGGAACAGTAAGTGAGTTAGGAAAAGATGTTATTGATGTAAAAATCGGCGATCGCATAGGCGTTCCATGGTTAGGGGGAAGTTGTGGACACTGCACGTACTGCAAATCTGGACAAGAGAATTTATGCGATAATGCAATATATACAGGTTATCAGATTGATGGGGGTTTTGCTGAATTCTGTGTCGCCAATGCAAAGTTTACATTCCCTATCCCCTCTTCCTACCCAGACCTAAATGCTGCCCCGTTGCTCTGTGGGGGATTAATCGGTTTTCGCGCACTGCGGTTTACTGAAAATGCAAAACGGATTGGATTTTACGGATTTGGATCTTCAGCGCATATGTTGATTCAAGCAGCTCGTTATCAAGGTCGAGAAGTTTATGCTTTCACACGGTCAGGCGATACGCGAGGGCAAGCCTTTGCCAAGAGTTTGGGAGCCGCATGGGTTGGAAACTCAGATGAATTACCCCCAAAAAAGCTTGATGCAGCGATTATTTTTGCACCTGATGGTAAGCTTGTTCCCCAAGCACTGAAAGCAATCCAAAAGGGAGGTGTCGTTGTATGCGCAGGGATCCATATGAGCGATATTCCATCCTTTCCTTATGAAATTTTATGGGGAGAGAGAAGTATTAAATCGGTAACGAATCTCACCCGTAAAGACGGGGAGGAAATGCTTGCCTTGGCTCCTAAAGTGCCTATTAAAACTGAGGTTAAACTATTTCCGCTTGAACAGGCTAATGAGGCATTAAATGAATTGAGAAATGGAAAATTTGTGGGATCTGCAGTGATTGAAATCAATGTAAAGGGATGCATTGATGGCAAAAGATAAAATAGTCTTGATTACGGGTTGTTCAAGCGGGATAGGTTTGGAATGTGCCATAGAATTTGCAAAAGCAAGTGGTTTTCATGTTTTTGCATCCGTATGGAGTTTTAGCGACAGGAAAGATTTGGATGCAGCAGTCAAAACAGCGGGAGTAAAACTTGATGTTGTAGAATTAGATGTAACAAGAGAAACATCTATTGCGAATGCTATCGAGTATATAGAAAAAAATGCAGGCCACGTCGATATTTTGATTAATAATGCGGGCATACTGATCAAAGGACCTTTCGAATTATTAACTCTTGCTGAGATTAGAGAACAATTTGAAGTAAACTTTTTTGGAACAGTGGCGATGACCAAGGCGGTAATTCCAAGTATGCGGGAAAAGAAGATCAGGACGAATCATCAATATCTCTAGCGGATTAGGAATTGTTGCAATTCCTTACGTTGGAGCTTATTCGACTAGTAAATTTGCGGAAGAAGGATTTATGGAATCCTTGCGTTATGAAGGTCTTCACCAGGGATTTTATGTATCTAATATTGAGCCTGGATATGTTAAGACAGCAAAAATATAGACACTCAATTAAATATACATTTATCTTTACAAATCTAGTAAAATGTATAGATTTTAATTCATGAAAGTGAGTATTGGAAAAGCTGCTAAAGAATTTGGTGTACATCAAGAGACGTTGCGTCACTGGGAAGTTGCCGGCAAAATTACAGCAACGCGAACACCCAGAGGGCATCGTCGGTATGATCTTGCAACATTACGAGGCATTATTCCTAAGATTGCGGTTTGTGATCGCACGACATTATGTTATGCACGTGTTTCTAGCCATGATCAAAAAGGAGATTTAATTCGTCAAATAGCTGTTTTAGAGTCTTTTTGTGCAGCACATGGCTGGACTTATGACGTTGTGCAAGACCTAGGATCGGGATTAAACTATCATAAAAAAGGTTTAAAAAAACTGATAAAAGCAATATGCTCGGGATCTGTTTATCGCCTTGTGATTATTCACAAGGACCGTTTAATGCGCTTTGGAGCCGAGTTGATTTTTTCTTTATGCGAAAGCTTTGGCACTGAAGTGGTGATGATCAATGCAAAGGAAGAAGCCAGTTTTGAGGATGATCTTGTTCAGGACGTATTGGAGATCATTACTGTGTTTTCTGCAAGATTGTATGGAGCTAGGAGCCGTAAAAACAAAAAACTGCTTCATGCCTTAAGCGAGGCGGCAAATGCTCTCTGATAATGACTTTCGGATATTTACTTATCAAAGTAGGATCTCTACTGAGAATACTGCAATAGAAATACTACAACGCTGTGCTGAGCTTTTCTCTTTCATAGAAAGAAAACTCTTTGCAGATATCTCCTCAGGAAAAAATGCAGCAGATCTTAAATCCCAATATATAAAGGAATATGGAATAACGGCCCGCCATTTCAATGCTATACGTGTGCAACTTCTAGGAAAAATCGCTTCCATTAAGGAAAGGCGGATAGGACAAATTACCGAAACCGAACAAAAGATTGCTTCCGTAAAAAAACGCGTTGAAAAACTAAAAAAAGCTGATCCACATTCCAATAAGTACCATCAAAAAAAACGCCTTCTTTTTAATCTCGAGTGTAAATTAAAACAATTTCAATCCAATCAAGAAAAAGACAAGGTTGGCCTATGCTTTGGCTCAAGAAGGCTCTTTCGAGCCCAATTTGACTTAGGTGCAAATGGATATAAAAATCATCAGGAATGGTTAGCTGAGTGGCAAAGATCTAGAGAAAATAGTTTTTTTCTCCTAGGTTCTAAGGATGAATCCGGAGGTAATCAATCTTGCACTGCAACGCTAGCTTCTAATGGAACTCTAACCCTGCGTATTCGTCTTCCTGATAGTTTGGCTGAAACCCATGGAAAGTATCTAATTCTATCGGGAATTTATTTTGAATATGGCCAAAAAAATATTCTAGAAGCACTCAAGTCTCATGAAGAAAGAAAACGGCTTAAGAAGCTAAAAGATCCAAAAGCTGCCTCTTATGGGGTTCCCATCTGTTACCGCTTAAAATGCGATGAAAAGGGATGGCGTTTGTTTGTCAGCGTGCCAGTCGCAAAATCACCTCTGATGACATCGTTAAAGCAAGGTGTCATCGGTATTGATATCAATGCCAACCATCTGGCGATTGCTGAAACTGATCGCTTTGGAAATTTTATAGCAAAAAAATCTATTCCTCTAAATACTTATGGAAAAAATCAAAACCAAACTAAGGCCCTTATTGGCGATGTATGCGCTAATCTTATAGCTTATTCCAAAAAGACAGAAAAGACCCTCGTTATCGAGGATCTTAATTTTCAAAAAAAGAAAGCAGAAATAAAAGAGCAAGCAAGTCCAGCTCATGCCAGAACGCTCTCCAGCCTCGCATATAATCATATAAAAAGCAGTCTTAAGTCTCGAGCATGGAGAGAAGGTGTTGAGGTCATAGAGGTGAATCCCTATTTTACATCCCTAATTGGACGCGTAAAGTTTGCCAGAAGATATGGTTTATCTATTCATCAAGGCGCGGCGCTTGTTATAGGCCGCCGCTGCCTTAAAGCTTCAGAAAATATTCCCCGCCATTTGGAAACCATTCCCGATGGCAAAGAAGGCTATGTCGCTTTATCCCTACCCGTGAGGAATCGCGATAAACACGTATGGCATGACTGGAGAATACTTTCTCGAAAGCTTAAAACGGTGCTTGCAGCACATTTCCGGGCGACAAAACGTCGATCCTCGAGCTCTAAACCGGCTCTTGAGATAAGCATTCCCGGATTTTGTCGGCGGAATTCCGACACGTGAATTCGTCAACACAACTGCTCGGTTGGCGTTCCTAGACATATCTACAGATGTATATATGTAGAATTTTGTAGGATTTTAGGAGCGGTTGAACACCTACCTTATGCAGATGAAGAGGCACATGTTTTGCTTTTTGAACCCAAAGCAGTTATTAATACTGGCAATACCGTTTCAGAAAAAACAGTTGAAGATCTTGAATGGATTTAAGCTTATAATTAAGCTTTAAATATTGATGCAAATAAAGAGAAGTTTGTCATTATCTCGACTTTGTACAATTTTTGCCTTCGGCTTCGAGAGAGAAGCAAACTGCAGCGTAATAAATTTTGAAGGAAGGGGTATTTTACCCCTTCCGAAAAATTTATTTAGCTGCGGGAAGCTTCTCTCCGAAGACGATGGCAAAAATTGTACAAAGTCGAGATTATCTACGTTTTAAACGTTTAGGTTGAGAGAGGAACGCCCGTTCTATATTAGTTGCAGCGAGGTGGATAACCCCCTCCAGAATTCGATAGTCATCTGGAGTGGGTATGTAATCCCGATCCAGAGGTTTGATGGCTAAAATACCGATGGGACTCTCAGAAGTTTGTAACGGTTGATGATAGGCAACTGCAGCAGGTAAAGTGTCAGTTCGAAAGCCCGCAGGTCGATTGTTTTTAAATGCCCAAGTTGCCACAGCTAATTCATTTTCATCAGGCTCAAATTCTGGCGTATGCATATACACTTCAAGCTCCCGCCCATTGTAAATGAGGATGGCGGCTTCCGCCTGAAAAATCTGTTGAACGTAATCGAGAATGGTTCGACACACAGCCTCGAGATTATGTGCTGAAGCTAAATCCCGACTCATTTCATACAGGCCAATCACCTCTTTTTGCCGCTTTTGCGCATGCTCAACTTGGTCTTTAACACTTGAAGCAAGTTTGCTGATGATAAATCCAATCAACAACATAACACCCAAGGTGAAAAAATATTGGGTATCTTCCAAGCGAAAAGTAAACTTTTTCTCAATAAAGAAGAAATTTAAGCTTAAGGCCCCTAAAAGAGCGGCTAGCATAGATGGATATTGACCCAAATAAATCGCGGCTAAGACAACTGCTGTTAAATACAACATGGCAATATTAATGGGCGCTAAATAAAAACTGATCGGTATACCTATAAGGGTGACAATCGCAACCATAATTAGCGAATAAAGATAGGGTTTCCAATCGGTCGGAGGTTTTGCACCCGTAGACGGCAACGTTGGTTTTTCAACTTTTTCTTCATGTGTGTTGATCACATAGATATCAACATTTTTAAGATTTTGAGTAAGATTCTCTACCAAAGACTCCCTAAATAACCGGCGCAGCGTCCTTTTGGTATGGGTGCCAATGACGATTTTAGTGATATTATGCCTTAAAGCATAGTCGATGATCTCCTTGGCGACATCATTTCCGGGGACTGTGACAACTTTAGACCCCAATTCACTTGCGAGTTTAAGATTCATCGCCAACCTGTCTCGGTCGGCCTGAGGTAAATCCAAAGTTTTGCTTGTTTCAACAAAAATGGATAACCATTCCGCTTTTAAACTTTTTGCCATCCTGCGACTTGTTCGGATCACCCGTTCAATGTTAGACCCAGTGCCAATGCAAGTTAAAACCCGTTCACCAGAAGGCCAAGGACCTGTAATACCACTATCTTCGATTTGCACCCGCATTTCTTGGGAAACCCTATCAGTGGCGCTACGAAGGGTGATTTCGCGCGAGCCGTCAAATTTTCAGGTTTGAAAAACCTTTGCATTGCTCTAGAGGCTTGGTGAGGGGCATAGACTTTTCCTTCCTTCAACCTTTTAAGCAATTCATCTGGGGGGAGGTCGATCAATACGATTTTCGTCCGCTTTTTCCAAAACGGCATCAGGCAGCCGTTCGCGCACTTCAATTCCGGTAATTTGTGCAATCGCATCATGCAAGCTTTCGATGTGTTGAATGTTCAAGGTGGTATAAACGTTAATGCCCGCAGAAATAAGCTCTTCTACATCTTGATAACGTTTAGGATGTCTTGATCCTGGTGCATTGGTATGGGCAAGTTCATCGATGATTGCAAGCTGAGGATGCCGCTTTAGGATAGCGTCAATGTCCGTTACCAGAGTGTGTACCCGATACTCGATCGTCTTTAAAGGGATAATTGGAAGGCCTTGCAAGAGCATTTCTGTTTCTTTGCGACCATGGGTGTCTACAAAGCCCACGACAACATCGACCCCATCCCTAAGCTGGGCTTGCGCTGCTTGAAGCATCGCATATGTTTTACCTACCCCAGCTGCATAGCCTAGAAAATTTTGAGTTTTCCCCTGCCATGCTTTTCTTTTTCGGCGATCAAGCGGGCTAAGACTTCATCAGAAGTAGGTCTTGTCCTTTCAGGTTGCATCCTTTAGCTTCCTTTGGGTAAATTCTCCAAAGCCTGATTTAAAAGAAGAACATTCACTAGAGGTTCACCCAATATTCCAAACGTCGGAGGTTCTGTATGGTCTTAAACCGATTTTTTCACAGTGTCTTCTGGGATATTTCTCGATTTTGCAACGCGCGATATCTGATATTCTGCAGCCAAGATCGAAATATGGGGGTCCAGTCCACTGCCGCTCGAAGTGACGAGGTCGATAGGAATAAGAGCGTCGGAACCAGTGCTTTTTTTGAGTGAAGTCACACGTCTTTTACTGCTTTAAGGTAATCGGGATTCAATTCTCCAAAGTTAGAGCCCGATGATTTGATCGCATTGTAAGGGTAAGGAGTTGTCGAAGAAGGCCGGCTCCAGAAAAATTTGGGGTCGGTGAAAGGCTGTCCGATCAATTCAGACCCTTTAATTTTGCCTTTGTCGATGATCAAGCTGCCGTTGGCTGCTTTATGGAATAGAAACTGTCCGATGAGGGTAATGAAGAGGGGATACAGAATTCCTGTCAAAACAATGACCGAAAATAAAAGCGCAAAGGCAGTTCTCAAATTGCTTACAATCATATTCCAAACACTCCTAGCAGCATATCAATCAACTTAATCCCTACAAATGGGACGATAAGCCCTCCAATGCCATAAATTAGAATATTATCTCTTAAAAGACGGCCTGCAGCATGAGGACGATATGGGATTCCCAACATAGCTAGAGGGATTAAAGCTAAGATGATGATTGCGTTAAAGATAACCGCAGACAAAATGGCAGAGTTGGGTGTGCGCAGATACATGAAATTTAATGTTGTCAAGGAGGGATAAGTAGAGGCGAATGCCGCAGGGATGATCGCGAAATATTTAGCCACGTCATTGGCGATGCTGAAAGTCGTCAGAGCACCACGTGTCATTAAAAGCTGCTTTCCAATTTCAACAATTTCGATCAATTTGGTGGGGTTACTATCTAAATCGATGATATTGGCAGCCTCACGTGCTGGCTGTGTTCCGGTATTCATTGCAACTGCGACATCTGCCTGAGCCATGGCTGGAGCGTCATTTGTTCCATCCCCGTCATAGCAACCAGATTACCGTTCTTTTGATATTCTCGGATTTTGCGCAATTTATCTTCCGGCTTGGCTTGCGCTAAAAAGTCATCGACACCAGCTTCTGCCGCGATAGCCGCAGCAGTTAGCGGATTATCGCCTGTAATCATCACGGTTTTGATTCCCATTTCGCGCAGCTGAGCAAAGCGGCTTTTGATTCCTCCCTTGACAATATCTTTTAGACGGATAATTCCCAATGGGACATCATCTTTGACAACAATGAGAGGTGTTTCCCCTTTTCTTGAAAATTCGTCAGACATTTTGACAAGTTCATCAGAGACATCATATTCTTTCTCTTTTAGATATTTGAGAATGGCTTCAGAGGCTCCCTTTCGGATCGAAGAGTCTTTCATGTCAACGCCGCTCATTCTGGTTTGAGCAGAAAAGGGAATAAAGACCATCGAGCTACTGTCAGCGGGCTTTTGAGCATCTAGGCTATATTTGTGCCTGGCGAGTGAAATGACACTTCGACCTTCAGGTGTTTCATCAGCTAGAGAAGACCATAGAGCCGCTAGTGCAAGATCATTGAGATTAATATTAGATAAAGGAACAAATTCAACAGCTTCTCGATTGCCCAAAGTGATTGTCCCGGTCTTATCCAAAAGAAGGACATCGACATCCCCAGCAGTTTCTATGGCCTTCCCTGACAGTGCAATCACATTGCGGCGGATTAATCGATCCACACTTGAGATTCCGATAGCTGGCAGCAGACCTCCAATAGTGGTGGGAATCAAGCACACCAATAACGCCACAAGAACGGTGATTGTAATCGGTTGTCCCGCTCCAGATAAATGGATGCTAAAGATTGAAAACGGAAGAAGGCTCATGCAGACAAGCAGGAATACAAGGGTCATACCTGCTAGCAAAATATTCAAGGCAATTTCATTAGGGGTTTTTTGCCTTTTAGCTCCTTCGATCAAAGCGATCATCCGATCGAGAAGCCCTTCGCCAGGATTCATTGTCGCTTTGATAATTAGCCAATCAGAAATCACTTTTGTGCCGCTAGTCACAGCACTTCTATCCCCACCTGATTCTCGGATCACAGGCGAGCCTCTCCTGTCACTGCACTCTCATCGACCGAAGCGATCCCATCGATAACTTCACCATCGACTGGAATAACCTCGTTGTTTCGACCAACACATAGTCGTCCCTCCTTCAAAAATGTGGAAGGGATTACTTTAAATTTACTATTTTTAGTGGGTTCAATGAGTTTTTTAGCAAGGGTTTCGGTTCTTGAAGCTTTCAAGGCTTCTGCTTGGGCTTTACCTCGGTTTTCAGCTAAAGCCTCTGAAAAATTAGCAAAAATTAGCGTAAACCATAACCAAGCAGAGACTGAACCGATGAACCAAGCGGGCTCCCCTTCCCCCTTTCCCATAAAGGCTTGGATCCAAAGAAGTGTCGTGATGCAGCTCGCTATAAATACAGTAAACATGATCGGATTGTAGATCAGATGCATAGGGTTGAGCATGAAAAATGCTTTAGGGATCGACTTTCCCAAAATTGCAGTACTAAATATCGATGATTTGTGTCCGCTCATTTATTGTATCAACCTTAAATGTTCGACAATGGGTCCTAATGAAAGAGCTGGCATATAGGATAAAGCACCTACAATAAAAAGAATGCTCACTAACCAGAAAACAAACAAAGGATTATGGGTTGGAAGACTACCTGAGCTCATCGGAATCGATTTTTTGTTGGACATCGATCCCGCAATTGCTAAGGCACAAATAGCAGGAATAAATCTTCCTATGAACATCGTAATTCCTAAGGCAATATTGTAGAAAGGATTGTTGCCATCTAGTCCGGCAAAAGCACTGCCATTATTGTTGCTTGCAGAGGTAAATGCGTAAAGAACTTCGCTAAAAGCATGAGGGCCTGGGTTTAAAGCCTTAGCATTGTCAGGCAAATACAAAAATGTGATCGCTGTTCCTCCTAAGATCATTATAATAGGTGCTAAGAGAATCAAAGAAGACATTTTGATTTCATAGGCCTCCACTTTTTTTCCAAAATATTCAGGAGTTCTTCCCACCATTAATCCAGCGATAAACACTGCTACAAATACATAGGCGATCATTCCATACATCCCTGAACCTACGCCCCCATAAATGACCTCTCCAACTTTCATAAATGCTAAAAGGATCATCCCCGCCAATGGAGAGTAAGAATCATGCATGGAATTAACCGATCCATTAGACGTTGCCGTTGTGGAGACTGCCCATAAAACAGAACCGCTAATCCCGTTGCGTAACTCTTTACCTTCCATATTGCCTCCAGGATTGCGATAAATCCTTTCCTGATCAATTCCAAGCTCTGCAAATTGGGGATGTGCTGCACTTTCATAGAAGTCACATGCAAACAAAAATGGTAAAAAAATGATTGTCATTGCAATTAAAAGAGCATATCCCTGCTTTAAGTCTTTGATCATGTACCCGTAAGTAATCGTTAAGGAAACAGGAATTAACAAGATGGCAAGGATCTCAAGGAAGTTGGTGATTGGAGTTGGATTTTCAAAAGGATGGGCAGAATTTACATTAAAAAAGCCTCCTCCATTACTTCCCAACATTTTGATCGCCTCTTGCGAAGCTACAGGACCTACTGCTATTTCTTGGTCAGGAGCATCTTTTGATACAGGCTGCAGCCACTCAGCTCTAGGATAGGCAGACAATGTTTGGGGAACACCTTGCCAAATGAGTACGGTTGAAAAAATGAGTGATAAAGGCAGTAAAAGATATAAAATTATCCTAATCATATCGGTCCAATAATTGCCGATATTTTTTGTTTCATGGCGATAGATCCCTCTTGATAAGGCGGCAAAAATAGCAATTCCAGAGGCAGCGGATAAGAAATTTTGAGGAGCAAGACCCACCATTTGACTGAAATTGCTCAAAGTGTTTTCCCCTCCAATAATTTTGCCAGTTAGTATTGGTAACAAAGCTGATCGCTGTATTGAAAGCTAAGAAAGGTTCAACAGATCCAAAACTTTGAGGATTTAAAGGCAAAATCGATTGAAGCCGCAAAAGGACGTACAATGTCAGGACTCCAAGAAAGTTAAAAATCATCAAGGCCACAGTGTACTGCTTCCAGTCCATCTCTACATAAGGCTGAATATGCATAATCCGGCAAAAAGCCCTTTCCACTGGATAAAGGATTGGAGATAAAAATGTACTTTCACCCTGTAAGATTTTGCCAATATAGATTCCGAGCGGATACATCACTGCGCATAAAATTGCGAAAATTAAACCCCAATCCAACCAACTCATGAGTGCATCATCCTATAATCTCAGGTTTGATCAGTGCTATAAAAAGGTAAATCAGTAGACCAATGCTGATACAGCCAATAATAAGATCCATCATTCAGACCTTAGTGCCGAACACAAGAGTAAAAAGTTTGCGCCAAGATAAACAACACAAACAAAAGAATTAAAGCATAAATATCATTCATGATTGGTGATCTCCTCGCCCTTTGTCTTATCAGTTTTGTCAATTAATATCTAAAATTTATTCGTTCCCTCTTTACCCCATATTTCTTTATCAATATAAATAAGTTCTATGCTGTATCGGGAAATTTGTAGGATATTAGGGATTTATATTTTCGGATTTACCATAGCCCTATTGATCCCTTTTGTAATTGCGCTTTGCTTTGAATACAGTAGCGATCCAAAAGAAGCGATTTACCCCAAATGTGCTCTCGCTTTTCTAGAAACAATTTTTGTCAGTCTTACCTGCGCTACGCTCTTTTATATGATTGGTTATAAAAGCAGAACGCTGCTGTTTCGAAGAGAAGGGATTGTGGCTGTTGTAATGATCTGGCTGATTACTCCTCTCCTTGCTGGACTTCCCTTTTGGTTTAGTGGAACTCTAAAAGATCCTTGCCAGGCCTATTTTGAAACGGCGTCCGCTATGACAACTACGGGAGCCACCGTTTTAATAGCTAAAAATTACGATTCGAAGACAGGACAAGAAATTCCGATTAAATACACTGTCCCCGGAGTAATTACGACTGTCTATGAGTATTACGGCACAGTAAATCCGATCCGTAATCCTCTGACTGGGGAAATCCTCCACGAAGGTATTGAAGCTGTCTCCAAGGCCTTACTGTTTTGGCGAGGTTTTCTGCAATGGCTAGGAGGCGTAGGGGTGGTTGTTCTGTTTGTAGCGGTTTTGCCTGCTTTAGGAATTGGGGGTAAACTCCTTTTCCAAACAGAGATTACAGGTCCCATTAAAGATGCAATCACCCCTAGAATTAAAGAAACTGCTGCCCAACTTTGGAAGATTTATCTGATCCTTACCCTTGCGCAGATCGGTGTGCTATTTATCGTAAACCCCCATTTAAATTGGCTGGATATCACCACAATTGCTTTTTCGACCATATCCACGGGGGGATTAAGTATAAAAAATAATGGGATCGCGGCTTATAACGATCCTACATTAGAATGGATAATCATTATTTTTATGATTTTGGGAAGTATCAATTTCGCTTATTATTACTTTATTTTGAAAGGTAAATTCTATAAATTTACCGATCCCGAATTTATTCTTTTTCTTGCAATCATTGTCGTTGAATCGATTGTCACAGTCTGGGCCTTGATTGGGCATAATTTTTATCCTTTGAATGATCAGAAAGTCCAAATCGCTGGGCTCCATGATTCTATTCGTTACGGAATTTTTCAAATCCTATCGGCCCAAACTTCAACCGGGTTTGTCACAGCGAATTACGACCTTTGGCCTTATGGAATACAAGTGTTAATTTTGATAGCGACCTTTGTCGGAGGTATGTCTGGCTCGACCGCAGGCGGGATGAAAGTGATCCGGCAATACATGATTTTCAGAATAGTCCAATATAAGATAGAATCGTTGTTTCGCCCTGATAATGTGCGCACTTTTCAAATCGGGAACCGACCGGTGGATAACAACGCTATCATGATGGTGCTCAGTTACTTTGCTATTATATTGAGCTTGTCTGTATTGGGAACTTTGGTTTATGTTTTTGATGGGATAGATCCAGAATCTGCTTTAGGATTAGTCGCTTGTATGATCAATAACGGAGGTATGCCATTCAGAGTTGCAGGCCCTTTAGGGTCTTGCGCTTTTATGTCTGACTTTGCCCTCCTGTTTTCAAGTCTATATATGATCCTAGGACGTCTTGAATTTTTTGCTGTTATTGCTTTATTCATTCCAGGATTTTGGAGGCAAGACTCGTGAGTACTTGTATCGATTGGCACTCCCAATGGGAACAACATGCGCCCAATTTTCAAGATGGTTATGCCCATATCAATCTGGGTTCGCAATGCAAGCTTTTACTTACTCCAGGTCCAGGATTCGGCGACTTTTCCCATCCAACAACCCAATTGATGTTGGAATATTTAAGAAAAGAATCAATGACTAGATGTTTTGTGGATATCGGCTCAGGAAGCGGGATATTGAGCTTGGCAGCTGCTTCGTTAGGTTCTCAAGAAGTGCACGGGATTGAAATCGATCCTGAAGCTATTGAACACGCCTGTTTAAACGGAAAGATCAACGGTTTGAAGGTTGATTTTTACCAGCCCCATCTGTTTAAAGCCAATTTGACTGCACCGTTAACCATCGCAATGAATATGATTCGCACTGAGCAAAAAACGGCATGGGCATCATTACCCAGTTTACATCGATTACAAGGGAATATTTTCACTTCGGGAGTTTTAGAAGAAGAGCAGGAACTGTACCTGAACCAAACCAAAGAATGGGGGTGGACATTAATATCCACCCGTTCATTACAAGGCTGGCTTGCTTTTCACTTTATTTCTCACATTTATTCTTGCCACAAGGGCAGCAGGAATCCTTTTTAGGAGAGGAATTGTAGTCTGTGGAGTAAAAGCCAGAGCCTTGAAAGGCTACGCCAATTCCACCACCCACTTTTCGTTTCAATGTCTTTTTATGACACTGAGGGCATTCCTCTAAAGGCTCTGCGGTAATCTTTTGTAGAGCTTCTAAATGATTACCGCAGCTTTCACACACATATTCGTATGTTGGCATAATTTTCCCTTATTACATATCCATGCCCATGCCGTCCATGCCCATGCCACCCATACCGCCCATACCGCCCATTCCACCCATGCCTCCCATTCCACCCATGCCGGCCATATTAGGTTGTTTGGATTTAGGTTTGGGTTTCTCAGTGATCATGGCAGCAGTTGTCAATAGCAATGAGGCTACTGACGCAGCATTGACTAACGCATTTTTGGTCACAAGCACAGGATCGACAACACCAGCTTTCAATAAGTCTGTAAACTCATCGGTCAAGCCATTATATCCCATTGCCCCTGTCGCTTCGTAAATTTTCTCTGCGATCAAATTACCTGTCTTTCCGCAGTTATTGGCGATATCGGTTGCTGGAGCAAATACAGCCTGTCTAATGATGTTTGCGCCAATTTTTTCTTCGCCGCTTAAGTTAAGCGCATCCAAGCTTTTAACAGCACGCAGAAGAGCCACACCGCCGCCCGGAACGATCCCTTCAGCAACTGCAGCACGAGTAGCATGCAAAGCATCTTCGACGCGCGCTTTTTTCTCTTTAAGTTCAGTTTCAGTCGCTGCACCTACATTGATAACAGCCACACCACCGACCAATTTAGCTAGACGCTCTTCCAATTTTTCTTTATCAAATTTACTTGTGGCGGGATTTGCGATTTCCGCTTTAAGTTGAGCAATACGCTCTTTAATTCTCTTCGAATCTCCTTCACCATCAATGATAGTGGTTTCTTCTTTGCCCACTTTTACGGTTTTAGCATGTCCTAGAACCTCGGGGCCCACTTCATCAAGCTTCATCCCTAATTCTTCTGTGACTACAGTCCCGCCAGTCAAGATGGCGATATCTTCCAACATCGCTTTCCGGTTGTCACCAAACCCAGGAGCTTTGACGGCGCAAACAGGCAAGCCCGCCTTCAATTTGTTGACGACCAATGTTGCTAAAGCTTCCCCGTCAATGTCTTCTGCAATAATCAGAAGGGGAATTGGTCCTTTCTCCATCACTTTCTCAAGGAACGGAACTAAATCTTTGACACCGGATAACTTTTTGTCGGTGATGAGAATTGCAGAGTTTGAAAGCTCAACAGTCATGTTTTCAGGATTAGTGATGAAGTAAGGCGATACATAGCCTTTAGGTATTTGCATCCCTTCCACGACATCCAAAGTTGTTTCAATTCCACGTGCTTCAGAGACACTGATAATCCCGTCCTTGCCCACTTTGTCCATGGCTTCGGAGATGATTTTGCCGATGTCTGTATCATTATTAGCGGAAATTGTGGCGATTTGTTTCACTTCGTTCGAGGTTTTAACGGGAACCGCTAATTTGGTTAAAGCTTTGAGGATAGCGTCAACAGCTTGGTCGATGCCCCGTTTTAGACTCATTGGATTCGCACCTGCTGAAACATTTTTCACACCGGCAGTAAAGATGGCTTCGGCCAAAACAATGGCGGTTGTCGTGCCATCCCCCGCAGTATCAGAAGTTTTGGAGGCAACCTCTTTTACGAGTTGTGCGCCCATATTTTCAAATTTGTCTTTTAAAGCGATCTCTTTGGCGACGGTGACGCCATCTTTTGTAGAAAGGGGGGATCCGAAACCTTTGTTGATAACGACGTTGCGTCCTTTGGGACCCAAAGTTACCTTCACAGCTTTAGCAAGGGTCCTAACCCCTTTAAGCAACGATTTCAACGCTTCTTCATTGAATTGCAACATTTTTGACATTGGATTGTCTCCTTAAAGATGATCGGGTTCGTTAGTTGAGAATGCCTAGAATATCGTCTTGAGCCAAGATTAGAAATTCTTCGTCCCCATCGGTATTTTTTACTTCTGTGCCTGCGTAAGATCCGAACAAGATCCGATCGCCAATTTTGACATACATAGTTTCAGCTTTACCTTCATCGTCGGACTTGCCTGGACCGACAGCAACGACTTCACCCTCTTTCGGTTTTTCCTGTGCAGAATCGGGAAGGAGAATTCCACCTTTTGAAGTTTGTGCTTTAGATCTTTTTACCAATACACGGTTGCCAAGAGGTTTAATTTTGTGCATGGCGATGCTCCTGTTTGAAATTTTTAAGTTGTTCAGATGGAAATTTTAAGGCGCAATCCAATTTGAGTCAAGAGGAACTCTCATGGTTTAGCAAATGAACTATTTGAGTGCTAATTAATATTTAGAGGCAAATCACCCTTTTCATAGGAGATTGCATGACAAAAGAATTTAGTAAAAAATTTAAATCTTGGGAAGTATGAAACTCGACTTTATCCAATTTTTGCCTTCGTCTTCGGAGAAGCTTCCCGCAGCTAAATGAATTTCTCGGAAGGGGTATTTTTACCCCTTCCTTCAAAATTTATTACGCTGCAGTTTGCTTCTCTCTCGAAGTCGAAGGCAAAAATTGGATAAAGTCGGGATAAAGATTTTGGAATTTAATACGGATCCAGATCACCCACCTAATAACTTCAGAAGGATTTACAATTTACAAGGAAAAGGTGCCTTCTACGATAGATTGTGGGCTAAGGCTGCTATCGCGACTGTAACTAAGAAAGCCAAACTCGAATTTTCCGAAGAAAAACTCGCTCATCGCGTATATTTAATAAATTAATTTTAAAAATTTAATAAATTTAGATTGACTACTTTGTCGTTTTCATGTACTATGCTTTTTATATTTATTAATTGATGAGGTAATTTATGGTATCCAACGCAGACGCGGATTTTCGTTCTTTTTATAATAATGTAAAACTATTGGGAACTAAAGGCCATGAGATTCTTAAATTCAATCCTCAAGGTGGCCTTTGCACAGGAGAAAAGACGATAGGGTTCCGATTCCGTTGGCTCACCAATATTTTCCGGTCAAAGGAAAATAGGGAAACTGCAGAAAGATATTTTGACCGTATGGTCACAATCTTTGAAAGGAATAGAGGAAATATTGAGACGCTATTAGGATCAGACCCAAATTTTAGGTCTGAATTTCCGACTTGTCAAAGATTGCTAAGCGCTGCAAGCAAAGTTAAGTCTTTGGCTAATAGGGTGATTTCCATTTCAGTTGAGCTTGGGAAATGTTCAAAGATGGGGGATGCAAAAAAACTTTGTGATCAAAGATTGCAAGGATCTTAAGAAGAGAGAGCAGAATTCGAAAAATTCCAACAATCTAAAGAAAATGAACTTAGAAAAAGATATGAAAAGATTGAAAAAGAAGAAGGAAATAGTCTAATCGCCATCGAAAATGAAAAAAATAAAAGTCGAAATAGAATTGCAAGTTCCGAGAAAGAAAGTCAAGATAGAATTGCAAGTTCCGAGAAAGAAAGTTACGAAAAAATCGAACGCAAAAAAAGGGAGTTTCAGCTAGAAATCGAAGGGAAAGAGGCTGAACTTAAAAGTAAATTTGAGGCAATCAAAGCCGATCATACAAAAACAATTTTAAGCCTTGAAGAAGTGATTGATAAAAAACTAAAAGAGATGGAGAAGAAAGAAAAAGAGCAGCTATCTCAAATGGATGAAAAAATTGCGTCTAAAAAGAAAGAATATGAAAGTCTTCAAAAAGAGTATTTAAAGCGAGAGCTCGATTTCACCATTCTTTGCCCTAAAGAGGATGGAAGTGGATTCGATTGTATTCCCACAAGCACTATAATTTTAAAGAAAATGACGAAACTATCAAAAATTGTAGGCCAATGGGAGAAATTAAAAGCAGACAAACAGGCTGCTGAACTGCCAGTCTCTGACAGTCAAGCAAAAGTAGAAGACAAAATTTCAAGGGTAAAGGTTAATTACCGGGACAAAGAGTACGAAGTAGAATTAAGTACAGGTTCTAACTACATAGTCGCTGAATTTGATCGATCCGCTATAGAATACTTTTTAAATTTTGCGAAAGGCTATTTTTACGTGAATCAAATTAAAAATGTGATACCAGAATTATCGCAAAAACTTGAGAATTGGCATCACGAATTTCTAAACTCGATCGATAATTTAGAGAGTTTTCTGGAGCTTTATAGGCTTGCTGAGTTCTTAAACGCAGACTTTCTGAAAAAAGTATTATGGGAGAAAATCAATCCGCTCATTAATCTGGCCAATGCTTTAAAAGTGGCTGTGACGTTACAATTCTCCTCAAATGATCCTGTAATGAAATTAGCCAATCTCTTGATAACAAAAAACTTCTTTCTAGTTTGTGAAAATGATAAAAAAGAAGAATTATTTAACCAATTAAGTCATTCCAGTCTTATTGATTTATTAAAATCTAAAGATCTCAAGGTTAAATCCGAAGTCGCTCTTTTGAAGACTCTTTTGAATTGGGCTCAAAATTATGTAGGTTTATGTTCAGAGCCTAAACTAAGTATACAGCAAATCTTTTACTTAAAAAATGAAGATTGCTCAATTAAAGGTTTGATCCATTTTGAACACATCGCAGCAGAAGAATTTATCAGTTTAAATAAAGAACACTCCTTCTTAAGTAATGAAGATGAAAAGATGTGGTTGGAATATTTTGCAACAAAAAAAGGGATTTCTGTTCGTGAGAATAGAGATCTTAATCCTTCACACTATGTTTTATTAAGTGTAGATAGGGGTCATTTTAATAGTAATAATTGGAGAATTAAATATAAAATTACTAATGCGGATATTTTTAAATTTCTATTGCAAAAGGATGAAAGCTTGTTGTTGCCAGAATTTCAATTTGATGGAATGAGCTATCAGTGTGTAATCGAAAAGCGACACCCTTTTTATCAGTTCAAAATAAAACCTATCATGGCATGCGCAAATAGACCTTTTAGAATTTTCTTTGAAATTGATGGTGTGTCAGGAGGGTCTCATTATTGTAAATTAGAGGAATTTACTGAAAATACTAGGATTGATTTTTTTGAAGAAAAGCTAGAAAATAAAAAGGAAGTTAGCCTTTTATTTTCACTGCAAAAGGTGTGAAGAGAATGATTAAGATCACGATCAAGATCGAGATCAAGAAACTTTTCCTAATTAAATATTTATGAGTAGCTAGGGAAAAGATATTTTTGGCGGAGTTTCATGAAGTTTTGCCGCTCTTCCATATGAAGTTCACGCAGAGGCCAGACGATCGGCTTCTTTTGTTGAAGCATTTCAAAGACTTCATCTGTTCCGTTTACCTTCGCAAATGTCTCTTTATGAAGTGTTTGAATTGCTTTTTCAAACTGTTCAGGATAAAGGCTTTTGAGCATCCCTAAGAGAAGATATTGAGTAGAGACAGGTTTATAGACCCGCGGATCGGTCACCACGATCAGCACACCTTGACAATTTTCATGAGCATACCGACCATAAAAAGGTTTCCAGTAAAACGGCTGAAAACGAACTCCAGGAAACTTTTGCGCATTTAGCTTATCAGAAAAAGCCACAGCATTGATCCAAGGAGCCCCCGTCAATTTAAAAGGAAGTGTATAGCCAATTCCGATATTCACCAATTTGAGTTCTCCAAGGATTCCCGTTGTCGCATAATAAAAAGGAGTGTCAGGCTCAGGAATATAGGGACTGGTGGGAACCCAAGGAAGGCCTGTATCCTTAAAACTCATCCACCGCTTCCATCCTTTCATGGGAATCACTTCCAATTTGCATCCCACTTTATACTCAACGTTGAAAAAGCCAGCCAACTCACCAATAGTCATCCCATGGCAAAAAGGAACGTTAATATAACCCACCATCGAACGAAGCGTGGGATCTAGCATCGGGCCATCCACTGTTAAGCCATTGATCGGATTAGGGCGGTCGAGAACCATGACTCCAATTTTTCGTTTGGCTGCCTCCTCCATCACATAAAAAAGGGTTGAAATATAGGTATATGAGCGTGATCCGATGTCTTGGATATCATAGACAATCAAATCTAGTCCTTTCAACATGGTATCATTGGGTCGTTTGGTAGCGCCAAATAAGCTATAGACAGGAATACCTGAAGGATCCCTACTATTTTCAAAGTGATTATCCGCATAGTTGTCCCCTTTTAAACCATGTTCTGGGGCAAACAATGCGACGAGGGTGTAACCCCCTTCCTTCGCTTTTGACTTGAAGCGAGAGATGCTCGATTCCATCGACAAAGTGACCCCTGTCTGATTTGTCACAAGACCAATCTTTTTTCCTTTGAGCTTTTCAATGTTCTCATGAGAAAAAAGATTGTCGATTCCAGGAATGACTTTAGAATAGTCTCCTCCGATCGGCGGGGGAGAAGCGGAGAGATTGCTAACGATAAAATAGACCAAAACAAAAAATAATCGTGTATACATAGGAATTATATATATAGAAAACTTGAGTAAAATGCGAGTAGGTATGCCTGAGACAAACGATTATATACTGCGAGCAAAACAATTGATCGATGCGATCAACGGAAAGCGACAAACATCAAATGACCGTGCAAGTAAGTCATTAGAACTTGCTGCTTTACTTCTGAATCAGTCTCAATTTGAAAGGACTCCGGAGGAACAAGAACAGCAAGCGCAGATTGCTCGAATGATGAAAGATTCGAAAGGTAAGGCATTTACAACCGAAATGACCGATGAGTGTTTTCGAAGTGAAAAGAGTTCGCGGGTTGCAGATCAAATCATCTATCTTCTTAATAAGTACGGAATTCCAAAGTTTTTGCCTTCCAAAAAACAAAGGCAGCTTAAACTCTTCAAATCGTTGGGTTACAAAGCGGCACCCATCCTTATCCCCATGGTTAAACATTACATTCGCAAAGAAACCGCAAAAGTGATTCTTCCTGGCGAAGAGCATCCGTTGACCAAATTTATCAAGCAACGGAAGCTAGAAAATGTGCGGGTCAACATCAACCATCTTGGGGAAGCAATTTTAGGAGAAAAAGAAGCAGAAATCCGTTTAAATACTTATTTGGAAGATTTAGAAAACCCTAATATCGATTATATTTCGATTAAAGTTTCGACGATCTGCAGTCAAATCAACCTGTTGGCTTGGGAAGAAACACTCCAAATTTTATCGGAGCGGTTTCGAAAGCTATTAAGGACGGCATACAAAAACCCCTATATCCATTCCAATGGGGAAAAAATTCCCAAATTCGTAAATTTGGATATGGAGGAGTATCGGGACCTCTATTTGACTGTGGCATTATTTCGTCGGGTATTAGATGAAACCGAATTTTACAACCATTCAGCCGGTATTGTCCTGCAAAGCTATATACCCGATTCCTTTATGATTCAACAAGATCTAACAGTGTGGGCATTGCAGAGGGTTGCTAAAGGGGGAGCCCCGATCAAAATCCGACTTGTCAAAGGGGCGAATCTCGCCATGGAGCAAGTGGATGCTTCAATTCAAGGATGGGCTCAGGCTCCTTATCCTTTGAAGACTTGCAGTGATGCTAATTTTAAAAAAATGATCACTTATGGGTGTGAACCTGAAAGGGCTCGTGCTGTTAACTTGGGAATAGGAAGCCACAACATCTTTGACATTGCCTACGCTTTGATACTACGCGCAGAAAAAGGGATAGAAGCCTATGTCGGCATTGAAATGCTTGAAGGGATGGCAGACTCATTCCGTAGAGCTGTCCAAAAGCTAACAGGGACAATATTATTGTACTCTCCCGTCGCTACCAAAGATGAGTTTCAAAATGCTGTTGCCTATTTGATTCGTAGATTGGATGAAAACACCGGGCCACAAAATTTTTTGCGATACGCTTTTGGACTTCATCCTGGAACAGCTGATTGGATCAGTTTGTCCAACGGATTTATGGAGTCTTGTTTAGAGATGTCAAATGTGAAAAATCTCCAACGCAGGACTCAAAATAGGCTAGAACCCCCCTTGCGCCCCGATTTCAATTGTTGTTTTACTAATGAACCCGACACAGATTGGATATTAATCCAAAATAGGGCATGGGCCCAAAATATTCTAGAGGAATGGTCTCAAAAGCAGATCTCTCAAATTCCATTAGTGATCGGTGATAAACAAGTTTTTCCGGGTAGGTCTGAAGGACAAGGCTGCGACCCAGCCTTTCCCGATAAAGTTCTTTACCGCTTTGCTCAAGCAGATATTTCAGATGTTAATGCAGCAATAGAAATTGCTGAGAATGCTCAAAAAGAATGGGGGACAAAAACAGCAAGAGAAAGGGGCTATCTACTTTCTGAGGCAGCTCAAAGATTGCGTAGGCAAAGGGGTAGTTTAATTGGTGCAATGGTCGCAGACACTGCTAAAACAATCCCAGAAGCTGATATTGAAGTTTCCGAAGCGATCGATTTTGTAGAATATTATCGACGAAAAAGTGAAGAAGCTACTGCTTTAACTGACATCCGATGGAATCCAAAAGGGACTATTGTTGTTACTCCACCATGGAATTTTCCCTGCTCAATCCCTATTGGGGGGATTTCCGCAGCTTTGGCAGCAGGAAATTGCGTGATTTTCAAACCCGCTAATGAAGCGATCTTAGTGGGTTGGATACTGGCTCAATGCTTTTGGGACGCTGGAATTCCGCAGAATGTTTTGCAGTTTTTGCCTTGTGAAGATGAACCTGAAGGGTCAACTCTCATCAAAGATCCTCGAGTTGCTTCTGTGATTTTAACAGGGGCTACGGCGACGGCCAAACATTTTATGAAGATGAGACCCGGCTTAGATTTAATGGCCGAAACAGGTGGAAAGAATGCAATAATCGTCACTAGTATGGCCGATAGGGATTTGGCAGTTAAAAATATCGTGCAATCCGCTTTCGGTCATGCAGGACAAAAATGCAGCGCATGCAGTTTATTAATTTTGGAAGCGGAAGTGTACGATGATGACCGTTTTCTTCAGCATTTACGCGATGCGTCGGCAAGTTTAAAAACTGGCAGTCAGTGGGATTTGGCAACGAAAGTTCCTCCTTTAATTAAACCTCCATCCGAAACATTGTGGAAAGGCTTGACAGAACTACAAGATGAGGAAACATGGTTGCTTGAAACCAAGCAAGATCCTTCCAATCCTAACATTTGGAGCCCTGGGATTAAACTTGGAGTTAAGGAAGGAAGTTTTTGCCACTTAACAGAACTGTTTGGGCCCGTTTTATCGATAATGAGAGCTGACAATTTGGAACATGCCATCAAAATTGCAAACAGTACGCAATATGGCTTGACAGCAGGTCTACAGTCACTGGACGAACGGGAACACACCCTTTGGTGTAATCGTATTGAAGCTGGAAATTGTTACATCAACCGCACAATCACGGGAGCTATTGTTCAAAGGCAGCCGTTTGGAGGATGTAAACAAAGCAGTTTTGGCAAAGGGGCTAATGCTGGCGGTCCTAATTATGTCATGCAGTTGATGAATCCTGAGCAAGTTGGTTTACCAGAGATAACGGAAGAGATACCCGAAAAGTTGGATTTCTTGAATGAAATCGGCATGAAAATGGGGTGGAATTCAAAGCAAAAAGCACTCTGGCAAGCAAGCTTATCCAGTTACTTTTACTACTGGCGCACTTATTTCAGTCAGTCTCACGATCTTTCAAAAGTGATTGGGCAGGATAACTACTTACTTTATAAACCCCATCCAAAAGTCGTCCTAAAGTTGAATTCTCAAGATGAATTGGTAGACGTCTTGCGTGTGGTCGCAGCCGCAATGATTTGTGGTACCTCTTTGGAAATTTCAGTGGATAAAAAAGATCTCATTCCTAAAATCCCTGGAATTGAGCTGAATATTGAAGATGAAAATACATTTTGCGCTAAGATTGCATCAGGCAAGATTCAAAGAATAAGACTTATCTCCAAACCTTTAGAAAAGTTGATGCTATCACTAGCTGCTGCCGGTGTTAATGTACATCAAGGACCTGTGCTGGCCAATGGACGATTGGAGTTGTTAAATATGATACGTGAAATTAGCCTAAGCGTAGATTATCACCGCTATGGGTATTTAGGAATTAGGGAAGGGGAAGAAAGGTCACCCCTAAAGCCATCGAAATTTGAGGAGGAAGCAGGTGGGATACGCTGCAGCTGTTGCCAACCTTCGGGAAAATAAAGAGTCATTTATGGGTATAAAGATCCTTGTTGTCGACGACGAACCTGATTTGGAGTTACTGATCCTTCAAAAATTCCGGAAAAAAATTGAAACAAAGGAAATTGAATTCATATTTGCACAAAATGGAGTGGATGCCCTCGATTTGATTCATCGGGATTCATCCATTGAAATTATTGTCACAGACGTCAATATGCCTAAGATGGATGGATTGGATCTTTTGGCACATCTCAATAAGATGAAAAGAGTCATTAAAACCGTGATTGTCTCACCTTACGGGGATATGGATAGTATCAGGACAGCCATGAACCTCGGTGCGTTTGACTTTATTACCCGTCCGATCAATTTGCAAGATTTAGAAATTACTATTCTGAAAACTATTCAGCAGCTTTATATATCAAAGACAGCACTTTCCACGGAAAATCGTTTAATGGATATTGAGAAGGAATTAGCTGTTGCGAAAAGCATTCAAACATCCATTATCCCTCACGATTTTAGACCTTTTCCGAAAACCGATAATTTTGAACTATTAGGCACAATGTTACCCGCTCGCCATATTGGAGGAGATTTTTTTGATTTTTTCAAAATCAATGATCGGAAGCTTGGTTTTAACATTGGGGACGTTTCAGGAAAGGGAATTCCTGCAGCCCTGTTTATGACGATGACCCGTGCTCTTTTGCGCGCTCTTGGAAAAAAAACACTGTCGCCTAAGCATTGTCTTGAACAGCTCAACGATGCCATCAGTCAAGAAAATGAATCTTCGATGTTCGTAACCGCCTTTTATGGAATTTACGATATTATCGATAGTACGATCACCTACTGTAATGCGGGGCACAATCCCCCTTATCTGATATCAGCCGATGGGACTTTGACTAAGATCGCTTTGAGCGAAGGAATAGCCCTAGGGGTATCCACCGATAACCATCATTTTGTAGAAAAAGTCTTAGAATTAAATAAAGATGATTGTTTCCTACTATACACTGATGGTGTGACTGAAGCGATGAATGAGGAACACATGATGTTTACTGAACAACGCTTGGAACATTGCCTTAAATTAGTCTACAAAGAGTCTCTTCCTAAGCTGATCGAGTCAATCGTTAAGCATGTCAAAGATTTTACCGGTGGAATCGAAGCCTCCGACGATATCACCATCTTAGCTCTTCGAAGGAATAAATAATCAGTAAGGATTGTCTGTTGTAGCTTGGGCATTTCCCCCTGCACTTTTGTTAACATTATTTTTAATGTTCTTGAATAGAGAATCTAAACCCGCTTTTTCCGTTCTTGTATTCAGTATGCCCATATTATAGGCCAATGTCGATAAAGACTGCGCCCATAAAACACGTGTGTTAATCAGTTGAGAACGTGCATTTGCGAGCGTGGTCTGAGCTGAAAGCAAATCCAGAAATGTATTGGTTCCGGCTTTATAACCAAAAAAAGTTGCGTCATAAGCCTCTTGGGCGTAGAGCACATACTCTTCGCTGAATTTTAGTTCCTCCACAGCTGTTTTAAAGGCGTAATAACTTGCCGCTACATTATTCAATACAGTCAGCTCTTGCTCTTTCCAATTAGCATACGTTACATCAATATTTGCCTTAGCTTCCCGAATATTGTATTCATAAAAAAAGCCTTGGAAAATGGGAATATTCACAGAAATCATCGAAGTATAGACGTGAGAACGCAAAAGGGAACTTTTGAAATAATCTCCCCTCAATAATTCCACAGAACCATTGATTGTAGGTGCAGCTTCAGATTCAGCCACAATTAAATTCGCTTTCGCTTGCAAATACTCTGCTTGATATTGGGCCAAGTCGGGCCTATGGGTTTTTGCGATTTCCATTAAATGCTCAAGATCGCCAGCGACATCCTGCTTCGGTATTTCAGGAACTTCATCAATGGACAATTGGGTGTTTGCAGGAAGTCCCAAAGCTGTTGCCAAGCCACTAAGGGCAATTCTCACCATTCCTCGGTAGTTTTCTAAGGTGAATTCAGTATTCACCAAATTGGATCGTGCCAGCAAAACATCGACTTTAGTCACAAGTCCAGCGTTAAACATTGCCAAGGTAGCATCCAGATTTTCAATAGAATCTCGCAAGCTTAATTCAGTTGCTTTAACGTTTGCCCAATTGTCTAGGTAGTTGTAATAAGCTGTGAGCACATTCAAAAGGACCGTTTGTATCGATAAATTGTAGGCCCAATCCGCTGTATACAAACCTTGTCTTGCCGCTTCCACTGTCGCTGAACGACCTCCAAAGTCCAATAAAAGGTAAGTGATTAAAAGGTCTGACTGCAATTCCTGAAAAGAATTCGGTCCAAATGTTGATCCAGATCCGGCAATACCAGTGCTAGTCGTTGTGCCTGCAGTAGTTGTCGAAGCAGGAATGAGTGCCTTAGGAATAAAATTCGTATCTACCCACTCATAACTTTCATCCACGGTTACAACGGGATAATAAAGACTTTTTGAAGCTCCTAAGTTGAAAGCCGCTACCCTAGCTTGCGACCAAGCAATTTGGGTCAGCGGATTATTCCTCAAGGCAATATCAAGCATGTCACCTAATGAAAGAGTCCCTTTTACTTCTACGTCATCATCTATAGGATCGATCGGCAGGCAAAGTCGAACATAACCCTCTGGGGGCATCCATTCCACTCCAGGTTGCGGCGAAACCTGACCATCAGCGCTTGGATCAGTGATAAAAAAACGTGCACAACCTGTCAGAAAAATCAAAGTAGATAGTAGGACCGATTTCAATTTCATGATCGGGATTGTATGCAAGTATAGGAATTAGTGATAAGCAGAAATATCGACTATCCCAAATCTTTTACTATTAAATGTCTTATTTTTTATCTTAACTAAAAATTAATATATTGTTTACGTTAATATAATATTTATGTATGATAATATTATTTAATTATTTATGAAAGGAGGATTTATGACAGGTCCAGTTAAAAATGTAGGAGAACCTTATATTTCCCAAGACTCGAATCCAACTAGTACACAAGGGCGTTACTGTAATGGTAAAGCGGCCGCTGTGATTTTTGGAGCTGTTTTAGCAACCATTGGTGTTATTTGTTTGACAGCATTTATCAGCAAAAATGCAGCTGATGCTATGCATCTTGCAAATTTCACAAAAGAACCGCTCTTTATTGCGATTGCCTCAGGAACATTTACTCTTGGTTTTGTTTTGACGTCGATTTTTGGACTCATTTGGTTGAATGATGCTATAGAAGGTCACAAACAGAAACCCGCGAAGGTTTAACAGATTTTTTGGCAGCGGGGACAATAATGTGTGCTCCGCTGTGCCACGACCATACGCGCAATCATTGTTCCGCAGCGAGGGCACGGTTTCCCAGTTTTCCTGAAAACGTTTAAGCTGTGTTGATGATCGCCCCCACTTCCATCTAGACGGTAATAATTGACCTTCCCACTTCCTAAAGTAGTGCCCCGTGTCTTGATTCCTCTTTCAAGGACATGTCTAATTCCGTCGTAAAGATGACCGATCTCTTTTTGAGTCAGTTGATTGGACATCATTTGAGGATGAATTTTTGCTTCCCATAAAGCCTCATCAACATAAATATTACCCAGACCCGCGATGAAACTTTGATCTAGTAACAAAGGTTTGATTTGACGAGCTTTTTTTTTATCATTTTTGCAAGTTCATCAACGGTAAAACCCTCATTTAAAGGTTCAGGACCTAGTTTTGCCGTGATTTCATCCCGATTTTTCGTAAGGTACCACCGGCCAAATTTACGCGTATCGTGAAAACGGAGCTCATCCTGCTTATCAAGCTCCAAAGCAAGCCGATCATGGGGTTTTGCCGGAGTTGTTTTAGGTACAATTGAAAGCCGACCTGTCATGCGTAGATGAATAAAAATAGATTCCAGATTCTTAAGGCCGATAACGATGTATTTTCCTCTCCGTTCAATAGAGGTGATCACCTGTCCACGAGTTCTTTGAATAAACTCTTCTCCATCCATCTTAGCTAGTGTTTTAGACCAAAATAAATGAAAACCGGTAATCTTTCGTCCGATCAAACCCGCATTCCGCAAATCTTGCACGATTGTCTCAACTTCAGGCAACTCAGGCATCTTTCTTTCACTCAATTATTAAACTTTATATACTCGACTTTGTACAATTTTTGCCATCGTCTTTGGAGAGAAGCTGAAGGCAAAACTGTACAAAGTCGAGATTATGCGTGCATTCGTTACAGGCGCTACAGGATATATCGGCCATGCCGTTGCCAAATCATTTCGAATGGGGGACATGAAGTTTTTGGTCTGGTCCTTTTATTTGAATTTTATTATCCGTTTGTTTATAATCGTTGCGGAATGATTGACCTAAACAAATGGAGATTGTTATGAATATTTTGTCCTTGCTGCTTCAGGTAGATATAAATAATAAATTTGACCTCGTCTTCTCTGCTATCCATCATCATTCCCATCATCCCATCCATTCTTAATTCTTCGTCGATCCGTAAAGATTGAAAATTTAATTTAGAACAATTGATTAAAAAAGGTTAGAAAATGGATTTTACAGTATTTTTTACAGTTCTTATTTTACTGTTGGGATTTTGTACTTACGCAGGCCGGCAAGCTTCGAAAAATCTCGCAGACCAGGATGATTATTTTTTGGCGGGGAAAAGTGTTAGTTTTTTCCCTTTGATGATGACTCTTGTCGCGACACAAGTTGGTGGGGGGTTAGTTTTAGGTTCAGCCGAAGAGGCATACCGTTATGGTTGGTCAGTCATCCTTTATCCAATAGGTGCTTCGTTAGGATTTCTTTTTTTAGCGAGTGGAATCGGTCGCAGAATGGCTGAATTCAAGGTCTCAACCGTTGCTCAATTATTCGAGGTCGTATACCGCTCTCCCGCACTAAAAAAAATTGCGTCTTTGCTCTCAATTCTTTCCCTGTTCATGATTTTTGTGGCTCAAGTGATCGCTTCAAAAAAGTTCATGGTTAGTCTGGGGCTAAATAATGATATGTTTTTTATTGGATTTTGGGCGCTCGTGGTTCTTTATACGGTCGTGGGAGGATTAAGGGCTGTTGTCGCGATAGACATTATCCAAGCGCTATTCTTTATCGCAATCTTTTTTGCCAGTGCATTGTATGTATACAGTTTTCAAACACTTCCTCCAGTTGCAAACAACGCTGAAATCAGCAGCTTTGATTTTGACGCCACAAAATTAACCGGTTGGTTGTTAATGCCGCTGTTATTCATGGTTATCGAGCAAGATATGGGACAAAGGTGCTTTGCGGCAAAATCGGGAAAAACTGTTTCATGGGCATCAGGTTGTGCGGCGCTTTGCGTGATGTCAGTCTGTATGATCCCCGTTTATTTAGGAGTAACGGGGAAGTTGGCTGGAATTTCAGCAGTACCTGGTGCGAGTATATTGATGACGATTGTGCAGATTGCGACTAATCCGGTCATTGCGGCTTTTGTAGGGTGTGCAATTTTAGCAGCGATTATTTCTACGGCAGATTCCCTGATTAATGCAATTAGTTCAAATTTAGCCCAAGATTTTGATATTCGATTTTTGCAGAAAGATAAAAGCGTGTTAACTGCACAAGTGATAACAGCAACAATTGCGATTGCTGGCTTGTTTGGTTCTTATTATTTTAATAATATTGTCGATATGCTGATTCAAAGTTATGAACTTTCAGTCAGTTGTTTATTTGTACCCGTTTTTGCTGCATTATTCCGCAAAGAGGGAAACCTTATATCTGCCGTCCTCTCCATTATGTTTGGAGCGTTCGGGTTTCTCTTATTCCATATTTATATTATCGATTTTCCTAGAGAGATTATTAGTTTAGGCATGTCAGCCATTGGTTTTGCGGTTGGTGAAGCGTGGATGAAATACAAAGAGCCCGTAGCTATAGCGCAATAAAAAAACAAAGTCACAAAGGAACAAGTGTTTTTTCTTTGTGACTTTTACTTTAGATAAGTATGACTGTACCGGTAGGTTTTTATAATACTACACCTCTAATAGTAAAACATGACTTAGAGTATCCCAATCCACAAGTTTCCGTCATCCAATCTCAATCGAATGAGATAAAACGTCCACAATATACGCACCCATTCCTACTTCATCTTTACGAACTCAAAGTCATTGATGAAGAAGCTTGGGTTCGAAACGATGCTCCATTAATAAATTTAAAGTCACTTGCTTTAAGTGGCATCCAAGAGATTAAAAAAATATTGATAACCCCATTTTGTCTCCGAATTAATTATAAGGACAAAACTTATCAGCATGACATCCCTTTGTTTGAAATCCTGCAGTTTTTATTTCATCAAGGAGGAAATAAAAATGTTTTATCAGGAGGTTATTTACAATATCTTTTAGGTTCCAAATGGTATTTGGAATGTGGTGCCAAGCTAGTTAAAGTGGATATTGAACAGTTGAAAAAATGGATAAATCCCACTGTTCTGAATAATATCGATGCAGAACGCTCAGATATCGATTTGCGCCATCTCCGTTTCAACACAAAGGAAGATCCACAAATTGTTCTAAGGAGTTTGATGACGTTTTTAGCGAATAGGATCGATCCTAAGTTGAAACATGATAATAATTTTCACGATGCCATCAAGAAATGCTTTAGTTGCCATACACACTTTATTCTTACCAATGGTGTTATAGATCTTAATGCCATCGCATTGAGTGGTCAAAACCGAGATGGGCGTATGATTGATATCGAGATTGCATCTGAAATGAAAACCGATGCTTTACTTACAACACAAAAAATCAAAATGGATCTACAGCCATGGTTTTTATCACGGCAGAAAATAAGTGGTGAAATTTCTGACGATGATCTTCTCGCTGTCTATCAAGCTATCATCGATGAACTTGGGGAAGTTCTCCATTTTTCAAGTACTAGCCATTCGGCCTGGATTCGTGGTTTGGCACGACAAATGAATCCACTTTCCTATTCACAACCATTTCCTGATCAAATCTATACCAATTTGTCCGAATATGCTGCTTTACACAAAAGCGAATTAGGAAGTCCTTATGCCTATTTAATTCAAGAATATGCTCGTAAACACGGGCTCAATCAGGGATCACAATTATTTATTTTAGCATGCAACGCCTCAACCGATTTGATGCAGCACCGAGTCTTAAAAAATGAAATTTATAAACTTTGGAAAAATGTGAAGTTAAATGAATTGCTACACCCTTTAAATATTATCCACGAATCGATTTTAGAGCTTTCATTTGAACTCGTTGCCTCCATTATTCATTTGAAATCGTTGGGAATGGAGAAACGAGTCTTTAACGGGCAAAATTTTGTCATCGCAAAAGATGCTCATTTGTCGTTGAAAATACTCTGCGATTCATTATTGCAAATCGATGCGTCTCGAAATAAGATGGCTTTAAATCATTTAAATAAACTTCTGATGACCATTGAATATGTTAACCCTCCCACAGATAGGGTTCTTGACTCTCAAGATTGTACACGATTAATTTTGTCGGAATATCCTGAAGTGGTGGAAATAGGGTTATACTTAAAACTGAATGCAGTACTTGATAGCACCTTTAAGAATGAAGTCATAACCTGGCTTGGAGACCTTTATCTTGCCATTTTGAAGCTAAAGCAAAATGACTTACTTAGATTAGCCCCATTGATTGAAAAAAAGCTCCTCGAAATTATCCCTGATCTACCCCAGAAAGTGGTTGACGTTATTAAAAAGGGGGACGCCTGTTCGATTTTGCTCGCTTTTGTAGAAACTAAACTCCCCCCTTGCTTAATTGCCTGTGATAATATTGCGTTTAAGATTTCAGATATCAATGTGCATCATGCCTTAATGCAGTTCTACCTTAAGAGTTTTCCAGGAAGAGCGTTAAAGCTGTTGTTGAAATTAGAATCGTCTAAACAAAGTTTAGGTCCTAATGTTGCGGCCTATTTAGTCGATATTATTGAAGCCTTTCATAAAGCACCATTGGAAGAATTAAATCTTGAAAGGGGAACATTGCTTTCAAAAGCAACATTAAGTGTAATGCAGAACTATCCTGAAAGCAGACAAGCTTTGGAAATCAAATTAAGAGCATTGCTAGAAAGAGCGCTGAATCAAGAAAAAGTCGTATCCATTATTCCTCTATTTCAACTTTTTACTAGGGTGGATATTTTGTCTTGGAATAATCCAAGCACCATTTCAATGTGGTTACGCTTATGCGAAGTCTTATTTAATGATAACAATTATGGCTTTCAGCACGCTTTTGATCTTTGGAATCAAGGCGAGAAAAGGATTTGGCAACAGTACGAAATTAATTCTGAAGAATTTTTTCCATTTATCATCAATTTTGTAGAAGCTTTGCTAAAAGATGAAAGCGATAATTATGGTCTTTTTGCATATCGGATATTGCAAAAATTACCTCAAAAGTTCCCAGAAGCTTATCATAAAAACTTTGAGGATCTTAGAACGTTAGCTGAAAAAAAATCAGGTCAAATGCCTTTAGAAAGACGAAAGGCAGAGAATGCTTTAAAAGCACTTTGCAAACCCTGTGAAAATCCTGAAGAATGTAAAAGTAATATTGTCAGTGCACGTCTACTGATAACAGGAGCGCCGTTTAAAGAAATTTACAAAGACGATCCTTATTCATTATTAGAACTCCACACAATGGTTTTAGAGATAGCGTTGAAGCAAGATATAGAACCTCACGTTTTATTTGGACTCATAGAATCTGCGATAGTGACATTCAAATTAATCCATGAAAATTCAAGGTCACAATCGTTTTATTACGTATTTATAAATTGTCTACCCTATATTCAAGACCATCCCTTTCCAAATTCATTGAAGTTAGAATTTCAACATTTTCATTCCAACATTTTACGTTACTTAATCTTGAATCAATCCTTCGACAGTATTTTGAACTATTTTACACTCCTTTCTTTTCAAAACATGATCTTTCAAATTTCCAGCGAATTATATCTAAATGGTTATCTTCAAACCTTAGAAATCCTTATAGCTAAATTCCTGCCCGAAACCAAAATGTGCACCAATGTAAGAAAGGCATTTGAATATATTTGGGAAACGCGTCTTCGAATTTCAGATCCCAATTATCATCAATTTCTAGACCCTTGTATCGCGATTGTTAACCATTTGAGCAGATGTAATTTATATGCCGATGCCGCACTTTGGATGGAATATGTCGTTCTTCTGATAATCAAGACAGACCAACCCATACCTTTAAAAATATTGGATAACGTTGTTAGCCTATTTCCTTTATTTGAAAAACTAGATAAACAAGATCAATTATTTCAAATCTTGGCTAAATTTCAAGAATTCACCGAGCAACTCGAAGCCAAACTTTTTCACACTGTGATGACGACAACGGATTGTTCAATCGAAACTGCGCCCCGCTTATGTGGACAAATATTGCTCAATAATCGAAAACGGCAGATTTATCTAAGACCTTCTGCTAATGAAATTCGAATATCTAATCTCGTTATCCATAAAATCTTCGCTGTCGATAATGTTTCAGAAGCTGCGATTGCAATGGGTATTGATCTTTTACGGATGTATCCTCGAGAATGTAATGAGACCTTTGAATTAATTTTAAATAAAATAGGAAACACCCATCAGTACTTTTTGAAATTTCATGTTTGGAAAGTATTTAGACATCAATTCCATGAAACTTTGATCCGCTCCCAGTTTCCAATAATCTTGAACGCCACTGTGATAAAATGTTGGCATTTAAGCCAAAAAATTTTCAAAGAACTTGTCAATCCTGCCAAGGATCTACCTATGATCGATGAAATCATTGAAAATCTTTCCTTTTATATGAATAATCCGCAGATCGTTCTAAAAAATCAGCTACAACCTATCCCAAACATCGATCTGGATCTCCTTTTTCACACTGGAATGGTTCTTGTTACGCGCAAGAACCTAAAAACTCAATTACTATTAGCAAAATTGGTTGATGTTTACGAAAACATCTATCATAGTTTTGAATCTGAATCACGTCGACAAGTGTTGGAAAAAATTGATGAAAATTTGGCATTCAAGTTATGTCACGCTAAAGATGTTAAACTCTTTACCAAGGGATGCATAATATTATTATACCTCTTTATGACTCCAATTAAAAATATGCAAAGCCGAATAAACCTTCTAGGAAATTACCTTCAGGCATACAAATGCTTCCAAGGTCAAAATTTAGAGATCGCTAACTTTTATCTTTTTGAAGTCGTTGAAGAACTAAAATTATATTGTCTAAACTATGATCTATCAAAGATTAGAAATGAAAATCAAGGAGTGGTCGAAGAAATCTATCGCGATAAGTCAATTAAGCCAACAAATGGACCTTGGAAGTTCACTGTTCTTATCAGAATTCTTAAAGCCTTGTGTCTTCTAATATCATTCAAACTGCTTTTCGATAGCATAAATAGGCAAAGACAACGAGCCTAATAGGACGTCCCTTTGATTAAGTCTTCAAAGGTTTCTCTTTTTCTTATTAGTCGAGGCTCGCCACAGTTCACAATGACCTCTGCTGCTTTTTGGATGGCTATTATAGTTAGAACTCATACAAAACCCATAAGCTCCTACATTACTGAAAACCAATAGATCGTTCACCTTTATTGTTGAAGGCATTAAACGATCCCGTGCAAAAGTGTCGGTGCTTTCACAGATTTGTCCAACTAAATTCACTTTTGCATCACAAGGAGCTTCCAAATCGTTTGCTAGCCAGATATGATGATAAGCTTCATGCAGTGCAGGACGCAGCAAAGTATGCATACCTGCGTCAAGCCCGATAAAAGTTTGCTCACTCCGTTTGATTGCCACAACCCTGCTTAATAAAACTCCTGCATCTCCCATAAGATAACGCCCCGGTTCATGCACGATCGTGGGTCTACCCATTTCGTACTCCTCTAATTTTTCTAATAAACGGGACGTTACGATCTCAGCGACTCTTCCGATGTCAATTTCATTTTCTTCAGGTTTGTAGGGAATCCCCAGGGATCCTCCCAAATCGATAAAATCAAATTGGATTTTAAGCTTCCTTGCGATCGGTCCAGCGATGTCCAGAAGCCTTTCCACAATTGATCCAAAATAGTCAGCATTCAAAATATTGGAACCTGTCATCATATGATTTTCAAACCGTTTTACACCCATTTTTTTAGCTTGGAATAGGCTTTTCAACCTCGGCTTCCGGGATTCCGAATTTCGCTCCAGGTCCTGCAAAAATGAGCCCTTTAATACCACTACTTCCGATTCCAGGATTTACGCGCATGCATAAAAATTCGGGAACGCCTAATTTTTTTAACACCTCTAACTGGCTAATATCTTCGATATTGATTTTAACACCCGCATCGAGTGCGAATTTTAGATCTTTTTCGGCGGGATAAACTGCGGAATAGAGAATACGGTCTGACGGGATTCCTGCTTGTTTTGCGATCTTGATTTCTGGCACACAAGAAGCATCTGCACCCGCTCCTTCTTTGCCTAGACGATGCACAATAGCAGGATTGTTATTTGCCTTGACGGCATAAAAGATATTGAAGTGGGGATAATATTTCAGGTAAGCATTGTTTAAACGTCGGTAATTCTGTAGGATACGATCTTCACTATAAACATATAGGGGGGTTCCAAAACTTTCTGCGAGTTCCCGAGCGTCGCAACCCCCAAAATATAAGACACCTTTTCGATTTTCCAATTCTTTGACCGATTTCCATAATCCGCTAGACATTGTGATTCTCCTGTTTGATAATCGTAACATGATCAATAAACTTGTTCACGAAAGATTTTGGTGCTATGAAACATTTATAGTTAAAGTCAAAAGATTAAGAAAGGAGATTGATCGATGAAAAATTCTACAATGGCTCCCCATTCAAAAAGTACTGGGATTTCTTCACGTTTAGCTGTTCCAAATCATCTTGGAGTCAATGCCAGGAATGCGATTTCGGCTGCAATTAATCCGTTGGTGGCAGATGCATTTGCCCTGTACGTCAAGACAAAAAACTTTCATTGGCATCTTTCTGGACCCCATTTCCGTGATTATCATCTACTTTTTGATGAGCAAGCAGATCAAATATTTGCCATGATCGATGTCTTGGCCGAAAGGGTGCGTAAACTTGGTGGACTGACTATCCATTCAATTGGCGAAATAGCTCGTCTACAAACAGTTGAGGATGATAACAGTGAGTTTGTCTCCCCAGAAGATATGGTTAATCGTCTTTTTGTCGATAACAAAGACTATGCAGCAAGGATGCTGAAGGCTCATAAGGTCTGCGAAGATCATAATGATTTTGCTACAACCAGCATTCTTGAAATCCTTATTGATGAGACAGAGCGTCGCGCCTGGTTTTTGTATGAAACCTTAGAAGGTAATGAGGACAAATAAACGTACTTTTTTCATGTATTAAGCCCTATTTTCGACTTTCATCGGTTTATGTTTATTTCTTCTGCGAATACATTTTTATTATATTTACCTGTTCCATAGATTATTCTTTAATCACCGCAATTTTGAATAGTTTTTTAAAACCTTCAACATTTTTATTCGCTTGATTCTCCTGATATTCCTCTAAACAATATTTTGCAGTTTTTATTGCTTTCTGTAATGATTCTTTCTGCTCCTCTGTATCGCTATTTGCTGCCAAAGTTCCATCCACAACCTTGACAATGTTACTACGAATGGTGCGTAATTTTTCTATTTCGTCATCCAATAAAGGAAAACGCCAAAAGGCATCGTTTTTCAAAATAGAGGCATATTTATTGAAGTTATTAATATTTTCCAATGAAGGCACTTTTATCGAAAGATCCTGTAAGCTTCCCAACTTTTTATATTTATTCTGCGAATAGCTTCTTTCAGAGTGCGTCCTCCAAAAAATTGCTACTCCGCCAGCTAAGCTTCCAGTACCAAATACAAGGCCTGTTATTATTCCTGCAGTGTTCGCCTTCCCCATCACAGAAGCGAGTGCGACAGATACGATGACTACACTAGCCACAAATCCTGCTCCCGCTGCAGCAACATAGCCTTCAATAAGATAGGCTTTTCGACCAAACTTAATATTCTTTTTTTGATCTTCAGTTTGCTTATTTGAAGAATAACCGGGGTCTGTTAATGTTTTATAATTCGGCCAAACAAAATCTTTTTTTGTTAAGTTTATATAGTTATCATTTATATTATTCATTACTCACCTAAAATTTAATAAACTTTAATTTTAACATATTAAATGATTTTATGACAATTTTATTAATGAATAAATAAATAATTGATTTTGTAAAAATTATGTAATTAACTTATCGGATTTGGAGTGGTTGCTTATGCTAAACATTGAAAATAAACATGCTGGTTATTCTTTTGGCTTTTTCGAATTCAAGATATTTAAATCCATTCAAAAAATAGAGACCTGTATTGAAGGCATGACAGCTGGCCAATTCAAAAGAGGAAGGATTCGAACTTCGTCACCATTGCTTTGGGTTTGGAGTTGCTTTATTGCAGATTTGTCGCATTTATGGCGCATTTAATCGAACGGTATCCAGAGGGTTGGTAGCAGCTCAATTAAATATACATTTATCTTTACAAATCTAGACAAAATGTATAGATTTTAATTCATGAAAGTGAGTATTGGAAAAGCTGCTAAAGAACTTGGTGTACATCAAGAGACGTTGCGTCGCTGGGAAGATGGCGGCAAAATTACAGCAACGCGAACACCCAGAGGTCATCGTCGGTATGATCTTGCAACATTACGAGGCATTATTCCTAAGATTGCGGTTTGTGATCGCACGACATTATGTTATGCACGTGTTTCTAGCCATGATCAAAAAGGAGATTTAATTCGTCAAATAGCTGTTTTAGAGTCTTTTTGTGCAGCACATGGCTGGACTTATGAAGTTGTGCAAGACCTAGGATCGGGATTAAACTATCATAAAAAAGGTTTAAAAAAACTGATAAAAGCAATATGCTCGGGATCGGTTTATCGCCTTGTGATTACTCACAAGGACCGTTTAATGCGCTTTGGGGCCGAGTTAATTTTTTCTTTATGCGAAAGCTTTGGCACTGAAGTGGTGATGATCAATGCAAAGGAAGAAGCCAGTTTTGAGGATGATCTTGTTCAGGACGTATTGGAGATCATTAATGTGTTTTCTGCAAGATTGTATGGAGCTAGGAGCCGTAAAAACAAAAAACTGCTTCATGCCTTAAGCGAGGCGGCAAATGCTCTCTGATAATGACTTTCGGATATTTACTTATCAAAGTAGGATCTCTACTGAGAATACTGCAATAGAAATACTACAACGCTGTGCTGAGCTTTTCTCTTTCGTAGAAAGAAAACTCTTTGCAGATATCTCCTCAGGAAAAAATGCAGCAGATCTTAAATCCCAATATATAAAGGAATATGGAATAACGGGCCGCCATTTCAATGCTATACGTGTGCAACTTCTAGGAAAAATCGCTTCCATTAAGGAAAGACGGATAGGACAAATTACCGAAACCGAACAAAAGATTGCTTCCGTAAAAAAACGCGTTGAAAAACTAAAAAAAGCTGATCCACATTCCAATAAGTACCATCAAAAAAACGCCTTCTTTTTAATCTCGAGTGTAAATTAAAACAATTTCAATCCAATCAAGAAAAAGACAAGGTTGGCCTATGCTTTGGCTCAAGAAGGCTCTTTCGAGCCCAATTTGACTTAGGTGCAAATGGATATAAAAATCATCAGGAATGGTTAGCTGAGTGGCAAAGATCTAGAGAAAATAGCTTTTTTCTCCTAGGTTCTAAGGATGAATCCGGAGGCAATCAATCTTGCACTGCAACGCTAGCTTCTAATGGAACTCTAACCCTGCGTATTCGTCTTCCTGATAGTTTGGCTGAAACCCATGGAAAGTATCTAATTCTATCGGGAATTTATTTTGAATATGGCCAAAAAAATATTCTAGAAGTGCTCAAGTCTCATGAAGAAAGAAAACGGCTTAAGAAGCTAAAAGATCCAAAAGCTGCCTCTTATGGGGTTCCCATCTGTTACCGCTTCAAATGCGATGAAAAGGGATGGCGTTTGTTTGTCAGCGTGCCAGTCGCAAAATCACCTTTGATGACATCGTTAAAGCAAGGTGTCATCGGTATTGATATCAATGCCAACCATCTGGCGATTGCTGAAACTGATCGCTTTGGAAATTTTATAGCAAAAAAATCTATTCCTCTAAATACTTATGGAAAAAATCAAAACCAAACTAAGGCCCTTATTGGCGATGTATGCGCTAATCTTATAGCTTATTCCAAAAAGACAGAAAAGACCCTCGTTATCGAGGATCTTAATTTTCAAAAAAAGAAAGCAGAAATAAAAGAGCAAGCAAGTCCATCTCATGCCAGAATGCTCTCCAGCCTCGCATATAATCATATAAAAAGCAGTCTTAAGTCACGAGCATGGAGAGAAGGTGTTGAGGTCATAGAGGTGAATCCCTATTTTACATCCCTAATTGGACGTGTAAAGTTTGCTAGAAGATATGGTTTATCTATTCATCAGGGCGCGGCGCTTGTTATAGGTCGCCGCTGCCTTAAAGCTTCAGAAAATATTCCCCGCCATTTTGAAACCATTCCCGATGGCAAAGAAGGCTATGTCGCTTTATCCCTACCCGTGAGGAATCGGGATAAACACGTATGGCATGACTGGAGAATACTTTCTCGAAAGCTTAAAACGGTGCTTGCAGCACACTTCCGGGCGACAAAACGTCGATCCTCGAGCTCTAAACCGACTCTTGAGATAAGCATTCCCGGATTTTGTCGGCGGAATTCCGACACGTGAATTCGTCAACACAACTGCTCGGTTAGCGTTCCTATACATATCTACAGATGTATATATGTAGGATTGTGTAGGATTTTAGGAGCGGTGACGTAAAGAGAAATGATCATTTGATTACTATCGATGGAGGCCATTTCCATTTTGTAAATAAGGAAAATCTGTCCTCCATATTTGAATTATTAAATTAGTCGGAATTTAGAAATTATTGGCGAAGCCGGCAAGACATCTTTATTCCAAAAGCTCTAATCTTTAATCTCGAAGAAAGTCTTCACGCATTAAATTGATGAACATATGAGCATTACGGGAAAGCTTGCGATTTTTTGAATAGATCGCTAAAAGTTGATAGGGAATTTTAGGCAACTTCGCCGGAAATAGAATTAAATCATGCGCTTTTGCCACATAATCAGGCAAAAATCCAACCCCTAACCCTCGTTTAATCATACTGGCAATGGCTTCCCAACTTAAAACTTCAAGGATAGGAGGAAGCTCTTTGCCTTCTTTTTTTAAATGATCTATTAGAATATGATCTTCTCTTCGATCTTCGCTAACAATTAAGCGTTCAATAGTTGGTTTAGACCGTTTTTTCGCATGATATAATCTATGCTCGCCAGTGAAAATAATATGTGAATCAAAACCGGGAACATCTCCATGCGCTAAAACCACGCCAAAATCGACTTCTCCTTTCGTGACGAATTCTCGAATTAATCCAGTGTGCCCAAGGCGCAATATTGGCTGCACTTCTGGATGCAACTTGAAGAGTTTTTCATAATATATAGGCAATAATGAAATGCCAAAGCTATAGCTTGTAGCAATGACGAGCTTGCCCTTATAAACCCCCTCCCTTTCATTAAACAAATCGCTGATCTCATTAAAAACTGAAAAAACACTTTCACATTTTTCAAGCAACATTTCCCCCTCTGGAGTTAACTGAAACCTATTTCGACAATCTGTTACCAGAGGTTTGCCAATTTCTATTTCCAATTTATTTATTCCTTGGCTAATTGCTGATTGGGTGACAAAGTTTTCCTCTGCAGCTTTTGAAACGCTTTTGTTTTTACCTGCAGAATAGAAATATCGCAAAAAATTGATGTTTGGAAAGGAACGCATATAACCTCTTGTATAAGTAATTCTAATACTCACTTAAATATAATATAATTTTTAATTAAGCTCAAAAAGAATTATATTTAAGCTGTTTTTGAAATTTACAAGGTATGTTTTATGTCAATTTATGATTGTTTAGTCATTGGTTTAGGTCCCGCTGGGTTAGCGTACGCCTCAACAATAAAGAATCAGCATTCTGTTTTAGTTGTAGACTTAGGCAAATCCGTTGAAGAGAGAAGTCGGAATCACCCACAAGAATGTGTTCTTGGAGCTGGAGGTGCTGGATTATTTTCTGATGGAAAGTTTTCATTTTATCCTTCGGGAACTAATATTTGGGAACATAACGAAACTCATTTAAAAATCGCCTATGAAATGCTAAAAACGGACCTTGCCCCTTTTAAAGAACTGCCTTCTTTTCCAAAAATCGATTCTAAAAACCATCTTAAACGCGATCTTGGGAATTGGGCTTTTAAATATTATCCCTCTGCCTATCTTAGTTTATCTGATCGAATCGCTCTTATACAAAAATTGGTTAAACGGTGCCTTCACGTTCGTTACGAAACAGAATTTATTAAATATACCTTGATTGAGCAAGGGTACAAAATTGAAATAAAAGATGTGAAATCAGGTTCCTTAGAAACTGTCCTAGCAAAAAAAATCGTCTTTGCAGGAGGGCGATTTATGCCGCGATTTTTAGATTGTCCAAAGCAATTCCGTCGTTATGAGTTTGGTTTCAGAGTTGAGGGTCCTTCACATTTATTCCCTAAAAAAAGTTCTGTTGATCCGAAATATATCCTTGAATTTGAAGACCAGGGGATTGAATGCCGTACTTTTTGTTGGTGCGAAAATGGTGAGGTTGCTCCCACGCAATTTAAAGATATTCAGACCTATTCTGGCCGTGCCGATTGCTTGCCAACAGGTAGAAACAATTTTGGCTTTAATTTTCGTATCAAAGATTCAGCTCTTTTGGCAGATGCTGTTTTTAATGAAGTCATGCACACGAAAGCTTATAAAGAGAAGCTTACCGATTTGTCAGGGGTTTTAGCTCATTTTCCTAGTTCTTTGCAAAAAGTCGTTTCTTACGGAATTACCCAACTTACCGAGTTGTTTCCAACATTAAATAACGATGAGGTACATGTTTTAGGACCTACTATCGAAGGTGTTGGAGAATACCCGGCAATAAATAAGGATTCATGCATAGAGGACCTACCAAATGTCTATGCTATTGGAGATTGTAACGGTACTTATCGTGGTATTGTTGCTAGCATGCTTTCAGGATATCTTTTAGCAAGCAAACACAATACAGAAGAACCATTACCTGTAAGCAAATTATGAATCTAACATTATAAAAATAAAGGAGTTATATTATGTCTATGTCAGTTTCAGTGTTAAATAGAATTCCGAATGATGCGGAATACAGAAAAACCTATCCAGAAATGAAAGGAAGAGGAAATTCGGGAACACACGAATTACACATCTTTTTATCGGAAATCAATCCATCTCAGGAAAGAGTAGAAAAGTATTGTCAAGCTGTAAATGACTGGAATAAACAACATCCAGCAATCACCGATAAAATGAAAGCGTGTTATTTGGCTCTTGTATTTAGAAGTCCAGATGGGAGTGAAAATACAGTTAAAGTAATGCAATCTGCTCGCTATCTTCATTCTGATGACACAGATCAAGTTGTAAAAGAATGTCATAGTGATGCTGACTTCTTTGTAAAAAGAGGTTTTAGCGTCATTCGAGAGAAAATTGAGGCTACAGCCCATGGAATCGATGGAATACCTCAAACAGATGCGGAAACCCAAACTCACAAAACTAAATACTTTGAATTTCATATTAAAGTTGGACACAAAGATGCAGGAGATAACACACCTTTGAATGAAGGTGAAGTTGAACAACTCAAGGTAATTTCCAATCAGTTTACTTCTAAATTTAGAACGCCTATCCCCCTTTCGTATAATTGTAATCAAGATGGGGTTTCGGGAGATGGACTAGGACATCAGAGATTTTTAAATGTTCGTTTTCGCGACCAAGGCATGTTATCAATTAAACCAAAGCTCGATGAGATTAATCAAGCAATGACATCTGTTGGATTAAGAGTTATTAAAATGATTTCAGAATATGTCTGGTACGATAGTTATACCAAACTAGATTATGGTTGGATCGATTACACGCCTGAAGAATTGGCAAAATTCATTTCAGATCAAAAATAAAATGAAGAGTTTATTTAATTTTATCCTCTTATTTGTTCTGTTGAGTGGCTACATCCACTCAACAGAGGAAAATGTCAATCAACTTCCCAGAATCGTAGCTTTCTTGGGTCCGAAAAGTGTGGGTAAAGATACTTCTGCTGATTTTCTAGTGAAAAAATACGGATATCAAAAATATGCATTAGCAGACCCTATGAAAAAGGCTGTGCAGTTGCTTTTTAATTTTAGCGACGAGCAGTTATGGGGTGACAAAAAAGAAATCCTCGATCCATTTTGGCAAGTTACGCCAAGGGAAATCATGCAATTTATTGGAATTGATGTTCTTTTTAATGAGTTGGGAGATCGATTTCCACATCTCAGCAAAGTTGATGGAAAAACGTTTTATATCCGTTCTTTTGAAACATGTACCCAAAAATTTCCTGATGATCTGTTTGTTATTTCAGATCTCCGTATGCAAGAAGATGTCACAGCTCTCAGAAAAATGGGTGCTGTGATTATTCGCTTAGAACGTCCCGGAGTTACTGCAACAGACTCTCACATATCAGAAGAGAGTGTAAACTCTGTTACGGGTTATGATTATACAATAATCAACAACGGAACAATCGAGGAGTTAGAAGAAAAAATCAATCAAGTTTTCAAAATGATATTTCAAGATCAATTAATTAAACTGCATGACGAGAGTTACTCATCCATTTCTGGGTATTATTCTAGTATCACTGATATCATGAGAGAAACTCGAAAGTACATCTTGTCTGTTGTCTTAAATGGAAATGAACATGAAGTGATTTCCATAGGTCCACAATCCGTACGACGCCAGAATTTAGAGCCTTTATCTAAAGACAATCATATTCTGGATGTTGGATGTGCTTTAGGCGACAACCTTGTATTGATGTCGGAGGAGGGCTTCGAAAGACTAACAGGCATTGACGTTGCTCAGGGTATGATTGATGAAGCGCGTAAACATCTAACAGCTTCGTGGATTTGTGGAGATGTCATGCAACATCATCCTTCTGAAGGTTATGATTTGATTTTTGCACAGGCATTGATTCATCTTTTCCCAAAAACAATGGTTAAAGAAGTGATTTCGCATCTATTGTCTTTATCAAAGCAAAGATTCTACTTTTCCACTACTCTTCATGAAGTTGGCAGCGAAGGAATAGAAGCAAAGGGAGAAGTCATGCGTTATCGCAGCCGATATACGCTGTCCGAAACTCTGACATTGGCCCAAGAATTTCTCGCGAAAGATCCTAATTTGAGTTTTCATTATTTTATTTTAAAAGATCCTTTGGACAAGCTATGGATCAATGGCATATTTGAACGCCGAGATATCGATGAAATATATAAGACCGACGGAATCCTATTATATAAACAATTCGTAAGTCCTGAAGCCATTCTTGATATTTCTTCTGAAATTGATTCTTTTAGAACAAATGCAGCTACCTCAGGAACATATCTGCGATATGATGCTGAAAATGGATTTGATAGAGTAGAAAATTTCCTGCCTTTTTGCTCACAAAAGCTGCACGACATACTGCAGAATGATAGAATCGATAAAATTACACATGTTCTTTTGGGGAAGGAATCAGTTCTTCTTAAAGATAAAATTAATTATAAAATGCCTGGAATGGGAGCCTTTGTACCTCATCAAGACGCAGCAGCAGGTTGGGATCGATATGGTGATAAACATCTCACGTTCTGCCTTAGCTTTGATCATTCAACTAAAGAAAATGGTGCCCTCTTTTTTCTTGCGGCAACCATACAAGAGGCCTTTTGAGTCCTCCAAAAACACCGCTAGATGAAACTGTTGTTAATAGTCTTGATTGGATACAGGTACTTACAAACCCTGGTGATGCTATCTTTTTTGATTCATATACTCCACACTATTCTGAATCAAACTTGAGTAATCAAGAGAGAAGAATGTCATTCTTAACCTATCATGCTCGAAAATTCGGGAATAACCGTCATGCCTTTTTTGAAGACAAAAGAAAGAGACAACCTCCTTTGGATGAAAGGCCTGCAGATGCAGAATTAGTGCGCGATTCATTTGGAAAACTCATTTATAAATAAGGCACAGGTATGGGAAGAACATTGTTTTTGCTAACTGATATGCAAATATTGCAATGTGCTGGAACGCATAGAAGTATCTACACGCAATGTAGAACCATTGCTGAGTTGAAGTTCAGGAACATTATCGGTGTTGATGCTAAGCATAGGTTTAAGGTCGATGGGTAAGCAATCATAAGCAAATTTTACTCTTCTGAACATTACCCCAGCATCTTCTCTCGTGTGATCAACAATACCTGCATGCTGATTGCTGTTGAATAGGCAAAGATCCAGAAAAAGGAGACAAACGAAAGTGGAGATGCCAAGCTGTCTGGCTTTGAGGATCAAATTGCAGTACCACATGTCGTCGTAAAGTTTTCTTTGTGTCCAATTCAACTTTATTTACTTCCGTTTGCCGCCTAGGGACTGAAGTTTATATTGTGATTTGAGTTTTGATATTGAAAATCATTTTTGCTTTTTACCTCACACATAAAAATGTGTTATGGCGAGCAATATCGAGTATGATCCCTATTTGCTTTCGGAGGTTCTGAAAGTAGGGGGCTTTAAGTATAAAAAGGATGCTGTAAATGCTGCTTTGAAATAGTATCTACAACGTCACCAACAAGTGCAAATTTTAGATCTCTTTGGATCTATTGAATATGACGGAAAATACACCCATAAAAAAAAGCGAAAGCGTTAATGGAAGTATTAGTTGAAACAAGCATATGGTATTTAGCATTAAGGCGTAACAAACAAAATGCTATTAAAATACACTTGTTAGCCAGTTTTCGGAACTCATTAACGAGACTCGTGTCCGAATTATAGGACCAATTAGACAGGTTTAGAGGCATTTGAAGACTTACTACTCATCAGTAAAAATTACGAGCGTGCAGCTGAAATGCATAATCAATATAGAAGAAAAGGAATCAATGGTGGCCACGTAGACTTTCTAATCTGTTCTGTTGCCGAGTATTACCATCTCGCAATCTTTACCAATAACAAAGACTTCGTCCATTACGCAAAACATCTTCTCATTACGCTTTACTATAGCTAAGGAAACGGGAGACATGGGATGGTCTTCGAACTTTTCCTTGGCGAGAATTTGGTATCTTCTTAGAAGAGTTTATTCCTTTTGCAGCTTGAATTAAGACGTTCGCTCCCCCAAACCGGTTAACAATCTTAGAGCATGTTTTTCAGCTCCTTTTTTTCGTAAATTATAATTTTTTTTGCATATATTCTTTATTTGTTTAATATTCAAACCGGGGAAATAGCAATCTTTTAACCAGTGCAAATTGCCGTTTCAAGGTTAAATTTTCACCATACAATTAGTTAACCAAATCCTTAAAAAGTCATAAGGTGCCGAATATGAAAGTTACTTTCTTAAGACATTTAAAATACTTGGTGGTGTCTATATCGATGCTCGCCCTAAATATGGGTTTTGCATCGGCTTCAAACCCTAACCAACCTACTGTAAGGCTTTCAGGCCATATCCCGAGCAAGGCAGTATCTCAAGCTAGTTTTGTAGAACCCCTTGCTGCCGATACGCCTGTTCCAATCACTTTTGTTTTGCCTTTGCGCAACCAAAACGCATTGGAAGAACTTATCCAAGGGATTTATAATCCTGCTGACAAAAACTACGGGAAATATTTGACCTCAGATGAATTTACGCAAATGTTTTCCCCAACTCAGGAAGACTACGATAAAGTGATTGCTTATGCTAAAAGTATAGGCTTAAATGTTATCGGCACACATCTTAATCGCACACTGCTTAATATAAGCGGAGCTGCAACAACTGTCCAAACAGCTTTTAACGTTAACCTTAATGTGTACCAGCAAGCAAACAATAGGAAATTTCATGCTCCTGATAAAGAGCCTGAAGTTCCCGCTCACATTGCTTCCATCATCAATGGGATCGTTGGATTAGATAACTCTGCCGTTTGGCATACGCACAACCGACATGTCGAGATAAGTAAAGAAATGATGCAAGCTTCAAATCCTTCAGCATTTCCTTCAGGTCCGAATGGTGGTTTCGCTCCCAATGACATTAAAATTGCTTATAATCTTAATGGAGTTTCAGCAAATGGTTCTGGCCAAAGTATTGCTCTGTTTGAGCTTGGATCATACCTTGCAAGCGATATCAATGCATATACAAACCATTTTGGTCTGCCATCTGCTAATTTGACCAATGTTGTAGTTGATGGCGGTACATCAACTGTTGATGCTGAAGTAACTCTTGACATAGAGCTTGTATTGGCTCTGGCTCCAAAGAGTCAGATTTACGTGTATGAAGGCCCCAATAATGGTCAAGGTGTTCTTGATACATATAATCGAATTGCTACCGATAACTTGGCAAAGCAAGTAAGCAGTTCTTGGGGATTGGGAGAAGATTATGTCGGTTCACAAGCTCTTCAAGCGGAAAATGCAATTTTTCAGCAGATGGCCGCTCAAGGGCAAACTATTTATGCTTCTTCCGGTGATAGCGGTGCCTACGATGATTATCCCAGTACGACTCTTGTAGTAGATGATCCCGCATCTCAGCCTTACGTATCGGGTGTTGGAGGAACTAGCCTCACTGTCGATGCAAACACTGGAACTTATGTGAGCGAAACGGTCTGGAATGATGGCGTTGGACATGGAGCTGGGGGAGGCGGTGTAAGCATCGTATGGCCAATTCCATCCTGGCAAGCAAACGTTTCTACTACTTATTCAAAAACATATCGAAATGTACCTGATGTTTCATTAAATGCAGATCAAAATAAGGCTTATGCTATTTATTCCAACGGGAGTTGGACATTATACGGCGGTACAAGTTGTGCAGCCCCTTTATGGGCGGCCTTTACAGCTCTTGTTAACCAACAGCGCGAGGCTGCACAAATGTCGACTTTAGGCTTTGCGAACCCTTCGCTTTATGCTCTTGGGAACTCGCAGGCAACTGCAACGGATTATCATGATATAACAGTAGGCAACAATTATGTTTATCAAGCTGGCCCAGGTTATGATAATGCTACTGGGTGGGGTTCTTACAATGGATCCAATTTATTTGATAGCTTAACGAACTCTACGGCAGCTACAATATCTGTTAACATTACATCGCCTTCCAATGGTGAGACGGTAAGCGGCACAATTAATGTCACAGCTAATGTTATATCAAGCAATGGAATTGCACATGTAGATTTCTATGTTGATTCTACATTAAAAATATCAGAGACAACTTCACCTTATTCGATGTCGCTTGAAACTACCACATTATCAAATGGCCAACATACCCTTAAGGCAATTGCTTATGATAATTCCGGCAATTCTGCTCAAAGTGTTGAGCAGGTGACAGTGCAAAATGCAACACCGGTTAGCGGTGTGTATATTAATGCTGGCGGAGGTAAGGTTAGCGATATGTGCAATAGCGAAATTACCTGGCAGGCAGATCAATATTTCAATGGGGGTTCCACCGCTACAAATAATACTTTGCCAACTTTCATGGGAATGTATGTATCGGAGCGTTTCGGTAATTTCTCTTATGTTGTTCCTGTAACAAATGGCAATCATCTGGTAACACTCCAATTTGCAGAGATTTACTGGCAGGCTAAAGGCAAGAGAATATTCAACGTCAAGATCAATGGTAACCAAGTTCTGACGAATGTAGATCTTTATGCATTAAGTGGGTTTGCAAACCCACGGCACTTTTCTTTCCCGATAAACGTCACAAACAATACCATTGAAATAGATTTCATTTCCATTGTGGATAATGCAAAGGTAAGTGGTATTTCAATAAACTAAATGTTAAAACAAAGGCGGTGGCAATATCAATTGCCGCCTCTTTTTATTTACATATTCACGGGTAGTTTGTTTTCGTGCCCGTGCGTATCCAAGTGTCGGAAGAGGAAGGATTCGAACCTTCGTCATCATTGCTGGTGAATCTGTTTTCGAGTCCGATGCCCTGCAGGTATCCTAAACACTAAACAACCAACTTCACAGCAAAAATAGAGTGAGAATACTTAATCTTAGTATTGCCTAACAATGCGCAAAGTTGCCCGTTAGTGTGCCGAATTTGTGCATAATTTGCAATGCTTATGGGCGATAAGCTTCATCATAATCACTTGCACAAAACCGTATAATGTCACACAATGCTGAGCCATAATCATTATTAGGGTAAGCGTAGCTATGAAGCCACCATCAGAAAACATCCAATGGATTAAGGCAAACAAAGGCGAGGGTCTTTCAATTGAATATTACGATAAAGAAGGGAATAAATTAATTCGTAAAAAAGACCCTACCCCAAAATCCCTAAAAGGCTCTAAAGCATGGCGTCATAATAATTCAGGTAATTTGGTAATAGGACCCCATGCACGCAAACATGGAGCAATTGGGTGTGCTGAATACATTGAGACTGATGAAAAAGATAATCAAAAGAAATATACATTTGCCATTTTTCCAAGCTATGAAATCGGTCGAGCGGCGATGATCGCTCTCTTTAAAGAAGAGCGATTTTTAAAGCTTACGCTTGAAGATTTGCCCAGAAAATACACGCGTGTTGAAGATGGTCAACCAGACGGAAAAGCGTTGGGTAACGCGCGAAGAAGCTATTCATTTGGCCGAAAAAAAACTATTACGTGCCGTTGTCGTGCACAATAAAAAACACACCTACCTTCGTCCATATCCACATGAAACATCATATAGAGACCTCATATGCTAAAAAATCTTTCTCTGTCGTTTTTCATTTTCCTATGCATCTTTAGTGAAGTATCTGGATATTTTTGGGAGTTTGAACAAAGTGTCGTTTTAGACGGAGTTTTAAGGAGAGCCGAAAGGACTATCACAAAACGAGAAAATGGCAAAATAGAAGATAAAATCGAAAGAAGTATTGTTCTAGTCACAGATAAACCTTTGGTTCTTAATCATTCCATCTCATTAGAAAAACAGCCGATTGCTTCTGCAACAATAACCTATCCGCATATTGATGTATATCTTCCTGAGGAATTCCTGCCATTTATTGAAAAGCACGTTCAGTGCAGCGGGACATTTCGGAAAACTTCTAATCCCCATAATAATGAAATCGAATTTCATATCGATACCGCATTGGATAGAGACCAGTTGTCACATCAACTAAAGACATTTTTCTACGAGCCTGAAGAAGTTGAACTCAGCGGTATATTATATGAAGAAGTTTATCCAGGTCCTCCTGAATACACGAGTGTGAAAATGGGCGATTGCCCTGAAAAAACCGTCTTTTTAACGTTAAAAGAACCAATAAATATTGAGCTAAAAAAAAATACTGAACTAGAAGAAGACATTATGAACATACCAGAAAAAGGTGTCCGTGAACTGCAAGTGGTCTTTTCAGATTCTAAACCTTCAGTACATCAAATAAAACAAGAAGTTTCGTTAAAAGGAATTCTTTATCATGCTTGCACGGCTCATCACCATCGAAGAGTACTTATGATGGTAAATAGTTGGAAACTCGATTAATTTTAAAATGATTACACAAGACATTTTTACGCTGATAATCCCTTCAATCAAGCTTTTTTATTGAAGACGTGTTGGAGTGTTTATGGCGCGTTTTGCCGTAGTAGGTGGCGCAATTTATGCGTTGAAATGCTTATGGCAGTGGGATTTCTCCGTACATGTTGGAATGTTTTGCATATCCTGTTCCGGGGGGTGACATTGGACGAACATTTTTATTATAACGTAAGAAATCTGAAATTGGTTTGATTCCTTCTGAAATAGCAACTTGATATGGTGTTAATCCACTGTTGTCCGTTGAGTGGATATCAGCTCCTAGATCGATAAGATTTTTAACTAATTCAAGCTTCTTGCGTGGCTCTAGGTTGGCTCTAATAAGTAATTGCAACGGACGGTGTCCGTTAAGAAATGTGTCATTAACGTTAGGGCCTGCTGCTAAAATTTCCGTAACGAATTGAACTAACTCATCGCCTCTTTTCTTTGTCAAAACTTCTCCTAATGAAGGCAAAGGAGCAATGTTGTAAATCGTTTTGAGATTACTTAACACTTTTTCATAAGTTGTGTTTTTCAATTCCAAGGTTTTCACATCGATCGAATCTTTTTCGATGCGTTGTAAAAACTCTCTTAAATCGACTTTTATCGGCAGAGGAAGGTTAATATTTTCATCAATGGAAAGAAGTTGATGGAGCCGTAAAATATCATTTTTATGTTTTTTGATGTCCTTTTCGTTAACGGTGGCCTCATCAGCTAGTTTTTTGGTCGTGAGTTCGAGCCACGCTTTTGCCTTAAGAGGAATGAGATGCGCAGCTCCAATTGTAGGTAACCCTGTTATTTCAAGTTTTCCAGCATGAATGAAATCATCTAGCAGAATCGCGGATAGACTAATCATTGTTTCATTTAAAGGAATTGGTGTTAGATGCCCACCCATATTCAATTTTACTATGTCGGGAAGACGCGAGAATAGTTCTAGCATAGCTGGGAAGTTCTTATTTCCTGGAGAAGAGAAGCGGTAAAAGATTTCTTTTCCTGTGCTCTGTTGACGATGTTGATAATTTCCTTGATCCACAAACTGTTTGAATGCGGAAACAAACTCCTGGTTGAGAGCTTCAACACAAAGAACAATATCCAGGTCTTTAGTAGCCCGAAAAGGGATTCCAGCCTCTTCCATGGCCAGCATGCAAGCTGTACCGCCAATCAAAACATATTTTTCCTGAAAATGTGCAAAATGTTTTTTAAATAACTCTAAGCCTTTTACCATTGAATTTTCTCCATCAGTTCTTCTAAGGCTGTTTCGATTCTCTCATCTGTCGTTTCTCTTAAGCTCAAGTAAAGTGAAAATGGATCAACTCTTCCATCTTTAGAAAAAAGTTGTGGATTGTAATTCCAAATTTCTAGTTCAAAGTCTGCTTCATCTATAGAAGAGAGTTGAAATCCTTTCGGGATATTTACCTGCCGATAATCCTTCACATCAATTGCATAAATAAGAAGTGATCGCGAATTAATCATAGTTATCTCCGCTAATGCACTTATGCCAGCCAAAGGCATTTGCATTATTGTGCCTCCGGGCCATAATTTCATGGGTTCTCGGCTCCTAATTGGACTGCGCAACATATAGTTTGTTTGCTCCCACAAGGCTTTCTTAGTATCCTCAAAAAACCACTGTCGTTCCTTTCCTTTTTTGATCAATTCGCCAATCCCTGCGCTTTCCAGTTCGTTAAATACACGAGTCATCGTCATAGGAGAATAACCCAAAGTGGTTGCTAATTCTGATGGAATTAATCTTTCATTTTTTTCTCTAAGAAGTGTTGATATGATAACACTCTGCGTAGCCGGGCTAAAAAGTTCCTTATGAATTCTTTGTTGTTTAAAATGTTCTCTTAAATCGAATCCAAAATCGGGGATATAAATTTGATTATTTGGGATAATAAAGGGTATATGATGTTGAATTAACCGCTTACGGTTATAACTAGAAATAGTATCAGAAATATAAATACAAGGATTATTCCATTTTTTTGATACTTGTTGCCAATGTTTTTGAACTGTATTGGGGGTTAACCCTACATCATTTTTTGCAATCATCATTAAGCAGGGATTATTTAAAAAGGTTGTTTCAAAAAACAAGTAGGCATCAACCAAGAAAAGAGGCAACTTTTTTTGACCTTTCCATGGAATAATGGAAATCCCGACCCCTAAAGTTTCTTCAAGATATTTTTTTATATTTTCGATTAAATTAGTCATCCAACCTCTCATCATTAACCTTATATTTTTACTATAACATACAGAGAGTTGTTGTGCAATTATTATGTTAATATGGTCTATAATCCTCGTGCTAAAATCTGTTTGGCCAAACTAGAATATTGGTTGCGTGAGCCAGTTGGTGGAATATGCGTGCAATCCAGATCAATCAAACAAGACCTGCTATTTTGAAGGGGCTTTGTTCCAAGATTGTCGAAAGTTAATCGGCCCTTGACCACTTCTTCCTGGGAATAAGAAATCATCATTGCTTGAGTTGGTTTCTCGAAGTGATTCTAACTTTTGGAAGAGCCTAAGCAGATGTCCGATCAACGGATGAAGTAAGGAGCTTCCATTCACTGATAGCTAGACTTGTGACACTACCTAATGTACAAAGATAACGGTTGACTGTAGCAGGGGACCTAGGACGCCCATATTTATCAGGCGTGTTTGCGAGCTTGTCTCGGCTTTTTGCTACCACATCTTCTCGAAAGTAGTTGAGAGTAAGGTGACCGATTTCTTGTTTGAACCAGTTGAGATGGCTAAGCATCGTTTTATGATTTCTAAGCTTTTTTAGTTCATGCTCAATGAAGCGATCAATTAATCAAATTCCCGACCGTAAGCCGCCGCATCTTGGTGGTTTCATAAGGATCACCTGCTTTGACGGCTGCGATGGTCTTGCGCTTCCATTCCTTAGCTTTCTTAAAAGAATCATATTTTTTTGAGAGATGCTCGCCGTTTTTGATGCGGATTTGCACTCGATAATAGGTGCCTTTAGTGCCTTCAATTTTTGTGATGCCTGGCTCTTGTGTTTTTGCCATAAGACAATACTCTCCCAACAATAATTTCGGTTACTGTGCAGGATTTGTGCAGAATCGACAAAAATGTGATTCGCTAGCAACAAATAGCACAGCGTTTATTAATGGGTTGTATATTGTTGAGAAGCCAGTGTGGAATGGCTTATGGAAACGGAAGAGGAAGGATTCGAACCTTCGTCACCATTGCTGGTGAATCTGTTTTCGAGACAGACGCATTCGGCCACTCTGCCACTCTTCCCTAAGAAAAAACGGTAGTTTGCCATAATCTGGGATAAGAGAAAAGAAATATGTAGCTCTTCTGCCGGCTTATCAGTCTTAGTTAATTTATTAAAAAACGAATTTTGCAATTAATCAATATTAAAACTATAATAATTATATATTGTTTGTTTGGTTGAGGCGGTCCATGGAAAAAGTGGAAAAAGTGATGCTACAATCTAATGAATTAGAAGATATCGATGACTATATCGACTCTTATATGAAGCCTGATGAGTATTATCAAGCTAAGGCAACTCCACTTAAGAATGCAGCCATGTTCAAAGAGGAACATCGCCGACAATTACGTGAAAAATTCCAGTTCAAAGAGTTCTTGGCTTCGATGGATAAAGGATTTAAGTTGATCGCTCACATACTTCCACCTATGATTGGAATACAATCCTTTGGTCATATTATCCAAGAATTTTCTGATCGCAAAGCCCATTCTGTCGTTCAAGCGACAGAACATCAAAAACTTACAGTGCAAGATGAATGGAGCATTTCGGAAAAAAGTATGAATCAAATTTATCAACTAGCCAAGGAATTGCACGATTCTGACAAAAAAATGGAATCGGACGCCGTTTTTACCGTCCTCTGTTATTTGAATCCTAAGGTTCCTGAATATTCTCTAGGCAAGTGTATCGCATTGTATAACACTGGCAATTATGCGGATGCAATCGAGATTGTGCAACTGACCAAAATTCTTCAACCTTCTAAGATTGCGCCATTTATATATTCTGCTCTGAACAAGAAATTGAACAATGTTCAAGCTTTGGAGGAAGATCTTAAAACTCTTGAAGAGATCTTTACGAAGGGAGAAGAAGAAAAACAAGATTGGTTAATATTTTTAGAACAACTAAAAGGTAAATAGGGGGAGATATGAACGAAGTCGGTAAAAACCAACCACCAGAAATTTCGGGTGTAAATATGCAAACTACTTTGCAAACAGCAGGTAAAATTAAATCGGTCGATCCTATGAAAGCGCTTCCTGCTGTGCCGACGAAAATCTCATTGACGAAAGAACAACAAAAGCAAATAGATGATTTAAATGAGCCTAATAATCCTGTTAATATGGCCTTAATTAATAATGCCAAAGGTAACACACCTAAAGGGCTGAAAGAAGCTGTAGGGTGCATTGCTGATAAAATCTTTAAGAAATAATTATTCAATCTTCTTTATCTAAAGAGGATGCCAATATGGCAATGCTCACCATATAGCCTCCGCTCATTTTGTATCTAAAAGTCACCGAATTTTTTTTTCTCAAATAGGCAATCGGAATTTCTATTTGCGAACTTCCAAAATTACCTTTTCCACCTATAGGCCCATTGTGAGAGGGAAGAAAGTATCCATTCACAGAAATATCTGGGGCTTGATCCACATTTTCTGGACGTTGTGTTGAGTACCTTAAGATGGCGTTAGTGACATTTTCAGGCAATTCGATTTGAGTTGTAATCTGGCTTATAATCGGAGCAAAATTGATGCCACTGTAATAGATTTCTCCTTTGGCTTCAGGCAAGTTTTCTAGAGGGGTGTCTAAAAATAGAGTTAACACTTTGCACTCATGTGGAGTAAATTTTAATGGGACATCCAAAAAGAGAGTGTCGAGTTCCGACGCTGGACCATTTCCATCCCAGAATAGCCTAGTCTGCTTGGCTTGTGAAATCAATGGATCGCCTTTCAAACCAATATCTACATTGACATTATGGGCCGTTGTATTGGACAGGGCAATATAAACTGTTTGCAAATCCATATCATCTAAAAAGACTGCGCAGATAATAGCATCGGAGGAGGAAGAAGAGAAAAGGTAATATCCCTCTACAGGTTGCCAAAGATTGACAAAATCGTAAAGGGGCGTAGGTCCATTATCATCGAAAAGTTGGCCTATGAATTGTTTGTTGATAGGCTTTGCAGTCGGACTGAAGAAGGGGATCGCCTTTTCTACATGAGGGTGACTGATGCAGAGGATCAACTCTTCGAAACAACTATGTAAAGCATCCCAATAATTTTCAGCAGTTGCGGTTTTGTCTTCTAGTTTCCCGCAAAATTCAGAAATTAGGATCGGCTTAATCGTTTTCAAGGTAGCTTTGGAATAGTTAGAGATTAAATCTAAACTGGCGTTGAATTGACTTGCATTCATTTGCAAAAAGCGAAAAGAGAATAGATCCAACTGCGACCCAATTGTTTCAAGATAATTTTTTCTATAAGACCATGAACTAAATCCGTTGATTGGCCATTCGCTGACGTCACTGTCTCCGGGTCCTGCAATTTTAATGCTCCTCGTTGCTTGTTTCAACTTTGGAATAACGGCTTTACAGTAATCTGTATACTTGTTCCATCCTATGGAAATGCTTCTTCCCATCCAACCCCACATTTGAGGGTTGTTGGGTTCACTCCAGATCTCGTAATAATCTGGCAACATGCTGAAACGTTCCAAATTTAAAATGGTGTTTACAGTCATTTGTGCGTGGGCATTAAAATTCGAGGGAGTCGTTGGCATGCCAGGTTCTTGCATATAAGCAGGGCAAGAATAGATTGGAATTAGGCAGGTGAAAAAGTTGGGCATGCTTTCACCTAAGGAGAGTAATGTGTCCGATAAAGCTAAGGGGGTGTCAAAAAATGTAGACTGAGCGAACCCCGGCTTTTGAGGATCTTGAGGGATTTTCAACGTGGATAAATCCACAGAAACTTTACCCGGCCAGAAGTTTAATTGTTTTAGATCTTCTGATAATTGTAAGTCGAGGTCACTTCCATTAGTTGCAAAAAATTGACTTCGGGATAAGGTGTCACGACCATGAAAACACATTCTCGAGGTTAAATCTACAGTGACCTTGATCTCAGAGGGCTCCCCAAATCCTTTTGTGATGCAAAGGAGTGAAGTCATTACAAATAAGCGTAGAATTTCCGTTTTTAAAGCCATGTTATCCCCACACGTTTGAATAGTTTAAGGCTCTATGTAAGAACTTTCATCAAGAACTTTTCCTTTCCATTTTGTCAATATTGTATTTGTTGGGTAATAAAATTGTGGATCCAATTCAAACTTTAGTGTCGGTGATGGGGATACCCCTGTGATTTTTGTCATCACTTTCCGATCATAATTTTGAAGGGCTTTTTGAACATCGGCAATGCTATCTGAACCTGTGGCATTTTTGAGTGGAGCAAAGCAATCTTCTCTTGGATACATCAGGGTTTTTACTTTTTGAGCATAGGGAAGCACATCAAAAATAAACCGTTCAAATTTCCAGGCAATTGGGGATTCCGACATTTTTGTATCACCAGATAGGGTCAAATAGTTTGAAGCTTTCCAGGCTTTATGAAGGGGTAATTTGTTATATTGGTTATCGGCGATATTTTTGATAAAATCCATGGTGAAACTGAATAAGCTAATGTTACCGCATAAATGTTTAAGCTTTCCATTATCTTTGCGCGCATCTCTTTCTTCAGGGGAAATTTCTGAATATTCAATCACTTCCGTTTGGCCACCGACTCTCAAGATTACCCCTAGTTTTTCTAAAGGATCGTCTCGAGTGATACATTTAACAATCATATCGGTCCCCTCCTGACGTTTGTGAAAACCTATTAATTCAGCGTCAAAAGGATCTGCCAGCGGATTGTCGATGTGAAGATAGAGAACATATCGGATCCCTTTTTGACGCCAAGCCGCCCACACCCCTTTATCCACAAAATTTTTTAATGAAGCCGCGTTGCCATCTGGTCCTGCAGCTATCTTTGAATGGGTTTCTAAAAACAAGTTGCCTTTTTGATCGATAAAAGGAAGTTCTTCTTGGGAATAGAAGAACACTTGGTTAGAATTGAGGCCGAAGTATTGATGATTTTCGAAGTGGGCAATTGTTTCTTGATGGTTGCCTGGAGATGTCATAATGGCCATCAACAATGGACGTTGGTTTTGGATACTTGCGGCACGCACTTTTTCTGCGACAAATTGAAAGAGGCTTTTATTTTTAATGTTGGTGATGGGGTAGCTTCCTTTGGGGCCATTGTATTTAAGACGAGTGCCTTGGCCTCCTGCAACAATTAGGCAGCCCACTTGTCCTTCAGCAATGATTTTTTTACCCGATTCAGCATCCTTTTCAGATCCATTAAAGAAGTAGTCTTCAAAAGGTGAAATTTCACCCATATTTGAGGAGACCGAATTTAAAGCCGTTTCCTGTTGTTTACGAAATGTTAAGATATCAAGCCGTTCGATTTGGGCAGTCAAATCCGCTTGTTCTTGGGCGGATAGTTTATCCCAGTTGTCGAGAAGTTGGGATTGATTCAATTCTTTAAGTTTATCTTGAGGCCCCGCTATTAATGTGAATATGTAAAACGTTGTACATAGGGATATTAAAATCGATTTCATAGCGTATTCCTCAGTTGACGGTTAGATTAAACACGACTTCGTAGAATTCTTGCCATCCTCTTCGGAGAAGATGACAAGAATTGTGCAAAGTTGCGTTAAAAGCATACAAAAAAATCTGAATTAGAAGCAAAGAACTCCCTGTCGGATCAGGAAAGGTAGAGAGCACACATAGGTCTTTAAGACAAAAACGTCTAAAAAAGCCGGGTACTTGGTGGTTAAAAAGCAATGCGGAGGAAAAGTCGCCCATTCGACGAAATGGTCAAATGGGTCATTTCTCAAACTAAAATCCTTGCCTAGAACCCCTTAAGCACCTTATTTTGTTAATAAAAACTTAAAAAATAATAATTTCATCTTTCAGTAAACAACTCTCGCCTAAAGGCGAAAGCTTTTAGCTAGCTTGAGCTGCTAATTCGGGCTGGTTTACAGACAACCCCACCTAAAGCAATCACATGTGATGCGTTGGCATCAGCATGTTGTTCGCCACAGGTTAAACATTTAAATAGCTCTCCTTTGCGAGAGCCTAAATTTAAACAACGGTAACAAGTTTGACTTGTATATGCTGGATTGACTAGTTCAACAACCATACCATAAGCAGCAGCTTTATAAGTCACAAATTGTTGCAATTGGTAAAAACTCCATCCTGCTACCATTCTATTTCTATGTTTGTCCCATGTCCTTGTCTTGTTGCGAATTTCCTTAAGCTGTTCCATGCGAATAGTGCCGCAATTGTGCCTTTTAGCTTCTTCAACAATTTGTTTAGAAATAACATGGTTTTGATGTTTAATTCTTCTGTTTTCGTATCCGGAAAGCCTTTTAAGAATCTTTTTTGTTCCTTTCTTCTGTTTCGATTGAAGGCTTGCTCTTATCTGGAATCTTTTCTTTTTAAATTCCTGTCTTGATTTTCCTTCAATCATCAATCCAGTCGATGTTGTGACGATATTTGTTATGCCAAGATCGACTCCTATTATTCCAGCCCCATTACAAGGAGTTGCGCTTATTTCTACGACGATATGGATATACCACGCCACACCCTTCTTGATCACTGTGGCGGACGTCGGTATCTGTCCTTTCAAAGCTTTTCTCTGATGTTCGCCAAGAAGCATTGGAATTCTGCTCCTGCCTTCTGTTGTAGTCAAAGAAACCGTTTCGTCAAGCTCTCTATAAAGAAAAATGCGGGCATCATAATCAATGCTTTTTGGCTTAAATTCTCTAGGAAGCTTACCTTTCCTCTCAATTTAGTCATGCAGGCGACAACACGTCGAATAGCTCGCACAGCAAGATTTGCCGAAAGTCTAAACAATTCACGAACCTGAGAGTAACAAAGCTTATGGAGCTTAACAGCGTTGTGTGTTTTTTCTGCAATAGCTATCTTAAGAACATGGTTACATGCATCCGAAAAATGCTCGCTTGTATGCTGAAGAGCATCAGTAATTATTGGGTCTGTCAAAAGCTTACAGCAGATCGTTCGTGTTTCCATGGCGAAAATATTTCATCATTTAAAAATTTAAAACAACTAAAATGAGAAGCGGCACTTCCTCCCCACCCTAAAGGATGAGGTCTCAATGCCGTCAATAGATGAATGCTTAATAAGAGCTTCCTTGACTCTATCGATATAGTAGTCATCATTTAAAATAGCTTCTAAGGTGTCGACTCGAACGGCTTGTCCGGATTCGACTAAATCTTCAATCGAAATGACTTCGCCCGTATGAGCATCGAGAGGAGATATAATATTTTTGATCTGATCATCTTCAATGATATTGTCATCGAAAAAGATAGTTAATGTCTCAGCATCATCTCTATCGATATAAAAAGGCTTACCTTGCCTAGCAGCCATTCCATGGGCACTCCAATAGCTCCAGTCATCATGTATTGCGATATGTCCAATATGTTGTAATTGACTATAGATTGCATAGGAATTTTCAATCATCTCACCGCTATCCAGAAATAGCTTGCCAGTCTGAAATTCTCCAATCGATTAAATATTGTTTTATAATGAGCGTTAATTTCATTTTTAACTTCAAGCACCTCGTCTCCAAAACTTCGTAAAATAATAGAATAGGAGATCTCCTTCGCATCTAAATCTCTGATTAAATGGTAAAAAGATGCAAATATTGTTCCTTTGGATATCTGTAAACTTCTTAAAGCTGAACCATAGTCCGCTAAAGCTGATTCGCAGAGCGGATGGTCGTGTGTAAGCAAATAGTCGATGAAATGTTGTAAATAGAGCTTTCTTTGTTTGTTGAGTTCGCTATTGTCCTCGGGGCCTGGAATCAAGATGTGTTTTATATACACGTCAAATGTCATTTCTTCTTGCAGAGATTCATCCCAACGAGCTGAATATTTTTCAGCAAGTAATTCATTGAGGACATCCTCGACCGATTTTTTGCCAGCCTTATCACTTGCAATAAGAGTTTTATTGATATCAAAGTTTAAAATAAGATGAGGAGTCGCTTCGCCATATAAATGAATCGATACTATTAATAATGTTAAAAATAACCGTAATATATATTTCATAAACCACCTATTGTTTTTAGATGTCCATCTTACCATATTTATATATTAAAGATAATGCTTAAAGCATAAGCACGGAATAAACAATGAAAGCTTTTATAGAAGTCTTTCCACAAAAGGAAAAGCAAGATTTTCAACTCTGTCAGGCTTAGAGTTTGAATTCCATCCAAACCATTAACTAGTCTTTTCCAATCAAGTTGCTGCTGTTTTGAACACATTTCAAATACTCGCAAATTTATCCCTGGCATCATTTTGTTTGACTAAAATCCTACGCCTGTAGGAAACTCATATTTCTTATATGGAGTGAGATATGTCAAAACGAAATTTCGGTGAGCTAGAATTAGAAATCCTACAAGTTTTTAAATCTGGCAAGAGAATGACTGTTAAAGAAGTATATCGAATCCTCGGAGAGGATAAAAATAAATACAACACGATTATGACTGTGATGGTAAGGCTTTCCGAAAAAGGAATATTAACGCGAGAGCGTATGGGGTTACAGTATGAATACTGGTTAACTGACCCAACTACAAAAGTTCCCTCGTTCCTCGAGCAGATAAAGAAAAAATTTTTTGGCGTAAAAACAAGTCAAATGGTTAGCTATCTAATCGAATCTGCAGATGACATTTCTGCGGAAGACTTAGTAGAAATGGAAAGGATGATTGAGAAAGTTAAAACAAACAAAACAAAGTAGATTATGATATTTCATTTATTATTAAACAGTTTTATTGTTTTTATTATACTCACTCTTTTAATAGATCTGTTCCTGTCCGTGTTTAAAATTGTAAATGCAAGGTTGCGTTATTTATTACGACTTCTTCCAATTCTAAAATTTCCTTTTGACTTACTTGTGTTTGTTTTTTTTGATGATTACTTATTTGTTAATTTTAATCCTTTTAGTTGCCAAGTGTATATGCAAAATCTTATGACAAATTTTGCACATTTACATATCCAAAACGAATTAGCTCCAACCGAACATTTTATTATTCCTCAATACATAGCGAGTTATATTCCACCTAATTTGATGAATATTACTATCATGTCACTGATTCTTACTTCATTAGCTATTATAATACGAAAAGTATGCTTGTTTCTCTATGCTAGATCATATTTGAAGAAGATTTTTGCTTCTTCTTCCTTTTGTGCTAGACCTATTTATAATTCAAACCTAATAAGTCGGTTAAAACAAGGAAACGTTATAATACGAACTTCAGATGCTATTCAAATTCCATTTGCTGCTAATTTACATTATATTTTCATGCCTCAAAATCTTGTAACAGAGCTTTCTCAAGAAGAATTTGAATCTGTCATTGTGCATGAGCTTGAGCATTTACGTTGGAAGGATCCCATCTTAAAGATGGCCTGCGATCTTCTCTGCGCTTTATTTTGGTGGCTTCCTTCAACTTGGTGGTTAAAGCGGTTGGAATTAGAACAAGAAGATGCTTGTGATGCTGAAGTATATAAATATGGAATCGAAGTCTCGGCATTAGCTAGCGCCATGATTAAAGTTATTAAAAAAGCAAAATACCCAAACTATCGATTCGCAGCAATTTCCTCATTTGACTCTCCTAAAAATAGCCACATTAGGAGAATAGAAAATATCTTAAATATAAAAAATAAGAATACCTATTGTTGGCATTATATCTTTGGGATTGGAGCTTGTTTGTTAGCCACAGTATGTTTTTGGATGTGCTAAGTTAAAAAAATTTAATCACAATTACTACACATGTAGTTATAAAGATATATAACTTTGCAGAAAAATACTACAAACGTAGTTGATAAAGGATTAGATATGAGTTGCAGCCGAAGTTTACAAAACAAACCCTTCTTAGGCATTGTTTTGCAACTTTTTGGAATCGCTTTATATCCGCTTTCGGATGCCTTTGTGAAAATGTTCATGGAGATTTATTCCGTTCCGCAAGCGACTTTTTTAAGAGCGCTGGTAAGATTAATGCCGCTCTTAGTACTCGTATTTTTTCAAGGCGGCTTTAAGCATGTATTTAGCCCTCAACAATCCAAACTTCATATTGTTCGGCTTCTGATAAATATTGGCTCTACATTTTGTTTTATGTATGCCTTTTCTTTAGCTTCCCTCACCACTGTCTATACTTTCGGTTATACCACGCCCGTTTTTATTCTTATTTTAAGTACTTTTCTTTTAAAGGAATCTCTGAAGTTAAAGCAATGGTTAACAATTGCTGTCGGTCTAATTATTGTTATCCTCGGAATACGTCCTGGTTCTGGTGTTTTCGAAATAGCCGCTTTACTTGTTTTGTTGGCAAGTTTTCTAGCAGCTCTCAATAAAGTGCTCATGCGCTGTCTTGCATCGACCGAACATAGCCTCGCCATTGCTATTTATCCAAATATTCTGATCATGCTAATCGCATCTCCTTTTCTCTTTCTTGCAGGTCATTGGCAGCCATTACTATGGTCACATTGGGGAATTTTTGCCATGGTTGGTGCAATTACAGCAATTGGACAATATGCAATTGCACAAGCTCTTCGATTTGCAAAGGCCTCTACTTTAGCTCCGGCTGATTACTCTTCCTTTTTTTGGGCGGTTTTCATCGATCTTCTTTGGTGGAATAAAACACCCGATAAGTACACCTTGCTCAGCGCTGCTATTATCATGATTAGTAGTTTTTTTATTTTGTATATGAGTAAGCGTGATGAATTAAGTAAAAACAATGTTTTTAAAATAAATAAATTAGATGGATATGAACAAATTAAAAAATTTTACTCATTATGATGTAAATGTATGCATATTAGGCCTGGGATTTGTGGGGGTAACGCTTGCTGCTGTCATGGCTGATGTAGGATTTAAGGTGATAGGAATCGAAATGCGTGATGAAGTCATCAAGCAACTTTCTTCAGGTCATTCTTATTTCTTTGAACCAGGCTTATCAACACGATTGAAAAAACACCTTAAAAATGGCTGTCTGGAAATTCACAAGCAGATTCCCGATGATTGTCAGTCTACTGTTTACATCATCACTGTTGGAACATCACTGAATGAATCAAAGGAAATCAATTTAAACTGTATTAAAAACATTTGCAATCAGATAGCGCCGCATCTAAAAGATGGCGATCTCATTATTGTACGTTCAACGGTAAAATTAGGAACAACCTGTTCCATTATTGATCCAATTTTAAAAAAGACAGGCAAACGATACGAGATTGCAGTTTGTCCTGAAAGAACAGTAGAAGGACAGGCTCTTGATGAACTTAGAACGAATCCGCAAATCATAGGTGCCAATCTATCTGCAAGAAATCGGGCGAGCCAGATTTTTCAAACAATGACGCCGACTATAGTGACTGTAAGTGATTGGGAAACAGCAGAAATGATTAAATTAGTCGATAACGCTAAACGAGATGTCCACTTTGCTTTTGCAAATGAAGTCGCTGCAGCATGCGACTTCGCAGGATTGAGCGCAGATGAAGTCATTCGTTTAGGTCAATTTGGATATGTACGAGGTGGTATTGCTCAGCCAGGCCCTGTTGGCGGGCCATGTCTATCAAAAGACTCTCATATTCTTGTGCAGAGTATGCAAAGGTTCGGAATGTTTCCAAAAATGATTGCCGCAGCAAGGCAAATTCATGAAGAGCAACCTGAACAGGTAGCGCAATTTTTAGCCCAATTCCTGAAGAACAATTTGCCAGAAAAAAAGATCATTACATTGCTTGGACTAGCATTTAAGGGAAAGCCGGTTACAGATGACATTCGAGGAACACCTGCAAAAGCCATACTCCATGCTTTAAAACAAGAAATTCCTAATGCTGAATATAGAGGGTACGATCCGATTGTATCGCATGAAGGAATAAGTTCGTTAGGTCTAAAGCCAAAAGAGAATCTTGACTGTGCTTTTAAAGATGCTCATCTTGTGCTCATTTTGAACAATCATCCTCAATTTGCCACCCTTCAAATCGATTTGCATTCCGAAGTTATGGCACGACCGGCTTTGATCTACGATTTTTGGAACCATTTTCATTCTAAGAAAGTGGATTTACCAAAAGGGGTCCAATACATCGGACTGGGGAATCATAAATTTATAAACAATTCATAACTAATAAGGAGAGTTATATGAAAAAAATTTTAGTTACAGGTGGAACAGGGTTTATTGGAGCTGCATGCGTTCGTAGATTAGCAGCACAAGGATATGCGGTCAGGATTTTAGATAATGGATTTCGCTCTGATCTTGAAGTCCTTAAAGACTTAAATGTAGAAATGATTGAAGGGGATATTAGAGATCCTCAGGTTGTCTTTAAGGCAATTGAAGGAATGGATGCTGTCATCCATTTAGCGGCAATCAACGCAACGGAATTGTTCTACACAAAACCAGCCCTTGTTTTAGATGTAGGTGTCAGAGGAGTCTTAAACGTCATTGATGGTTGTATCAAGAACAATGTAAAAAACCTTTTAGTTGCATCAAGTTCAGAAGTCTATCAGACGCCCTCAAAATTTCCTGCTGACGAAACTGAATTTCTAAAAGTTCCAGATGTATTAAATCCTCGCTATTCATATGGAGGATCAAAAATCATGAGTGAGCTTCTCACCCTTAATTATGGACGAACACATTTTGAAAAGGCCGTCGTTTTTAGGCCTCATAATGTGTATGGCCTTCAAATGGGTTGGGAACATGTTATCCCTCAATTTATTTTACGAGCTGTAGAGGGGATTCAGAAACATCCCTCTGGCGCCATCCCTTTTCATGTACAGGGTACTGGAATGCAAACCAGAGCCTTTATTCACATCGAAGATATGATCGATGGGATTATGCTTCTATTGGAAAAAGGTGAGCATCTGAATGTCTACCACATTGGAAATCCCGAAGAAATTACGATAAAAGAACTAGCACAAAAAGTTGTGGATCATTTTGGAAGAGAGATGGAATTAAAACCGGACACTTTACCTCAAGGATGCCCTGAAAGGAGATGTCCCAATATTGATAAAATGAGAAAACTTGGATTCTCTCCACGCATCTCGTTAGATCAGGGATTACCTGAAGTCATTGATTGGTATGTTAAGGCAGAAAGAAAAATAGTGACTATTCGTGGGTGTTCATTCTAAGGGATACTTCAGTAAATGAAGGAATCTCAACACAGCATCATTTTTACTGACAGTTGTTGAGAAGGGCGTTTAAAGGTCGGAAGAGGTAGGATTCGAACCCACGGACCCCGTGAAGGGCCTTCTGTTTTCAAGACAGACGCATTCGGCCACTCTGCCACTCTTCCAAGGATAGGGAGTTTATAGCAATGGGGATGGTGGTGTCAAGAATTTTGGGAGAGGATTTTTTTGAGCGGGGAGGGGATGGGGACTTTAGTACGGGTTTTGGGGTTGATACAGACGTGGATGGTTTTGGCGGTCCCGGTGAGAGTTTTGGGTCCGTTGGTTTTATAGATTTGGTAAGAGATTGTGAAAGAAGAGTTTCCGATATGGGAAATAGAGAGATGGACTTCGATGGAATCGGCGACTCGAAGGGAGACTTTGTAATCGGCTTCGGCGTGGACGATGACAAACATGAATTCCTTATTTTTAGCGACTTGGTCGAAGGTGATACCGTTTTCTTCAAAGAAATCTTCCATAGCATCGTGAACGAGACGGAATTGGCGGGCGAAGTAGAGGATGCCGGCCATATCTGTGTCATGCATACGAATTTTATTTTTGGCAATAAAGACCATGGAACCTCGTTTAAGTCCAAGTTAACAAAAGGGGAAATAAAATACGAGGAGGGATGCCTTGATTTTGAAAGACTGTAGGCGTATGCTTCTGAACACGACTTTGTATAATTTTTGCCTTGAGCTTCAAAATTGTATAAAGTCGTGTTTAAAGGATGAGTGCAAATGGATAAAGAGATGATGGAAAAAATTGGTGAGGTTTATCGGGATTTCAAGCTATTGAAAGTTGTGCCGATACCTGAGATCCAGTGTGTATTGAAGGAATTGGAGCATTTGGGGACGGGCGCTCAAGTAATGGCGTTGGAGAATGACGATTCTGAAAATTTATTTTGTTTATCGTTTAAGACATGGCCAAACAGTTCGGACGGAGTTGCGCATATTTTGGAACATACTGTGTTGTGTGGCTCGGAAAAGTATCCGATTAAAGATCCTTTTTTTGCGATGGGACGTCGCAGTTTGAATACTTTTATGAACGCTTTGACTGGATCTGACTTTACCTGCTATCCCGCTTCATCACAGGTTCCACAAGATTTTTACAATCTTTTAGAAGTGTATTTAGATGCGGTTTTTCATCCATTATTGAAAGAGTTAAGTTTTAGGCAAGAAGGGCACCGTTTAGAGTTCGCTGATCCGGAAGATCCGAAGACATTATTGGAGTTCAAGGGTGTTGTCTACAATGAGATGAAGGGGGCATTATCATCTCCAACGGCAAGATTGAACGAGTTGATGAATTACAGTTTATTCCCCGATTTGATCTACGGTGTGAATTCTGGAGGGGATCCAAAAAATATCCCTGAGTTGACCTATGAGCAGTTGAAAGGGTTCCACGGCAAATATTATCATCCCAGTCGTTGTTTATTTTTCTTTTATGGCAATTTGCCTTTGAAAGGACATTTAGATTTTATTGCAGAGAAAACCTTGGAAAAGGCGGAGAAGATACATCAGTTGCCAATGTTGCCATTTCAGCCCCGCTTTAAAAAGCCCCGTAAAGTACAAGGATATTATCCCTTCCCAGCGGATGAGTCGATTGAAGAGCAAGCCCTGATCAGTTTTGGGTGGTTGACTTGTCCGATCCTCAATCAGCAAGAATGGTTGGCGTTAAGCGTGATTGAGATGGTGTTGTTAGATACAGATGCATCGCCTCTTAAACGGACATTTTTGGATTCAGGGCTTTGCAAACAAGTCTCTTCCTACATGGATGGCGAGATTAGCGAGGTGCCATGGGTAATCGTGTTGAGAGGCTGCAATCCTGATTCGGCGGATAAGCTTGAAGTAATCCTTCGTCAAAGCCTTGAGAAGATTGTTAAGGAAGGCATTCCAATGGAGTTGGTCGACAATGCCATCCACCAATTAGAAATTCATCGCAGTGAAATTACTGGGGATCAATCTCCTTACGGCCTTTCCCTGTTCTTCCGTTCCGCATTGTTGAAACAACATAATGGAAGCCCCGAAGATGGTTTGAGGATCCATTCCCTTTTCTATGCTTTTAGGAAGTTGATCAAACAACAACCAGTACTATCTTTTAAGTTTAATTAAGAAATATCTCTTGGATAACACCCATTTTGTCACATTGGTTATGGTACCAGACCAGAAACTGATGGAAAAAGAGAGCGCTGAAGAGAGGAAAGTGCTGGATGCTATCCGGGATAAGTTGAGTTTAAAACAGACTCAAGAAATTATTGAAGGGGCAAAAGAGTTAATAGAATTCCAGAAAAAAACAGGAAGAAGAAGATGTTGAGATTCTTCCTAAAATCAATTTGAGTGATGTTCCTAAAAGCCCTAAAATTATCCATTACTCAAATCACAGATTGATCATTTACATTTGTTCCATCATCCCGATTTTACGAATGAGATTGTCTATGCGGATGTGAATTTTGATCTTCCCGATCTATCCTATGAAGATTTACCCTATTTGCGTTTATTTACGACTTTGGCTTCCCAGGTCGGTTGTAACGGGAGAAATTGGGCTCAGAACCTTGAGTATATGCAAGCCCATACTGGTGGAGTAGGGTATTCTTTGACTTTAAACTTGCAAGCGACTGATCACAATCTATTTTTTCCAGGTTTGAACATTCGGGGAAAAGCTTTACACCGCAAAGGAGACAAGCTTTTAGGATTGATCAAAGATATGATAGTATCGTTAGATTTTACCGATATTCCCCGCTTGAAAGAACTAATTTTAAAACAATATACTGGACTGCAATCGACTTTGAACCAAAATGCATTGAAGTATGCGATCAACTTGTCAGCCAGTCAATTGAATGTTCCTTCAAAAATAGCTAACGCTTGGTATGGATTAGACTACTTTTTCAAGATTAGGGAACTTGCACAAGATTTCGATGAAAAGGCTGAAAAACTGTTAGACACTCTGAATCGTTTGAAAGAGCAAATTCTATGTGTCGGAAAGCAAGATTTAATCATAGCATGTTCGAAAAATTATTACGACTACCTGTATAAAAATGAATTTTGGGGATTAAGTCAACTACCGCAGCGGCAAGGCACTCTTTGGAGAGGAAAATATCCCCTTGTTTCTGAGTCCTCAAAAGCTATGGCGATCGCAAGCCCAATAGCATTTATTGGAAAAGCGTTTAGCACTTTAAGCTATGTCGACCCTGATTCCCCTGCGCTTAACCTGGCGGCATTCCTTTTTATAATTTGACTCTACACTCTGCTGTCAGAGAAAGAGGAGGAGCGTACGGCGCTGGGGCAGTCTGCAATGCCTTATCGGGTAATTTTTATTTTTATTCCTATAGGGATCCCCATATTGCTTCTACATTGGAAGCATTCGATCAAGCAGTTGAAGAAGTGATTTTGGGCCATTTTGATGAGGAAGATTTGAAAGAAGCCAAATTGGAAATGATCCAAGCCGTGGACACTCCGATCTCACCAGGAAGCCGAGGAGATTTAGCTTATGGATGGATGCGAGAAGGTCGCTCAATGGAGATAAGACAAGCATTTAGGAATAAGATTATATCGATGAAGCCAGAAGATGTTCAAAGAGCTGTCAAAGAGCACATCCTTCCCAACATGCAAAAAGGGGCAGCGATTGTGTTTGCTGGAAGGGAATTGATAGAGAAAGAAAATCTTCTACTTGAGGCTGCGGGTCGGGAGACACTGCCCATCCATAGCATTTGAACGATGGATCACACCTCCGCCAAGGCAGATTTCTCCATCATAAAAGACGATTGACTGACCTGGCGTCACAGCCCTTTGTGGATTCGGGAATTCAACATAGGCCTTTCCATTTTCAATGCTTGTGATAATGCAATGCTGGTCAGGCTGCCGATAACGGACTTTAGAATTGCATGCAAAGGGAAGAGGGGTGGGAGGATATCCACTGACCCAGGATAGATCGATTGCTTCCAAGTTACTCGCGAATAAAGCCGGGTGGTTTTCCCCTTGTTCGACATACAGTATATTGCATCCGGGATCTTTCCCCACTACAAACCATGCTTCGCCTTGACCTCCTATTTTAAGACCTTTACGTTGACCGATTGTATAATAGGCCACACCCATGTGTTCTCCCACATTGCGTCCTTCAAGGGTTTGCATAGGTCCCGGCTGAATCGGCAAATATTGGCTTAAAAAATTCCGAAAATTTCTTTCACCAATAAAGCAGATCCCTGTGCTATCTTTTTTCTCCGAGGTTGCTAAGTCATATTTCTTTGCGATTTCTCGCACCTCTTTTTTGGGGAGCCCACCTACGGGAAATAGAACATTTTCCAAAGTCCCTTTTTTCAAGGCATAAAGGAAGTAGCTTTGATCTTTTCCCGGATCCGACCCTTTGAGTAACTCATGATTACATCCAATCTGGCAATAATGTCCCGTAGCTAAATAGTGAGCTCCTATTTCAAAAGCTTTATCCAAAAGCATTTGGAATTTAATCTCTCGGTTGCAAAGGATGTCGGGGTTAGGCGTTCTGCCTGCTTGGTATTCACGCAAAAAATGGGAGAATACTTTTTCTTGGTAGTCTTGTGTGAAATTGACTGTGTAGTAGGGGATGTCAATCTGGCGGCACACAGCGGCAACATCTTCAAAGTCAATCTTAGTTGAGCATGTCCCATCCTCTCCAGGATCATCCCAATTTTTCATAAATAGGCCAATGACGTCGTATCCCTGTTTTTTGAGAAGTAGGGCACTGACCGAAGAGTCCACCCCACCTGACATCCCGACAACAACTTTAGATTTCCCCATGAGCGCAAGCCTATTGATTATTAGGTCATTAGTATAAATCCTTTTTTATTAAAAAAAAAGGATTGGATAGTATATAGTTGTTAGCTTATGGCTAAAATACACGTTCTTCCCAATATTATTACTGCCTTTGGCCTCACCTGTGGATTGTTTGTCATATTTAAAATGAATATGACTGAACCTGGCGAGGCAAATCTGCATATATTGACAGCCTCTGCCGGTTTTCTTTTGCTTGCTGCTTTTTTAGATTTTGTTGATGGCGCGATTGCCAGGGTTATGAAGGCTGAAAGTGAGTTTGGAGGATTATTCGACTCCTTGGCCGATGCGATCACATTTGGTGTTGCCCCTTCGGTCATTGTTTTAAAAAGTTTATCGATGTCTAGCGGAACCCTCTTTTCATTCTTGATTACAGCTGCAGCCATGATTTTTTCGGTTTGCGGGGTATTGCGTCTTGTGCGTTTTAATGTCATGGCTTCTCAATCTAAAAATGACCCTCACCTTGTGGCGGCTGGAAAGAAAAACTTTACGGGATTACCGATCCCTGCCGCTGCCACAGCTGTTGTTTCGGCGAATTTGCTTTTAGTTTCGGAAGAATTCAATACTCTTTTTGCGATCTCTGATTTGCAGCGAATGTGGATCTTATTTACAGTTTTGGTTGTTCTTGGTTATTTCATGATCAGCCGATGGAAATTCCCCAGTGTGAAAAGCTTCCAAATTCGGGTAGCTTCGTTTCAAATCGTGCTTGTGACAGTGATTTTAGCTGTCATTATCTTTTACGGTATTCTCAATCACTTTCCTGTAGTATTCTTTGCATTGTCTTGGAGTTATTTGCTTGTGGCCTGGCTTTTATCCCTAGCAAGATTGATTGCTGGAAAAAGGGCAAAGGCTTTGGAAGACTTTGAACCAGAGCCAGATGATTTGGAAGAAGAAGGGAAAGAAAACTAAACTGATTCGTATTGCCTTAAAACTCCGATCAAAACACCTTGAATGGAAACCTCTTCTTTCTCTAGGAGTAACGATTGTGAATGGGTATTCCGACCTTCCAGTCGAATATAATCCCCTTCAGGGAAATACCGCTTAATAAAAGTATCATGGCGCTTGATTAAACCGATGACAACCTCGCCTGAATGGGCATCTTGCCTAGCTTCAATGATCAATAAATCCCCATCAGCAATCAACTCTTCATTCAAGGTATCACCTATTGCTCTCAAGACATAGGTATGTTCAGGGGTCGGCACTAATGTTCCTGGCAAGGAAACCGATTGCATTTGGGGGAAAGTTTCAATCGGAAATCCTGCTGCAATATAACCTATAAATGGGATTGTGACTTCACCGGTAACCCGCACTTCAGGAACTGTGACGGGTACGGTTAGCGAACGAGAAGAACCCTCCAAGGCCTCCAAGGCGTTCTTTTGCTTTAAAACTTTGATGATAGAATAGACGGTCCCTAAGGAAGAATAACCAAAATGGGCCTGGATTTCCCGATAACTTGGAGAGTATCCATTGAATTTGATAAATTCTTGGATAAACACCAAAACTTCTTTCTGTTTTTTACTCAATCCCTTCATAAATTGGTACCCATCGATATAAGGCATAAGCCGTTAACCACATGATCAAAGCCGATATCATCGTGTCAGAAAAAAAATGTCCTCCCATGGCTATCCTTGTGTAGCTTAGCAACAACCCCATCCCAACAGCTAAAATCAATCCTGAAATCATGAGAGTATAGTTCCTCAACCGAAAACCGACTAAAGCTAATACGAAGAAAAAGAAACCTGTTGAACAGTGGCCGCAAGGAAAGCTTTTGGCAGGTTGTGTTTGATGGAAAAAGTTAGGTTCATAGAAGGGTCGAAAAGTTTGAGAGCCTCCAAATTCAGTCACTTGCGCTGGACGAGGCCTTCCCCAATGGTCTTTCAAAATCACATGCACAATCAAACCAGCCCCGATCAACATTGTCAATGAAATGATTAAGGCTTCATTTCGCAATCGTTTCCATTGTGGGTAATAAAAGGAGAAACAAAAAACTATGAAACTTATCACTGCCACTAAGATACCCGGCCAAGCTGCCCAGTTGTACATGAATAAGATAAAACTGCTCCTTTCAAAGCCGGTCTCGGGTTTATAAAAATCCTTGGAGATGGATAGGTCCAACCAAGGAGTCAAAGGCGCAAGCAAAATGATTACTAGGATTGGAATTAACCAAGGAAAATATCTTGTCATTCAAAAAAATCCATATTTTTTGCCATCAATTCATGGTTTGATGTTAAAATGAAATCTTTTGAAAAGCAATGCAGAGATCATCTTTATGGAATTTTGGCTTTATGGAATTGTCGGTGTTGCCCTGATCTGTTTGATCGGCTGCATTTGGCTTGTTATGCGCCTAAAAATTGCAAATCTGCACCGTCGGATTTGGATGGATAAATCCTTAGCACAAGACAAGCAAATTCAAGATCTTAAATATCATTACGAACATTTGCAAAGGGAAAATACAATCTGGCAAAGTGAAAAAGCTGAACTTAGCGTCACTTTGGAAAAAGAGCGGCAAGCGCACCATGAAAAAATCGAAATTTTGAACCACGCTAAAGAAAAGCTTGTCGATACCTTTAAGGCATTGTCTGGGGATATTTTTAAAAGCAACTCAAACGCATTTTTGGAACTCGCTGCCGCCAAATTTGAAAAACTTCAAGAAGTTGCTAGAAGTGACATGACTCTTCGACAAAAATCGATCGATCAGCTTGTCAAGCCTATCAATGATACATTGACCAATTTTGATAAAAAAATTCATGAGCTTGAGAAAAACAGAATTACAGACTATGCGACCCTGACAGAACAGCTCAAAGGCACTGCTGCGAACCTAAACTCACTGCAAGGGGAAACAGCTAACCTTGTCAAAGCCTTAAGAATGCCTTCGGTCAGGGGAAGGTGGGGGGAAATCCAACTCCGCAGAGTTGTGGAAATGGCCGGAATGGTCGAACATTGCGATTTTACGCAGCAAGAAACTGCTCAGAGTGATGAAGGTCGGCTCCGTCCAGACATGATCGTGAAACTTCCCAATCAACGGCAGATCGTTGTGGACTCCAAAACTCCGCTTCAAGCCTATTTGGAAGCCCATGAGATGCAAGATGAAGGGCTGCGCTCGTTGAAACTCAAAGATCATGCACGGCAAATTAGGACCCATATTAATCAATTGTCAGCTAAGTCGTACTGGGACCAATTTAAACCTGCTCCGGAATTTGTTGTTCTATTTATTCCAGGAGAAACCTTTTTCAGTGCAGCTTTAGAGCAAGACCCTAGCCTGATTGAACATGGTGTAGAGCAACGGGTTATTCTCGCAACACCAACTACACTTATCGCTCTTCTTAGAGCAGTGGCCTATGGTTGGAAGCAAGAGCAAATGGCTGAAAACGCTAAAAAGATTAGTGAAACAGGGCGCGATCTATATAAACGGCTTATCGTAATGACTGATCATTTCACCGACATGCGCAAAAATCTAGAGAATATGGTCGAGTCGTATAACAAAGCCATCGGTTCCCTGGAAGGTCGTGTATTAGTGACCGCGCGTAAATTCAAAGAGCTCGGTGCCGGTACCGATAGAGAGATTGATATCTTAGAGACTATTGATAAAAACCCTCGAAAACTCGAAATTGTCGAGTAATAAAAACTACCACAGAAAACACAGAGAGTAATTCTCTCTCTGTGTTTTCTGTGGTAGTTTATTTGTTTTAGTTGATTCCTAGAACGAAATACGCTGGAAAGGCGAAATGGGGACGCCTGCATAGAAAACAGAGAGTAACCCTCTCTCTGTGTTTTCTGTGGTAGTTTATTTGTTTTAGTCAAAATACGCTGGAAAGGCGAAATGGGGATGCCTGCATAGAAAACAGAAAGTAACCCCCTCTCTGTTTTTTCTGTGGGCTCTGTGGTAGTTTATTTGTTTTAGTTAATCCTAGCACAAAATACGCTGGAAAGGCGAAATGGGGACGCCTGCATAGAAAACAGAGAGTAACCCTCTCTCTGTGTTTTCTGTGGTAGTTTATTTGTTTTAGTCAAAATACGCTGGAAAGGCGAAATGGGGATGCCTGCATAGAAAACAGAAAGTAACCCTCTCTCTGTTTTTTCTGTGGGCTCTGTGGTAGTTTATTTGTTTTAGTTAATCCTAGCACAAAATACGCTGGAAAGGCGAAATGGGGACGCCTGCATAGAAAACAGAGAGTAACCCTCTCTCTGTTTTTACTGTGGGCTCTGTGGTAGTTTATTTGTTTTAGTTGATCCCTAGCACAAAATACGCTGGAAAGGCGAAATGGTGGTTGTGTCTTGGGGATGCCTGCACAGTTACTTGTTGCCCGACACGGTTCTGTAAATCCACTTCCGTGCTATAGAGGTAAGCAATCGGCAGTTGTGTATTTGGATTGACTAAGAGATAGTCACCAGGCCTGTTTTTTACTGTCGAATTATTCGGTTCTACAATCCCTTTTAGAATGACAGCAGTGTCTCTTTGCTGTTGATAGTAGCCTTCTTTTGATACGTTGCCATTTTGCTCTGTCCATGAATGATAAAGGCCCTCCTCGACAGGCTCCCAATTGTTTTGTCGCATAATAGATGGCATAGAATAGGTTGGCAAAGTCGTTACCGTTGGTTGTACATAGCTTTGTGCTTGTTGTTCTTGCTGCTTCGTTGCCGCTGCAAGGGCTGCAGCTTTGGCATAGGCGTCTTTCTGTTGCTGCGTCAATTGTTGTGTTTTATTTTCTAAATAAACTACTTTCTTCTTCAAATAGGCATCTTGAAGACTGCTAAGAAGCTCTTTTGCCCTTCCCACTTGGTCGGCAAATTCAGGATATTGACTAATAATCTTTTGGTACATCCCAGTCAAATTGTCAATCTGGATCTCATCAAACGGTTTTTGCATCTCTTGTTGAGTTGTGGCGTAAGCATTACTTAGCAAACGGTTGACTTCCTCACGTCTTTTTGAAATGGTGGCCATCATTGTAGGATCACCGATCTTTACCACAAACTCTTTGGCAATGTAAAAACGAGAAGACGATGGAGGCGCTATCTCCAGCCACTTGCTATTGAGCGGGCTGACAATCCCTTGAATACGATCTCCCTGATTAACTTGTGCGATCACAGGTGCATCTATATTGGGTTCTAGACGCACATTGACTTTGTTCCCTTCCACGACATTGTCCAGAACAAATGTGCGGAAAATGTAAGCCTTCGTTTCAGAAGGGGGCTGAACCGCGAAAAATTCTTCATTTTCCCCCGTCACCACGATAAGGTCATCTTTAGAGAGCTCCTTAATGACCGGTGAATCCAATGTGGGCTGTAGACGCAGTCTTACCTTGTTCTTGGTGATTTTGCCCGTGAAAGCGACAAACGGCTTGGCAGGCACTTTAGATATCGTCTCGGTGCTTTCATTAGCCCTTAACATGTTTGTAGAGATAAAACCAAAAACAAGAAAAAATGGGATCGAATAATAAGATAGCCTGCGCATGATAAACTCCTCAACAAGGGATCAATAAGAACCCGGATTGTAAGAGTTTAGTCGGTTTTTCTACAACTCCTGATTGTCAAATTAGTTGCGCAAGACAGCTAAAATATGCTCGCATCCTTGCTCGCCACAAGTACATCCAATCGGATGACCAAGGAATACACGGTATTTTTCCAGCGAATCCAGTTTATTGGTGACTGAGAAGAGTTGATCTCCGCACTGTTTGATTTCCCATTGTTGGAAACGTAGGTCTGCATCAGACACAATTTCCTCATTAGCAGTAGTATCCGCTTTTACTTGGGGGAGTTCTTGCTCAGTAGGTTGTTGAATTCCTCTCGCGATTTGGCAGTAAAAGCAATTGCAATGCGGTTCGGCTTTAGGAAGGTTTTGGCTTTCATCGCCCGCCATAATTTTGGTGATGGAGGCGATTTTTTGAATCAAGTCCTTCGGAAGGTCAGGCGAATTTGCCATAGCTTGATTGTGCTGCAATGTCGTTCCGATTCCTTCTAGGGGATTAAAACCCAAGCGCAGGGGTAATTCATTTAACTTGTCGGAAGAAATCAGAATGTTTTTGCCCCCATCTAGATTAGGAGAAACGATTTGTGTTCCTTCTTTTTCAAGATAGGCATTATGGGCCTTAAAAATAAGATCGATCACTTCCGGTTTTAAGGAAGGAATAGAGACCTTATGCCCATTATTTAGGAGTATAATTAATGAACCCTCCTGATAATGAAGCGCAGAGACTTGATTCCAGCTCGTCGAAATGAAAGGAGGAAAACTAAAATATTTGTCATTAAAACGCATATTTACCTCACACTGTGTGGTATATGTTTGCTTTTATATTCTTATAATACAATGAATCCCCCTTGATTGTCAACAAAATTAGCACTTAAAGGCTTGGAGTGCTGAATTACTAGGAAATTCCCTCCAACTTGCAAGTTAATTTTTGACTCTCTATAATCAGCAATTCTATTACTTCTCATCCATGGAGGCCTCCCCTTGAGCGAAAAAACCTTCATCCTAGATACGAACGTTCTTCTTCATGATCCTGAATCTATCCTTAAATTTCCAAAGCAAAATGTTGTTATCCCCGTGACCGTTTTGGAAGAGCTAGATAAAATGAAAAGGCTTCCCGGTGAACTTGGTAAAAATGCAAGGGCAGTTTTTCGTACGTTAGACTCCTTGCATCAGCTAGGGGAGGGTAATCTCCATGGGGGAGTTCAATTGCCAAACGGGTCTATTATACGGATCTTAATGGAAATCAAGACCGATTATAATTACAACTTTGCCTTATCTGTGAACGATAACCGGATTATTTTGGCGGCCTTTTATCTCCATGAACAAGGGCATCAGGTTGTCTTTGTTTCTAAAGATTTTGCTGCGCGTATCAAGGCGGAAGCGATTGGTTTAGAGGCGGAAGATTATGAAAATTTAAAGTTTGCATACGACACTATTTACAAAGGGATCCGCAAACTGGATAAAACCAAAGAAGAGATCGATCACTTTTACAAAGATGGGATTTTAGAGGGGAAAAATCTGGACTGCCATCCGAATGAATATGCGATTATGACCTCTCCTGAAAACTCTTCGGCGGTAGGGAAATTTGACATTCAGAAGCGGGAAATTGTGCCTTTGTTAAAGGTCAACAATATTTGGGGGATTAAACCCCGCAACGTAGAACAACGGTGCGCAGTCGATCTACTGTTAAGGGATGATATTAAGCTTGTGACCCTTATTGGCCAAGCAGGAACAGGCAAAACTCTTCTGGCTTTAGCCTGCGGCTTGCGTAAGGTTTTTGATGAGAATCTTTACAGTCGAATCCTTGTGAGTAGGCCTGTTGTACCTTTGGGAAGGGATATTGGCTATCTACCAGGGACAAAAGAAGAAAAGTTATATCATTGGATGCAGGCGATTTACGATAACTTAGAGTTTCTTTGTGATTCCTATGGAAACGAACCGAGTGAGACTTTGCGTTGGGTAATGGAGAGCAAAAAGATTGAGATGGAAGCCGTTACTTATATTAGAGGTCGATCTCTTCCAAAAATTTATATGATTGTCGATGAAGCTCAAAACTTGACACCTCATGAAATCAAAACAATTATTTCTCGTGCCGGGGAAGGTACTAAGGTGATTCTTACAGGGGATCCCTCTCAGATCGATAATCCCTATTTGGATAAAGATTCCAATGGATTGACCTATGCTGTTGGCAAATTTAGTGACCAGAAGCTTTATGGACATGTTTTTCTAGAGAAAACGGAGCGGTCCGAATTGGCAGCCATTGCAGCTGAGATTCTTTGAGACCCGGCTTTACCGAATTCTCAAAAACTGTTATTCTTTTCTCCCATGGGAAACGAAAGTCTATTTATTCTTCATATTATTATTGTTGGCTGTTTCACGTTCATTGCCCTCCGCATAGGAAGAGAAGCGTTGATGACCTGGATAGCGCTTCAAGGGATTTTGGCAAATCTGTTTGTCTTAAAGCAAATGGATCTTTTTGGTTTGAGTGTTACCTGTAGTGATGTTTATGCTGTAGGGTCATTTTTAAGTTTAAATCTACTGCAAGAATATTTTGATAGGCAGTCGGCTACGTTGGCCATTTTAATTGCTGCCGTCAGCCAAGCCTTTTTCATGGTGATGTCGCAGTTTCATCTTTTCTATCTTCCTAATGCGGCCGATAGTAGCCACGAGGCATTCTCTACGATTTTGACAGCCTATCCTCGCATTTTGATCGCATCGCTATGCGTATTTTATACAGTTCAACGACTTGATGTTGTCATATTCCAGGCCTTGAAGAGGGTTTTCCCAAATACATCCTTTACTGTCCGCAATGTCATAGGGCTGAGTGCATCTCAGACACTGGATACATTGCTTTTTTCATTATTTGGCCTTTGGGGGATTGTTTCTTCCCTTTTCGATATCATTGTCATGAGTTTGACTATTAAACTCTTGTTAGTCGGTTTAACAACCCCATTTACGATGTCTATCAATTTCTTTAAAAAACGTAGATCAGAACCATGAAAGGTCCCTTTCGTTTCGAGATTTTCCACCAGTCTAAAAAGTCTAGGGCCCGTGTTGGGCGGATCTATACACCCCATGGGATTATAGATACTCCCAATTTTGTCGCTGTTGGCACCAATGGCACACTCAAAGCAATTGATAATCATACGGTGCAACAGCTCGGGCTCCAGCTGATGTTTTGCAATACCTATCACATGCTCTTGCAGCCAGGCACCGAGGTGGTGAAAAAAGCAGGGGGACTTCACAAGTTTATTCAAAGAGATTTGCCCATCATTACTGATTCGGGAGGGTTTCAAGTTTTTAGCTTAGCGTATGGTTCAGTGGCGAGCGAACTTAAAAGTAAAGGAACCAAGAAAACGGATGGGTCTGTTCTGAAGTTAACAGAGGAGGGGGTTTTATTCCGTTCCTATAGGGATGGTGCTAAAGTGATGTTAACTCCTGAAAGTTCCATTGTTGCCCAGAAAAATTTAGGGGCCGACATCATTATCCCTTTGGACGAATTGCCCCCATATCACATCCAAAAAGATCAGTTGATCAATTCATTGGAAAGAACTCACCGCTGGGAAGAGAGGTCTTTGAACGAACACCTAAAAAATCCCCAAAACCAAGCTATCTATGCTGTTATTCATGGAGGAGTTGATAAGGAATTGCGGATCAAAAGCTGTGACTTTTTGAATCGACTGCCTTTTGATGGGTATGCAATAGGGGGAAGCATGGGAAAAACTAAGCAAGAACTTTATGACATTTTGGATTACACGACTTTACGCCTAGATATGGCCAAGCCTAATCATTTGCTGGGGATAGGGGATTTGGAGTCGATCGAAAACTCTCTTCCCTTTGGGATCGACACCTTTGATAGCTCTTATCCAACACGAAGCGCACGTCACGGCATTGCTTTAACAACCAAGGGCCCATTGAATTTGACTAAAAAAGAAAATCAACATTCATTTGAACCGATAGATTGCACTTGTGAATGTCCGACATGTTTAAAGTTTTCCCGTGCTTATCTACACCACCTTTTTAAAGCGAGAGAAATGATAGCGTTGACACTCGCCACCGTCCATAATGTTTTCAGGATGGTTCAGATTATGGGCGAATACCGAGAAAAAATTCTTCGAGATCAGGTCTAGGACGGATTCACAATCTTTTTGGTTTTGGAGCGGATTTTTTTGATCAAATCAATTTTTAAATCGTAAAGCCATTTTTCCATCCCCACAACATATTGATGAGGGTTTAAGAACCTTTTGATCCCAGGATGAAAGTAGGATAATTCTTTTTGGGTATTTTTTTGGATCTCTTGCAGGGTAGGGAGCTTATACACAAGTTTTCCTTCTCTGAAAATGGGGACAAGAAGATTTTGGCTTTGCAATTGATCGCTGATAATTTTTTCTCGTGTAGGATCTAGAGGGTCTACGACATGCCATTCTTCTTTTGGCTCATGGTTAATGTCAAAGATCATATCGGCAATGGTTTCTTTCCCTTGAAAGAAACGGCGCACTTGCAAAATACCAGGGTTGGAGACTTTGACCATCTGTTCAGAAAGCTTTAAAGTATATCTCCAAGGGCCCTCTGGTTTTCTGACTGCCGACAACTTGTAAACGCCGTCCAGCCACGGATGGTCTTTACCTGTGACAAGATGGGTTCCCACCCCCCACATCGAGATTGTAGCCCCTTGCATTTTGAGTTCATTGATCACTTTTTCATCTAACTCATTGCTTGCAAAGATAATGGAATCTTTAAAGTCAGCTTCGTCCAGTAGCTCTCGGGCCTTAATGCTTAGATAAGCTAAATCTCCAGAATCCAAACGGATTCCCAAGAATTTAAGACCTTGGCTTTTTAACTTTTTGCCAACTTCTATCGCTTTTTTGACTCCTTCAATAGTATCATAGGTGTCTACTAAAAAAACGGTATTATTAGGAAGGCATTTCGCATATTGCTCAAAAGAGGCTAGTTCATCTTCAAACACCATGACCCAACTGTGGGCCATTGTACCTTTAACAGGGATACCGAAAAGTTTGCCTGCCAAAACATTAGAGGTCGATTCGCATCCGCCTATGAACGAGGAGCGGCTGGCTGTCAAGGCTCCATCAAGGCCTTGAGCACGCCTTAAACCAAACTCGACAACTTGATCCCCTTTGGCTGCAATGCAGACTCTGGCTGCTTTTGTCGCAATGAGGGAGGCAAAATTGATGTAATTAAGTAATGGGCTTTCGAGCAGTTGGCATTGAATTAAAGGACCTTTCACCCTAACCATAGGTTCATAAGGGAAAACGACAGTGCCTTCAGGCACCGCATCCACATCACATTGGAAGGTCAACTTAGATAAATATTCGAAAAATCCATCTTCGAAAAGGAGTGTGCCGTTGGCAGCTTTCAGATTTGCAAGGTAATTTAAATCATCTTGGGTGTATTTAAACTTTTCTAAGAAGTGAATCAAAGGTTCCAACCCCGCTGCGACAGTAAAACCGCCAAAAGGTTGCCGGCGAAAGCAGTGATGAAATACCCCCTCATGGCGATCTAAACCTGATTTCCAATACCCATAGGCCATGGTAATCTGATAAAAATCGGTGAGTAATGCCAGTGAACCGCTAATGAGAGGATTCGACATACAATTTACTTGTTAGTATTGTTTGATGGAGTATTTTGAGCATGTGTGGCAATCAGCTCTTCCCTTTCTTGCATTAAAAGCTTCATCTGTTTTTCCGCATTGCGGGATAACTCTTCATACTTTTCTGAGTCTTGGATGTCTTGAATGTAGACAGGAAAATTGCTTTGCATCTGATTTTGTGCTGAATTTTCAGCCGCCAATGCTTGGTGTCGATAACTATCGATTTGCAACGATAAGGCTTGGATCTGCTTGTCTAACTTGTCAAGTTGATCTTTCCAGGAAGGTTCAACGGAAACTAAAGGTAAGGCAAGTAGCATTAAAAGCGACCAAGCTCGAAATCCACACATGATTACACCTTTATTTTTTATCCTTCTTGATTCGATAAAATCCTGTCAACTCTTGTTGCGCACTGGGATAACGATTTTGCTGTTACGCCTATGTATCACATACCAAATGATACCGATGGTCAGCGCGATCGCCCATACAATTAAGCGTGGCAAAACCAATAGGGGATAAGGCTTTTGAAAGGGAAATCCCCAGCGAGGACCTGGAGGCCAAATAATTAAACTTGGAGCTCCTTGCAAGTTGGCTTCAGGGACAAATCCAAAAATTCGGCTATCTCCGCTCATGGCATGGTTATCGCCTAAAACAAGATATTGATGATCAGGAACTTTGACTCCAAAATGACGGATGAATTCCACATCAATTTTACCTTCTTTCATCGGAGGCCCAGCATCGATAAAAGGAATGTAGGGGCGTGCAGAAGTGGATTGGGTGGCTTTCTCCTTTTCCTTTGCGACGAAGTCTTTGAGAATTTGATCATCTTTATCATAAATTTTTCCACCCATCAAATAAAGATCCCCATCTCGGAAATAGGCATAGCGGGAAGGCATTGCTTTGGGGGATTTAGAATGGGGAGCCACAACAGTATCCCAATTAATTCCGAAGTTGAACAGTTTTTGGAATAGCTCAAAAGAAGGATTGTAAAGGGGATGATCAGCTGGGAGTTCGATTAAATACCCTCCCCAACCTACCTTCCAAGCTTTTCCATGGTAGAATTCATAAGTTGCGTTAGGAATGTCTGGCATAGCAGGACTATTGTAGAATTGGGTGGGTTCTTCTAAACTGTAGCGGATAGCGCCTCGATCTTTTATCACAAACCGCGCTGTGTATAGGTTATCGCGTAAAGCTTCTAACTGCTTCTTTTGCACCGGCAAAAACGTCCGCTCAGACCCCATAGTGATACCTGTCAGTCCTCCAGTGTAGTAAAGCTGGGGCTTAGGGTAAGAGACACTCGGATGATGTTTTAGCTCTAAATAAAAAACCGCATTTTTATCTACCGGCACATCTTGAATTCCTTCCGCTTGTAGTTGCTCCCTCGTCCAAAGGCGTGCCATGGCAAAGTTGCCAAAACCCCAAAAATCGCTATAAGTCACAGGATGGTCATGAGGCTTTATAGCTTCGGCAGGTTTATCAGCAATCCATTCTTTCCCATTAAAAATTTCTCCTTGACCATTGTCTATCTTTGAAAGTTGAATGCGTGCCAGGGGTAAATGCATTTGATCGAATACAATCTGATTTGGCGAAGGAACGTTCACAACGCCGTCAAAATTTAGAAAGGGAATGTGTTCAAGTTTATCCATCCATTTTGAGTAAGCGAGTTCAGAAATGAAATTTCCATCTTTGTCGATCCCCCAAATTTTACCCCCGTAAAAATACAAGATATCGCCAGGCTTACCGATCATCCGTTTGATAAACCGTTTTGTGTAGGGAAAGATCCCCATAAAAGTGGAGTCGGTATCAATCACAGGCAACTGATCCCCCGAGAAAATAATCACACTTGTGCGTTGAACCAAATTTGGGTCAAAATAAAAATGTTCTGTTTCTAGAGGTACATTGATGCCAAATGCAGTTTTGGTAACCGTAAGATGGTCTTGCTCCCGAAAAGTAGGACGCATTGAACCAGTGGGAATTTCATAGAGTTCAAACCACGATTGGCGAACAATCACTGCGATTAATAAGGCAAATACTAATGCTGCCCCAATATCTAAGATTGACTTCCACCATGGCTTTTGAAAATGGAGTTCACAAAAAGTTTCTAGTTGTTTCGATAAGCGATCAGCTGCATCCCGATCTTTTCCCTCGATTGCTGCTTGCAAAGCGAGAATAGAATTTTCAAATTGAAGAAGATCGTTGCTATTAAGGGTATCCCTCTTTTTACGGTAGAAAGTCCAGGCTTGACCCAAGGTTTTTTTGCTTTTACGCAGTGAATATGTGTTATTAAAAAACATGGATTACCCCTTTAGATATGAGGTAATCATGTTAGTAGAAACTCGGGTGAAAGAGCAAATGTTTTTTGTGTACGCAAAATGTACGTATATTTATGGTAAACTCTTCCATTTGAAGGTCTTTTTTTGTGGATATGTTGTTAATGGGCATTGCTACTCTTGAAGTTCTAAACAATATTCTTAACTGCATCAGTCTAAAGGAATTCACCAATGACTCTTATCTTAAGGCGATAATTATAAGATTCTTACGTTTTAATCTAGTACTGCCAATATCATTATTCTTATCTCACTCAATGACAAGGCATACGATTGTTCACAAGTCGGAAAATTAATGCTCGACAGGCTTCGGATTAAAGATGTCTTTTACGAAATTAGCGTCCTTTGGAGAAACTAGCCCTGTCCCAGAATCGATAATTCGAATTTTGGCTTTTCCTACTAAGCCACTAATTTCTAACCAATAAGGAAAATAATTTGGAACTTTCTGTTGAGTATCAGGAAGATATGCGATGATCACCTTTCCCGACAATTCTGTGTTATCGCGGGGCCATCTAGCTTTATAGGCATTGAAAAAAGCATTCTGTATAGTCTTTCCCTCAAAAATCAAAGGGGGCTGCCATATAGGGCGCCAATCGGGGGCTCCATTATCGGGAGCGGCTCCTGAGCGTTTTCTATCTTTGGCGAGGATCAGTTCCATCCGTAAGTTTAATAATTGCGACAAAAAATTATCGCTTTCGGGGATCATGAAAAATCTATTTGCTGTGAAGGAGTAAGGTTGACTCATCATCCCATCAGAAAGATCGATATTATACATTACCCATGAACTATTGCCTGGTGCTCCATCTTCGACCCATTTTTTCCAGGAAATATTATCTAAGTTAATGCTGGATTGAGGGACATTGATCTCTTCCAAGATTAATTTATTTCTCTCTTTAGAAAAGATATGGAGCATCGTGTATAAACGCCCTTGAGCTGTCACAATATAGTCGCCAGCCTTGGCCGCATTAAGTTTGTCTTTTAAAACCAAATCCTGAGCCCACCCAGGAACAAAAAAGCACAATAAGCATGCCAACCAGCAAAATACTGTTTTCATTTTATACCTTATGAATTTCGATTTTAGCCATCTCCCCATTGAGGTCCCATTCGATCCCACTATTGGGAGCAAACTCAACATCCACTGCCAACACTTCATTGTCGATGTAGTTCTTGAAGCCCAAATAGGCATCTTGAACCTTTGAAGTGCTTTCCACGACGATTTTGACCCTATCACTAACAGCCAGTCCAGTGTCGCGCCGCATTGTATTGATCTTGTTGACAAACTCTCTGGCCAATCCTTCTTTCAACAGATCGGGATTTAGCTGAGTATCTAAGCCAACCGTTACGTTTTCAGCATGAGCTGCAATCACACCTTCAAGCACTTGGCGCTCCACTAATACGTCTTCAGGGGTAATTTCCACTTTTTCCCCTTCCAAATCTATTGTGACTGAATGCCCATCTGCTAATTTTTGCTGTTGTCTGCTAGGCAATTTGTCAATAGTAGTTTGAGCGGCTTTCATCAATTTACCGACCTTTTTCCCTAAAATCCGGAAATTCGGTTTAATTTTGAGGGTGACAAACTCATCCTCATTTGCTGTGAAGTGGACTTGCTTCACATTGAGCTCTTCGGCAATCAAATGTTGTTGATGGCGCAAGTACTGCAAGATTTCAGAAGATGCTGAAGCAACCTGTGCGGCGGGGAGAGGTTGTCGGACTTTGATTTTATGCTCTTTCCTCAAACTGTGGCCTAAGCTGACAGCATTTTGGACAGCCGCCATCCCTTTTTCCATCTCTTCATTCCGCTGTTGTTGCAGATACTTTGGATAATCGCAGAGGTGCACAGAGACCGGCATCTCATCCGATCTTAAATTGCGGTAAATCGCATCGGCAATAAAAGGGACAAAAGGGGCAGCCACTTTGCTTAATTCCAAAAGAACATGGTACAGAGTAGCAAAAGCTTGATGACGGTCTAAAGTCTCTTTGTCCTCCCAGAAACGGCGACGGCTTCTACGGATATACCAGTTAGTCAGCTGATCGATAAAACCAACAAGGGGTTCCACAGCACGGCTTAAGTCATAAGCATCCATTCCTTCTTCCACATCCTTAATCAACTTATTCAAGATCGAGAGCATCCACCTGTCGATCTCATTTTCGGGATGGGGTAAGTGCTTCGAAGGGGTCCAATTGTAAATTCTCGCATAAGTGATGAAGAAGGAATAGGCATTCCATAAGGGGATCAGGATTTGTCGCTGCACAAGCTCGACACCACTTTCCTTGAACCAGAGATCGTCTGCCTTCACAGCAGGACTATGCAGCATATACAAACGGATCGCATCAGCCCCGTGTCTGTGAACAACTTCCATAGGATCAGGATAATTTTTCAGCCGTTTAGACATTTTTGTGCCGTCGGCTGCAAGCAAAATCCCGTTAACGATCACATGTTTAAAAGCAGGTTTGTCAAATAACGCTGCAGCCAAAATTGTCAGCGTGTAGAACCAACCCCGAGTCTGATCCAACCCCTCTGCAATAAAATCGGCCGGGAAATTGTCCTCAAAATAGGTTTGGTTATCGAAAGGGTAATGATTTTGGGCGTAGGGCATCGAACCTGACTCAAACCAGCAATCAAACACTTCTGGAATCCGTTTATAAGTCTTGCCTTGATGGGAGAAGCTTAGATCGTCGATAAAATGGCGATGCAAATCGTGGATTTTAGCCCCTGTCAACTTTTCCAATTCAGCAATACTGCCGAGTGCTTTAAAATCACCATCTTCTGAACGCCAGATTGGGATTGGGGTACCCCAATACCGGTTTCGGCTAATTGCCCAATCGCGGGCCCCTTCCAACCATTTGCCAAAGCGGCCAAATTTGATATGGCTGGGTGTCCATTGGATCTGACGGTTAGCTTCAATAAGCCTGTCCTTAATCTTTTCGACGGCAACAAACCATGTTGTGACAGCCTTGTAGATTAATGGGGTATCAGAACGCCAACAGAAAGGATAACGGTGGCGTAACATTCCAAGATGAAACACTTTGCCTTCACTTTTGAGCCGGCGAATGATATCTTTGTCAGCATCTTTGACGAAGAGGCCCGCGTATTCTTTGATTTCTGGAGTGAAACGTCCATTTTCATCGACAGGGCAAACAAGACCGATTCCTTCTCTTTGACAGGCATAAAAGTCGATTTCGCCGAATGCGGGAGCTGTCTGGACAACTCCTGTACCATCTTCATTTGAAACGGTAGTTTCTGGAATGATCCTAAAATCCCCTTTTTGAACGCGGTCCATAAAATAGGGCAAGATCGGCTTATACTTGAGGCCAACGAGATCACTCCCTTTCATATGCCCCAAAACGGTGTATTCAGAAGGATCTTTGTAGTAATGGGGAACTCTTTCTTGGGAGAGGATGTATTTTTTATGGGATTTAGTGTCTAAGATTTTGACATATTGAATGTCAGGATGCACCATCAGAGCTAGATTGGAGATTAATGTCCAAGGAGTTGTTGTCCAGGCAAGGATTTCGGTGTCTGGATCTTTTTCCAATGTAAAAGCGACAGTCAAGGAAGGATCATCGATTTCTTTGTAATTTTCCCCTGCTTCAAAGTTCGACAATGGGGTTCCCAATTTTGCAGAGTAGGGCATTACTTTATAACCTTCGTAGACCAACCCTTTTTTGAACAGTTCATTAAACACCCACCAGACCGATTCCATGAAGGTTAAATCCATGGTTTTGTAGGTTCTATTGAAGTCAACCCACCGACCCATCCGGGAAACAATTGTTTTCCACTCTTCGGTGTAACGGAGAACAATGCCTCGACAATCTTCGTTGAATTTTGCTATTCCAAATTCTTCAATGGAAGTGGCTCCGGTCAGGTTTTGCGCTTTTTCGATCTCTTGTTCAATGGGAAGGCCGTGGCAGTCCCAGCCAAATCTTCTAGAAACATAAAAGCCTTTCATTGTTTTGTAGCGGGGGACTACGTCCTTAATTGTCCCTGCGAGTAAGTGTCCGTAGTGAGGAAGTCCTGTTGCAAAAGGGGGACCGTCGTAAAATGTAAAGGGGAGACGTTTGGCGCGTTGCTCTAAAGACTTTTCGAAAATTTTCTCCCGGTTCCAAAAATCCAATACCCTTTTTTCCCGTTCGTCGAACGTTTCCTGTGTTAATTCATCAAACATATTAATCCCTTTATTGATCTCACTCTAACATTCTAGGCATTTTCTCCCTAAATGTCGAACCCCTTTTTAGCCTTGTAATTCACCCTAATTTCTTCTATAATAAGATTATCTAAATACGGGGGTGTCACGGTTTCGACTTGGAAACAAAGGATTGAGTGCATGCGGAGGATGTCGGTTGGCCTCCTTAAAAAACCGATAAAACAATAAATGCCAAACAACGAACCAGAAATGGCTCTTGCTAGAAGAGAGCTGGCTTAAACGGCCTAACAGCTAAACTAGAGCACGATAGTCTAGGGTTGGACCAAGGGTCTTAGAGTCTATCGTCATTAACTTGGTGTGAGTACAGCCTCCGCTCGCTTCTAGGGAGCTTTACTCGAGATTAAATGAAGCGGACCAGTCTTAAGCGGCGTGTTCAACGTTAAAGGCTGGCTCTATTATTGAACACTAAGCATGTAGTGGTCAATTTGGAGTTTGCTAAGGACGAGAGTTCAATTCTCTCCACCTCCAATTGGTTGGATGATCCTTATATCCAATCATCGTACTAAATGGCTCACGGACTTCCGTGAGCATTTTTTTACCCTCTAATTTTAAGTTCTGAAACACCAAATTCAACAATTCACGTTTTTCATCCACTTCAGAACATGCATATAACCTGTAGGAGCCAAGCCCATCCATACGCCTCTTTTTGCTGCTTGCTCTTTACTTCGCTTAATATTATCGCTCAATTGAAGAACATAACTGCGAGCAAACATCACACCCATATCCCAGCGCAAAATATCAGAGCTATTGGACCTGAGGTTAAGGATCAATCCCTCCCGCATGAAGTGGATTTCCACTTTTCCATCTTTTCTGAGGTTGTCAAGGACTACTGATTCCTTAAAACTGCGTTGAACTCTGTCGATTGTATCAGCAACTAAAGCAACGGTCTCACGAGACTTGCGGATACGTTCTAAAATCTTTTCAAACTCTTTGCGAGTGTCTTTTGTCGAGGATTCAGTAATTTTAAAGACTTCTTCAACAACAAGCCCTTTACTCTCTGCATATTCTCTTAAACGACGTTCTTGAGCTGGGATAGATTGCCCTTCTTCTTGCTCCTTGCTCGATACTCTGGCTAATAGGATCGCTTTCATTTTTTTGTTCTATAGGCTTGTTGAGGATGATTTGGAACATCTGGAAATGTATATTCAAGCTCACCTTGTTCAAGCATTTTCGAAAGATAGCGTTTTCGTATATGATCAGCATCTCTTTGAAGAATGTCGACCAGCTCCGGTAATCTTAAAGGAGCTAAGCCACACAGTTGTAAAATAACAGATTGAACTTCCTTGACAGACGCTCGTTTTCCTATCTTTTTCAGAGAGTTAACTAACTCTAAAGGTAAAGATGGAAATCCATCTGGAAGACCTATAATGCCCGGAGTTAGAGCGCTTATGTCCGGAGTTAGAGCGCTTATGCCCGGAGTGGGAATGCTTATGCCCGGAGCTAAAAGTTTGATAGTTGGCGTATAATATGTTGCATTCCCCCTTCCTTCTGTTTTAGATTCAACCGATCGAACAAAATCATCTATGATCATTTTTTACCTCTTTGTTAACTTTTTAATTTCAATTACCGAATAATTCTTCCGCCTTTACGCTGACTTCTCGTTCAATCTCTCTACTAAGACTTGCTTGCATTGGGTGACAAATTGCCAGACTGTGATTACCAACTTTCTTTGTTGGATAAGTAATTCTGAAACCTCTTTCATTGAGCTTCTTATGAATGCCAATCGAACTGACATAAAACATGTTGTCCAATTCAATACTGGCAAATGCTATCAGACCGTTCTGTGGATGAATCGGTATGATCTCTATTTTTGTTACCTTCATAAAATCCTGGGTTATTACGTTGGTCTATTTGGAGCAGGAGAGCAAAAAAACGCCCAAGTCGATCTTTTGAAGAAAAGACTTTCTTTATAAAAGTGGACGTTTGAGTAGATTTCTGCTTTTTCATGTCCTTATTTTAGCTTACAAAAGGCTGACAAGGCATTAGATTGGGATGCAATGCGACTAAAGAATGGAAAAGAAGAATCAATTGCGATAGAATACGAGAAAAAATTCTAAAAGACGCAAAAAGGCCTGCAATCGTTGCGATTGAATGCGACTAAAAAAGTAAGAGACTGAGTAATTAACATGAGTCTTGTGAATGCTCCGCCAATTTTATTAGCTTGTTTAGAAAGATTTGAAAAACAAGCTCGCGAGTTCGGTCGTGATGACAATGTTGTTTTTTTCTGTAAAGAAATCATTCCATTCCTATCTCAGAATCCAGCCATAGCTATTTTGAAAGATAGCTGGCGATCACATCGCGAATTTCTAAATCATCGAGCTCAAGAAACTGATGCTCAAGCTCTATTGGAAACAAAAGAGACCTTTTTAGAGATAAAAAAATCACTAAGTTCTCCTAATGAAGCAACCAAAGAAAAATTATCTTTCATCGAAAAGCTTATATCAGGACAAGAAAAGTGTTATGGATCGCCTCTCTATCGCATCATCTACAATCAACTTAAAAAGCTGTGCGGACTTCTATTAGAAAATGGTTATCATGATTTGTGCAAACGGTATGCAAAGTTAGCTTCTTACAAAACACAAATACAAAAGGACCCAAACCAAACAATAAGATGGGCTCGACGCCTTGCAAATGGAAGTTTATATTATTTAAGCGCTAAAGAAGTAAAAGAAGCTCATGAAGATGGAGAAGAAAATTTAATCTTATTCACTCCTAATTATGAACTTGTCGATAAAGTTTATATAGAAGAAGTAACCTTTGCTCCTACCGTCATCAAAGCCTATTCAGAAATAGACGCTATTCGTTGGAAACGACATCAAGACCCTGCTTATTTGGTGGTATTTTGAATGTGCTCTACGGTGCTGGAAAACTCCTGAGATCTATTTTGATCAAATCATGACCAAAGATGTAGAGGACTACGACAAGTATTTTTACACCCTTTGTGATAAAGTCGCATGGCAAGAAATTGCTTGCGCTAGAGATAACAAAATTTTAGAAAAAGCGCCAACCGTTTTTACAAAAGAATTCTTCCAAAATGGATTAACAACGCTCATAAACTCAATCAACATCTATTTATCTAATGGCTCAGATAGCTTATCGTCTTTTCATTCTCTACCTAAACACGAAAATGTAGCTTTTGAGCTTATCCTTGATGGAATAGAGTTATGGGTTAAAACTACTTTTGCAAATGGTGAAAATGAACGATTTTATGTTCAAAAATTTTATGAGAATAATGATCCCGAGGGTTCTCAACTTTTTAAGTTTGTAAAATCCATCTTTAACTCTCCTGCATCTGGAAAAAAGAGAGCAGAACTTAAGTTCCAATGGGAAACCATTTCAAAGCACGTTAATCGAATTATGTTACCGAATAAACTTAAGAAAGCATTCTTTGACAAGACTCGTGGGTCAACCTTTTGTTTTAGTGGGCTTGTTGTTGAATTTTCAGATGGTTCTATGGAAGTTTTAAGAGAGATACGAGAACGCCATCTCAAATGCAAAAAAGCTGAGAAATAAAAGGTAGGAAATATGGTTTTTGTTAGTGCTAAAGCAGGTCCTCCTAACGTGGGAGACCCACCAAGTAAATTCACCGTCCAATATTTTGATGAACAAGGCAACATGACTATCCGAAGTGGGGGTACCCGTGCTTGGAGATGTAATAATCCAGGCAATTTGCATCGAAGTTCATACAGTATGAGTAAGCAAAGAAGAGCTATAGGGTTTGCAGGAGACTCTCAGGACGAATATACAGTTTATCCAGACAAAGAAACAGGTCGTGAAGCCTTGTTAGTAATGCTAAGAGGGTCTGTCTATTCACCTAAAACTCTTCGCGCTGCTATGGAATACTATGAGAAAAAGAAGAAAGATTATATCGATATCATCGTTGCTAGAACAGGATTGAATCCTGAAAGAACAATTAAATCTTTAAACGATAAAGAGTTTGAAAGTTTTTGGAAAGCAATTGAATTTGTAGAAGACTGGACCGAAGGTGAATCAGACTTCATTCCAAAATGGATTATTTCAGGAGTGCATAAAAAAAGAGGAGTGATCACTGAGTACTTGGTTTGCATCAATAAAGAATCTATATGGCTTCCAAAGCAAGAGGCCATCCAGTGGACTATGGAAGGTAAATTGCATGCTGTACTCGTTCACATGAAAAATGGAAATCACTATCTAAGACCCGAGCATGGCCAACATAGCTTTGTTAGCATCACCTAAAACGGGATATTTTATGAAGCTCATTTATTTGTTTTTGCTTTTCATCCTTACAGCTTGTTCTTCGGATTCGAATAAGGGATTCGATAATCTTGAAGAAATCAAAAAAGATTTCATCACCACTATCTTAACCGAAAGCATGATAGATGAGGGGCCCTTTCAAATGAACTACCATTTGCGAGCCATCCTATTTTCAGATAATGTCGTGAGTCTTATGGGAGACGTTTTTGTATTTGACCACCTCCCTCATGGGTGGATACGATATGAAGGAAAAACATACATCAAAACAAATGGTTCCTTCAAAGAAATCACGCTTAATGATCTGTTCCCTCAACCTAGTCAAAAGGAGTTTTTAAGGAACTATTGCGAAACCTTTCTTAAACAGAATGGCGATTGCAACTACTTTCAACCCCCTGATCCATTGCGTGATCACCTAGATCAAGGACTAATTAAAGTATTTGTGGTGGATCACAAGTCTCTGATTTTAATTTTTCAACCCTATGCAGTTGGTGGATTTGCTGATGGACCGTTCACAGTCAACATTCCGTTCACTACACTAATCGGAAAATGGCAAGCAGGAAATCCCTTGGAAAAGCATCTACCAATTACTAAAAATTTTCTTTCCTCATGGGATAGTGAAAACTGGATAAGCGATGTCCAAGAAGATCATTCGATTGCATATCAAAAGGATATGATAAATTAACCCATTTTTGTGAGATCGAAGAAATCTTGACAACTAAGATACCAAATATAGGGGTCTACTATGCTTGAAAAGAAATCATTCTATTTTGTTCGACATGGAGAATCAGAGCATAATCGGAGAGGATTAGTAGCTGGCGGAAAAACTGATAGCCCTTTAACAGAAAAAGGAATCGCACAAGCTCTTGATTTGAAAGACAAAATATTAGCTGTTGGAATTGAACATGTAATTTCTAGTCCTATGATCCGAGCTAAAAAGACTGCTGAAATTGCCTGGATTGGCATTCCAAACATTGATGAAAATTTAAGAGAATTTGAGCTAGGTATTTTTGAGGGCAGGGAAGATAAAGATGTTACCGAATATGTTATTGACCTGCCATATAATGTCCCAATACCTGAAGGCGAATCAAAAAAAGAGTTCGTTCAAAGAATAACCTGCGCTCTCAATAGGTGGTTAAACACGTATGAGAATTCCTTGCTTTTCGTAGGTCATGGTTTTATGTGGGGAATTCTTCTACACATCATGGAATTGCCAATCTATAACCCAGATGGGACCCTTATCGCAGACTTGGAGAACTGCAGAGTTGCCCATTTCTGTTATAATGGTCTTAGATGGGAAGTTGAGTACCTTTAGTGTCACAACTTAGGATGTCAAGAAAAAAGGAGTCGAGATGCCGAGTAAAATGTTCTGGTGGATGATTTTTGGAAGCTATATTTTTATTGGTTTCTTAAATGCAGAAGCTTTTGTTTCTGCAAATTTCTTGCTTTTCGGTTCTTCTGCTGGAGAAGTGACTGTCGAAAGACTAGGGGTTTTAAGCAAACTGAGAACTGATAAGGGGACACAAGCAGTTACGACAATTTACATTCCCATATTTGATGACGATAAAGACCAGTATGCTAGAACAGGGGAGATCCTCGATCAATTCTCTTTCGACGTCATTACTACTACACCGATGTCTAGCGATAAAGACATTACATCTTTGGATGAAGAGATTGGCGCAGCCGGAGTAGAATTTTTAAAAGAACGCATATTGATTACCAAAAAGCTCGGCGGCAAAGTGCTAACCGGCGCTCTTTTGTTCCCAGAACTAAAGGGGCCTTCAGGAACACCGATTAGACCTCTTGATACAGATGGAAAACAAATTGAACCTCCAGCTTTAACACTCATAGTAAATCAACGCTTACGCGCAGCAGTTCCAAGGATGCAAGAAGTGGCCGATTTTGCAGCGAAACATGGAATTACAGTTGCTAATGAATACATCAATCACTGGGAAATTTGTGGGGGCAATACAATGTGCTCTGCCATTGCTTTTGCGCTTGAGGTCAATAGGCCCAATTTTGGGATTGTGACTGATATTTCTCATGAAGTTCTTCAAGGGAAAGGGCCTGTTATTTATGCAGGGGAGCTTCAATTCGCTAAAAATGCGGGTTTGCCCATTTATTTTCAAATTTCTGAACCAGGAAGAGGCGATATCGTCTATTCTTGGATTCCCTTTGATCAATTTTTTGGCATTGTACAAGCACTAAACCTCGTCGATAAGGCGCATCCTTTAGACATAGAAATATTCGATGCAATCGGTCTTACTGTAATTGTCGCAATATTAATTGAATCGATGCCTTGAAGTAGTTACATGGGGCTATCTTTGGCATACATGTAAATATTCATTTGTTTTTCAAACCCCAAACTTTCATAAAGCTTTTCAGCTACAGAAGAGGTTCCTAAAACAAGTTGTTCAAGCCCCATTTCATGCGCTTGCTGCATCAGTTTAAGCATAAGCGCGCGACCACATCCTTGTCGTTGATATTTATTGAGAGTAGCTAGGTTGGAAACAACCCCTGTCTTTCCATTCAGAAAAAGAGTTACTATCCCAACCGAATGATTATCAATATAACCCAGAAAGTGCTTAGCATCCGTATTGCTTAAGAGATTAGCACCTCTTTTCCTAAAGATTCTTCATATTGCGATGTGATCGTAAGAATCGAATAAAAAGCCTCCATATCTACAGCGTTGCGAATATCGAAGATAGGTCGAGAGACCGTTTCTACCCGCCACGTCATCACAGGACAAGTCGCGAGGAGTTTGTAGCCACGCTTAAGTAACAGATCTTCTAAACCCTCTGTCCGATTTTCAGAATGTACCCAGCATGAATGCGGTATAGCCGGAGGAAAATTTTTAATCAGGAGATCAAGAAATTCTTCTACATTCTCTTTAGGATAAGAGAAATGGGTAATCAAATTGTATGAAGGATGATGAAGATTAGAAATCCAAATAAACGCATTGAGGTCATTAACCAAAGCGGGTTTCATCGCTTTAAAAAAGTTTTCAAAATGTTGAACCAGTCCGGTTTTAATTGTCAGAAGGATCTCCTTTTAATGGCTCAACAATTTTTTGATAAAAAAATTCTTTTAATTTTTTAAAGTACTCTGAGCCATCCAAGTCTTTTAATTTGATAGAACCCATGTCTTTTGAATCTTGGCTTGTCTGATATCGAAGTTTTGGTTGAGGATCCTCAAGGATGCACAGGATGAATTCTGCAACCTCCTCTGCAGTTTGACCTGGACCTACAGATTCCGGGTTTTCGTTTTTTTGATTTTGTGCATTTTCAAATTTGGCCAATATTTCTTGATACCCACTATCTTCGAGCTTTCGTGAACCCATTTTTACTGAAAATTTTGTTGTTACATGCCCTGGTTCGACAATGGAGACTTTAATATTTCCAAGGGAGCAATTCTATACTTAATGCTTCTGATATAATTTCTAGAGAAGCTTTACTTGCAGAATAGATGCTGTCATAGGGTAGTCCATAGATGCCCTGACAACTGCTCATGTTAACAATATGACCAGACTTTTGTTGTCGCATATGCGGTAATACCTGTTGACACATCCGGATCTCTCCAAAAAAATTCACATCAAATTGCTCTTGAATTTCTTCGATTTTGACATGTTCCAGAGGTCCTCCGAGACCAAATCCGGCATTATTTATTAGGACATCAATATGACCTTCTATTTGAAGAATTTTTGCAACTACTTTGCTTATACTAAGGCTATCTGTAACATCAAGCTTTTCAAATATGAGGTTTTCCTTCATCACGGGAGGATTACCGTCTCTTATTGTCCCATAAACCTTATATCCATTTTCTGCTAAAGTCTTTGCTGTAACTAAACCAATACCTCTAGAGGCGCCTGTAATCAAAACAACTTTCATAAAACCATCCGGATACATACTTCGTTCTTCGGGGAAAACAGTTGCGCTGACAAAAAAAACGCTTATGAAAAACCAATAACCAAAAAGTAGCGTATCTGTTGCATATAAATTCAATCAGGTTTTTTATAATCAGAAATTAAGAGATGATAAATCATTACAGGTATACCATGAAAAACTGTGTTTTTAGATGCTTTCATGCCTAACTTTATAGCAACTTTAATTGAATCGATATTATCAGGATCGACAATTGCTATCAGCTCTTTCAGCTTTAACATCATAAACGCATAATCAACAATGGCTTTAGTCGCCTCAATTGCGAATCCTTGTTTCCAATAATCTGGATGAAGACGATAACTGATTTCTATTTTTTGCTCGCCATCAATCTCTTGTTTTAAAAGACCGGCATAGCCAATAAGAACATCATCTATCTTACGTACTAATGCCAACATTCCATAGTCTTCATTTTCATAAAATGAAATATTTTTATCGCGTAACTGTTCTTTCGCCTCTTCCAAGGTTATTGGACCTTTTAATGAGAAACGCATAACCTGAGGGTTACTTATAATTGAAATAAGGGCTTGTTTATCAGCCTCAATGAAAGGTCTGATCACCAATCGTTCTGTAAAAAATTTCATGATTCCCTCTAAATTACATGGGATCTTAACAGATTTTGCCAAGGCTTGAAAAGAAGCAATTTATTGGAATTAAACGTTCTGAATGCGTCTCTCCACCTCCAATTGGTTGGACACTCTTTGTAGTCCACCATCGTTTTAAACGGTTCAGTCACTTGTACTGAGAGATTTACGTCTCTCAGTTGCAAGTTCTGAAACACTAAATTCAAAAGTTGTCGTTTTTCACTCACTTCAAAACTCTCAAAGATTTCTCTAGCTCTAGAAGCTAAGTTTAAGACCGGGTTAGCCGTGATAAGTCATTAAGCTAATCCACACCCTTTATAAATAGGATATTGCATAAATTCCTGGATTGCAAACAGCTTTGCAGATGGAGTGAAAGGGTGTAGCCTAAAGCCCCAATCCATGCACAGATCAACTGCAACGTGATGAGGTTCGCTTCTAACGTCGCCCGATCTTATATGATACCTCAAGAAAGAATTGAAGCTAGAGGAGATCGAAGCCTTCAATATTTGATTTTGAATTCTTAAGCCGAAACTCGAAATCCTAAGCTTATTAAGACACTTTTCTATTTCCACTAATGCTCTATGATCATCTATAGGCATTCTGGTGGGTTTTGAAGCTGCTTAGCCAAGGATTGCAAATATTCATAGCTAAACGCCTGTGTTAAACAGTTAAGCCCCCACCCAACAATTACCCCTGTCATTGTAGAAACGAGTTCGCTCATGTTAAACCGACCTTGTGAAGTAGCCATTCTATTGAGCCGTTAGATAATCAAATTTGAAAATAGCAATAAATTTAATTAGAACTATTCTTAGATTGTTTTATTTATAGATAGAATCCATTTCTTACAAAGATCTCCTTCAAATGCACAGATTTGCTCTGCATGGACAAAGCCTGAAGGCACGTTATGAAGCCCCTCAATCATTTCGTTAAGATGCTCTTTTTCTTCCATGAGAATTGATTTCACGGCTACTTTTGATCCAGCACTCTTTAGAACATCATCGTAAATACGGTAAAGTTCATCTGCTCGAAGTTCAATTGCATAGGTCACAAGTAAGTAAGCCGCTTCTTTGATGGCATTTTTGGTAAGACCTGCTCGCTTGAGATAGCGAGAAGCCTTTAAATCTAAAACAGTCAAATAATGCAATGAAGCTATTCCTCCTAACATAAGAGCGAGGGAATAAGTATCCATAGGTTTAGGAGAAACCTTTTCAATTTGTCGTTTCAAATGATGAGCATGCCGAAATTCTTCAGCTACATGCTTGAGCATTTCCTCTTTAACTAGTGTAGGATGTTCACAGGCAGCAATTTTTCTAGCTCCGCAATTTTCGAGATAAGAAAGAGTATTGAGCCATTTAGCATGTATTTCATGAGAAGCAACGACTCTTGTAAGGAGTTTCTTAATGGGTTCAGCAAAGGACATAAATGAGGTCATAGGTCTCCTTCAAGAGTAAGAATGATTTGGTCATAGATCAGTTTAAGTTCCTCATTTTGGATGCAATAAGGAGGCAAAATATAAAGGACATTGCCCAATGGACGGAGCAGGATTCCTTTGCTTAAAAAAAAGTGATAAAGACGATCACGCATCGGTTGAAAGTAAGAGTTGTTTTCTGCTTGGTATTCTAATGCCAAAATGGTTCCAAGACTTTCACATCGCTTGAGCTTTGGATGCAATTGCCACTGTCGACAAAATTCTTGGTGACACTCTGCAATCATTTGTCTTTGTGCGTTACAGGCATCTTCCAAAAGAAGGTCAAGGCTAGCTAGTGCGCTGCTACAGGCAAGTGGGTTTGCTGTATAGGAATGGCCATGTAAAAAAGCTTGATGCAAGTGGTCGCCTAAAAAGGCATTATAAATATCATTCGTGCAGGCAGTAACTCCCAAAGGCAAAAAGCCTCCTGTTAAGCCCTTTGACAGACAGATGATGTCGGGCCTTTCACTCACTTGTTCAGAGGCAAAAGGAGTGCCTGTTCGCCCAAACCCTGTCATGACTTCATCGGCAATGGTTAAAACATCATGTTGCCGACAGCACTGAATAAGGCGACTTAACCCATCGGGTGGATAGATTACCATGCCCCCTGAGCCAAGAATCAGCGGCTCAAAAATAAAGCACGCGATTTCACCTTTGTTTAGAATCGATTGGAGCTGCATCAAAGACTTATCTTCTTGGCCCTTGAGAGGTGGGTCTATGGGTTCAACATCAAAAAGATGTTTCCAAAATGGCCTGTTAAACTCATTTCTCCCTGCAGCAGACATCGCCCCAAAGGTATCACCGTGGTAACTGTTCTTAAAACAAATGACTTTGGCCTTAGGAATGTTGCGATTATGCCAATATTGCAGTGCTATTTTGAGGGCAACCTCAACAGCTGTTGACCCATTATCCGAATAAAAGATTTTTGACATGGCTCCAGGGAGAATCGAAAGGAGCTTGGATGCTAACTCTACTGCTGGAGCATGAGTAAAATCTGCAAAAATCACATGTTCTAATACTTCTGCTTGAGATTTGATTTTTTGTACGATATAGGGATGCGCATGGCCATAAAGATTGACCCACCAGGAGGAAATGGCATCCAAATACCTGCTTCCATCTTCAGCATAAAGATAGACACCGTTGGCTCGGATGATTGGGATCGGTGGAGATGCCGTATGCATTTGAGTAAAAGGATGCCAAATGCAAGCACGATCCTTTTCAACTAAGGAAGAGGCTTGGAGAAGAGTGGTTGCCATTGTTTTGCATACCTTTGAATGGTTTGTGGATTTAAGTTGGCTTCAGGAAGTAGTCTTCCTAAAACAGGAACTTGTGAAATTTCTAGGATGGCGGATTCGCTGTCAGGGTTGGGTTCGCCATTAAAAATGATGCCAAGGATGGGAAGGCAAAGTTTTTTTAAGACTTCAAGGGTAAGAAGAGTATGATTAATGCTACCAAGATAATGCTTTGAGACAATAACCCATTGACAATCCCAGGATTTGAACACGTCTAGACTTGAAATTTTGGGGGTTAGAGGAACAAGAATTCCGCCGACACCTTCGATGATTAAGGGACGTGTTATTTGTGGAAGGGTGATGGAATCCAACCTAATTAGAGTATTTTCTAAGCGAGCTGCATGATGGGGCGATAGAGGTGCTTTTAGAGAGTAAGCAGGCGGATGGACAGTATGTATTGTTGTATCGAGCCATCTTTTCACCGTAGCCGTATCAGAATTTTCCTCATCACCACATTGAATGGGTTTCCAATACTCTCCATTTAAAAGGGTGGTAAGGATGGCACTAACAATTGTTTTGCCCACATCAGTGCCTATTCCTGCTACCATGATTCTATGCATAGCAATGACTCCCGTGGAATTGAATGTGGTTTATTAGCTGGGCTAGCTCATCATCTGTGTTAAAAGCGTGTAGGCATACACGGAGTATTTCATGTCCTCGCTGGACAGTTGGACTCATGAGCGGCCTTACGTCAAATCCTTGTTTGACAATAGCTTGAGCTGCATGCTTCACGGCTTCGTTTCCCTCAATTGGTACAGATTGGATATGGCTCATAGAAGAACTAGGATAGAATGCATGAAAAATTTGAATGAGCTTTTGAAGATGATCTCGTTCCTGATCCATTTCAGGGAATAAATCATAGCTACATTTGATGGCTGCAAGTATTTGAAAGGGAAGAGCAGTTGTATAGATATAAGAGGTTGCAAAATTGATGAGTACTTGCTTTAAGGTGTGATTGCAAAGAATTATGGCTCCATAAGTACCAAGTGCTTTTCCAAAGGTTGTCACTTGAGCAAAAACATGGGCCATAAGGTTATGTTCTGCTACAAGGCCACGTCCTTTTGGTCCACAAGCACCCACAGCGTGAGCTTCATCTACGATTAGATGAGCCTGATATTCCCTAGCAAGCTGACTGATTTCAGTTAGTGGAGCTATTGAACCATCTGTAGAATAGATCGATTCGATGCAGATAAAGCGATCTCCTTGAGAAGGACAGCTTTTAAGCCGATTTTCAAGATGCTCTAGATTATTATGTCTAAAAGGAAAAGCTTGAGCTCTGCTTAGGCGAACCCCGTCATGGGTAGAAGCATGTACCGCAGCATCATAGAAAATGACACTTTCTTGGTTTGTAATGGCTGTTAGAAGACCTACATTCGCCATATAACCACAGCTGAATAGCAGTCCTACCTCGTAGCCATGAAATTTGGCAATCTTCTCCTCTAACTCTTGAGCATAGAGCGAATTACCTGTCAGTAAACGAGAGCCTGTTGATCCTAGCCCATTAAGACGGCCTAAGTGAACCTCCCATTCTTGAAAAACAGATGTGGCTAGTTGGGGAGAGCGAGCAAGCCCCAGGTAATCATTAGAAGAAAAATCGATCATTGGCTGGGTAATTTTTAAAGTTCGTAGATTTCCCAGTTTTGAGCGTTTCAGCAATCTATTTTCTAGATGTAATGTCATTTTAAGCAGCCTTTGGCAAATGCGGGTCTTTTCTTAAGACCAAGGAGCTGGAACATCTCTTCGTCTCCATCAATAGGAGTGTTAGCAACTGTCAAAAGTTTTTCGCCTGCAAAAATCGAATTGGCACCAGCTAGAAAACATAATGCTTGCTGCTCATAAGACATCTCAATACGTCCAGCAGACAAGCGAACCATCGCTTCAGGAAGAACGATGCGTGCTACGGCAATAGCTCGGATCATTTCCCAAATAGATATTTTGGGTTGATCCCCAAGAGGTGTACCAGGAATTTGACTTAATCGATTGATAGGGACAGATTCAGGATGAGGGTTTCGCCTGCATAAAGTCAGCAGGAGTTCTAATCGGTCTATGGGGTCTTCTCCCATTCCTAAGATGCCACCACAGCAGACATTCAAATTGGCTTTTTCAACAATGTCCAATGTGTTTAATCGTTCTTGGTAGGTTCTTGTCGTAATGATTGTTTTATAAAACTTTTCAGAAGAATCGAGGTTATGATTATAGGCATACAATCCAGCTTCTTTTAGCCTCTCAGCTTGGTGCTCTTTCAGCATTCCCAAAGTACAACATACCTCTACACCTAAATCGGTAATCCCTTTAACCATTTGGAGTACTTCTTCAAATTGCTTGCTATCTCGCACTTCTCTCCAGGCGGCTCCTAAACAAACCCGAGTTGCTCCTCGTTCTGCGGCTTTTTTTGCTTCATTTAGGACAGTCTCATATTGCATCATCGGTTGGGCTGAGACAGATGTTTGATAACGAGACGACTGGGCGCAGTATTTGCAATCTTCTGGACACCCTCCTGTTTTAATGGAGATTAGGCTACAAACTTGAACCTCAGCTACTTCATGAAGCTGGTTGTGAAGAAGATTTGCTTTTGCGATGAGTTCGAGGAGGGGCATTGCATACAATTCTTTTAATTCCTCGATGGTCCAGTCATATCTAATAGACATTCAAATCTCCCATATTTCAGCCGTTTTGTATTTGAAACAGTGATTTTAGCCAGATTTTTTGGCATTTTCAATAGGAAGTGACCCATAAATCGACTCGCTGAATCCAAAAAGTAGTTTATGATAAATCGAAAAAGGTTTAAAAAAGGGTTCTTTACTGGGTTTTTCGAGAGAAAAGGCGTGGTTCGTCGAAACTAAAAAGTAGTTTATAAAAATTCAAAAGAAGGTTGTTTTTTTATGCTTGAAGTCTTGTGCGGCAACAAAAATATCCAAAGAATCTTGATCTTCCTGTTTGTAAATGGAAAATGTTATGGGACCCAACTGCATCGATCTCTTGGCAGTCCACTTACACCCCTTCAAAAAGCATTGAATCGTTTGGAAAAGGGCGGGCTCATTACAAGCTATTATGAAGGGAAGACTCGTCTGTATCAATTTAACCAGTCCTACCCATTAATAAGCGAACTTGAGCAGTTGCTAAAAAAAGCATATACATTGCTTCCAGCTCATAGCAAGAAAGAATACTATGTCGTAAAGGAGGGGCTCAAAACATCGTCAGCCTATCAAGAAAATAAAGCTCAGATTCTCCTGGCTTTCTGGGAGAAACTCACAGGCGTTACGCAGCTTACCTTCCATGCGAAGACAAAATCGAAAGAAGAAAAGGGTTTGGATGGGAAAGGTCAAGGTGAGGTTATCATCGTAAAAGAAGGTTTTAACACGTTAATCTTTAATGAAAAAGGCACTTGGCAAGGTAAACAAGGCGGAGACGTCAGTTTTAGCAATATATTTCGTTGGACGTTAGATCGCAATGGTGGCGTGATTTCTTTGGAGCATTTGCGTCGAGGTCCAGATCACCCTGTTTTCCTTTTTCATCTTGCTCCTTCTGGCAAAAACTCCTTGTCATCTGTTGATTCACATCTTTGTGAAGGAGACACCTATTTCGGACAAATTCATTTTAATCGCTATAACCTTCGTTTGAATTGGAGGGTAATCGGCCCCAAAAAAAATGAGGAAATCGATTACTTCTATTCTTAATTCTTTTGGTTGGGAAAGATAGTATGCCTCAGAAAATTTTGGAAAATTTTTTAGAACTCTCTCTTTAAAGCGATTTTCATAAGTCTGGACAGGTGGATGATCATACGGTTTCGCCGGTGATTTCTTTTTTTGTGATGGGGTGGGGAAATTCAACCCTTGTGTGACATAAATCAATGGCATTAGGTTGATAAGATCGGATCGCGCCATACTTGATGTCGCCTAAAATAGGATGCCCAATAAAGGCTAGTTGTGCCACGGATTTGATGGTAACGTCCAGAGTCTAAACAGATTTCAATCTTTGAAGACTCTTTGTCTGTTTTAAGTGTTTTATAATGGAGTTTAGACAGTTTGTAGTCTTCTTTGGACACTTCTGAAACAAGGGTTTTTCGCTCGTCATGCTTTAAATAATGGATTAAATCACCTTCTGAAGGCGATATTTGCCCCTCCACTCCTGCTTCCTGACTTGTGCCATTTTTAGAAATTTGGGCTACGTAAATAAAAAGCTGCTGAAATACAAGAAGTTGCAAAAATATTTAGTGCGCGTTGTCGCACTAATGTGCTATTTTCAGACAAGTAATGAAGAAATGATTCAATGATATGAATGATAAAGAAGAAGAGTTGCCACATTTCGCATTGACTGGAGAAATTTTGGGCTGCTGCTTTGAAGTGATGAAAGAGCTCGGTCCTGGTTTTCAAGAAAATGTTTACAAAAACGCCCTTTTAATTGCAATGAGAGAACAAGGTTTGCAAGTAGAAACTGAGCAGTCTTTTAAGGTGGTTTTTCGGGGGCGAGTGATTGGCCGATATAGGGCTGACCTTATTGTTGAAAGAGAGTTGTTGTTGAATTGAAATGTTGTGAGAGTTTGGTTAGCGAACATCAAGCGCAATTGTTCAACTATTTAAGAGTTTCGAACCTTCATGTGGGACTATTGGTAAACTTTAGACGAAGAAAATTGGAATACAAGAGACTGCATGGGGCAGAAATTTGTGATGAGTTAGGGGAAATGCAGTCTGAGGAACCTGTTCCGTTTTAATTCTTAAAAAATTTATCATTCATATCATCATATCATTTTTTCAGTAAGGCCAAAAATCATTGCTGTACGGCGCTTTTGAATTTTCTTGGTAGTTGGTAGTCTAAACTAACTTTGTCGCATTAAATGGCACAAGTCAGGGGGATCGGCAACCATCCTGAAGCTCCTTTAATTGTTCAAGATCTCACAGGGGTCATTAGTGAATTTGATGCTCTCGAATCGGTGATGCGAGCCATGCCTCCCATGCCCAAAATCGACGTCGAAAAAATCGCCGGAAAAGGATAACGGATGATCATACGATTTCGCCGATGATTTCTTTTTTTGTGATGGGGTGGGGAAATTCAACCCTTGTGTGACATAAAGCAATGGCATTAGGTTGATAAGATCGGATCGCGCCATACTTGATGTCGCCTAAAATAGGATGTCCAGTAAAGGCTAGTTGTGCACGGATTTGATGGTAACGTCCAGAGTCTAAATAGATTTCAATCTTTGAAGTCTCTTTGTCTGTTTTAAGTGTTTTATAATGGAGTTTAGACAGTTTGTAGTCTTCTTTGGGCACTTCTGAAATAAGGGTTTTTCGCTCGTCATGCTTTAAATAATGGATTAAATCACCTTCTGAAGGCGATATTTGCCCCTCCACTTCTGCTTGATAGACTTTGTGCCAAGCTTTGAGCCTTTGACTTTCATTTAACCGGCTTAAGGCCTTACTCGTCTTTGCAAATACGACAATACCACTCACAGGCTTGTCCAGGCGATGGACTGCGTGCAAAAAAACAGCACCTGCTTTTTTATCTCTTTGTTTAAGGAAAGCTTTAGCCCGATCTTCCAGTGAGTCGGTTGATTTTTCTGCCGGTTGGGTTAATAATCCTGCCGGTTTGTTAAGCATTAAGAGATGATTGTCTTCATACAAAATTTCCAACATGCTTTAATCCCCGTTGCCTTAAGACTTCGTATAATAAAAGTGTCGTTGCCATGGCAACATTTAAAGAATCAGCAACGCCCAACATCGGAATGCGTACTTTAAGGGTTGCCTAATCCTCGTTGCCTTAAGACTTCGTACAATAAAAGTGTCGTTGCCATGGCAACATTTAAGGAATCGGCAATGCCCAACATCGGAATGCGTACTTTAAGGGTTGCCTGCTCCATCCATTGTTTAGAAAGACCTAGCTGTTCTGTCCCCACTGCAATAGCTACAGGGCCTGTGAGATCAACTTGAGTGTATTCAGCTTCGGCGCCAGGTGTCGCGGCTATAATCGCGATCCCCCTTTCTTTGAGATAAATTAAAGTTTCCTCTCCTTGCGCCTCAATCACTGGCACTGTGAATAACGTTCCAACACTCGCCCTTACTACATTGGGATTATGAATATCCGTACATCTGTCACAAACAATCAGACCATGAGCACCCACAGCATCGGTTGAACGTAAAATAGTCCCCAAATTTCCCGGTTTCTCAATCGCTTCCGCAACCACTAAAAATGGGGGGTGTTTTTTCTTGACATCCAAATTGTTCAAAGAGAGATGTTTTTGAGCGGAGATCGCAATCAATCCATCAGGTCGATCTCGATAAGATATCTTTTTAAAAACGGGCTCTGAGCATAAAAAAAGAGGCACTCGGACTTTCGTGATCCGTGCAATCAGAGCTTCTTCATTTTCCCCTAAAAAAAGAGCAGGGCATATAAAAAGAGCCTCCATTTGTCTTCCTGCGTCCACTGCACGCAAAAGTTCCCGGTATCCTTCGATGAGAAATAATCCTGTTGTGTCACGTTCAGAACGTTCCCTTAAGCGTACTACCTGTTTTACCTTGTCATTTTGTAAGCTAGTGATCGGAATGGCCTGTTTAAATTCCATGTGTCCACCTCGCATAAGTGCCACTCGGCAATGGAAGCACATCTTGATTTCCTGTCAGCGTCATCTCCCCCTGATCAATCCTTCCTTCTAATCCCTTCATCATTTGCTCTATCAAATGACCCATAGCTATCGGAGTGTAACCTGGAGTATGGCAAGAAAGTAGAACAAATAATGGGTGGGGAGTCAAAAGTTCACGACAATCTTTGAGGATATCCTCAAGGTGTTCTTCAATTTTAAATATCTCCCCTTGTGAACCACGACCAAAACTAGGGGGGTCTAATATAATTCCATCGTAGCGATGCCCACGGCGCAATTCCCGTTTTAAAAATTTAGAAACATCATCCACGATCCAACGGATTGGTGCTGTATCTAATTCATTGAGTTGAGCGTTTTCGCGAGCCCATGACACCATGCCTTTGGAAGCATCCAGATGGCATACTTGAGCACCAGCTTTGGCGGCGGCAAGTGTCGACCCTCCTGAGTAAGCAAACAAATTTAAAATCAAAGGAGGGTTAGGACGTTTGACTTTAGCTTCCGCCACTTCCTTCTGGATCCATTCCCAAAAGGGGCGTTGTTCCGGGAAGATTCCAAGATGTCCAAAATCGGTCGGTGAAATCTTAAATGTGATGCCTGCCACATTAATAGTCCATTGTTCTGGCAGCAAACCTCTTTTTCTCCAAGTATTCTCCCCTTCTCTTGTGAAAAACGCGTTGCATTGCTTCCAGTCATTTTCAGGTAATAGTGGCTTCCAAACTGCCTGAGCGGAAGGACGATCGATCACGATTTGTCCAAATTGTTCCAACTTTCGTCCGTGCCCACTGTCAAGAAGTTGATATGTATATGACATTGGTTTTAAATCTTTGGTGTAAGCAGTTCTAACATCTGGTTTAATTCATTTGGATTGATTGGAGGCCTTTCAGTCCTAAATAGAATACTATCATTTCCCAAAAGAGCTTGAGGATTTCCTTCCAATTCATACAGATTCTTTGGAGTTTTTTGATCATCATTCTTGAGCTCAATATCAGCCCCATTTTCAATGAGCAATTTGATAAGGGAGTTCATACGCATATAGCAGGCATAATGTAAAACCGTGTTACCCAAACAAAGAAAACCCAAACTAAAAGGTAAATTAATTTTCTTACACAGTTTCGCTTCAAAGAACGCACAAGCTTCTTTTTCTTTTCCTTCAAAGATATATCCCGCAAATCTATATGACGTGAAATCACCTGCTTCATTTATCGATTCCCTTTTAGGACTTTTTATCACTATGCTCTCTTTTTTACCGGCAAAGTAGTCGATCGCAAAAGGGATGAGATTAAGAATTGGGATTAACTCTGTAGCTAGAAACGCAATATGTGCCCAATAATCTGAACCTTTTGAATTCTCCAGCGCTTTGAAATGTTGGATTGCGAAGTAATAAGGCAATGCAAGTGGAAAAATTTTAACTTCGCAAGGAATATGTTCATAATTCTCAAGCCGCCCGGAAATTCTCATACTTTACCTCATGTGTTAATTGTGCTTGTTTGTTGAACCCCATTTTGACCTTTAACTTATCTGAAAATCTGAGCATGATCGGATCGTAAACTTGATTCATGATCTCCACACGCTCTAGAATGTTGTCAACTTTGCCTCCCCATTTTGTATTCCTGGGGATTTTTTCATTGTATAAGAAATGTTCATCCCTTGCCCAGTAATGATTTATACGGATTTTATCTAACAAAATGGATTCATTAAAGGGTCCTGGACAATTCTCTTTGTTCGTATTTACCGAATAATAATCTTTTTTGTAGTAGCAGTAGTGGGGGTTTTTACAGTCAAACACACGCATGGGCTGTACAATTGACTTTACATGAATATTTTCACTGTATTCTGTCGGGGCTTTCATTAATAACGTTTCAATCAACAGACTATTTTCGGGAACTTTTGTGACCTTGTTAGTACCATACATTTGCCAGTTGACGCAAACTCCACCATATTTGACATATTTCGCCAATAGATTGACCAGATTGCTGTCACCCACAGGGATTAAGAACTCATCGGTATCTAAAATGGCCAACCATCGGGTTTGCCCGCGTGAAATTTTCACCGCCTTCATATAGGCATCACATTGAATATCATTCCAATCTACAACACCTTCGCTTGAATACGGCCATTCAATTAACTCAACAATACCTTCCTCGACATAGGGCTTTAATACTTTACGGTAACTGTCATTACTCAAATTATTAAAAAGGTAGAAATGTTGAATACCTACCAACAAATGAAATTCGATCCATTCTTTCAAAAAACGATCCTCATTTTGAAAAATTGCACACGCGGAAAGCTCATATTTTGGCATAGGTTTCGGATAGAATTCCGCATTCACTTGTTTTTGTTTAGATTTAAATCTTGGGGGATGCCCTGCGCTTAATGACGAGACAATCACAAGCGCTAAAAGGAGTATTCGAAAAGCTTTCTTAAGGACCAATCCCATGAGACCTCCAATAAAATCTGGAGCAAGTATATAACACCTTGAATTTTATGTACCAAAGTTTCTTGAACCTAAAAATTGGATTGGGATATAGTTCAAAACCTATTTGTGGAAAATAAAGGCGTCGGCATGGCTTTAAAAGAAATCATTACCAGGCTATTAGTCCTTTTGATCCCGTTCAGTTGTTTCTTGCATGCCGAGGAAAAGGATGTAGGAGTCACCTATACATTCAGCGGGGGTCGTCTCGGTGACAATCTTGTCGCTTATATTCATGCAAAATATATCGCTCACCTTTTTGATATGCCTTTATATTTCAAACCATTCACTTATTCCGATCAGTTTATGATGGATAAACTGGAAAAAAAATATGATCCGGGCATCCATACAGGACCTCATGTAGTTTTTGAAAAAGATGAAGATTTTGCAAAATTCCAAGAGCGAAAAGCCTTATATGTCATTCCCTACTTTCCTGATTTTGATGGGGAATACATCGATCTTTACCATGGCCAATCGTTTGAAATGAATTGGGAAGACAAAAAATTTATTGCAAAACTTAAAACGATGATCGCGCCAGTTAATCCGATAGAAACCCTCCGATTAAACAAAAACAGGATCAATGTGGCGTTACATATTCGTAAAGCGGGTGGGTCAGATAGCGTCCATATGTCTAATCTATATTTTTTAAAGTTTGCTCCGGAAGATTTTTACATCAATCAGATAAAAAGGATTTGCAAGTGTTTTCCAACCAAAAAAATCTATGCGCATATTTTTACAAACGATCCCAATCCTCAAGCAATTGCAGAGCGTTTTCAGAAACAGTTGAAAGGCTTTCCTGTAAAAATGGGCTTTAGGAATGGCAATCAGGAACCGTATGTATTGCAGGACTTCTTTTCGATGCTGAAATTCGATGTAATCATCCGATCAGAGGCCAATCTATCCTACATCGCAGCGAAGATAGGCAAAGCCATAATCGAAATCTTCCCGGTCCGCGGCCATTGGGAGGAAGGACAAAAAATCATCGACGAAGTTCGCATGATTGATAAGAGGACACAGAATTCACTTGATACGTCTTTTGAAAGTGGCCCAAGCATCACTCGCCAATGGGCTCCAAATGGTGTAACCTTTCGATAAGGTGGGAGGGATTAGCTTCAAAATAGGGGCAATCTCCCCTTTCTGGATATGGAGCCTAAACTGCTGCCTCAATAACTCTACACAGCTCCTATCCAAAAAATTGTGTCTTCCCGGATAGATCTCCTTGCATTCGTTGCATTCCGGATGGTGCTGCAAAGCAATTTTGAGGATCGCATGGCCACTATTCCACATACTAAATGGATTTAACGAAATCGATGCTGGATGACGTCGGTAATAGGCAAAAGCTCCAGGAATATGTAGAAATTTGCATTTCCTTGCGGCCATCCTCAATAATAGCTCCCAATCTTCATGTCCATAGTAATGGCGCTCTGTCAAAAATATTCCATGACGATCGAGTGCGTCCCTTCTCCACGTTATCGTACAAGGTGGAAAGCGGTTTTGTCGCAATAGCCAATGGAATACATCCTCAGGAGGCGGTTGCATTATCTGCAATCCTAAAGGATTGCCATTCACGTCGGTCAGTGTGCAATCCCCATAAAAAACATCCCGTTCGGGATGGGACAATGCAGCTGTATAATGCTTCTCAAGCATATCTGGGGCAATCCAATCATCAGAATCAAGGAAGAGAACCATTTTACCATGGGCATGCTTGAGTCCATAATTCCGCGCGCTGGCCACTCCGCCGTTTTTCTTCGCTAAATAAATGATCTTATTCCCGAACTCTCTTGCGACTTGATCGGTGTTGTCCGGCGAACCATCATTCACCACAATCACCTCAATGTTCGGCAGAGTTTGGTTTAGTACGCTTTCGATTGCCTGGCCAAGAAACTGAGCTTGCTTATAACAAGGGATCACGACAGAAAAGTTAGCCATTTCTTATCATTCCTCCAGAGTAAGCATTTTATATAATTTGGATAAAACCGCGTGGATACTTCTCTCAATCACCATTTCACGCGATCCGTACGCTTTGATTTTCCAAGTATAAAGGGCTCCATCTTTTTTCGCTGCTCCACACCAAATGGTCCCAACCGGTTTATCGTCTGTCCCGCCTGCAGGTCCTGCGATCCCAGTTACAGCAACAGTATAATCGCTTCCAGTCAACCTCATCACCCCTTTTAGCATAGCTTCAGCAGTCTCACTACTTACCGCGCCATGCTCTTTCATCACCTCTTTAGGCACATCTAAAATAGATTCTTTTAACCCATTTGAATAAGCCACGATGCTACCCAATAGATATTCAGAAGCTCCCGGATGTTTAACCAATCGTGCTGCGATCGCACCTCCTGTACACGACTCTGCTAAACTTAAAGTTGCTCCTTTCCCCAATAACTGTAAATGGACAGCTTCGTCGATGGTACCGCTAGGTGCAAAATAAACATGCTCTTTAAAGCTTTCTTGCAGCTGTTTCATCGGGGGACTCAATAACTTTTCTGCAACTTCGTCATTGGGTGCAGAAGCCGTCATCGTAATGTGTAAAAGGCCTAAATTGGGATATATCCCCATTATTACCGCAGGGTATTCGGCTTGCAATTTACGCAAAGTAGGGTCGACAGCAGATTCAGGTAGCTCAAACAAATGGAGCTCCTTCATATGTGTCCTCAGCCCTTGCGGAATCGCTGTCTTTAAATAGGGAATCACCTGTTCAGCTAACATCTTTCTCATTTCTGGAGGTACACCAGGAAGTAAGATTAAAATTTTCCCGCCATCATGAAATATAAATCCAGGAGCAGTTCCGACAGGATTTCTTAATACTTTGGCTTTAGTTGGAACAGTGGCTTGATCTTCAATGGTGAGAAGTTTATCGCCATACCGTTGTTTCAATTCCTCGGCAATCGCTGGGTCAAATCTAAAGTCTGATTGGAAAACATCGGCTGCTGCTGTCCGGGTCAAATCATCCACAGTAGGACCTAAACCTCCTGTAGTAATGACAAGATCGCTGCGCCCTACTGCTTGCCTAAGCTCCTCTTTTATGACCTCAAGGATATCAGGCACAACTGTGTGACGCCGGAAATGCACTCCGATTTGCAAAAGACCTTTACTGATTTCCGCCGCATTAGTGTTTGCGGTTATCCCCGCAAGAACTTCACTCCCAATGGCAACGATTTCAGCATTGAGGCTTGCCATAATCCACCACCTTCAATTCTTTTTTCATAAGCTGTGGATGAATATTGATCCACGAAAAACATGCTTTGCCCAACCGGATTGGAACATTTGTGCGAATCCCATGGGCTACAAGAGGGGTAGCAACGGTATTGTCTCGCACCCACTTTTGCAAAGTCCTAAAAAGCTTAGTATTGGGAAATTCAGCTGTATCTCCCACTTGCCGTACATCTTTCGTCACTTGATCTTGAAATATCTGAGGATAAGAGAATTGGATCCCCCAAAGCACGCTTTCCTGCCCAAACACCATAGAACGGTACTGATGGTCAACTTCAGAGTAATCAAATCGATGGTTTCTCATTTGGATAACCGGATGTCTCACTCTTACAACACTTTGTCCCGGCGCAACCGGAATTGAAAACACAGCCTCTTCGGTAACCGTTACTACCCCTGAAAAATAGAGTTGATAAACGTTTTCTTCTGGAAGTATCCCCGCTTTCAGACACTTCACATACTCCCGATAAACTTCTAGAAATTTTTGAACAGCGATTCGCTCCTCTCCATCCTTGCAAATTCCGCTAGTTTGAAAAATCGACACTTCCCCCAATGTTGAACATCGTACAGGTCTGAAGGAGCGTGGCACACCCTCCTCATTACGAAGCAGCCATTCATAGCACACCTTTCGCCACCCCCCTTGCCGTCCTCTTCCCGTCAGCAAGAGACAATCCATAAAATGGTCACAGGCAACCTTTAGGAATGATGAAATGGACTACCGAGAATGGCAAAGCGTGGATCCGTCCGTCAGAATCGATACAGAAAGGCTAAGAGCTTGCAATGCCGAGGAGGGCAAGGCTGGATGCACTGACAACGAGCCGCCAATAGCAAGCACCTGGACCTTGACATGGTCAATCCCCAACGGTCTTGTCCATTCGAGATATGTAGGGTACTGCAGGCCACTAGCAAGGCTCTACACATAAGGCTGGGCAGTCGCAGACAAGCAGCCTTATTGCGGTCCTTCAGTGAGAGCATATCGTGTATCCTGGGTAGGGGTATGCATCTCAGATCAGGCGGAGAGCAGTCCTGTATGCGTAAAAGGTTGAGAGGTTGAGATTTTCTGCCGCAGGGGGGGGAGTGAACAACTGGGCCTCTGGGGGTGAACCGGTGTAGATAATGCCTGCCGCTGGGCTTAACGAGGAGGTGAATTTCCCGGTGAGGTTAGCGTAGGCGTTTATCACAACAACCACACAAGCAATTGGACAACACTCTTGATAACGCATCAGTAATAGGAACGAGTTTAGCACCTTGCGTGATTGACCCGCATGCAGATGCTGGATGCAGAGGATGAAAAGCCACTTTGTCATCTCTTAAGGAAAGGCACTCGGATAGGTTTAAGATAAGCCGAAACTCGAATGCTGCCCGTTTAGCTTAGATATCGAATCCCCATGGACAGAGCTGTTAGCGACGTGTCGCGAGCTCGGGGAAGTGGTTATTGCATATAGTCCGCTGGGGAGAGGGATGTTGACGGGGAGCTATACCTCTCCAATTGAATTTGAGGAGAGGGA
>CAVPVT010000032.1:0-34766 GCA_963709145.1 Parachlamydiales bacterium
CGATGCCTTTCATGCTGGGGAGCATGCTGCTTATATTGCTCTTTCCAATTGTTATAAACATCCATGAATTCAGGGTCTACTTTTCCACGAATTTTTAAAAACCGCAGGGCTAACGGAAACTCTTTGGTTCTAAACAATCTATAAATATGCTGCCGTTTGTCCGCTAAAGGGGTAGACGGTATTGCAAGGTGAGAATGAATCCCATTAAGGTGCTGATCTTACGGGGAAAGTGGGAAAACGAGGATGTGACAATGCCGTGGATGACCGAATTGTAATAATGAAAATTTCCCCAAAATGGGGGATTTTATCTTTATCGAGATACTGTCTTTTAAGCTCTTGTTCAAGAATTGGATAGATCAAACAGGCGGTCAAGATAGCCCGGTCCATCGGCATTCTGTAATAATTATTATGGAGATCGTCGGCAGCGTCCAAAAAGCGAAAGACTCTTTCTACCATGAGGCCCTTGTAAAAAAAGAACGAGGAACGGGAACAATGCTCTAGCATATAAATTCCAGCATCAACTGGAAGAAAGGAGATGCCGATCCCGATTCCAACATCCGGAATATTTCTTCCAAAATCCTTGCAGGTGCACTTTTAAAGATTTCATCTCTGCAAGCAAGCAAAGCCTTTTGGGTTTTTGTCTCGACATTAAACTTTATACGGGCTTGAAATTTTAAGAGTCTGATCATTCTCACAGGATCTTGCTTAAAACGAGTAAAAGGATCCCCAATCGTCCTTAGAATTCCTTTTTGAATATCGTGCCACCCATTAACATAATCGATAATCGAATGGTCTGCAGGATTATAAAATAAACCATTAATCGTGAAATCCCGTCTTAACACATCCTCTTCAGGAGTTCCCCATTCATTATCATGGATAATTAAGTCAGTATCATTTTCACCGCTACGGAAAGTGGAAACTTCGATCACTTTATGCCCAAAGCGGATGTGGGCTAATCTGAAACGTCGACCGATCAGTAAGCAGGAGCGTTGAAAAACATGCTTTACTTGTTCGGGTCTCGCAGAGGTGGAAATATCGAAATCTTTAGGTTTCCTTTTTAGGACAAGATCCCGCACTCCGCCCCCAACAATATAAGCGGTGAAGCCTGCATCTTTTAATTTTGCTGAACGTAAAGAGCATCCCGATCGATCAAATCATGGTCGATTGCATGTTCATCAACGTGATATATCTTTGGCTGCACGAAAGAATTTCCATCTTGACCCGTTTAATCTTGTAATCAGGGTCTTGGGATTCGAATTTGAATAAATATCGTTCAAATTTAAATGTAGTGGAGGCTATTACCTAAATCCTGAAGTACTAACTACATAACTTTTAAGTCCCTGGTACTTTTGGGAAATTAGGTAAACTTCAAAGCCGATTTCAAAAATAACAAATGAGCCATGAGGACCAAAATGGCTTTACCTCCGGGGACTTGAGGACTTGTATCCCAACCTAATTCTTATCGTGCAGACCACACCATTAAAATTGGTAAAAGGCCTAAAAGTGATGCACAGCCAAAACCACCAGCATAATCCAAGGCAGCCAAGAATCGTGAGGATTATAAAGCGCCAATATTAAGGGGGGGATAAAGATGACTAAGCATAAAAGCGCTCGATTCCTTGCAGATTTGTCCCACTTAAGTCCATCGGCCAAAAAGTCTAGTAGACCTAAAGTTACCCCCCAAAACGAGGTTAACAGTGCTAAAAAGGCAAAGGCTTGTCCAATCGGATAGACCCAGGGATCGTTAGTAAAGGATTTAAAAGGGTAGATTGCGTTTTGACCTAATCTTAGTGTCTCTTTAAGCCCTCCAGGCGCATCATAAGGGATTATACCCAGTATTAACCACTGCCAAATCACATAGGTCACGAGAGGAATAAAACTTCCGATCAAAATGGACATCCTCATTTTTCGTGGATTGTATTCGAGATAATTGGCAAGTGTTGGAATAATCCCTTGATATGCAAATGCTGTGAATGCAACAGGAAGTGCTAAAAGTGAGAGGCCCCAATCTTTGCGAAAAAGTAGAGAGGGTTGTACAAATTCAAAACCGCGCCACAAAAAAGCTAAGTATAAGACGGCTAAAAGAAGCATGAATTTGATATTCATCTTTTGAATAAGATGAGCTCCTGCATAGACGAATGGGGCAAAAATAAGTACGAAAAGTAAGGGGCCAAAAGATTCCGTAAAGTGGGGACCGATAAAGTTGGAAAGCAGGTTTCCACAACCAACGATATAGGCGAGGGTCAGACAGTAGAAGAGAAATAGGTAAACAATCCAAGCAAAAATCTGGCCACTTCGACCCAAAGTTTGTTCAGCCATGGAAACGATGTTGACCCCGGCTCGCATTTTTAAGCAGATCTCAAGAAAGAGCAGGCCTGTTGCTGACATAAACAGCCAACATAATGTGTAGATACATAAAGAGGGAATAAAGCCCCCTGGGCTGGTCAAAACAGGCAATGCTAACATTCCGCCCCCTATCGTTGTGCCTGCAACGAGGAGTGATCCCCCTAAAATTCCGTGCGATTTCGACATAATTTCCTTAAAAGTTTAACCGTGCGACAGGATTTGGATTTACAACTGCCGAGACTAAGACCGAAAAAGAACATTGCTATACTATCAAACTTGGCTGATAATATCAACTCCGCAACAGCTTTAGGGTGTAATTAAATGTGAGGGGTTGGTGGTGCTTGGGGAAGAGAATTCTTAATCTCTGTGCACTCTGTGATCTCTGGGGTAAAAAATATCAACCACAGAGATCAGAGAGTGCACAGAGGAGGGATATCACAATAACCCCTCACATTTAATTACACCCACAGCTTTAGATTATTCAACAGTTACTGACTTGGCAAGATTGCGTGGTTTGTCAATATCTGCCCCCCGTTCCTTGGCAATATAATAGGCTAATAGTTGCGTGGCAACCGTTGTTGGAATCGGAGCTAATTCATCGATGGTGTCAGGAATTCGAATAATGTCATCTGCGATTTCATCAATCCCTTTTTCGTTCTCTTCTGCAATGGCGATGATTTTTCCGCTCCGCGCTTTCACCTCCATCAAATTGCTCAAAAGCTTTTGAAAAGTCGTTTTATTCGCACATAAAGCGACGGTCGGACAATCTTCATTAATTAATGCGATCGGGCCATGCTTCATCTCTCCAGCTGGATAGCCATTGGCATTGATGTAGGAGATTTCCTTAAGCTTTAAAGCTCCTTCAAGACATGTTGGGTACATATATCTGCGGCCCAAAAAGAAGAAATTTTGGTAATGAGCATATTCTTTGGCTATTGCTTGGATTTGTTCTGCACGGTTCAAGACCTCCTGAACTTGCTGAGGAATTTTCTTAAGCGCATGAAGGAAATCTTGTCCTTCTTGTTTACTCATATGACGCATCCTCGCCATCAAAAGGGAAAATAAGGCTAAGACCACAACTTGACTAGTAAATGCCTTGGTCGAGCAAACTCCAATTTCTGGTCCTGCTTTTAGAAAAATGCAACTGTCCGCCTCACGAGCTAAGGTGGAATTGTGGACATTACAGATCCCGAGGATTTTAGTCCCCTTTGCCTTGAGTTCCCGAACAGCTGCAATTGTATCCGCTGTCTCTCCCGACTGACTAATGGCGATCACTAAAGTTCCAGGAATAATAATAGGGTTCTTATACCGAAATTCTGAAGCGATCTCCACTTCCGTAGGAATGCGAGCCATATCTTCGAAGATATAGCCTCCTAAAAATCCTGCATGCCACGAAGTTCCACATCCTAAAATCAAAATCCGTTGAACCGATAACAACTCATTCACTTCAAAATTCAGATCTTCAAAAATCGCAGTGCCATAATCTTCGATAAAACGAGCTAATAATGCATTCCGGATCGAGTTGGGTTGTTCATTAATCTCTTTTAGCGTGTAATGTTCATAATTACCCTTGGTCACTTCTCCACTTTCAAAGTTTAATTTCTCACTATTTTTCGCGATCTGAGACATACTTAAATCATATATCTCAAGTTTATTAGGCCTAAGCAGTGCCATCTCTCGATTAGAAAGATACATCACTTCTTTTGTATAGTGGGAAAAAGCATGGATATCGGATGCTAAAAATGTTTCCCCTGAACCTATACCGACAGCTAGTGGGCACTCATGTGCTACCCCGACAATTGTTTCAGGATGATTACTGTGAACGACCGCCAATGCGTAAGCGCCATCTAAAAGTTGAATTGTTTGTTGAACGGCTTTTAAAAGATCCCCTTTATAAAACTTCGCAATCAAATGCGCAATCACTTCGGTGTCGGTATCAGAGGTAAATTTGACCCCCTCTTTTTTTAAAGCAGCGCGCAATGCTTCATGATTTTCAATGATCCCATTATGCACTACAGCTACTGTTTGTTTCGCATCCAAATGGGGATGAGCGTTGCTTTTAGAAGGCTTACCATGGGTCGCCCACCGTGTTTGGGCAATAGCAAAATTTAAGCTATGAGGAGCAGCATCAATTTCCTTTTCTAACTTATCGATCTTGCCAGCGTCTTTCCAAAAAACAATCTTGCCATCCGAAACTCCAGCTAGCCCTGCAGAATCATAGCCGCGATATTCCAACTTTTTTAAGCCATCCAGAGTTGTTTTGATGGCGTTTCTTTTACCGATGTATCCAAAAATGCCGCACATTAGGGATTTGCTCCGATTTCTTTATGGACCGCTCCCGCGATCGTTTGCGCCATCTGATTCACTTTTTTCAAGTTAGGCCCTTCCACCATTACTCTACAAATATTTTCTGTACCCTGAATAGCGGACGAAAACTCGTCCCAGAATCCGCAAGAAGTTGCTCAACTTGTTGAATTGCCTCACTCACACTGACAAGATTACTTAAAAGGGGTTTTGAACCGACTTTTACATTAATGCAGGCCTGTGGATATCGTTTGACAATCGCAGCTAAGATCTGAAATTTTGAGTCGGTCTCGATCATGATCCTTAGCACTTGCAAAGCAGAGACCAATCCATCCCCTGTCGTATTGTGATCGAGGAAAATCAAATGTCCACTTTGCTCGCCACCTAAATTGGCATCGTGCTTCAACATATCCTGAATGACATACCGATCACCGACTTGGGACTTGATCACTTCAATGTTAAGGTCTTCCATCGCCTTGATAAAGCCAAAATTACTCATCACCGTTGACACAACTTTATTATGCTTCAATAAACCCTGCTTCATCATATCTCGAGCGCAAATCGCGAGAATGGTATCCCCATCTAAAATTTGCGCATTTTCATCGACCATGATCACCCTATCCGCGTCACCATCTAAAGCAATACCCACATCAGCATGGTGGTCGATCACACCTTTCTGGATAGTTTCAGGATGCATTGATCCGCAACCGTCGTTAATGTTCAATCCATTGGGTGTATTGCCGTAGACATGCACCTCAGCGTCTAATTCGCGGAAAATAAGGGGAGCAACCTTATAACCGGCGCCATTTGCGCAATCGAGCACAATTTTTAAATTTTTCAGCGATTGTCGGCGTGGAAAAGTGGCTTTGGCAAACTCGATATAACGTCCATCGGCATCATGAATTTTAGAATTTTTGCCGATATCATTATCTGGAGGCAGACAATCGCTAAAATCATTGCGTGTGATAATATCTTCCATTTCCTTTTCCCACGAATCAGGCAATTTAAACCCCTCTGATGAGAAAAATTTGATCCCATTGTCATAATAAGGATTATGGGAGGCAGAAATCACAATCCCTGCGTCAGCACGATAAGCGCGTGTGATAAATGCAATGCCAGGTGTTGGAAGGGACCCACCATAAGAGTATCAACACCCATCGAGCATAAACCGGAAATCAAAGCGTTTTCGTACATATAACAAGAAAGTCGCGTATCTTTTCCAATCACAACCCGATGCTTTCCTGAATGGGAACGAAAGATCTTGCCTGCGGCTCTTCCTAGAGCTAATGCCGTTTCCACGCCCATGGGAGGCTGATTTGCACGTCCACGGACCCCGTGGTACCCGAAAATGCGGGTTTTTTGATCTTTATTCATGAACCTCTTTAATCAGGGAAAAATAGATTTAAAATTACTTTCAATCTAAACCACTTTCAGTGTAAGGAGCAAGCAAAAAGGAAGGGCCTTTGAACTCGACTTTGTATCGAGTAAAACTCGACTTTGTACAAAATTGTACAAAGTCGAGGTAAAACCCTTCCTTTCAAATCTAATACCAGAATAATCTTAGAACCCAACTAAAAGGGCCTAACTCTACTGAAAAACCTGGACTACTGTCATAATAATAATCCCCGTCATAGGGATATTGATCATAGTAGTAATCATTGTAATATCCTGGAATAAGCGCCATAATAGTAGCCTGGATAAAATCCACCATAAAATCCGGAGTAATATCCTCCATCGTAGAAGTTATCCCCATGCCAGTGACCACCATGCCATCCATCGCCGTGCCAGTGACCACCGCCACCATGCCAGTGACCACTCCCACCATGCCAGCCTCCGCCGCCGCCATGCCAGCCTCCGCCACCGCCGTGGCCACCACCATGAGCAGCATAAGCGCTACTTGCGAGGAAAGGGAAAGCTTAAAAGTGCGATTAAGAAAATTGCTTTTTTAAAGTAACCACTTATAGAAGTCATAGGATACCTCCTTATGACAATTAACTGTTCCACAACACTATTATAATAAATTACTTAATTTTTAAAACTGAGTGAAATCAAAATACATTGAGTTTTCACTATCATAAAGCATTGGGCCAGTATTATAATTCTCATATTCACTCATGTTTGGGGTTCTCCCAGGAACATAGTCGTATTGAAAATCTCCATAGTAATATGGGGCTCCATAAGCGATATTGCCATTGCCATAATGCCAATCGGGAGCTCTATTCCAGCCAGCATGCCAGCCGTTATTTCCGTGCCACCCTACAGCTCCATTAGCAAAAACAGGACTGCCAACTAAACATAAAGACATTATCGATAATAAGATTATCTTTTTCATAGGATGCCTCCTTTCTTTTTTGGATCACATCTTCTTTACTTAAGCAAAATGTGTGCCAAAAAAAACGGCATGGCTATCTAACTTTCGCTAAGATAGTCCATACCGTACATTTTAGAAGCCTAATAGCCTCCATCATCAAAATAGACTCCTCCACTAGAGCCATCATCATAGTAAGGAGAACTATCATAGTAGTCAGGGTTTCCATAGTAATAGCCAGGATAACCATATCCACCATAAAATCCTGGAGCTATGATAACTCCTCCACCCCAACCATCACCGCGGTCCCAATCGCCGCCGCCATGCCAATGACCGCCTCCTCCGCCGCCATGCCAATTGCCGCCGCCGCCATGCCAATTGCCGCCGCCGCCGCCGCGCATACCGCCGCCGCCGCCGCCATGGCCACCGCCATGATCAGCATAAGCATATGATGAAACTAAAGGCAGAGATATTAAAGCTGTCAAAAAAACAAATTTTCTAAAATAACCATTGATTGAAGTCATAGGATTGCCTCCTTATGACAAAGAACGTTTTTGAATCATTTTTCTTTTTCTCACCTCCTTAATTTTTACCATTCATTGGTAAATCTTTCAGAAGGCAGTAAGCATTAAAGCAAAGTCCGTGCCATTAGCGTTTATAAGGGAAAGAAGCCCTTGGATTTGCTTTATAGTAGTAGGGATCATTGTTATATTGATAATAGTAATTTGGATTCCCACTGCCCATCTGTGAATAGCCCTGGTAAGATCCTCGATAATCTTGATGTTGATAAAAAGGCCACCCGCCATTGTTGTAATATTCTACCCCATAGTCTTTATGTTGGTAAAGTTCACGAGGGTTGCGACTTCCCCAGAAACCGGAAGGTATATCTTGTTGATTCTTAGGAAGCACGATATCTGTCTGTTTGGAAAAAGGATCTAAATTTTGAATAGAGGGATTGACTTCATTTTGCGGAGTTGTTGCCTTAGCAGATTCTGTTTGAGCAACCCCTGCGCCATTTACCGAAGCTGCCAAGAAAATCATGACAATGATAAAATAACCATTAACTAATGTCATAAGAACACCTCAACTTATGACAAACTCTAAGAGAATTATAAACAATAATAAATTAATTACACAATTTTATTGGACTTGATGATCGTAAGGGGTATCATTTCGGTAATTAAAGTAATAAGCGTTATTGGGATACTGCCACTGATAATTACGTCGGGAATAAAGATAATTTCCTTGATAGTAGCCCGGGTAATATAAGTTATAATCGCCCCAGTAATAGGGTCTTCTGCCATTGGTGTAGAAGTAGTCATTGGTCATATAGCGTCGGTTCTCACGGTAGTCTTCATCTTCGTACCAACTACTGCTGCGTGATTCCTGGGCGTCTACGACAGCCATTTCTAAAATACAGATTAGACAAAGAATCCATCGCATAACTTCCCCCTTGTCAATCTGCATTGTATGAATTAAAAGCACAATGTCAATATTCTCCTACTCCAGAAGGAAAAACAGGTGTTGGTGAAGGTTGATCGGGAAAGTTGTTGTTATTGTAATAAAGCGGAAAGCTGTAATAGTAAGGAGTTGTACTGCTGTCGTAATAGTTATAGCTTGGTGCATAGTAATAAGAAGGAGTGTAATAGGGAGCATAGCTATAACCCGTGTCGTAGTCTAAGTCATAATAAGAATTTGTGTAGTAAGGATAATTGTAGTATCCATAGTACCCAATTCCTAATCCAGCAGCATAGTAAGGCCAACCGTAATAAACGGACGTCGATTGTGGAAATGACGATTTCCACGCCAGCCACCTTGCCAACCATGCCGCCCTCGGAAACCTCCAAAATTTCTTCCACCAAATCGCGCTCCACCATTAAAACCTCCATGTCTACCGCTAAAACCTCCATGTCCACCACGACCTCCTCCTCTCCCCATTGCAATAATTTCGTTGTCTTGAGTTGAAGGAGAGGCACTAAGAACTGGGGTGATCGGTGTTGCAAGTAGTACCAAAATTATAAATAGGAAAATTTTCCTAAAATACCCATTAAGTGAAGTCATAGGATTGCCTCCTTATGACGTGTAATAGGGTTAAAACCCATCATCATTATACTCAATGGGGAATTTAATCTACATAATCATCATCAGTGTAAGAGCCATAGGCATAGGGATTGTAATAGTAATAGTCAGGATCGTCGCTTAAATCGATCCCAATGGAAACCCCACCGTAAGGATAGCCATAAGGATAACCGTAATAGTAGCCTGGACCGCCATAGTAATAATTATGGTGATGCCAGCCATTATGGTAACCATTATGCCAGCCTCCATGCCAATCGTTGCCATGCCAGTTTCCACCGCCATGCCAACCTCCATGCGAACCACCTCCCATATGTCCTCCGCCACCGCCACCGCCACCTCCACCGTGAGCATTGCCGCTAGCGAATGGGAACATTAAAACGATAAAAAACATTCCCCATTTCGAAAACAAATTGTGCAGTTTCGACATAGAAGTCTCTCCATTAGGTATATGTAATACTCTTTATACCTAGAATGTGGGCTGTGTCAACTAATTAAATAAAGATTTTACGAAGGTGGAAGCTTCAAAGGGCTCTAGATCTTCAACTCCTTCACCTGTCCCAAGAAACTGAATGGGAATTCCGAGCTGCCTTTGGATGTTGATCGCAACTCCACCTTTAGCTGTGCCATCAATTTTGGTCAGAACCAATCCACTAATCGGCACAAATTTGAAAAATGTTTGAGCCTGTTCCACCCCATTTTGACCGGTGGTTGCATCGAGAACAAGAAGAACTTCATGAGGGCTGGAAGGAACAACTTTCTGGCATGTTCTCCGAATCTTCTCAAGCTCTTGCATTAAAGGGATTTTTGTATGCAGACGACCTGCAGTATCGATCAGAACAACATCGGATCCTCGGGCTTTAGCCGCTGAGAGAGCATCAAAGGCCACGGCAGCAGGATCACTCTTTGGTGCTCCTTTAACGATGTCGATTCCAAGACGGTGAGCCCAAATTTCGAGCTGTTCAACGGCAGCAGCTCTAAATGTATCAGCAGCAGCGACCATGACAGATTTTCCCGCCGCCTGATATCGCTTGGCGAGTTTTGCTGTCGCAGTGGTCTTGCCGTTGCCATTTACTCCTACGATTAAGACGACATGGGGAGAAGGGCTAAGTTCCGGTTTCGGCTTGGTATCTTTTTCTAAAATCTCTAAAAGCTCTTGTTGCAGTCGTGCTAGCAATTCATCGGGTTTCAATTCCCGATCTTTTTGGTGAATTGTTCTAATTTTAGAGGTAAGCTCTTTGGAGGTTTGAACACCTAAATCCGCCTCATAAAGGGCTTGCTCAAGGTGCTCCAACATATCTTCATCGATAGGGCCAACAAAACAACGTCTTATTTTTCTCACCCAGCAATGAACGTGTTTTCGAAAGAGCTGTCTTAACTTTTTGATAACTGGATTTAAAAAATTGAATAACCATAATCTCGACTTTGTAATTTTTGTCTTCGGCTTCGAGAGAGAAGCAAACTGCAGCGTAATAAATTTTGAAGGAAGCGGTATTTTTACCCCTTCCGAGAAATTTATTTAGCTGCGGGAAGCTTCTCTCCGAAGACGCAGGCAAAAACTGTACAAAGTCGAGATAATAGTTTCAAGGGTTTTTAAGTTGATGATAAATGATAGTGTGACACATAACAAGGGAAAAGGAGTCAACAATCGGTGCACACGCATGAATTTCAAGCGAAAATGATTTTACGGGAATTTGGTGTTCCTGTGCCCGATTTCGCCATAATCTCCACCTTAGAAGAGCTTCCTCAAGCCCTCGATGACCTTGCTTTAGAAGCGGCGGTTGTCAAAGCACAGATCCATGCCGGAGGACGAGGAAAAGCGGGTGGTGTCAAAATAGGCAAAGATCGGGAAGAGGTTAAAAAATTTGTTAAAGAAATGCTCGGCAAAAGGCTTGTCACTAAACAAACCGGTAAAGAAGGGATTATTGCCGAAACATTAATCATTTCAGCGCCCATTGATATCGCTAAAGAATATTATTTAGGGATTGTGCTCGATCGACCCAAGGCTCAAGCGATGCTCATAGCTTCTCCTGAAGGGGGAATCGACATTGAAGAGGTGGCAGAAAAAACGCCACATAAAATTCTAAAAAAAACTGTCCCGCTTGATGGGAAATTTAAAACTTTTCAAGCTTGGGAAATTATTAAATTCATGGGATGGAATGGTCCCCAAATTGAGCAAGGGATCAAACTGATCGAAGCTCTAACAAAAGCTTTTGTAACTACAGACGCCATTTTACTCGAAATCAATCCCTTGGTTCTAACCAAACAAGGGCATCTTTCCGCCCTTGATGCCAAGCTCAGCATCGACGACAACGCTTTATTTAGACAGCAAGGTTTGGCAAAATTCTATGACCCTTCACAAGACTCACCCCTAGAAGCCCGTGCCCGCGAAAACGATCTTGCCTATGTAGCTTTAGATGGAGAGATTGGATGTATGGTGAATGGAGCAGGACTCGCGATGGCAACCATGGACATTATCCATTATTTTGGGGGTTCCCCCGCGAATTTTTTGGATGTCGGCGGTGGCGCAACAGAAGATAAAATCGCCGAAGGATTCAAAATCATCCTTTCAGATCCAAAAGTGAAAGCTGTTTTAGTGAATATTTTTGGCGGCATTATGAACTGTGCAACTCTTGCGGGAGGGATTATCTCAGCAGCAAAAGAATTTCGGATCACCTGTCCCCTTATCGTAAGAATGGAAGGAACCAATGTTGAAACTGGGAAACAAATGCTTGCGGAGGCAGGATTAGACATTATCATCGCCGACAGCTTAAAGGATGCAGCCCAAAAAAGCGTGGCAGCCGCTAAAAGGAAGGGCAAATAACATGGCAATCCTTGTGAATAAAGGGACCAAAGTGATCACCCAAGGAATCACAGGAAAAGCAGGGAGGTTTCATACTGAACAATGCCTTGAATATGGTTCAAAATTTTTGGGTGGCGTTACCCCAGGAAAAGGAGGACAGACGATATTAGGTTTGCCAATCTTTGATACAGTTTTGGAAGCCAAGAAAGCGACCGGTTGTGAAGCCTCGCTGATCTTTGTACCGCCCCCTTTTGCTGCTGAAGCAATATTGGAAGCTGAATCTGCCGCGATACCATTGATTATTTGCATCACAGAAGGGATTCCTATACGGGATATGTTGGAAGTCAGCCAAGTGATGCGGCAAAGCAAGCATAGCCGATTAATTGGTCCCAATTGCCCGGGCGTGATCACTCCCGGAGAATGTAAAATCGGTATTATGCCTGGATATATTCATAAAAAAGGAAAAGTCGGCATTGTCTCGAGATCGGGGACTTTGACCTATGAAGCGGTTTGGCAGACAACACGTCTAGACCTAGGCCAATCCACATGTGTGGGAATTGGAGGAGATCCATTGAATGGGACCGATTTTATTGATATTTTAAAACTGTTCGAAAAAGACCCTGAAACAGAAGGCATTTTGCTTATAGGTGAAATTGGCGGCGATGCAGAAGAGAAAGCAGCTGAATGGATCAAAAAGCATTGCAGTAAACCTGTGGCTGCATTTGTTGCAGGCATTACCGCTCCCCCTGGAAGGCGGATGGGACATGCCGGGGCAATTATTTCTGGTAAACAAGGGACCGCTCATAGTAAAATCGAGGCATTAAAAATTTCAGGAGCTGTCGTTGCAGAAACTCCAGCAGATATGGGAGATGCAATGAAAAAAGCCCTAATGGATCGATAAATGATAGAAATTCCAGGTCGTATACCCATACGCATTCATCCCATTTTTTGGCTTCTAGTCGTCTTGATAAGCATTATTAATACCCCCATTTTGAGCTCATTTGATACCTCTTCAGTCCTGGAAACATTGACATGGGCTGCTGTTATTATTATTTCGCTGCTCATCCACGAGTATGGACATGCCTTTACCGCCAGAATCTTTGGGCAAGAAGCGCAAATTGACCTGATGGGAATGGGGGGGCTTGACATCTCGCTCTGGGCCCTCTTTGAAAAAGTGGCAAGATTTTCTGATTGTTCTCAATGGGCCTTTAGCCGGTATCGCTCTTTGTTTTCTTGTTTATCTTCTACGCAGTACCTTGCATCTTCCTAAAGATTCATTGTTTGGTTATGCCTTAAATATTGCATTGTACATCAATATTTTTTGGACAGTACTCAATCTCATGCCTGTTCAACCTCTCGATGGAGGGAGACTGATGGGAATCTTCTTAGAGGGGATTTTTGGTGTGAAAGGGCTTCGGATGTCCTTTTTCATCAGCATGCTCATCGCAGGCGTTTTAGGAATCTTTTTTCTCACTCTTCAGGCTTTAATTGCCGGGATGTTGTTTTTCCTATTCGCCTTTGAAAGTTACCGAGGATGGAATAGTCTCACAAAAATGAGTGAAGAGGACCGAAACACTGACTTGCAAAGGGAATTGGAGCAAGGTGAAGAAATTAACCCGAGAGGAGCATTGGGATGAAGCTCTGCAAACCTTTCAAGCTATCAGAGAAAAAGCCGGGAGAGGACTCCTTTTCCAAACAGCCTTGGAAAATAGCGCTGCTATTTATATGCATGAAGAGAATTATCCTCAGGCCTACCTTTTACTCTCACAGTATAAAAATGTTTTAAGTCAAGAAGGACTCGTTCTTTTTCATCGAGCTTGTTATTACACAGGTCATTGGGATGAGATCCTTAAAATTGGGAATGAAGTCTATCAAACCCAACCAAATTCTGAGACAGCTTTAATCAATGCCCTCGCCTATGCCCATTTAAAACAGACTCGCCCCGCCGTTGGATGGCTGCAAAATGCGATCAGTCTAGGTCTGTCAAATCCTAAAGATGTGATGCACCGCCCTGACTTTGATAGCATCAAATATGATCCGGCCTTCCAAGAATTGTACAATAAAATTGAGTAAAGAATTCGGTTAACTTAACTGTTCTTTGATTCGGTGGACGAGCCGTTTTTGAACTAAATTAAAGGCTCCCTCGATACTATTGAGTAATGCCTTAGCCGTTGAATCGCCATGGCACTTAACCACAATTCCTTCAACCCCACAAACAATCGCGCCGGGATACTCAGCATAGTTGAAATGACGGTTCAGCTGCCCTAAAGCTTGATGCAATCTTTCCTGATTTTGGGGCGGGCAGTTTTCCTTAAGATATTTGAAAATAAAACTCGCAGTTCCTTCCGCACTCTTTAAAAGAATATTTCCAGTAAAACCATCCGTAACAATCACATCGACGTTCCCCTTAAAAATATCCCTTCCCTCAACATTCCCTAAAAAAGTCATGCCAGGACTTAAGCCTTGCGCAACGAGATTTTGCCCCTCTTCCTTTAGAGTTTGATAAGCCTGACGGAGCTCATTACTCCCTTTTTTCGACTCCACTCCAATGTTTAATAAACCCACCCTAGGGAGCTCTATATTTTGAATGCATCTCTGATAGGCAGCTCCCATTTGCGCGAATTTTACTAAATGGCGAGCCTTACAATAAACATTCCCTCCCACATCGATCACGACCACAAAGCCATTTTCGGTGGGAAGGGTCGCAAGAAGAGCAGGACGGGTGATGCCTGGCAAAGATGGAAGTGATAATGTCGCGCTAGCTATCAGTGCTCCGGTATTTCCGGCAGTGACAAATGCATCTGCTTGATGTTTTTTAATCAGTCGAATTCCCATCGCTAAAGAAGAACCCTTGCGATGACGAGCCGCCTGCACCGGATCATCCCCCATGGATATAAAATCTGCAGCTAAACAGTACTCTACCCTTGAATGGATTTTAGGTTGATACTGCTCTTGCCATCGCCGATTAAATTCCTGTAACACATCTTCCGTTGCGACCAACGTTAAAGAATGTTGCGGCCCAAAACGGATTGCCGCATCCACGATAGCAGTGCAAAGAGATTGGGGAGGGTTATCTCCTCCCATCACGTCGACTGCAATACGCAAAAGCGAATCTCCGTTTTATGACTTTTGTTGAATAACAATTCTTGACCCGTAAGCGCCGCAAGAGCAGATCCTGTGGGGCAATTTCTCTTTGCCACAGTTAGAACACTCTTGTGTTTGCTTGGGTGTTTTCGCATGATGGGCACGCTTCGAATTTTTACGCGCATTCGACAAACGGTTACGTGGTACGGCCATGTTAAGACTCCTTTTACTTATTTAGCATTTTCTTCGTAGTCCAAATCTGCAAAGGGATGGTACCCGTCGTTTTTGCCGGGTTGATTTGGATCTTCCGGTTTTTTTAAATACTTACCGATCTCTTTCCTTTGTGGGCAATTGCCCTCATTGCACTCAGCAAACTGAGGAATTTCGAGCAGGATCGATTCTCTTAGCAACCCATTAAAATAAAAAATACCGGATTTAAACTCTTCCGATTCAACGGTCAGATACAGATTTTTCAAATCTAAAGGGATTTTGACTAAAGTGCTGCATATGCCACAAGGAATATACATATTCGTTTTCACATTGAGGCAAATAATCAGATCATTTTCCGCTAGATATGCCTCTCCCTGAACATAGATTTTATCGTCCAAACGGAGATCGTCATCTTTAATATCAAGAAACTGAGAATCCACCGTTTCATCAATGTGTTCCACGTGGCCATTGCGCAATTGGTCAACGTAGATTTTAAAAGCATCTTCCATCGTTTTTTACTATTTTAAGAGTAGCAATGCTAGAGTTTATCTCGCTCTCTCATTTTATTCCAGAGAAATCGCATTATCTTCTTACTAAGTTATTTATAAATAAATAATTTGAATTAAATATCCTAATATTCATAAAATATTAGTTAGGAGACTATATAAGTTAACAAATTTATGACTAACCCATTACAAACTCCTAATAAACCGTTTATTAAAATTTTGTGGGAAATCCATTTCGTGCCTGCAGAATCGGAACCTAAAGAAAATCCGCCTATTTCTGCTCCCCCCATGCAAGAATTAATCAAAGCACCCGAGCAACATTTATTCGTACCTCCCACATTTACTAATCCTGCAGATGCTCAATTCTTGCTAAAACTGATGACGATGTTTCACACAACTTCGGCTAAACTGGTGGATGAGCTCTTATCTCAAGCTAAAAGTTTAAAGGATTTTACTGAAAAGGATGCAGAGAAGAACTTTGAAATCGCCAAAATGATCGGCTGGATCAAAATGCTCCAGCAACTCATCGAAAAGCTTCGGCATGATATTAGCTAATTCTTTTTCCTGGAAAAGATCGTGGCTTTCCTTTAAGATTGCGATTTGATGCTGAACTAATTACGGCGAAGCTCGCAAGATTTTGTCCTATCCAACTCTGTTTAGAGTTGCAAAACTATTTGTTTATAAGTCATTCCGCCCTTGGAAAGGCCCTGGTCATGCGAGATTTTCGCCCTACTTCATAAGGTGAAGACATGGACGAAATCCTCCTCAATATTGAATCCAAAGAGTTACGGTATGCCCACCTTCGCAATGGACAATTACGCGATCTAATTGTCGAGCGAAAAAAAGAACGGCAAATTACCGGTAATATCTATAAAGGGCAAGTCACTAATATCCTGCACAATATCCAATCTGCCTTTATCGACATCAATGAAGGGGACAATGGATTTATCCATATCTCTGACATCCTCGAAAATACAAAAAAGTTCGAACAGTTGTATGAAATGGACTTTGACCTGGGCTACGATATCAAAAAAGTGGACCATCGAAAAACACAGCAGCAAAATATTGAAGAGATTCTAAAAATCGACCAATCTGTGTTCGTACAAGTCGTTAAAGAACCGATCGGCTCAAAAGGAGCGCGCCTCACTTCGAATATTTCAATCGCGGGGCGTTACTTAGTCTTGTTACCCAATGCTTCCCACCGCGGTGTCTCAAGAAAAATTGAGGATCGGAATTCTCGAGATTGGCTCAAAAAGTTCATCCGCTCTTTTGAAATGCCAAAAGACATGGGACTGATCTGTCGAACAGCAAGTTGCATGGCAACTCCAGAAATGTTGATTGAAGAAGCCAATCGATCTTTTAGAGACTTGGCAAAATATCATGCAAAACTTCCAAAAGGCAACAAAACCTACACTTTTGTTTGCTGAATCGGATTTAATCAAAAAAGCTGTTGTGACCGCCATCGACAAACGGTACGACCGGTTAATGACCGACGAGTATCAAACGTATCAAACCTGCAAAAAACTCTATAGCCGTTACGCTTCTGAACATCCCCTAAGAATCGAATACTACCGAGACAAGGTACCGATGTTTGAACGCTTTAACGTGGAAAGGGAGATCGAAAAAACTCTAAAGCGGAAGATCTGGCTAGCCAGCGGTGGTTACCTTTTTTTTGATCGTACTGAAGCGATGTTTACCATTGATGTCAATTCAGGCCGCAGTAATACCAGCGGTGAAGGAAATGTTGAGGAATCGCTTGTCAGGATCAATTTGGAGGCTGCAGAAGAAATTGCAAGACAACTCCGTTTAAGAAATATTGGTGGATTGATCATTTGCGATTTCATAGATATGCGGTTGCGTAAAAACCAACGTCGGGTGCTCGAAAAACTTAAAGATTGTATGAAAGATGATTCTGCCAAATGTACAATTTTGGGCATGAGCGAGTTTGGTTTAGTTGAGATGACTAGGCAGCGTAACCGTGCTTCTTTGACACAAACGATCTTCACCAATTGCCCTTATTGCCATGGCAGCGGTCTCGTCAAAACTCATGAAAGTGTATCGATCGAGATCGAAAGAGCTTTGAAGAAAGTGATTGGGTGTAACCAACAGTTTGGATTAAGGCTAATCACCCATCCGGAATTAGATCATTATCTCAATATCATCGACAAATCGCATATGCGAAAAGTCGCTGAAGATTTGAATGCCCACCTTGAATTTGATGCAGATGATGCCTTGCACCTTAATGACTACAAATTTTTCTCCACCACTAACAATAAGCAAATCGAAGTATAACTATGGGCGAATTTCTAAAAGCTTTGCTTAAGGTCGCAGAAAAACGAAAAGTCCCCGAAGCGATTGTCAATAACCTCACTGGATTTTATTCTAGCTATCTTGAAGCTGCTTCTCAAAACGGTTTTTCCGCTAAAGATTTGGATCCTCTTTTAAAAAATCTTGTCAACTATGCAGCAGATCAAATTGAAAATCCATTTCCTTTTGAGCTATTTCATGAAGCCATTAGAACACCTGTCGATTACTATCAATTCGGGGTCGACTTTATCCGTCCCATTATTGATCTTAAAAAGTCCAAACTGTATCGAAAGGAAATTGTCGACAGGATTGAAAGGCAACTTGAGCAAGGTGACAATGTGGTCCTGCTCGCCAACCATCAAACAGAGCCGGATCCTCAAATCATGAGCATTTTGCTCGAAAAAGACTATCCCAAGCTTGCTGAACAGATGATTTTTGTTGCCGGCCATAAGGTCATCACAGATCCATTAGCAGTTCCATTTAGTAAAGGATGCAATTTACTTTGCATTTTCTCAAAAAAATATATTGAGAATCCTCCTGAGCATAAACCTGAAAAGATCGCTCACAATCAAAAGACAATGCGAAAGATGACCCAACTCTTAGATGAGGGTGGCAAGTGTATTTATGTAGCCCCCAGTGGTGGCAGAGATCGACCTAACCAAAAAGGGGAATTGGAAGTAGCCCACTTCGACGCTAGTAGCGTGGAAATGTTCTGGCTAATGGCTCAGCAAGTACACAGAATCACCCATTTTTACCCCTAGCTTTGGCCACTTATCATGTACTTCCTCCCCCCAATATTATTCAAAAAGAACTAGGTGAACGGCGCCATGCGATCAGTACGCCCGTGCATATGTCTTTCGGGGAAGAATTGGATATGGAAAATTTAGGACAAGAAGCGCCCATCGACAAACGTCATCGACGTAAACTTCGCGCGGATTACATTTGGAAGCAGGTCAAACAAGACTACATCAAAATTGCAAAATAAACCTATTGACTGCAGTTGATACGATAAATTATTATATAGGTATGAACCCCATGATAATAATAAATTTATTTATATTTTGGAGGTTTTATGACTCTATCAAAAAGAGTCGAAGAATTTCTTCGGCAAGAACGTGTTTCTTTTCAAGTTTTATCCCATCCTGTCACACATTTTGCTGCTTTGGATAAAGCAAATGAATTTCATATCTCTGGTAAAGAGATGCTTAAAGCTTTGATTTTAGATGTCGACGGCAAATATGTCATGTGTGTCTTACCGTCAGTTCAAAAGATTGATTTAGAAAAGTTCAGGGATATGCTTCACGCACAAAATGTTCGGATGGTCAAGGAAGAAAAATTGACAGAAATTGTACCAGCATGCGAAATGGAGCGAAACCCCATATTGGGCATCTGGATGGACTTAGCGTTTATATGGACAAAATGGCGACGGAAGATGACAAAGTGATCTTTAATGGGGGTTCCCATGACTTCTTAATCCAAATGAACACAAAAGATTACATTAGACTCGAAAAACCGATCATTGCAGAATTTGGCCGTCACATTTAAACTATTTAAATGCAGTTAGATGAATTATTACAGATTCTATTGGAAAAAGATCGTCCGTTCCGAGCGGTTCTTAGCAATCCTAGATTTAAAAAGGAAGAGGTCAAACGGATTGACCTACGTCCAGTCCTTAAGGAAGACCATTTCATTTATCAGGCTACTTATCATTATCTGACTAAAAACGCCCACGAGAATTTTTCGTGTTCTGATATCAAGGCATTGATCCAAGATCTATTGACAAACCGATTTAAACAAGGTGTTTTCTTTACTTCCAGTGCCGATTACCATGTTTTAGTGAGTGGTAAAGGGCAAATGACAATCCTTAAAAAAAAACCTCTCAAAGCGATCGATCCTTTCCCCCATAATCGTGTAAAAAAGGGGATACTATTGGAAGGAGAGATGATCCCTTTTCTTGTGGAACTGGGCGTAATGAACAAACAAGGAAGGGTTATCCCTGCTAAACAAGACAAATTTCGACAGATCAATCGCTTTCTAGAGATCATTTCCGATATCATTGACGTTTTTGATCCAGCATTGCCATTGAAGATTGTTGATTTTGGATGTGGAAAATCCTATTTAACTTTTGCTCTTTATCACTATTTGGTGCACCAGCAAAAAAGAAAAATTACGATTTCAGGCTTAGACTTGAAAGTGGATGTGATTAAATCGTGTAAAGCCATTGCTCAAAAATTGGGGTATTCTCACCTTCACTTTGCTGTAGGAGACATTGCGAATTATGAACCAAGTGGAGCAATCGACATGGTCGTTTCTCTGCATGCCTGCGACACTGCGACCGATGCTGCCATTGCTCAAGCTATTATGTGGAAAGCTAAAGTGATCCTCGCAGTCCCTTGTTGTCAGCATGAACTCTATAGACAGATTCAGAATAGCGACATGACCTCTTTACTCAAACACGGGATTTTGAGGGAACGGTTTGCTGCCCTTGCCACCGATGCAGCGCGGGCTAATCTATTGGAAATGGCGGGTTATAAAACACAAGTGATGGAATTCATTGACCTTGAACACACACCGAAAAATCTGCTGATCAGGTCTGTCAAAAAAGGGGAAATCAATCCGGAAGTGCATCAAGAATTCCAAAATTTTAAAAAGCTTTTAGGGTTTGATTGTGCTTTAGAAAGGCTTTTAAATGGAAAATTATAGCGTCGACTCTTTTGGTAAATCGGCTGATGGGTTATTGTAAAAGGGATCGCCGTCAGGGATTTTGCTCTTATTAAACACATAACGGAGATCTCCTCGCAACAATCTCCATTCCATGGTTAAAATTAACTTATCGTCTCCTGCCTCTTCATCATTCAAGTACAAATTGCCATCACCACTATTTTCCAAAACCTTTCCTGACTTGTGCCAATTAGTGCGACAAAGTTAGTTTAGACTACTAACTACCAAGAAAATTCAAAAGCGCCGTACAGCAATGATTTTTGGCCTTACTGAAAAAATGATATGATGATATGAATGATAAATTTTTTAAGAATTAAAACAGAACGGGTTCCTCAGACTGCATTTCCCCTAGCTTTCTTCGTCTAAAGTTTACCAATAGTCCCACATGAAGGTTCGAAACTCTTAAATAGTTGAACAATTGCGCTTGATGTTCGCTAACCAAACTCTCACAACATTTCAATTCAACAACAACTGTTCTTTCAACAATAAGGTCAGCTCTATATCGGCCAATCACTCGCCCCCGAAAAACCACCTTAAAAGAATGCTCAGTTTCTACTTAAATTAAAGAGGCGTTTTTGTAAATATTTTCTTGAAAACCAGGACCGAGCTCTTTCATCACTTCAAAGCAGCAGCCCAAAATTTCTCCAGTCAATGCGAAATGTGGCAACTCTTCTTCTTTATCATTCATATCATTGAATCATTTCTTCATTACTTGTCTGAAAATAGCACATTAGTGCGACAAAGTTAGTTTAGACTACTAACTACCAAGAAAATTCAAAAGCGCCGTACAGCAATGATTTTTGGCCTTACTGAAAAAATGATATGATGATATGAATGATAAATTTTTTAAGAATTAAAACGGAACGGGTTCCTCAGACTGCATTTCCCCTAGCTCATCACAAATTTCTGCCCCATGCAGTCTCTTGTATTCCAATTTTCTTCGTCTAAAGTTTACCAATAGTCCCACATGAAGGTTCGAAACTCTTAAATAGTTGAACAATTGCGCTTGATGTTCGCTAACCAAACTCTCACAACATTTCAATTCAACAACAACTGTTCTTTCAACAATAAGGTCAGCTCTAATCACTCGCCCCCGAAAAACCACCTTAAAAGACTGCTCAGTTTCTACTTGCAAACCTTGTTCTCTCATTGCAATTAAAAGGGCGTTTTTGTAAACATTTTCTTGAAAACCAGGACCGAGCTCTTTCATCACTTCAAAGCAGCAGCCCAAAATTTCTCCAACTCTTCTTCTTTATCATTCATATCATTGAATCATTTCTTCATTACTTGTCTGAAAATAGGACATTAGTGCGACAACGCGCACTAAAATATTTTTGCAACTTCTTGTATTTCAGCAGTTTTTTATTTACGTTAGCCCAAATTTCTAAAAATGGCACAAGTCAGGAAAGCTTTTAGGGTTTGATTGTGCTTTAGAAAGGCTTTTAAATGGAAAATTATAGCGTCGACTCTTTTGGTAAATCGGCTGATGGGTTATTGTAAAAGGGATCGCCGTCAGGGATTTTGCTCTTATTAAACACATAACGGAGATCTCCTCGCAACAATCTCCATTCCATGGTTAAAATTAACTTATCGTCTCCTGCCTCTTCATCATTCAAGTACAAATTGCCATCACCACCATTTTCCAAAACCTTTTTTACCTCAGGCTCAAAGTCATCATTTTGGTCATAATTCAATTTCTCAGGATCTGTCTTATCCTTAGGCCACTTTGGATGGGTAATTTTGAAGTTTTGAAATTTTGGACAATTTTGCCACATACGCCTCTTAAGGCCATTGAGCCATTTCGCTTGACGCACAGTCATCTCTTTTAGAGACTCGACTTCTAAATTGACCTCTTTCAGTTTTTTTAATCTGCCAAATTGAGGCCAAGCGTCATTGTGCATATGGGAGATTTGAATGGTTTTAAGGTCGGGGCATGCTTCCGCAAGCGCTTTCATAAAAGCAGAACTCAAAATCACTGGAGCAATCTTTGGCTTTTTTGGATCTGAATTGTCTTCTTTCTTTTCAGGGGGCATAGTTAAAACGATATGTTTAATAGGGGTGCCTTTGCGATTGGCTAAAGTAGAAATCAAATGAATCCGCCCTGCATCTCCCCATTGTTTTTTATCTTCGCTAAAATCGATAATTAATTTTTTCACGCGGGGAAGACTAGCAATAATCTGAAAAGTCTCAATATCAAAACGGCGGTTTAAGTTAATCGACCTAGCTTGCTGACATTTCTTAAGAAGGTTGTTAATCTCTCCCTGCAAGTACTCAGTCGGAGCTTTAGGTTTGAATTCGGTAGCATCAAAATCAATGAAATAATCACTATTTGCGACGAAACATTTTCTTTTTTCTTCGGTGATCGTTCCCTCATTAACTTTCGCCATTTGAAGAGCGTACGACTCCCCCCATTTCTTTTTGCTCATCTGGTAGCCGAAAAGAGACAGTCCGGCAATTCCAATCATCAATCCCGGACCCAAAATTTTGTCCCACCCTGGCGGCCCATAAACGCTGGCTAATACCCCAAGTCCTACCGAGATAAGAACGACAAAGACCGGAATTGCGACTCTTGCCACCTTTTTAGTTGTAGGAGGCCACTTCTCCCACCTGGCTTCCAATTTTTGAAACCAATTAGGAGGGCCACACTCATCAGGCTGGGAACTTAAGGCCGCAGTAAATGCATTCATAATGTACACAAATTTATTGATTTATAATATCACAATATGATATAATAATTCTATATTTAATTTTGAGGACTAAATGTTTATCCGACTATTATTGTTATTAGTTTGCGTAATCTCAAATACATTTCTCTTTGGCCAATATGTCGTCATTCAAGATGAAGCCCGCCTAAAAATCAAAACTCCAGATTTGGCGGAGCGAAAAACCCTAAAAATAAAGCTGGATAACGGATTGGAAGCGGTGCTGATTTCTGATCCATCCGCCGACCAATCTGCAGCAGTTCTTACAGTTAAAGCCGGTTATTGGCAAGATCCCCCTGGCTATCCAGGACTTGCCCACTTTTTAGAGCATATGCTTTTTCTCGGGACAAAGCAATATCCTGTTGAGGATGAATATTCCCGTTTTATTTCTGAGCATGGGGGTAAAAACAATGCCTATACCAATGCCGATTACACCGCCTATATGTTCTCAATAGAAAATAGAGCTTTTCCAGAAGCGCTGGATCGTTTCTCTAGCTTTTTTAAAGACCCTCTGTTTAATCCTTCAGGCGTGCAAAGAGAGATGAATGCCGTTAATCAAGAATATGTTATCTCTCAAGAAAATGAAGATTCCCGTTCAGGTTATGTCTTAAAAGAAATTGCGAATCCGGATCACCCTTACAGCAATTTCAATATTGGGAGTTTGGAGACTTTAGCTCCAGTGACCCAAGAAGTTTTAAAGAATTGGTACGAAAACCACTATAGCGCAAATCTGATGCGCTTACAGGTGATCTCTCCAACTCCCTTAGATCAATTATTGCCTAAAGTCGAAGAAGATTTTGGAGGGATCGCCAATCGTAATTTGCCGGAGTATGAAAACAATGATTCCATCTTTCCTTCAGAAGAAATGGGCAAACTCGTCATTTTCCATCCAAAAAAGAATATCAATACCCTCTCCATAATGTGGGAGCTCCCTGAAAACTTTGCAAGGATGACCGATTCAAAGCCTGATGAACTCTTAAGTCACGTGCTTGGGCACGAAGGGAAAGAAAGTCTTCTGCACGAACTTCAGAAAGAGCACCTAGCTGAAACTTTAGGCTGCGGTTGTTTCCGCCTTTCCGGCTCCAAGTTGATGATGGAAATCACTATTGGATTGACTCCTGAAGGGGTGGATAAGCGCAATACTGTCGTAGAAAGAGTATTTCAAACCTTGGCGCTTTTAAAAGAAAAAGGTTTTCCTGAGCACGTTTTTACTGAAATCCAAAAAATGGATCAATTGGGATATGAGTATCAGACTCGCAGTGACCCATTTTCCACTGTGATGGGGGCTGCCAGCAATCTTGTTTACGAAAATTTACGCACCTACCCTGAATATTCCCATATTATTCAACGTTTTGATCCCGAAGCTGTGCAAGATATGCTTAAACAGATGACTGCCGATCGTGCTGTCTATGTGTTACGTACTCCAGCTGAGATTCCCGGCATTAAATTGGACAAAGAGGATGAATGGCTGAAAATTCCCCATGCAGTGGTGGCTGTGCCTCAAGAAACCCTAACTGCATGGAACCAAGTGCAGCCCAATCCTGAAATTGGCTTACCTACCCCCAATCCTTTCATCCCTTCCATTGCTGAAACGAATCCACCTTCAATGAATGAGTCGGAAAGCCAGATTACTCCACCAACCTCTTTGATCGATGACCCGCTTGGAAAGGTTTATTTTGCGCCCAACACCCCTTACGGAACCCCAGAAGTTTATTGGTCAATCGAGGTCCGCACACCTCAAATTCAGCCCGGCAATACGGCAGGGACAGTATTAGGGGATATCTATGCCAAAGCCTTAAATGAAAATTTAAAGGATATCTCCTACAATGCAGCCTTAGCAGGGCTTGGAGTCACGCTCGATCGCACAAGTTTTGGATTAAATTTCACGATTCACGGCTACAGCGACAAAGCTGTCTTATTATGGAAAGAGGTCGTTAAAGGCTTAGCCGATTTTAAAATTACTCAAGAACAATTTAATACCTATAAAGAAAGTTTAACACGTGACTACCAAAACTTTACCCATGAAAAACCCTACTATCAAGCCACTGAATTGATGTACAAAGTCATTTATAAGGATTTTACAACAACAGGGCAAAAAGGGGAGATGATTCCTAAAATTACATTTGAGCGGTTCGAAGACTTCGCAAACAAGTTGTGGCAAAAAACATTCATTCAAGGAACCCTCTATGGTCAGATGCAGGAATCTCAAGCTAAAGAGGTATGGAATACATGGACTTCAACAATACAAACAAATCCGTATCCTTCAGCAAAATTAGCCCATTTGAAAGTTCTCGAACTCAACGGAGAAAATGGACCCTACTATTTAGAGAAAAGGGTACAAGCGCAAGGCAATGGGATTGCTTTAGGCATTGAAAACTCTACGTTTTCAATGAAAGATTTTGCCGCTGAACAAATTTTAGCCCAAGCTTTGCATCAGGCCTTTTTCAATGAACTCAGAACCAAACAACAAACCGGCTATGCCGTTTTTGCCTATGCAGATGAACTAGAAGGACATTTGTGGACATTTTTCTTGGAGCAATCGGGTTCCCATGATAACAGGGACCTATTAGCTCGTTTTGAACTATTTAATGAAGGCTTTTTGCAAACCCTAACTACGCAACAGATTCCGAAGGAACGTTTTGAAACGATTAAAGAAGCACTGCTGACGCAGCTTAAAAGAATGCCAAGAAGCACTTCTGAAATGGGGGCGTTGTTAAACAAACTTGCATTCAAGTACGACGGCGATTTTAATAGGATTGATAAACGGATTAAAGGATTCAATGACTTGACCTATGAAGAGTTTACCCAGTACGTTCAACAACATCTTGGCAAAAGCAATAAAAGACGGGTCGCAGTCTTTGTCAACGGGAAAATCCCCAAAGAAAATCTGTTCCAATACCAACGGCTATCCGATATTGAACCTTTGCACAAACTCAACAATTACTCTTCTGGAAAACGATTGTGAAACCTTTTTATTGGATAGTGACCAGAACTCTAAAATTGGTATTCAAAGTATTTTACAGCCATAAAGTTTATGGCATAGAAAATATTCCCCCAGGCGCTGCGATTCTTGCCCCTAATCACACATCTTTTCTTGATCCTCCAATTATATCCGTATCGTGTCCTGAGGAGATTGTTTATCTGGCAAGAGAGCGTCTTTTTAGGCGCCCTTGGTTTAAACGCCTCATTGAAAGCCTGAACGCTTATCCAGTCACTCATGAAGGAAATAATCTGTCCTCTTTTAAAATTGTTTTGAAATTCTTAAGTGAAAATAAGAAGGTAGTGATTTTTCCAGAAGGGATCCGCTCCAGCGATGGCAAGCTCCAACCTTTAAAGACCGGTGTGGCCATGATCGCACTGCGCGCAGATTGTCCGGTGATTCCTGTCCATATTGCAGGCAGTTATGAAGCTTGGCCACGCACAAACAAATATCCGAGACTAGGGCCCAAAACAGTTTGCGTTTTCGGGAAACCCTTTTACCCATCTCACTATAGTCATTTGGCCAAAAAAGAAGCCCTTGACAAACTTACCAGTGATCTTGAAACTCGTTTAAGGGAACTTGAAAATCAAGCATTATAGGAAGTAGAACTCACCTTACCCCCAGTGCCGGTCCAATTGGTGTGAAAGTATTGTCCCCGGGGTTTATCGATCTGTTCATAGGTATGGGCACCAAAATAATCCCTTTGAGCTTGAATCAAGTTTGCCCCTAAATGCTCTGATCTATAACCATCATAAAATGCCAAGGCTGTGCTGAAGCAAGGGACAGGGATTCCCAATTCCGCTGCCACCGCTATCACCTTTCTCCAGCCTTTCTGAGCTTTTTGCATTTCTCCTTGAAAAAATGGTGCCAATAACAAATTCAGCAAATTCGGATTCTTCTCATAAGCTTCTTTAATTTTACCCAAGAACTTGCTCCGAATAATGCATCCTCCCCTCCACATCAAAGCAATCGCTCCTAAATTCAATTTCCAATGGTATTCATTTGCTGCTTGCCTCATTAACATAAAGCCTTGCGTGTAGCTGATAATTTTAGACGCATAAAGTGCATGACGAATGGATTCAATAAGCTCTTCACTATTCCCTTGATATTTTGTCTCTGGCCCTTTCAATATCTTGCTTGCAGCCATCCGCTCCTCTTTTAACGAGGAGAGATTTCTTGCAAAAACTGCCTCGGAAATCAGTGTCAAAGGTTGTCCTAAATCCAAAGCATTGATGACAGTCCATTTTCCTGTTCCTTTTTGTCCAGCAACATCCAAAATTTTATCCACAAGGGGTTTTCCATCACTATCCAAATTCTTAAAGATATGGCTCGTAATTTCAATCAGGTAACTATCTAATTCGGTCGTATTCCATGCTTTGAAAATCTCACTAAGTTTATCAGCATTTAAGCCAAGTCCCTGTTTCAAAATACTGTAGGCTTCGCTAATCAGCTGCATGTCTCCATATTCAATCCCATTATGGACCATTTTGACATAATGGCCTGCTCCTTCGTCTCCTACCCAATCGCAGCAAGGGACATTCCCATCCACTTTAGCACTAATCCCTTGGAAAATCTCTTTGACATGCGGCCAAGCATCAGGATTACCACCCGGCATGATCGAGGGACCATGACGCGCGCCTTCTTCACCCCCCGAAATTCCAGCGCCAATATAGAGTATTCCTTTTGCCTTCAAATCTTTAGTACGTCTAACAGAATCGGAAAATAAACTATTACCCCCGTCTATAATGATATCCCCTTTTTCAAGGAGGGGGACGAGATTTCCGATAAAATCGTCTACCGCAGCGCCAGCTTTAACCATTAACATAACTCTGCGCGGTTTTTTCAACGTTTTTACCAATTCTTCAAGGGAATGGGTTCCCACGATTTTCGTGCCTTTGGCGGGCCCTTCCAAAAACTCATCGACTTTTGAGGTTGTTCGATTAAAGACTGCAACAGTAAAGCCATGATCATTCATATTTAACACCAAGTTTTGTCCCATGACTGCGAGACCAATCAACCCAATGTCTGCTTCCCCATTCGCCATATTTCCATCCTTCACAAAAGTTTTTCTTTCAGCATACAGGTTATCTTTTATTAGTCCATATGGTAATATATGTTCGGTTAACCTTTAAACACAGTGAATTATGTTAAAGTCACTTTTAGCGAAGGCGAAATTATCCGACTTTATCCCCACAAGTTGGATCTGCTTTAAAGAAGGATATACAACTGAAACTTTACGGTGTGATTTAATTGCCGGCATCAGCATCGGTATCATTTCCTTGCCTTTGTGTATGGCATTTGCAATCGGATCCGGATTGGAACCCGACCGAGGGCTTTTTACAGCGATCATTGCCGGATTTTTAATCTCGTTATTGGGCGGTAGTCGAGTACAGATTGGGGGACCGACCGGCGCGTTCATTGTGATCGTTTATGCAATTGTCCAACGGCATGGTTATGATGGACTTGTCATTGCAACCTTCCTCGCTGGAATTATGATTATGCTTCTCGGCCTATTTCGAGCGGGCGTCCTATTAAAATTTATACCATACCCCGTCACGACAGGTTTAACGACAGGAATTGCTGTCACCCTATTTTCAGGGCAAATCAAAGACTTCTTTGGCTTACAAATGGCCAGTCTCCCCCCTAATTTTGTCGATAAAATCATCCAGTACACAAAGTATGCCTCCACATTTAACCCTTGGTCCATTGTGATAGGGGGCGTTGCTTTAACACTCATGTTCTTAATCCGAAGAATTTATCCACGTGCTCCAGGTGCTATCATCGCGGTCATATTTACCTCTCTTGTAACCTGGTGTTTTGAAATTCCGATCGAAACGATCGCTACAAAATTTGGGGGCATTCCTAGAATGCTTCCCGAGCCTTCTTTTCCTACATTTAATTGGGATCAGATCGTTCGCGTTTTCCCGGATGCGATCACCATTACGATGTTAGGGGCACTTGAATCCCTTCTTTCCGCTATTGTCGCTGATGGACTGACCGGTTCCAAACACCGTTCTAATACTGAACTAATGGCTCAAGGGATTGGGAATATCTTTTCTGTTATCTTTGGGGGGATTCCTGCTACAGGTGCTGTCGCCAGAACTTCAGCGAATATCAAATTAGGGGCCAAAACCCCACTAGCAGGCATGACACACGCTCTGACTGTCTTTTTTTTGATGGTTGTTTTTGCTCCATTTGCTGCTAAAATTCCTTTAGCAAGCTTGGCGGGACTCCTTATTTTTGTCGCTTGGAATATGAGCGAACGGGAGCATTTTGCAGAGATTTTGAAAGGCCCTAAAGGAGACGCCGTAATTATGTTAGCGACCTTTGGTCTCACCTTGCTTTTCGACCTTACAATTGGAGTCCAAATTGGCGTCGCCATTGCTGCCATTACTTTCTTAAAAAAGATGACCGATTCCTCTACTGTCGAACTTTGCAAAATTTTGCTTAAAGACAATGAAAATGAATTTCCACAAGAGTCTGATTTAATCTTCCGCAAGGATGTGCCAGAATGTGCCACTATTTTTGAGATCAATGGCCCCTTCTTTTTTGGAATTTCTGATTCACTCAATGAAGCTTTGCGCCTCCTCGATAAAACTCCAAAATATTTCATATTGAGAATATCCCGGATGTCAATGATCGACGCAACCGGCATCCATGCCTTAAAGCAATTTTCTGACAAATGTGCAAAAATGGGGATAAAGTTCCTCATCGCTGGCGCAAGAAACCCAAAAATTGTGGATATCCTCAAGAAAAATAAGGTCTACACTTCTGTGGGAAAAGATCAAATTTTTTCACATCTGGATTTGGCTCTTCAATATGTTCACAAAAACGAAAGTGGGCTTCAAAAAACCCCACAATCGAATATCGCAATCTCTTTGCAAAATTAAGAAAAAGCGATCTTTATCGATTCTTGGAGCGTTTTAGTGAGATGTTCTTTATCCATATTAAGTTTATTTGCCAACGGATAGCTGCAGTCCAACATATCTTTAGCAAAGTTTTGATCCAACAATACCTCGTTTAAAAGATTTTTTGAGGGCAAAGTTAGACAAATCGAACCTTGATGGAGATACCCATGCTTAATCCGCCGTTGAGCTGCTCCTGCAACCTTTTTCCCATCTATCATTAGGTCAAAGGGAGTCGGTTGCGCCATGCAAAATGTAGGAAGTCTTTTGCAAGAACAGGGGAAATAGTTCAATTTTAGGCCTGTTGCCGCTGTTATGGCTTGTGCAACTTTACTGTTAATATAAGTGTAATTTTCCAGAGTATTAATCGAAAAGCCGGAATAATGTGCGGGAATGATGATCGCAAAAGATAAATCATACCCGTGAAAAATGATTCCTCCTCCCGTCGGTCGGCGAGCGATATCCCACTCCAATTTTTCAATCGACTGCACGTTGACCCACTTTTCTGGAGATGTAAAATACCCATAGGTAACCGATTCCTTCCGCCACTGATGAAAATGTAAAGTCGGATTTGAGATTGACGAAAGTTCACACAATTGGCGATAATCCTGCTCCATGTTCTGTTGAGCAGTCAATGATTTTGACTCAGGACTGAATTTAACCATACTAACCCCAATCTTAACAGATATGTCCATTCAAGCCGAACCACAAAGAGTCCAACTTTACTTAGAAACTGCAGCTCCTCCAGCTTCAATTACCCCACACGCTGCTCCACGCTCAGGCTTTACTGTGGTGGTTAATACCCAGCCAAGCGATAACCCCCAAACCATCACGATTAATCTTGAAGGACACGCTTTTCTCCCCAAACCTGATGATAAAACTTCATTGGGAACTAGCGATCCCAAAAAAGCTATAGAAAGTTTAGAAGAACAAGAAAAATGTGGCAAGGCGATCCCATCCGGGTTAAAAAAATTGACGAAACCCTACAAAAAGGGTTGAAATGGACACTTTGGGGGGTCGGCTTGATTTTACTCGTCATTGGGCTTGCGCTTCTTATCGGTGGAACTATCTACACTTGCTATGTATTAGGCAAGTCAAGTAGCCAATTTGCTGAACTTGGTGTTTTTGGAGTTGTCACCGCCCTCATCAAGAGTGGAGCACTCCCTTCCGTTCTAGTGGGTGGGGCGCTCATTCATTTCGGTAGAGGGTTGATGAAAAATGATCTATCCACAGGTAGCTTATTGTCATTTGTGACCCCCTTCTATAGTCTTCTATATCCTATGGAAGTTACTACTACCAATGCGACCCAGGAAAATCCCTGGTTGCCAACAAAATAGCCTTGACGTTACATCAATATCCATGTTTGGTTGGATAGTTTTTGCACTCATTATTGCGGCTTTACTCATACTCGATCTAGGGTTATTTCAAAAAAATTCAAAAGAAATTCCCTTTAAAAAAGCCCTGCTTTGGAGTCTAGCTTGGATTGTCGTCTCACTTCTTTTTTGCCTTGGAGTTTGGTTAAATAGGGGACAAGAAGCGGGTCTAAATTTTTTAACCGGCTACCTTTTGGAAAAATCGCTCAGCATAGACAACTTATTTGTCTTTGTCGCTGTGTTTACCGCATTCCAAATCCCTAAAAAATCGACCCACAAAGTCCTTTTTTGGGGCATTTTTGGCGCCTTGATTATGCGGGCAATTTTTATTGGCCTTGGGCTTACATTAGTTCACCGTTTTGAATGGATCTTTTACCTCTTCGGTCTTTTTCTCATCCTTTCGGGTCTTCAGTTGGGGCTAGGAAAAAGAAAAAGAAAGAGGAATTAACGCAAGGATGGGTGATCAAGCGACTTGAAAAATGGATGCCCATCACTTCCGACACTTCGCAAAACAAATTTTTCTTAAAGACCTCGCAAGGAATTTGTGCGACCCCTTTATTTCTCGCCTTAGTAACGATTGAAACTGCCGACCTGATTTTTGCCTTAGACTCTATTCCAGCTATTTTTGCAATTACCCAAGACCCATTCATTGTTTACACTTCAAATATTTTTGCAATCCTTGGAATGCGTTCCCTGTATTTCATCCTAGAACATGCCTGGAACCTATTCGAATATCTTCATCTCGGCATTGCAGCCATTTTAATCTTGATCGGTTTAAAAATGATTGTGCAAAAATATTACAGTATCCCCAATGGATACGTCCTTCTCATTGTATTCTTTATCATGGGGTTTTCGATTCTATACCGACCGAGACCCAAAATTTGATTTTTCAGAAGCATCAATAAGAGATCAGTATACATTGGAGGTTCCAAAAACGACGTGATGATATACAAAAATTCAACATTCTCAATTCTTCAGAGGTAATCCAATTGGTTAAGTATTTCAAATCATTAATCTATTTTACCTAAATTATTTTTGTGTGATAAAGTAGCTTTAATTATATAAAAATAATTAATAATACAAGGAAATTTATATGATAAGTGTTGATCCAAACAATAATAAGTATGATTGGATGTGACGATCGAAGCTAAAAATCCAGCCGAGCCATGCTTGATCCGATGGCTTCTGAAAGACGTATTTATGATCATATTTTCATACATGAAACCTGACTTTCCTGCATTGGCTTTAGTTAATCGAAGATTTCGCAATATTGTTGATGATCAGCAACTTTGTACTCCATCTTTGGCATGTGACAAAAAAGAGTGGGAAGAACATATAGGAGATCCTGTAGAAGCTCCTCCGCTTCCTCGTCTTCCACGAAGGATTCATAAAGATCTTAAAGAGGGAAAATGCTTGCTTACCTTAATTCCTCACACTATCAAGATCATCACTAATGAAGATAAAACTCCTAAGGAAGTGCTTCTCACCCGAGGGCTATCCGCAGTCTGCGCCGTACAACTGGTGGAACTGGCATGACGAGTACGACCATCCCGAGCTGTCGCAGGGACGGATGAGAGGGTGGGAGTAGCCCCGCCGTCCTCGTAGTGCTGCGGGGCCGCCGAACATCGGCGGCCCCCACAGCGACGGCAGACCGGAAGCTCCATCCCGTGCGAAACGGGCGAACCAAGCACCACTTTACATAATGTGCATTATCGGCAGTTAAGATGGGCCGACCAAACACGACTGCGCCCGTCCAACTGTCCCGTGACAGCCATCATGTCGTTTGACGCGATCTTGTCGTTTTACATGTCGCTGCGACAGCCATCATGTCGTCAGCCCGCACACCACGTCTGAGCGGTTGTCCCGAGACGGAAGATCGGGACTTCCTCTGAGGCCTGACCGCCCCCGCGTTTGACAACTGATTGCCTCTGGCAACTTATTGCTCGAAAAAAAATCCGAAGGACTCTCCGCGTGTCGCGCTACATTTCTAATCCACTTGATGACAATTGAAAGAGTGATAACGAATCAGCTGCCCATCGTCAAGAGCGGCAGCCATACGCCGGTAGTGCCATGTGAGCTGCCAAACGGCATACAACTCGCGTATGCCGACGACTGCGACCGCCGTCACACAATCGCTCTTAAGGATGCGGGCGCAATCGATTTCTGCCGAGCGCAGGCATTTCGAGAGCCGCCTGCCTACATGCGATGGCTGGCCGGGTACCGCCATCCCCGGTTCGCTGACCCGGACCTTGAACGGAAGCTGGTCTGCGCTTTCACTCAACCAAGGTCACTGATCGATGCCGCCGTGTCAACAGGCGACTCCATCCGCGTACTGCCCGTGCTGTTCCACCTGCTGTGGCTCGGTCGATTGACGGGGGACCTGTCCAAGCCGCTCGGGAATGCCACCATCCTGGCTGCCAGCACCGATCTCCTGGAGGTGACGTGACAAGCGAACCAGCACGAGTCTTGAGGCCAGGGCACCGGATCGCCCTTGGCCAGGATTTGTATACGGTCATTCAGCTCAATGGGACCGCGGTTACGCTGCAGGACCAGCATGGCGAGCTGTCTGCGGTCGTGCTCGGTTATCTGTTGACAGCCCCCGGTTTCCAAGCGCTCGATTCTGTGCCGCCGCGGCGAGTACCTCAGGATGGCCGCGTGTCTGCTCTGAGCGCGGCCGAGCAGGAGCGTATTCGCTGGCTCGAAGGACACCTGATCGAACTCGAGACCGGGCGGCATCCTGAGCAGCCGCTGCGGCAACCGGCCCGCCGCTCGCTCGCGCCCGTGAACGAGCCCTTTTCATGGCCGAATAACTCGCTCTCGATCAACGTCTCCGGCAGCGCCGCGCAGTTGATGGCCACGAACGGACCTGACGCGCGAACTGAGCGCGTGAATGGTGCGCGCTACCACTTCCTTGCCGGTGCCGCTTTCGCCGGTCACCAGCACGCAGGCTTTGCTCGGCCCCGCCTGCTGCAGAATCGTGAAGATCTCCTGCATTTTGGGGGACCGGCCGACCATTTCGCCGAGGGTGCCGCGATAGCCCAGTTGGCGCTCGAGCGAGCGCTTCTCTTCGCGCAGTCCCGCGTGCGATCCGGCGCGGCGCACAGAACTTCGAGCGGGCCTGCCTGGATCGGCTTCTCTAAG
>CAVPVT010000033.1:0-7894 GCA_963709145.1 Parachlamydiales bacterium
GCATCAGTAATAAAAAGGACAGGTCGGGCAAAGCCCGCCTGTCCCAACTATAGGAGTCTATTTAAGAACTAGTCTTAACGAGGGCAAGGTGTTGAGCAGTTATTATCACCGCAAACATGTTTCCAATAGTATCTTGGTACATATTTGCAATGTTTATCACAAACCCATTTTTTAACAGTTTTGCACTCATCAACGTAATAGTATTCTGGTTCTTTTTTGCAGCATGTTTCTGAATAGTATTCAGGAACCATTCTGCATTTTTGAACTTCAAAATACTTATCGACGTAGCGACAACATTTCTTTTTACAAGGAATTTGTTCTTCTACGCAACGCTTTGTTGTGTAGTAGCAAGGTTCATAGTGAACATATTTGCACCAGCAATCGTTTGTACGTTGGTCTGCACAAGCTTGATCTGCAGGGCATTCGCCATCTTGAATGCATCCGCCTTCTTGACTTTGCGGTGCATAATTTTGATTGTAGCCGTCTTGGGAATAACCATATTGGGTCATGAGAAGACCTACAAGAAATGCACCGATTTGGAACACTTTTTTCATAGCTCTCTCCTTTAGTGTAAGCGTTTAAACCTTGTACGGATCTCTCTTGATCCGATATGGGTTCAGAATTCTTATGCCTTAGCATCAAGCTAAAGCATTAATAGATTCCTTAATTCACACCATGAATGTTACGCCAAATTTTGACAAGAAATTTTATTCATTTTTAAATTTTTATGATCTGTTCAACTGGAAAGGAAGAGATTGCGCTACGCAATCTTGATCTTTAAGGAGTTTAAATTGAGCTTATTAGCTTGAATTTGTACAAATTCGAGCTAATAAAAAAAATCTGCTCTACCAAGTCTTTTCGACTTGATAGAGCAGATTATACTTCTGATTTTTCTCTTAGAAACTGAAATCCAATTCTCCTAGCACTCCATAGCTAAAGCGGTGGAAAGTTGTTTCCCCTTGAAAGGCGACACTCCCTGTCAAGTTATCCATAAGGCCAATATCGGTTCCAATATCCAATGTCAATACATTGAAGTTGGGGCGACCGATTTTGTGGTAGTCGACAGCAAGATCGTTGGTATGGTACATTGTAGGACGCAAAGTTTTCTTGTCTCTTGTAAATTCACGCTCATACCACAGATAGGCCCAAGGAACAAAAATGTTTTCACAATCATTCCAGAAGACTTGCCAGCCCACACGGCCGACCAAAGAGTCTTGTCTAATGGGTCTAAGTTTAAAGTCGAGGTAACCTGCACCACGCTCTTTGTAAGAACGGATTGTTGCGGTTTGCCAACCCAAACCTAAAACCGGGCCTGTTGTGAAACAATCACAAAGACGCCAAAGAGCACCGAATTGAGTATTGGCTTCCCATCCCCAACCAGTTGTATGTCCTTTGGTCTCTTCATTGACAAAGCGGATGTGACGTTTAATATCTCTGAAGTGGTAGCTGTGATAGCTAAAGTCGATATCCGCAAAATAGCCATCGCATGTCGTGACAGCCATATAAACTGTAGGGATATAATCCTTTAAGCGCATCGTACCCCGATCCCGCTTAACATTTGCATTGCTGTTTTCATAAGTGAATGAAGCGCCCACGGTCACAGCTTCATTGACCCAGTAATCAGCTCCCACGCCCACTGTTTGGCTATTGTATTTATAGGCATTAGTCCCGCCCCGTTTATTTAAAGATCCCCATTTGCCTTCAGCATCGACATAAACTAAGAAACGGTCAGGCTGTTCGCAGCAATCATAATCGGGTGGGCAAACAATCCTTTGCATATTCAACATTCTGTAATGATTATACAAAAGATCGCGGTGGCTTCGACCTGATTCGAATACTAAGTCTTGTTCTACGGCAAAGAAGCAAGGTCCGAAAAGGAGATTGTCAAGATAGCCTGCAAATTTCGTTGCGAAAGCAGACCATGCCAATGTTGTGGGATGTTCTTGGTCATAAAAAGCTAGATTTCCTGGTGGAGGGCCTGTCACAAAGACCATCGGTGGGTTTTCGAAAATCGTGGTCAATGTATGATCGGTAATGTCGACCCCTTGCGCGGCTAATTCAGCTCTCACTTCATTGAGGACCGTGAAAACGTCGAAATAGAAGAACTGTGTATGGTTGTAGGAATTTTCATTCAATCCTTGTACAAGCTCTAGAAGACCGGCATTGTAATTTTCTACAATCGCTTCATAGACAGGAGCGAAAGGTGCAGCAGGTGATGGAGGAAGCAACAGTGGAATCTCGGCTAGGTCTGGAAGATTCCAAACGATATTTTTTAAAGATCCTAACTGCTCAAGATCTACTAACCCTGTTTGCATTTCTGAGATTGCTCTCAGGATTTCAGCTTCTGCCACAGACTGAGTGAAAAGAGGATTTAGGAAATCGGGATCTTCTAACAAGGAAAGAAAATCATTGGAGCCAAGTTCAATAATGGAAACCATGTCATCCGAGAATTTTCCTCCATTTGCCAACTCAAAAGCGCCGATTTCTTGGATAAATCCTCCAAAAGGATACCCTGAAATGACATTTGTAGTGCCTGTCGTTGCGCCACCTAAAGCAAAATTTTGCACTGGAAAATGGAAATCATTTTTAATGTAATCCACCCAATTGGGGCCATTGGAATAACGGCCTTCAAAATAGTATGCGGGTGGGGGTATGGGAGGCAAGCCCAAGGATTCGCTGATCGCCAATGTATTCCCTGTGTCGGATAAACTGTTACCAAAAATCACCAAAGTGGGTTTTTCATCGCAGGCATAACCCAATCTGGACAGCAAACATAACGCTGCCCCTGTCAAAAAAAACAATTTTCGCATAAACTCCCTCGCCAATCTTAAATTCAATATCAACATTACATAATGCATCTGGCTCTAATAATACAAATATTATTTACATCCATTTGAATCTTTTAGACCTTGATTGCAAAAAATTAAACACAAGGGCACAAAGAAGAGTTTATGCCTGTATACCCAAACAACATGAATAATAACTTCCATTCAACTTTTGTTGAGCTTTTTAAAACTGTTGATGTGAATTCTAATGAGTTCTGCACTTTTTTGTCTCAATCCATTGTAAAATGCTTTCACATGTCTGAAGGTCCTACTGACGAAGTGGAGAAAGGGATCGAAATTCTCGATATGCTATTTACTGTTTTTACCGAAATTTATGCAGAGTCTCCCTTTTCGTTTGTATCCTTTGTCAATAGATATCTGATGCAACAGAATGAGATTAAAAAATTTATCATAACAGTCTTATACAACTTGTATTTCGGAGAATATAGTTTAGCCAATTATGTCGCGTTGCATCCTAAGGAAAGCCTCGAATATCTTTTGTTGCAGACGGCGGCAACGTTGGTATCAAAAACATCCTTAAAAAAAATCATCAAGGGTCTCACTTTTGATGAGCAAATGAACTTGATTTGCTATTGCTTTAGGCATTACCGGGAAGGATCTTATCCTATTCTTTTGGAATTAGATAGAAAGCCCTTTGCTGAGATGATTGATAAACTGAGGAAGCGATATTACGACTGGGATTATTTTTTTGTCTTATTGAAAGAGAACAGTGCGTTTAACACATTGATCAATCAACTGAACGATTATGCAGAACGGCAAGTCACTCAAATGAGGGAATTACTTTCCACTCTCATTTTCCGAATGGTGGAAGCCCCTATACAAATCTATCAAGAGATTGAAAAAATAAAAAAAGACACTTTGGGCGAGAGTTATCAGCATCAGGAAATGGATAAAATGCTTGCTGTCAAACAAATGGAAATGCTGCAACAACGGTTTCAACCATTTTTTAGTTCCCCATTTACCCATCAAGATTATTTAGAATTTGCTCTTAAGATGGGTTTGCGTGGACATTCTCCTTATCTATTTTATAAAGGGGATAGGCTTTATAAAGATTCTTTGATTGAAAAATTGGAATTCCTCATCAAAATCTTCAGCAACCCCGAATATTCACAAATTAAAACGACTGAACTCCATGACTTATATGCCTTTGCTGTTACCTTGCAAAATCAGATCGAAACCTTGCGTAACTATCCTGGAAAGATTTTATGGGGTCTTAAGCAAATGACTTTTGCTATTCCGACGAAAGGTAAAGAATTGAAATATCTTCCGTCACTTTCTTGCTTAGCAAAAGGACTGAACGGTCTAAAAGACTATTTAAGACGCAAAATTCCCAATCAAAAAATTGATCTAAGGGATTATCCAATCTTCGTCTACGACCAATCTGAAGAAGATATTTTTGCAAAAAATGAAGGGTTCATCAACGCCTTAAATAGTCAGTATAAATGTGCGATTGTGCATGTCTCCTTGAAAGATGCTTTGAAACTTGCCAATATTTTGCGGATCGAGCCTTTATTAAATACAACTAAATCAGGACAAATGGGTTACGCAGGATCTCGCAACTGTGTTTTCTTGTTAACACCGGTTCTCAGAGAAGCCTATAATCAGGGGAAAAAAACAATCCAAGCCGTTTTGGAAGAAAAAGAAGACAATTTAATCCGGTATTTTGATCTTTTCACTCTCGGGGGACTTTCAGGGATTAAACCTGCTGGAGATTCTATCTACATGATTGATGACGATATGGAAATCCCTGAGGCGAATATTCTAAGTTATGCGATGTTTATGGAACATTGCATGAACATCTATTGCGAGACCCCAGGTTATAGCACTGGCAGGTGGACCAAAGAAAATCTTGTTATTCCTAGCGTTGAACAAGTTCTATATCAACCTCAAAGCGTATTCAAGTTTACTGTTTGGGATGATAATCCTAATACGTCAATTTATGCTGAGATGCTTTCAAAGCCTTTTTTATCGACGAATCTCCCTTTCGGCAATGAAGAAAACCACTTCTTATTCACGCATATCTGGAATTCCCTTACGCAAACATCAATCCATCTTGGAGGCACCCGCTACCCTAGCAAAGAAATCCCTACCCACTCTTTCGTCGGGTTAGAAGAGCTTTTAGAAAAATTCATCCCCTACACCATTCACATCGCTTATGTCTCATACCTACTGGATCCTCTTGGCAAAGAGGGATTTGGAATCTTTCCGTGGAACAACAAAAAACTCTTCAACTACCCTTCTTCACTTAGAGATCTCATGTTGCGGGTGAAAAACCCTGCCTCGATCAGTGAAATGAGAAAGATGTTCTTTACAAATCTTGGAAGACTCATCTATGTGCCCAATTATAAACATATGCTTTTGCAGCGCTACCTTCGGGATCTAATCGATATCAACTTTGATGAAGCTTTTGACAAATTTGAGAACGAACAAAAACTGACAAACAAAGAGAAAAAATCGCTTAAAAGGATCCGCAAAATTTATAATTTTTATAAACAGGATGCGATCTATGTATGGGAGTATTCCCGTCTTTTGTTGGATAACATTAAAAATAATCCCTCAGCCCAAGCTGACTCTATCAGTAACAGTATCGAAGATGCTAAAAAAATTATGGAAAAGAAATACAAAATCAAATTTAACGAATATCCGTTGACCCAAGGGCTTTATCTTATGATCTGTGCAATTGGAACGGCAGAATTTAATAACACTATTTCAAAATTGGTTTAAAACTTATGCAAAAACGGCAAATTTCCTTTCTCATCATTTTAATCTCTTGGATTTCACATCTATCTGCGGTTCCTTTTGAGTCTTGTTTAGCGTGCTCTGGGGGGCTTAGAAACGATGAAGTTAAAAACCATATCTGTGGCTATGTTTTTCTTGATGTTCCTGTTTTCAGTGACCGAGCAAAGTCTAAACACATGAATATCTGGGAAGTAGGGTTGCAAGCGCGCCTTGCCTCACCTTATGATGAGTGCTCCTGGTGGTGGCTTCAACAGTATTATATGCGCGGTTATGCCTTCTGGGGATGGGGAAACAGTGGGAGCTATCACGAATCTTTCCGTTTGGATCTTCCTCCCAAACACCCTGACCTCATCACAGCTAATGTGCACAAAGTTCGTACACAAAATTATAATATTGCCTTGGGGTGGCTCTATCCTCTCGACTGTAAATTTGGGATGGGACCGGTAGGAGGTTATTCCTATGACAGCCTTAATTATTCAATCTACGATGTTTATTGCAGTGGACGTTTTACGGAACGTCTTCTCAATGATTCCAGAATTAAATCCAGCTACCAAGGTCCTTGGGTAGGTGTTGATGCAGCTTATGTATGGTGTGATCTTACGTTTTACACAGGTTATGAGTATCATTGGATTACACGTTGGAGGGGTTCTAATACTCTCCATGGCAAGGAACATATTTTTAAATATTCTGACGTCAGAAGTTCCCATCGCGGCCAAGGAAATGTCTTTTATGCAGATTTCCGTTGGACCCTTTGTGATTGGTGTGAATCAGGATTAGGTTTTAGATACTCCCATTTAGTCGCCCGTCATGGAAAGGCAAGGCCTACGGAGGGGAATTTCATCACGAAAGGTCTACCTTGCCGCTTCTCTAAAGTTAAAACGGCAAAATGGATCTCGTATGCAGTGACTTTAGATGCTGGGATCACTTACTAAAAAATTGGAATCAACTCAACTCTGCACAACCCATGGCTTCAATCTTTTTTAAGAAAAATGCGGATACGGAATCTGATGGATTGATAGTCAGGCATTGTTTGAAAAGGTCCGTTGCCTGATCGTAATCTTTTTTAAAGTAAGCTTCCCTTGCTTTGTCAAACAACTCTAAAGTTTGCAGTTTTTTTTCTTTGTTTTCAGGAATATCTACATCTAAAACTTCCCAAATATTAATGAGTTGTTTTTTCCCTTTTACTGAAACCTTATCAATTAATCTAAATGTATATTCTGCAGCATGAGTAAGAGAATTTTTTGTCTCTTCGCTAACCAGAAGAGGAACTCCATAAATCTTCGTCAGTGACTCGACATGCGACGCAATATTGACGGTATCTCCAATGACGGAACTTTCCATGTACGAGACCCGTACGCACGGTTCTGTGAGAGGTCGGAGCCTCCGAGCTACCTACTCGGCGAAGAATTGGGGGAGGCCGGCTGTTGATAGGCTTTTTCCCTGTGGAAGCCTACCTGAATTAAATGTGTAAATAAATATTTTAAAAAAGAGAAGCAGACGATACAAATAAGCCAAACTACAACATAAGGCTATCGGTATGTCTGCTTCAAAGTTTTCAAAACTTCTTCATAGCGGATTTGGGATTAAAGATGTAATCCTAAAATCTGTAGATCTCATCGACAACATTGTCACCTTTAGATGTACACTGAAACCTCAAAAAAAATGTTCGAAGTGCCGTTCCAAGAACGTTCAAATTAAAGATACTAAAGTTCGGCGTCTGCGCATGGTTCCGTTGGGGATGTTAAAATGCTTTTTGGAAATCACTATCCACAAATTCAAGTGCAAAGACTGCAAGGCTTCTGCTTGCTCTATAATTGCCGCTTTTAATTAAAATTCTACATCGCTTCATAAATTAGTGAAAAATTCAAGCGTAAAGGCCATTTTCCTTTTGCCTTCGCGCTTGAATTTCTTACACTTTTTTAAATATTTTATTGATATAATAAAAGAAAGGTGAGGATTAAATGACGTCATTAAATTTACAAGAATTACCCATAGAAAATATCCAATTGGTTAATAAAAAAAATGACATAGCCATTTACCAAGGTATTCGAATAAGCGATTCGAAACCTATCTTTATCAAAATATTAAATGATGAATATCCTAAATCTCAATCATTAGCTGTTTTACAGCATGAATATCACATGTTAAAGGCTCTTGAACAAGTTTCAGGAGTGGTCAAATGTTATGAAATTACCAATCATGCTTTGATATTAGAAGATTTTGGGGGAGTTTCTTTAAAAGCTTTTTTGAGGGAAAAATCTTCGGGTTTGAATTTGGATAAATTTTTTAAAATCAGTCTTCAGATAAGC
>CAVPVT010000034.1:0-20626 GCA_963709145.1 Parachlamydiales bacterium
ATCCGACAAAAACCACCGATTTTAGGCCGCGGTTGAGCACGAGATCGACGACATGTTGCGCATGGACACGAATAGAAGAATCGGTATGAGATAAATTGATGGTGTGGATAAAGGAAATCCCTGGCATCCATCGTCAAGCAGAAGATGAATTGTCGGTCATTGGCGCCGGAGCCATGAATCAGGAACAAGGCGGTTTCTACGTTGGGGTTAGCTGGATAAAATGCTTTTGGGGGAGAAATAGAGGATGGACTGAATTTTGATTTTAAAAAGTAATAGAAGGATGCAAGCAAAAAGGCGAGGCCGATGAAAAGATCGACTAAAAGACAAAGGATCGAAATGCATATTCGAAAGGACATTTGTAACCGACGTAGAAATGCGGACATGTAAATGTTAGCCAATAGTCGTAGAAACCGTATTCAAAGAGACGAAACTGGGATGAAATGACACCTATTTTTTTTGGAAGGGGAAAATTTCTCGACATTACTAGATGGATGTTTTCAAGCTGTTGGGATGGTTGCCTTTGCTAAAGGTCAACTGGAAGCGGCTTATCTTCCTTATAGCATCACTAAACTCACTTGCTTTTCCGAAATCGAAAACAGGATCCGCCTTCATGGAACATTAACCCAAATCACAGAAGCCTCTTTTACTGCCGACATGGAACTTTTTTCTTATGATGGCAAACCTTTGGTAAAAATCGAAGGTTTCCATGCCAGGATGACTGATCCCAAGCATTTGCAGCAAATGCTCTCCAATCAAACCGGTCTGGATGTGACTTCTTGGTTTTATCAACTTTGTTGGCAACTGAAACCTTTAGAAAAAACGGAAGATCTGCTTCCTAATACGTTGTTGATTGTTTCTTACACAAATGAGAAAGTGGAAGGTTTACAAGCAAAAACTGTTAAACCTGACCAAGCCGTCCAAGAGATTGCCGAAAGTCAGGCTTCCGTTGTGCTATGGTTTGTCACAGGAAACGACGCATTGAAAGAGGTTCTTAGCTTTGTTCAAGCGATCGGAAAATTGAATCAGAAACCTCGTCTATTTTTTATCACAAGAGGCATTCAGCCGATTGGTTCGATTAACAGTTTAGAGGTTTCTCCCTTTAACGGTTTTTTTAAAACTCTGACGTTGGAGATGCGATCTCTTGACTGCCGCCACATTGATTTAGGAAAGGACGAGCCATTCCCACTAAAAGAATTAGGAGCTCTGGATCAAGAAGTACAAGTGGCCTATCGACAAAATGTGCGTTATGTGCCGCGGTTATTGCCAGCTAAAAATGCCAAACGATCCGGAAAAGACCTCCTGATTCCTATGACAAAAGCCTTTATTCTCGAAACAACTGCAAGAGGTCCTTTAGAAAATCTCTATTTAAAGGGAACAGAAAATAATCCTTCTCCTGATCCACAAGACATCCTCATTGAAGTTAAAGCAGCAGGGTTAAATTTCCGGGATGTCTTATTTGCGATGGGCTTTCAAGTGGGACCCACGATTCCATTAGGAGGGGAGTGCGCAGGCATCGTGAAAGAGGTTGGTCCAAAGGTAACTGTATTTAAGCCTGGTGATCGAGTTTTTGGGATGACTACAGGATGTTTTGCGTCGCACGCCGTAGGGCCCGCCGCTTATTTCATCCCGATGCCGGAACAACTATCCTATGAAGAAGCAGCCGGATTGCCCGTGGTTTTTGCGACTGCACACTATTGTCTAAAGGATCTTGCTCACATTAAGGCTGGTGATAAAGTTCTCATCCACGCGGCAGCGGGGGGAGTTGGGTTAGCGGCCATTCAAATCGCCAAATTGGTTGGAGCGGAAATTTTCGCCACTGCAAGCCCTGGCAAGCAGGATTATCTTAGAGCTTTAGGGATTGAACATATTTATAATTCCAGAAACCTAGATTTTGCTCAGGAGATTTTACGCGACACGAAAAATCACGGAGTGGACATCGTATTAAACTCTTTATCTGGGGAAGGTTTTATTGAGAAGTCTTTAAGTGCCTGCCATTCCGGAGCTCGTTTTATTGAGATTGGCAAACGAAATATTTGGTCAAAAGAAGCCATAAAAGAAGCGCGGCCAGATATTGATTACTTTATCTTTGCTTTAGATGAAATGATGATTCATCAGCTTGAGGAAGTGGCTAAGCTCTTACAAGATATTTCCAGGGAATTTCATAACAAAAATTATCACCCTCTTCAAATCGAGTGTTTTCCAATTGCAGAAGCACAAACGGCTTTTGAATACTTGCAAAGAGCTAAAAATATCGGCAAAGTGATTTTGACTATTCCAGAACGAACACAGTTGAAAATTGATCCTGCGGGCAGTTATCTCATTACAGGAGGATTCGGCGGGTTGGGCCAAAAGGTAGCTGAATGGCTCATCGGTCAAGGAGCTAAGCATATTGTTTTAGCAGGAAGAAAAATCTCCCAAACCGGAGAATTTCCTACTGTGAAAATCGAACCAATAGCCATCGATATCTCCCAAAAGAGTGAAGTCATTTCTCTCATGCAAAAATTTGGAACAGAATGGCCGGAATTAAAAGGGATCGTTCATGCGGCTGGCCTTCTAGATGATGGGATTATTCAATCGCAAAATTGGAGTCGATTTGAAAAAGTCTTTGCGCCTAAGATCCAAGGGAGTTGGAATTTACATGAAGCCTCGCTGTCGAAACCGTTGGATTTCCTTATCCTGTTTTCCTCTCTTGCTTCCATCATCGGCAATCCGGGGCAAACCAACTACGCAGCAGCGAACGCTTATTTGGATGCCTTAGCCTATTACCGTCGTGAAAAAGGGCTTCCTGCAGTAGCCATCAATTGGGGAAATTGGGGAGAGGTCGGATTAGTTGCCCATCTCATCGACCGTCACCGAAGTACGGGTTTTATTGCTTTGAAACCCGCGGAGGCGATGAAAGCTTTTGAATTGGCTATCCAACAGCCTTATCCTCAAATCACGATTGCTAATGTTAATTGGAAAGTTTTGTCCAATCCACAAGCACTTTTAAATGAATTAGCCCCTTCGAAACCTAAAGAACCCCAACTCCCGATTCTCTTGCAGCGTTTATCAGAAGCTTTGCCTTTAGAAAGAAAAGATATCTTGCAGGAGTACTTGCAACGTACAACAAGTAAAATCTTGGGCACAACCTCCTTAAATCCAGAGATTGGCTTCTTTGAGGCGGGAATGGATTCTTTGATGGCAGAGGAATTGCAGGAAAGAATCCAAGCAGATATAGGCACCCTCCATAAATTTCCGACTACCCTTTCTTTCGATTATCCTAGTATTAACAAGATGACGGGTTATTTTGAACAGCATATTTTCCCGTTAATGGGAATTAAAACAGAAGCAAAAACGATTAAGAAATCCGTTTCCACAGATCTCTTGGTGGAAGAAGAAATTGCAATTATTGGGCTAGGCTGCCGTTTTCCTGGTGGGGCGAATAGCCCTTCGCTCTTTTGGGACCTACTAAAAGAAGGTTATGATGGCATTAGTGAAATTCCTCAAGAGCGTTGGGATGTCAATGCCCATTACGATTCCGATCCAGAAGCACCGGGGAAAATGTATGTCCGTCGAGGGGGTTTTTTAAATCTCCCTATTGAGTCCTTCGATGCGCAATTCTTTGGCATTAGCTCGCGGGAAGCTGAATACATGGATCCTCAGCAAAGATTGCTATTAGAAGTGGCTTGGGAGGCATTAGAAGATGCTTGTATTAATCCACATTCATTAAAGGGTTCAGAAACCGGTGTATTTATGGGGCTATGTAGCCACGATTATTTTGATCTCATCACCAAAGTGAACCAATCCGATCTTAGAAATGCTTATTTAGCTAGTGGAAATGCTGCAAGTGTATTAGCAGGACGTCTCTCCTATATTTTAGGTCTGCAAGGCCCGAGCATGGTTTTAGATACCGCTTGTTCTTCTTCGCTTGTAGCCATAAGCATGGCCTGCAAAAGTTTGCAAAGAGGCGAGAGCCAACTTGCCCTTGCAGGTGGTGTAAACGTACTTTTGAATAAAGATTTGACAATCGATTTTTGTAAGGCTCACATGCTGGCCAAAGATGGGTATTGCAAAGCATTTGATGCTGATGCTGACGGTTATGTGCGCAGTGAAGGTTGTGGTGTTATTGTGCTAAAACGACTTTCAGATGCAATTCAAAATGGTGATCCAATCCTTGCCGTCATTAGAGCTGCAGATATTAATCAAGATGGGGCAAGTTCTGGATTGACTGTGCCGAACGGTGAGTCACAGGCAGCTCTCATTCGTAAGGCCTTAAAATATGCGAATCTTGAGCCCAAGGATATCGACTATATTGAAGCGCATGGTACGGGAACATCTTTGGGAGATCCGATCGAAGTAGGAGCATTAGGTGATGTATTTAGCGGCCGTACAGGGCAGCCACTCTATCTTGGAACAGTGAAAACCAATATTGGTCATTTGGAAGCCGCAGCTGGAATTGCAGGGGTCATAAAAACAGTGTTAGCTTTAAATCATGAAATCATTCCTCCTCATCTCCATTTCCATCAACTCAATCCTCGTATTTCTCTTGAGTCCATTCCAGCTAAAATTCCCATTGAGATCACGTCCTGGCCCCACTCTAACCGTTCCAGAATCGCAGGAATAAGCTCTTTTGGCTTTAGTGGAACCAATGCTCATGTGATTATTGAAGAGCCTCCTATAAGAGAGTTTGCAAAAAATGCTGTAGATCGTCCTATGCATCTTTTTACACTTTCTGCCAAAACAGAGGCTGCTTTAGATCAGCTAATCCATCTTTATCAAGAAGAAATGCCCCATGAAGATTTAGCTGATATTGCCTTTACTGCAAACACTGGAAGAGCTCATTTTTCCGATCGCATCGCTGTGATAGCCAAAACAAGGGAAGAATTACTAAACTATCTACAAACAGGGAAATACCAAATCAGCCATGTAGCAAGTAAACCACTCAAAATTATTTTCATCTTTACAGGAAAAACTTCCGAAAGCACGGAATTAATGAAAACATCGTCCGTTTTCAAAGAAGCGATGGAGCGAAGTCATGGCCTCTTTGAATGTGCCTTCGCAGAACTTTTGAAAAGTTGGGGAATTACACCAGATTACGTGGCAGGAGAAGGACGAGGCGATGTCATAGCCGCGATCACTGCCGGCATCATTACGTTGGAAGAAGGTTTAGAAAAGGCCTAATCAATGCTAGCAATCATGATGAACTAGAAAATGTGGCTAAAAAATCCAATATAAAGAACCACAAGTGAGTTTCATATCAAGTTGGACCGGTCAAATTGTTCGTAAAAGAGAGCTTGAGTGCTGATTACTGGAAACCCCATGAAGCGAAGTATAATATTCCGGAAGGTGCGTTTGTAATAACGGCTCAAGATGAATGGAAAGATCTCCTTCAAACGCTAAGCCAACTTTACCTAAATGGGAATCCAATCAATTGGAAAGAGTTTGATAAACCATTCAATCGCAAAAAGGTAACCCTTCCTACTTATCCCTTCCAAAGAGAAAGCTACTGGGTTGAAGCTCTTAAAACAAAACAGTCTATGGATATAGTTGCATCGTATTTTTATGAGATCGAATGGAAACCAAAGCCATTAGGACAAATAAACAAACTTGAAAATCGGCAAGACCAGTGGATTGTATTTTCTGAAGATAATGAATTTAGCAGACATCTGATCAAACTCCTTCAATCGCAGGGAAACCAGTGCCATGTTTTTGAATCAGTAGATTCGGTTTTACAATCCAAAGAGGATGCTTTTAATTTGCTTCAAGACCTTTCTAAGCATAATCCGATAAAAGGTATTGTGTTTTTTCCAGGCAACCGCGCAAGTCATTTGGAAGATCTCAATCAACTTATCGACCCTGATCTTAAAAGCGGCCCTTCATCTTTCCCAAGTTTAATTACTCTGAATCCGGAACAAATGCCCCTGCTTTGCTTTGCGACTGAAAACATGCAATCCCTAAGCAACGAAACCATAAATATTTCAGCAACTCCTTTAAATGGTTTTTATAAGACCTTAAGTCTTGAATATCCAAATATTCCTTGCCTTCATATAGATCTAGATCCATTGCAAACACCACATGAAAATAGTGAGCTTCTAATCTCTGAACTTATGCAAGGAGATAATGAAGGTCAGGTGGCTTACCGTCAAAATAATCGATATGTTCCCCGATTTATTAAGTTCAAAGAAAAGGTCCAAAGCTTGGATGCAGTCCAAAAATTCGATCCGACTAGCAATTATCTTATCACAGGCGGTCTAGGGGGATTGGGTTTAAAAGTAGCCGAATGGCTAGTATCGCAAGGTGCTAAGCATCTTGTTTTAGTTGGACGCAAAGCCCCTCAGAAAGCGAATTTAGAAATCCTCGATCAGATGCGTAAACAAGGGGTTCAATTAGCTATTGAACAACTAGATATTTCTAACAAACAAGCCGTCTTGGCACTTATGCAAAAGTTCGGAAAGGATTGGCCTGAACTCAAAGGCATCATCCATGCTGCCGGAGTTCTTGAGGATGCCACGCTTCTTTCCCAAGATTGGACCCATTTTGAACATGTGATGGCCCCAAAGGTAAATGGTGCATGGAACCTGCATCTCGCGTCTTTATCAAAACCCCTTGATTTCTTTGTCCTTTTCTCTTCGGCCGCATCGGTTTTGGGTTCCCCGGGACAAATCAACTACGCTTCTGCAAATGCCTTTTTGGATGGCTTGGCTCACTTGCGGCAGAAAAAAGGTTTACCTGGTCTAGCTATTAGCTGGGGACCTTGGGTCTGAGGTCGGTATGGCAGCAAAATTAACAGAGCGTCATCAAGCAAGCGGGGTCATTTCTATCGATCCAGAAGAGGGACTCAAATGTTTAGAGTTTGCCCTTCAGCAACATAACGAACATCTGGTTTGTATCTCGATGGATTGGAAACTTTACATGCAAAATAATGAATATCCTTTACTTAGCGAACTGGTAGATGCAAAAGGAAAAAAAGAAAAGATTGCAACCCTGCTTCCACAGCTTCAAGAGTGCAGCCCAAGCAAGAACAAATGAAATTTTAAAGAAATATTTACGTGGGTTAGTAAAAAATACATTAGGCTTGCCAAGTCAGCAAATCCTTAATGATGAACAAGGATTTTTTGATATTGGCATGGATTCCTTAATGGCGGTTGAATTTAAAAATCAATTACAAGCTGAAATTGGGTCATCTTATGTTCTTCCAGCAACCCTGGCGATGGATTTTCCTACTGTCAATACGATGGCTGACTATCTTCAAAGATTAATCTATCCTGAAGAAAAAAAGGCAGCCGTTGAAGACAAAAATGAAGAGAAAAAAATGCAAATTGAAAAAGAAGTGCAAAGTCTGAGCTTAGAAGAGCTTTATAAGAAGCTCGAATAAAGAATGAGGTCATCATGAATACTGAAAAAGAAGAATTTTTACATAAACTTCAAAAAGCGGTCATCAAATATGAAACAAGAAAATTGGAACTTGATGATCTTAAAAATAAGTTAAGCGAACCCATTGCAATTGTCGGGATGAGCTGTCGTTTTCCTGGAGGAGCTAATGATCCGGAATCCTTTTGGAAATTATTGGAAAAGGGATTCGACTGCATAAGTGAAATTCCAAAAGAGCGCTGGAACCTTAATGCCTATTACGATCCGAATCCTGAAACTCCCGGTAAGATGTATATGCGATTGGGCGGCTTTTTAAATGTTCCAATCGATCAATTTGATTCCCAGTTTTTTGCCATTAGCCCAAAAGAAGCAGAAGCGATGGATCCACAGCAAAGACTTCTTTTGGAAGTTTCATGGGAGGCCCTTGAAAATGCCGGATGCAATCCTAAAAACCTTGCGGGTTCAACAACAGGCGTTTTTATCGGGGCATGCAGCCATGATTATTATGATCAATTAACAAAATATGTGACACCAGAAGATCTTAATTTTTACATGACTACAGGTAATACCCATTCAGTATCTGCAGGTCGAATTTCTTATTTTCTTAATCTTCAAGGTCCTTGCATGTCTCTCGACACAGCTTGCTCATCTTCTCTTACAGCTGTCCATGAAGCTTGCAAGTCTCTACATTCGGAGGAATGCAGCTTGGCTTTGGCTGGTGGGATTAATATTCTTTTGAACCCGGATATCATTATCGAATTTTGCAATGCCAGAGCAATTTCTCCAGAGGGCCATTGTAAAACGTTTGATGCTAAAGCGAATGGCTATGTGCGCAGCGAAGGTTGCGGTATGGTGGTGTTAAAACGCCTTTCAAATGCTATTCAAGATAAAGATCGCATATTGGCATTGATTCGGGGAACGGCCGTTAATCAAGATGGAGCAAGTTCCGGGTTGACAGTCCCCAACGGAGAAGCTCAAGCGGCTCTTATTCAAACTTCTTTAAGACAGGCCAAGCTTGATCCCTCTGCAATCGATTATATTGAAGCCCATGGAACGGGAACACCTTTGGGGGATCCCATTGAGGCTCAAGCCTTAAATTCTGTGTTTTCAAATCATCGGGATAGGCCTCTTTGGATAGGGTCTGTTAAGACTAATATTGGACATGTAGAAGGCGCGGCTGGTATTGCGGGCCTCATTAAAATGGTTTTGTCTTTACAACATGAAGCGCTTCCGAAACACCTTCATTTTGAGAAGATCAATCCCCTTATTAACTTAGAAGCAGTACCGATCAAAATACCGTTAGAACTCACACCATGGCTGAAAGGCTCCAAACCCAGACTAGGAGGCATTAGTTCATTTGGAATTAGCGGAACGAACGCTCATGTTATCGTAGAAGAGGCCCCTGCACAAGCTTCGGGTATAGAAAATCAGATAGAGCGTCCTTTGCATATCCTCGCTCTTTCAGCAAGAAGTGAGCCTGCCTTGAGGGAAATGGCAAAACAGTACCAGCAATATTTGCCTCTTTCGAATGAGAAATTGACCGATACAGCTTTTACAGCAAATGTAGGACGAGCCCATTTTGAAAACAGGCTCACTGTAATTGCTCAAACAAAGGATGAATTGCTTAGCAAACTTCAAAATGAAAATTATCAAATAAAGACAGCTCCAGCAAATCCTCCAAAAATTGCCTTCCTTTTCACTGGACAGGGGTCCCAATATGCAAACATGGGCAAACAACTTTATGCAACTCAGCCTGTTTTTAAGAAGACCTTGGATTTTTGCGCAAAAATCCTTAATGAATATATCGATAAACCTCTATTGACTATCCTTTTCGACAATGAAAGCAGCCAAACCTTAGATCAAACGGGTTATACTCAGCCAGCTTTATTTGCTTTTGAATATGCTTTAACAGAGCTTTGGAAAAGTTGGGGAATCATTCCGAATTATGTCATGGGGCATAGCGCCGGAGAATATGTGGCAGCAACAGTCGCTGGAATTTTAAGTTTAGAAGATGGTCTGAAACTCATTGCAGCACGTGCACGCTTAATGCAAACATTGCCTGCAGGAGGGGCGATGGCAGCCCTTAAGATGAATCTTGAGTCTGTTAAACAAGCAATTAATCAATGCAATGCTGATGTGGAAATAGGCGCCATCAATGCCCCCGAGCAAACTGTCATTTCAGGAAAAGAAGAGGAAGTTAATAAGATTCTCGATTTTTATAAACCGCAAAACATTAAAATGCATCGCTTGCACGTTTCCCATGCCTCTCACTCGAAACTCATGGATCCCATGATAAATGATTTTTTGCAGGTTGCTCAGTCAATTACCTATCATGCCCCTCAAATTCCATTTATTTCAAATCTGACAGGAAAAATCGTTCGCTCTGAAATATTGACAGCCCAATACTGGGCAGATCATATTCGAAGTCCAGTCAAATTTTATGAAAGCATACAGCAATTGCATAAGCAAGATTGCGAGGTCTTTCTGGAGGTGGGCCCGCATCCTGTTTTGATGGGGCTTGGAGCAGAGTGTGTGCCCGGCGACCAAATAACATGGCTGCCTAGCTTACGACGGGACCATGATGATTGGAAGACCATATTGGAAAGTTTAGCGCAATTATACTTATTGGGATTTCAAATCAATTGGAAGGATTTTGATTCTCCTTATCAGCGCAACAAAGTGGTTTTGCCAACCTATCCATTTCAAAGAACACGTCATTGGGCAATTCCTGCTCGTCGGAAAAGAATAGAGGATAAACTTGAGCATCCTTTACTCGGACGATTTACAACGTTACCCTCAGAGGAAAAACTTTTTGAAAATGAACTTTCTCTAGAAGCTGTTCCTTTTTTGGAAGACCATCAAGTATTTAATAAGATCATCTTTCCAGGTGCAGGTTTTGTGGAGATGGCCCTTGCAACCGCACGAAAGATTTTCAATTGTGAAAAAGTGAGACTTGAAAATTTTGAAATTCTGGAGCCTTTATCTCTTTCGCGTGAAAATCCCTCCAAACTAGATTTAATTGCCACACCGATTGACGGTGGAAAATTATCATTAAAAATCTACAGTCTCAAAGATGCTCATTGGATTAATCAGGCCGCAGGTATTGTTTCTCCTCTTGCTATTCCCGATGAATTTATTCATCTGGAACCTTTTAAAGGAAATTTTTCCGTAGCCGATTTATACGACACATTTGCTATAGCTGGATTGGAATACGGAAAGCAATTTCAAACAATCAAAGAAATTGCGTTAGACAAAAATGAAGTCAAAGCGGAATTGCAAACATCTGAAAAAATAAATTGCCTCTTCGACCCTAGGCTTTTTGATGGATGCTTGCAAGCTTTAGGGGCAACTCTCATTACAAAGGGGGAAACTTATTTACCTATAGGATTTGACAAAATTTCATTGTTTTCTCCTTTAGAAAATCATTGCAGGATGCAGGGGCGGCTGGCAAATCTCAATGAAAATACGATAAGTGGTGATTTGGAAATTTTTAACTTAGAGGGAAAAGTCATTGCTAAAGTTGAAGGTTTTCACATAAGAAAAACATCGCGGGCCAACCTTCTTCACATACTGGGAGAAGAAGAGGAAATTAAACAGCTGGAATACCAGGTCTCGTGGGTGGAACGTCCGATATCTTCAAAGACAGCAAAAGATGAATCCTGGCTCATTATTTCTGATAGAAGTGAATTGGCAGACCATCTAAGCCAAAGATTAAAAGGAGTGATCGTAAGCCCTGAGGATGCCTTTCAGAATATAAAAAAAATGGAAGCTCTCTCCGGTTGCATCTATCTTTGGGAAAATCCTGATCATCCTCCTACCCTAGAATCCATTTATGAAGACCTTAACAAAGGGTTAAAGCCAGCTCTCTACTTAGTAAAAGAATTACTTTCATTAAAAAAAATCCCTTTTCTCTGCTTTGTCACAAAAGGAGCTCAATCTGTTGAGAACTTTCCTGTTACCCTTTCTCAAACTCCCTTTGTAGGATTTTTTAGAACATTGATCATGGAATATCCTGAATTAAAAGTGTGTAATCTCGATCTTGATCCTTCGATGTCTTCTAATAATCAAATTGAGCATATCCTAACCGAACTATCCCAAAAAGGGGTAGAATCGCAGGTGGCTTTCAGAAAAGCGAGGTATGTCCCAAGATTTGCCCGTTTTCAAGAAAGTAAAGATAAACTGCCTATCCCTTCAGCTTCAGCTTGGCGTCTAGATGCTTCTACATCGGGTAATATGGAAGACCTCCATTTTACAACTGTAGAATCACAGATACAACCAGATGAGATTGCAGTCGAAGTTCATACTGCAGGAGTTAATTTCAGAGATGTTTTATATGCGATGGGCTTGATTTTTGGCCAAGCAGGCTTAATGGGTAGTGAATGCTCCGGAAAAATAATTGCTGTAGGCAATAAAGTTACTGAACTGAAAGTGGGCGATGAGGTAATAGGCTTTGGCTCAGGCTGTTTTGCCAATATTTACAAAGGTTCTGCGTCCCTTTTTGTTTTAAAGCCTTCCCAGTTAACTCCTATTGAAGCTGCCAGCATTCCTGTCGTTTTCGGGACAGCCTACCAGGCTCTGTACGATCTTGCCAAACTCAAAAAAGGGGATAAAATTTTAATCCATGCTGCAGCAGGAGGAGTTGGCCTTGCGAGCATTCAAATAGCCCAATTGATTGGCGCTGAAATTTATGCCACGGCAGGGAGTGACGAAAAACGCGCTTATCTGAATAGTCTAGGGGTTTCAAATGTTTATCATTCAAGATCTTTAAATTTTGCTGATCAGATTTTAAAAGATACAAAAGGTAAAGGTGTTGACGTGGTCTTAAACTCTTTGACAGGGGAAGGGTTCATTGAAAAATCTATCAGCGCTTGTGCAAAAAATGCCCGTTTTATTGAAATCGGCAAAAGAGACATCTGGACTGCAGAACAGATGTCTCAAAAAAGGCCAGATATCCAATATTTTATTCTTGCTCTAGATGAAACTATCGTGAAAAGGCCCCTTGAAGCAAAAAATCTTCTCCAAAAAGTAGTTGAAAAATTTTCTAATGGGAGCCTAAAACCCATTCCAATTACCAACTTTCAAATCACAGAAGCTTTGTCAGCTTTCCAATATTTGCAAAAAGCCAAAAATATTGGAAAAATAGTCCTTACCTTGCCTCAAAAAGATTTAAATATCGATTCCAAAGGAAGCTATTTGATCACTGGAGGCCTAGGGGCCTTAGGATTAAAAGTCGCTGAATGGCTGGTTCAAAAAGGGGCTAAACATCTAGTTTTAATAGGACGCAAAGCTCCTTCACAAATGCCGGAACTCGGTGTGTCAACAGAAGTTGCCCAAGTCGATGTCGCTGATACATCCGCAATTAATTCTCTCATGCAAAAGTTTGGGACTGTATGGCCTGAATTAAAAGGAATTATCCATTCTGCAGGTCTCCTCGACGATGGTGCGCTGATCTCGCAAGATTGGACCCGATTCGAAAAGGTTTTCGCCCCAAAAATTAAAGGTTCCTGGAATCTTCATGAAGCTTCCATCAATAAACCCTTAGACTTTTTTGTTCTATTTTCCTCAATGGCTTCTAGTACGGGATCTGCGGGCCAAATTAACTATGCCTCGGCTAATGCTTTTCTAGATGGACTGGCGGCATTCCGAAGACAAAACAATCTGCCTGCTATTTCGATAAACTGGTCTTCCTGGGCTGAAATAGGATTAGCCACAGGAGTGGTCGGCCGCCATCAAGCTGAGGGTGTAATATCTTTAAAACCCGCGCAAGGTATAAAAGCTTTTGAGCAAGCTTTAAAGCACAATAAAGCAGATATCATCATTTCCAATTTTCATTGGAAAACCTTTCTTCAAAGGCTGTCCCCCTCTCTGATATGGATCAGTGAAAATTTTTCCACTACTCCCGCAACGAAAAAAGAAGCTTCCCTGCTTCAACAGATTCAGATAGCAGTTCCTGATGAACGAAATGAAATTTTGAGTAAATGCCTGCAAAATTTAGTACGAAGCGTTTTAGGGCTATCTGCTGAGCAAGCAGTCAACAATGATAAGGGCTTTTTCGACAGTGGCATGGACTCCCTAATGGCTATTACATTCAGAAACAAACTTCAATCTGAGATTGGGCAAATTTATACATTTCCCACCACCTTCGCTTTCGACTATCCGAGTATTACGGCCATCATACGCTACTTTCAGGACAATATTTTTCCGTTAATGGGAATCAGCAAAAATGAAAACATAAATTTTGATAGTGAAAAAATTGAGAAGGCTCAAATTGAGGAAGATGAAATTGCACGGAAGTTACAAGAGAAATTCCAAATGCGAACAAAATAGGTATTAAAATGTCTGCCGATAAAGATTTTCAAAATCTTACTCCTTTGCAACAAGCCTATTTTCTTCTTGACGAAGCTGAAAGCAAACTTGAAAAAATTCAACGGGCCCGCTCAGAACCGATTGCCATTATAGGAATGGCATGCCGCTTTCCTGGAGGCGCTAATACTCCTGATGCCTATTGGCAATTGCTAGAGAAGGGTTTTGACGGCATTTCCGAAATCCCAAAGAGTCGTTGGAATGTTGATCAATATTACGATCCAAATCCGGATGCTCCTGGCAAAATGTATACCCGCCTGGGTGGTTTTTTAAATGTTCCAGTGGATCAATTTGATCCTCAGTTTTTTGGAATCAGCCCCCGCGAGGCTGAATTTATGGATCCGCAACAAAGGCTGCTCTTAGAAGTTTCATGGGAAGCTTTGGAAAATGCAGGGATTAACCCTAAAAGCCTAGCCGGATCCAACACGGGTGTTTTCATAGCAACGTCAACTGCAGATTATAAGGATCTTTTCTTTGCAAATGCTTCTGCGGATCAAATTGAATCCTTCTTTTCTACAGGCGTTTCGTCCAGCGTTTTAGCCGGCCGTTTATCTTATTTTTATGGTTTGCAAGGCCCTTCTTTCTCGTTGGACACAGCGTGTTCCTCTTCTTTAGTTGCCCTTCATGAAGCTTGTCAAAAATTGCATGCTGGAGAAATCGATTTAGCTTTAGTTGGAGGGATCAATCTAATCCTTAGCCCATATATACATATTAGCCTGTGCAAAGCCAACATGTTGGCTCCTGATGGCTATTGCAAAACATTCGATGCTAGCGCTAATGGGTATTCCCGTGGAGAAGGATGCGGCATGGTCCTATTAAAACACCTTAATGATGCTATCCAAGATAAAGACCGCATTTTGGCGGTCATTAAATCAAGCAGCAATAACCAGGATGGATCAAGCTCAGGGCTAACAGTTCCGAACGGAGAAGCTCAAATTGCTCTCATTCGCAAAGCATTGCAGCAAGCTAAACTCGAAGCCAATGCAGTTGATTATATTGAAACGCACGGAACAGGGACCGCTTTAGGGGATCCGATTGAGGTAGGAGCATTGACAGCGGTCTTTAGCGGCGCAAGAGAAAAACCTCTCTTACTTGGAACTGTCAAAACCAATATAGGTCATTTGGAATCGGCCGCAGGTGTTGCGGGCCTTATTAAGACAATACTTTCACTGCAGCATGAAGCGATCCCCCCCCCAGATCCATTTTCAAAAACTTAATCCACATATAAATTTAGACGCCATACCAGCCAAAATCCCTTTAACTTTAACCCCTTGGCCTAAAGGGAGCCGTTCACGATTAGCAGGAATTAGTTCTTTTGGTTTTAGCGGAACAAATGCCCACGTTCTATTAGAAGAAGCTTCTGCACAAGAACAAGCTAAAAATGAGCCAGAACGGCCTTTACACCTTCTTGCCCTTTGGCCAAGAGTGAAGCGGCTCTTCGGCAGTTAATTAAAAGTTATCAGGACCATTTTCTCTCGTATCCCAATGAAAACCTTGCAGATATAACCTGCACCGCCAATGCAGGTCGTGCCCATTTTAAACACGAATGACGGTTATTGGTCAGAATTTGACGGAGATCATTTCAAAATTCAAAAGGGTGATTTTCAAATTAAGGAAGCTCCTTATACTGCCCCCAAAATTGCCTTTATATTCAAAGGAAATGGTCGCAATATTCTCAAATGGGAAAACATCTTTACGAAACACAGCCTGTCTTTAAACGGGTTTTGGACCATCTTGCCAAAATTTTTGATGCATTATCCGGCAAATCACTTTTGAGCATTCTATTTCAATCTGACAATAGAGAAGAATTGGAAAAAAGAGGTTATGGTTTACCGGCTTTGTTTGCCTTTGAATATGCCTTAGCAGAGCTTTGGAAAAGCTGGGGGGTTGTTCCCAATTATGTGATCGGACAAGGCTTTGGCGAATATGTTGCTGCAACTTATTGCCGGTATTTTTACCTTAGAAGATGCCTCAAAACTTGTCTTTTCATGGGCTCGTCTATTGCAAAAGCTGCCGGCCGGGGATGCTATTATAGAAAACGTTAAGGATCCAATTATAAGTGAATTTCTGAAAGTCGCAGACACTATCGCCTATCAACCTGCCCAATTGAGATTTATCTCTAATGTCACTGGCAAAATTATTGGAGCGGAAAAACTTACCGCGGGATATTGGGTGGAACAGGCTTGCAGTCCGTTTAAATTCGTTGAGGGGCTGGAACAATTAAAGGCTCAAGGGTGCTCACTTTTTTTGGAAATTGGTCCCGATAAAAATCAAGATGAATGGAAAAATATTCTTGAAAATGTTTCTCGAATATACCTTGGAGGAGGAAAGATCAATTGGAAAGGTTTCGAGGCTCCCTATAATCGTAAAAGGATTTCCCTGCCAACTTACCCGTTTCAAAGAACACGCTATTGGTACAAAGCCTTGGAAAACACAAAGGCAAAAATTTCCGAGCAAGATAACTTCTTGGGCATAGACCATTCACTTGCGGGCAAGTACATTTGTATGCCATCTGGAGAAAGTCTATTTGTCAATGAACTCAGGTTGGAAGTGTCGCCCTATCTCAAGGATCATCAAATTTACGATACAATTTTATTTCCTGCTGCGGGTTACATAGAAATCCTTCTCGCAGCAGGAAAGAAGATTTTGGGAACTCAGTCTATAACCATAAAAAATCTCATCATACAAGAACCTTTGTCCTTATCCGCTGACAAACCAAAAACTATCCAAGTTCAAGTCCTTGAGGCTGACAATAAGGATTACACTCTTTCCATTCACTCCCAAGAAAAGGAAGGCAACTGGATATGTCATGGTTCAGCTCTTCTCTCTAACTCGTCTTTGGCATCCGCAGATATCTGTGACTGGGAAAAAATAAAGCTTATTTGCAATCACGAGATCTCTACTTCAGACCTTTATCAAAAGTTTGCAGTCCACGGCGCCCATTATGGTCCTCAATTCCAAACACTAAAAAATGTTTGGGTAACAAATAACGAGGTTGCAGCGGAATTACATTGCGAGAGCGACCTCGGATGCCTCTCAGATCCCAGAATTCTCGATGGCTGTTTCCAAGCCCTAAGTGCAGCCATTGCAATCGATAAAGACTCATCCAAGAATATCTTCCTTCCATTTGGCGTAGATGCGTTGACACTCTATTCTAACTTAGAAAAGACTTGTCGGATGCATGGCAAAGTGATGGAAAAGGATGAAAATTCCCTCAGCGCTGACATCGAGATTTTTTCTCTAGGAGGAGAACCTCTTGCCTCTATAAAGGGCTTTCGCATGAGAAAACCAGCCAAGAAAACTTGGCCCGCATGCTTGAGGAGAAAGATAATTTAAGCCAGTGGTTTTATCATACTACTTGGAAACCCATGCCTATAGATTTGTCTAAAACATTACAGTCTGGATGCTGGATCGTTAGTGGAAAAAAAGATGGCTTCTCACAAATGCTTTCAAAACAGTTGGAATCTCAAATAGGCCAGTGTTTGGACATTGAATTAGGTGAAGTGGAAGACAAAGAATCCATCAAAGGTATTGTCCATATTGTCTCCGAACTAAAAACCGTTCTCAGTTTCTTGCAGTCGCTTTTGAACTTAAACCTGCCTAAAATGCCCCCGCTGTATTTTGTTACCCAAGGCACCCATGCCTTAGAGGATTCTTCAATCTCCCTTTGGGATTCTCCATTTAACGGATTCTTCAAAACCTTGCTGCTCGAATATCCGGAACTTAGGGCATTTCAAATAGATCTCGATCCTAGCGACACTCCAGAGCATAATATTGAAATCCTTCTTACCGAATTTGCCCAAGAAGGCCAAGAGCCGCAAGCGGCCTACCGTCGAGGTAAACGTTTTGTCCCCCGATTCGCCCGATTGGAAAACTTAAAAATGCCGAGCGCACTTCCTTACATAGATCCTGAAGGCAGTTATTTGATTACTGGAGGTCTGGGCGGGTTGGGTTTAAAGATGGCCAGTGGCTTTGTGATCAAGGTGTGAAACACTTGGTTTTAGTTGGACGAAATTTTCCGAATGAAAAAACAAGTGGATTATTGAAACGCTAAAAAACCAATCTATTACGATTGAAACCGTTGCTGTGGATATCAGCAATGAATCTTCCGTAAAAGTTTTAATACAAAACTTTGGAATAAAATGGCCAAAGCTAAAAGGAGTCTTTCATGCCGCAGGTGTTATTGACGATGGGGCCATTCTAACGCTGGATTGGAGCCGGTTTGAAAAAGTGTTTGCCCCTAAAATTCAAGGGGCTTGGAATCTTCATCAAGCCACCAGCAAGCTTGATTTAGATTATTTTGTACTCTTTTCTTCCATCGCTTCTGTGTTTGGTTCGCCGGGCCAAAGCAATTATTCAGCCGCAAATAGTTTTTTGGATGCTTTAGCCTATTTTAGGAAGTTGCAACATTTACCTGCCCTCTCAATCGACTGGGGGCCTTGGTCTGAAATTGGGATGGCAAAAGATCTGACATCCCGCCACCAAGCAGAAGGATTGAGACCGTTGACTCCGCTTCAAGGGCTAAAGGCGTTCGAAGCTGCTTTACAAAAAAATAGATCCAATTTTTCAATCGTCAATATCGATTGGAAGAAATTGAAAGCAAAAGATGTTTTCCTAAGCGATTTTATCCTGAAGCAAAGCCAAAAAACAACTTCTCTCATCGATCAACTTCAAGAAGTAGATCCTGACAAGAGAAAAATGGTTGTGCAGCACTACCTTTCTTATTTGATTGCAACAACTCTAGGTCTTTCTCCTGATGAAAAAATAAATACAGGAAAAGATTTTCTTGAGACCGGCATGGATTCATTAATGAGATTGGAAATAAGGAACCATCTTCAGTCTAGCCTTGAAAATGTTTCTATTCCAACTACAGTTATGTTTGAATATCCGAATATCGAAAAGCTGTCTGACTATTTGTTAAAAATTATGGATAAAAAAAATGCTCCCTCCCGATCAAGCAAAGATACCACCAAACACATAAATCTTGTGCCGCTGCAAACTTCGGGAACGCATTATCCTTTGTTTCTGTTACATTCTATCACAGGGGACGTGTTAGAATATGTTCCCGTTGCTAAAGCATTAGGTTCAGACTACCCAACCTATGGCATACAATCTGCAGGCTTCGAGGAAAATGAACGCTTGCCTTCAAATCTTCATGAAATGATAAATGATTATTCTAAAGCGATACGAAGCATTCAAGAACACGGTCCTTACTTTCTGGCCGGTCATTCGATGGGTGGCGTGCTAGCGAATCAAATTGCTTATCACTTTGAGCAGCAAGGCGAAACCATTAATCTTATCGCTTTATTAGATACAATCTCTTTTATCAAGGATAAAGATCTAGTTTCTCCTTTTCGTTTTTTTGTGGATATATTAAATAGGACTCATAACATTGATATAAATATATCAAATGATCAAATCAAATCACTCTCTACAGATGAAATAATTAATTTAATATTTGATCAATATCAATCAAAAATGACTTCTTCTATTTTTAAAAAAAGACAAGATTTTTATAGGACCGCAAAAGTTTTTGAAAACAACTTTAAAATAGCCATGCAATACCAGCCGTTCACCTTGCATAATACTAAACTGGTCTGCTTTTTCAAAGCGATGATATCTTGGAACGAAACTTTTGCTCCGTCCCATTATCATGTGACCCCTTTTGAAGTTGAGACTACAGGACTGAAAGAATATTACGAATTAAATTGCGATCACGTCAATATTGTTGACCAGCCTCATATTTCCTTCATTGCCGAAACCCTAAAGGGGAAATTATGGGTAAAAAATCGTTCTTAATTTATGGATCCTATGGTTATACAGGCAATTTGATCGCCAAAGAAGCAATTGCTAAAGGGCTCAAACCCATCTTAGGGGGAAGAAATAGGGGAAAACTCGAAGATCAGGCTAAAGCTCTTGATCTGGAGTATAAAGTATTTGATATCAGCGACATTGAATTGTCAGTTCGCATTCTTAGCGATTTTGTCGCAGTGATTCACTGTGCAGGTCCTTTTACGAAAACATTCAAAAATATGGCAAACGCTTGCATGAAAGCTGGAACTCACTACTTGGATATCACAGGGGAGATAAATGTGTTTGAGGGTCTCGCTCGTCTGGATACAGAAGCTCAGGCTTCTAAGGTAATGTTACTTCCTGGTATAGGGGGGGAAGTAGTGACAACAGATTGTCTGTGCAAACATTTAAAAAACCGCTTACCAGATGCGACTCAGCTGACTTTAGCCTGTCGAGTGACAGGGGAGGAATTTCTGATGGGAGGAGGTTGGTCGCGTGGATCTCTAAAAACACTTTTTAGAGGCATTCACAAGGGGGGAGTCATTCGTGACAAGGGGATATTAACGAAAGTTCCTACTGCTTGGAAAACACGCATTTTTGATTTGGGGGATCATCGACCGGTCACCTGTGTTACGATTGGTTTTGCAGATGTTTCTACAGCGTGGTATAGCACGGGAATTCCTCATATTGAATTTTACATGTATTTCCCATGGGTTAATATAATGATACAGAAATTAACGCGTCCTTTTTCATTTGTATTGGGTTGGAAGCCCATTCAACAGATGATTATAAAATATCTTGACTCATTGCCTGAAGGGTTGCCTGCTGAACGAAGAGAGAAATTAAGAACTCTAATTTATGGGGAAGTCATCAATGAAGCGGGTCAAAAAGCTGTTTCCCGATTACAGTGTATGGAGGGGTATGATTTTACTGCGGCGGCAGCTGTTGTCATTATGAAGAAGGTCCTTCAGGGACTCGCTCCCATTGGATTTCAAACACCTTCAAACGCTTATTCGGAAGGGTTGGTATTGGAAATTCCCAAAACTACACTTGAAGACGAATGAAGTCATCTATTCCACAATACGATCAATTTTTAGAGTTAAGTATGAAGATCGTATTT
>CAVPVT010000035.1:0-34130 GCA_963709145.1 Parachlamydiales bacterium
ATATTTCATTGACAATATATTCTGCTAAATTGTTGACTGTTGGGTATTTAAAAGCTAATGTATTGATTAATGGATATTTTTCCCCAATCATAGTCTGGAGTTGATTGCGTAACTCAAGGGCCATTAAAGAATCCATTCCCATTTCAAAAAAACCTTGATTCTGCGGAACCGCAGATAAACCTAAAATTTTACCAATAGTTTTTTGCAAGAAATCCATCAGGATTTTTTTTCTTTTCTGCGGATGCGAGCCAGATAAAAGTTGCAAAATAATAGGTGTTTTAGCTGATTTTGAAATAGTGAGCTCTCTTAAAAAGGCTTGCTGATAAGGAATTATCTTCCAATCCACATTGACTATAGATATGTGAGGATTGGATTGTTTCAGGGCTAATTCAAACGCTTTAATTCCCTCTTTTGGACTGAAAGCACGAAGCCCCCCTGCTCGATGGCGCTCTGTCAAATTGTGCGGCTAAGCCAACTTCTGCCCAAGGACCCCAACTAATTGACAAAGCTGGTAAGTCTTTGTCTTGTCGGAGGTAGGCTAGGGCATCCATATAGGCATTTGCTGAAGAATAGTTGATTTGACCTGAGGATCCTAAAGATGAAGCAACCGAGGAAAATAGAACAAAGAAATCCAAAGGTTTATTTAATGAGGCTTCATGCAAATTCCAACTTCCTTGGACTTTAGGTGCAAAGACTTTTTCAAATTTGCCCCAATCTTGTGAAGATCAGCACGCCATCATCGATCACTCCAGCAGCGTGAATGATGCCCTTCAATTCTGGCCAGTTTTTTCCAAATTTATGCATTAAAGCTTCGACAGCGGGCTTTTGGGAAATATCAATGGCCACAGCTTCAATAGTCGCATTAGGGATTTCAATATTTTGAGATGCATTTCTACCTGCTAGAACGAGATGTTTGGCTCCTTGTAACAAGGCAAGCCATTCAGCAACTTTAAGGCCTAAGCCGCCCAATCCTCCAGTAATCAAATAACTGGCCGTAGGGTCTATTTTGAATCGTTTTCCTGGGAATGTCAGAACAACTTTACCAATATTTTTTGCTCTTTGTAAATACTCAAAAGCACTTACTGCATCGGTGATAGGGAAACTAACAGGAAGAGAGAGGTTTGAACTGATTTTTAGCAAGTTGATCCATCACAATGTGAAGCACATCCCCCACTTCCTTAGGATGCTCAACCATGATATCATCTAAAGCAAGGATAAAGTAGTTTATATCCGGATCTTGCCTCATGCATGGCTTCCTTAGACCAAATGTTCCTTTTGCCAATCTCAACAAATCGGCGTTCTCGTGGCAAATGCTGATAGTCTTAGCGATGAAATCCTCACCTGTCAAAGAATTGAGAACAACGTCGATCCCTTAGCCTTTAGTATCTGCTAAAATTACTATTGCGTAGTTAAAGTTCAAGAGTAATAAAGATGTGAAACTCCAGATCGGTGAAGGTAAGCATGCTTTTCTGGGCTACCTGCAGTTGCATAAATTTCAGCCCCAACTTGGTTGAGCAATTTGAATAGCTGCTAGTCCTACGCCTCCAGCTGCTGCATGAATAAGAACTTTTTCTCCAGCTTTAAGTTTAGCAAGTGTTATTAAGGCGTAATAGGCTGTTGAAAACACAATGGAGATTGCAGCAGCTTGAGAAAAGGTTAGGTTGGTGGTATTCAGTGTAAACAATTCTTTAGAAGCTGTTATATGCCATGCAAAGCAACCTGGAGCAAATCCAACAACTGGATCTCCCACTTTTAAATCTGTAATATTCTTGCCAACGGCTGTAATAACGCCTGCACACTCACCCCCTAAAGGTCCAGGATCGCCAGGATACAGTCCCATCGCATTTAAGACATCGCGGAAATTTAATCCAGCCGCCATAACTTCAATAGTTACGTCATTAGGGCCTGGAGAGGAAATTGCATCCCGTGGCCTTAAATAAAGATTTTCCAATGATCCTTTAGAAGTTGTTTCCAATTGAAAAGCTGAAGCGATAGGACACAGTAATTTTTTGCCCGAGTGTTTTGCATCTCGAGCAGAAAACAGGCGTGGAACGTAACGGATACCTTCATAATAAGCAACTTGATCTTCATCATCTGCTGACAAAAGTTCTTTCATCGGGAATTTATCATGAGCTCCAAGGTCTATGTGTCGACAAGCAAAACTGGGCAGCTCGAGTTTTAATGTTTTAAAAAAGCCGTTGAAGGGAGCACTTTCAAGATCAGTAATAGAGCCAATAGGCTGGATACCACGAGTGATAAAAAAGAGACGCGGTTTTGTTTCAAGCTTACTAATTACCTGAACACATTCAAAAGCATATTTTAAAGAATTTTTTCCTGAAGCAAACCATATTATCCCCTCCGGTAGTTTTTCACCTATTTCTGAGATTACTCCTTCGGGTTTTACATGCCTAGCTTGTAGACCCTCGATTTCTTCTTTTTCTTCCGACACAATTAACCAGGATCCCGTTAATTCTCTTTCGTTATTTTCTAATGGTTTCGGTTGCCAAGTTATTTGATAAAACCAGGAAAGGGCGCTTAGCCCTGTTTGTTTAGCTAGCATTTGTTGCAAATGAGCCTGATCGGTTTTTCTTGCATGGTAGCCTTCAATTCTCATGAGCTGTTCGCCGTCAAATGAAAAAATTGAAAACTCTGCTGTGACATCGTTATCAGTAAGCTCGGTCACTTTACCATGGATGCGGATAGAAGTTCCGAGTTCTGCAAAGCAAATTAACCGATCAATGCTTAAAGGAAGATAGGTGCTACTATGCTCGCCTTCTTTTTGAATCAGGGAACCTAAGGCTTGCAAACAACCATCCAACAAAGCTGCTGAAGCCTCACCTTCCAGCTCAGAAGTGAATTCATTATTACCAATCTGTATATTTTGAAGCGTTTTGAACTTCTCGCCGTAATGTAAACCTGTAGCATCATAATTCTTATACAAGTTTTCGATATCAATTGGCTTTTGGCAAATGGTGCATAAATGTTCCCAATCCAAGTTCAATGTGGGGCTGGATTCCAATACAGAAAGTTCACTTGTAGAGTGACGAATCCAATTCCCTTCTTCGATACTATAAATGGAGGCTGTGTATCCCCCTTCTTTAGGTTTGATAAGCAGTTCTAAAAGTGTTTCCTTTTTAGTGTCAAGGGGGAGTGGTTGTTCGATTACAAGGTTGTTAATCATGAAGAATTGGTTGTTAAAAAGCTTGTTTCCTGCTGCGTGAAATATTTCCGCGAACCCAGCTCCAGGAAAAAGAATGCTATCAAAAACCTGATGATCCGCAAGATAAGGAACAAAATCCAAATCTAGCTCATTCCTAAACAGTTTTTCCTCCGAAGGAGATTGGATCAATTCACCTAGCAAGGGATGGGCTTCTCTTGAGAGATGTCGCGCCTTTTTTGTTTTAATTGCATCAGCCCAAAATCTTTCCCGTTGAAAAGGATAGGTCGGTAAGGGAACTTTTTTACGGCTGTAGGGTTTATCAAAACTTTTCCAATTAACTGGAACGCCCTTTAAATAAAGTTGCGAAAGTGTGTGAAGGAGCTCATTCCAATGATTTTGAGGCCTGATAGTGAGTGTGTCTTCAGGAATATTCCTAATAGTTTCATGAATTTTCCAGTAATCAGCTGTTAAGCTTTCTTTTCGAATCAAATCGCCTGTCCAGCTCGATATGAAACCAATTTGCGGTTCGCGATAGATGATTTGCTTTGATACTTGTAACAGATCTTTCGGATTGTTGCTAGCAGCTATAAGTTTCAAGCCTTCCTCTAAAGTAATTATTTCAGCGGCTATGGCGGCAATGATATCGCCTATACCTTCGCCCGCTACATAATTAGGAACAACTCCCCAGCTTTTCCAAAGCTCAAAAAGGGCATATTCATAAAGTCCGTGGCTTCTTTCCATTGCTTCTTTGAAGATCGGCGAAGTTTCAAGCAATTCAGTAGACTTTTGAGTTTGCCCTGTAAAAAGAAACACCACTTTCGGAACCTTGAGAGGAACTTCGTCAATTAGATAATTGCCCTTTTGCAAATGGTTCAATAATTCTTCTTTTGTTTTGGCAACAACGCTCATGCGATAATGAAAGTGAGCCCTTCCTGTATTAGCTGTAAAGGCGATATCTGCAATATCACTATCAGGTAGATTTTTGCGATAGAGATCGATCAGCTGATCTAAGGCTTTTTGTGTCTTAGCTGAGAGTGTCAACAGATGGCAGGGGCGATCCACCACATTTTCTTCGTATTTTAAAATAGGAGGTTCTTCAAGGATTACGTGCGCATTCGTTCCGCTAAAACCAAACGAGCTGACCCCTGCAATTCTGGGACGGTTGGATCGCTTCCATGGGGTTAAGATGAGCGGGATTTTAGCTGGAATACTATCCAGGGAGATATGTGGATTAAGATGTTTGAAGTGCAGATGTGGAGGAATCGCTTCATTGTTTAATGCCAAAAGCGTTTTGATGACCCCTGCAATGCCGGCAGCGGATTCTAAATGACCCATATTGGTTTTGACTGTCCCCAATATTAGGGGTTGTTCCTGGCGGCCTTTGAATACTTCTCCTAATGCTCCTACTTCTATAGGATCCCCTAAGGCTGTTCCTGTTCCATGTGCTTCTATGTAATCAATGTCGGAAGGGTTTAACTTGGCATAATTCAGAGCGCTGCGTATTAGGGATGCTTGAGATTCCCCATTAGGAACGGGGTTCAGTCCAGAACTTGCGCCATCCTGATTAATAGTTGTGGCTCGAATGACTCCTAAAATCGGGTCATTATCGCGAACAGCATCAGATAGACGTTTCAACACAATGACTCCACATCCTTCACTGCGGACATAGCCATCGGCATCGGCGTCAAACGTTTTGCAATGACCGTCTTTGGCTAACATGAGTTTTGCAGAAATTGATCGTTATATCTTTATTCAGCAGTATATTAACCCCGCCTGCCATTGCAAGATGGCACTCATCATTTTGCAGGCTTTTGCATGCCAAATTTTTTGCGACAAGCGAAGAGGAACAAGCCGTGTCTATAACCATGCTTGGCCCTTCCAAGCCTAAGGTGTAGGATAATCGGCCTGCCAGTATGCTGCCGGAGTTCCCGCTTTCAACATAAGCATTGAATGTGTCGGCCTGTTCAGTCTTGCTGATTAGATCGAGAATAATCATGAAAGCAGAGGCCCATGAAAACACCAGTTTCAGAGCCTTTTAATGATAACGGATTAATACAGGCATTTTCTAGAGCTTCCCAAGAGACTTCTAGGAGAAATCTCTGTTGCGGATCCATATATTCAGCCTCTTTGGGGCTAATTCCAAAAAATTGGGCATCGAAATCTGCGATGTTAGTATTCAAAAAGCCGCCGCGCCGCACATACATTTTGCCTGGGGCTTCAGGATTTGGATCAAAATAAGCGTCTACATCCCAGCGATTAGCGGGAATCTCAGAAATCCCATCGTAGCCCTGTTTCAATAGTTCCCATAAGGCTTGCGGATCATTGGCTCCTCCAGGGAAGCGACAGCTTAAGCCGATAATGGCAATTCGATCTGTTTCTATGACGACTTTCTTCGTGGCTTCTTCTTTGACGATTTCTTTGATGCCAATCAAGGGGAATATATGCTCTTCAAAATATTGGGAAATTTTAACGATGCTGGGATAATCGATTGCTAGAGTGGAGGGAAATTGATGAATATTTCCGATGGTAGCCTGAAGCTTATTTCGCAATTCGACAGACATTAAGGAGTCCATCCCTGCTTCGAATAATCCTTGTTCAGGGTTCACGGAGGATAAACCAAGAATTTTGCCAACCGTTTGCTGAAGATAATCGCTTAAAATGTCTTTCCTTTCGGATGGCAGCGCATCGGACAACTGTTGGAGTAGGATAGGAATTTCTTTTGCTTTAGAAGGAGTCAATTCATTCAATAACCCTTGCTGATACGGAACTTTTTTCCAATCCAAATGGGCGATAGTTACATGAGGATAAGACGTGGAAATCGCCATTTGCAAAGCTTTAATCCCTTCTTCAGGTTTGAACAAACTCCATCCCTTCCGACCATAGTCTGTAAGATTCGCAGCCATTCCTGTTTCCGCCCAAGGGCCCCATCCGATTGATAAACCAGGCAAGCCTTTGTCTTGGCGATACTCAGCCAAAGCATCCATATAAGAGTTAGCTGCAGCATAATTAATTTGCCCAGGATTGCCGAGAGGTCATGCGACTGAAGAAAAGAAGATAAAAAAATCCAAGGGTTGTAATTGCGACGCTTCATGCAAGTTCCAGCTTTTCCTTGGACTTTCGGTGCAAAGACTTTTTCAAACCTACTCCAATCCTGGGAGGCAATCGCACCATCGTCGATAAGGCCTGCGGCATGAATGATGCCTTTCAATGGCGGCCATTCATTGCCGAATTTTTGCATCAAGGACTCCACGGCCTGTCTTTGCGAGACATCAAGCGCCACTGTTTCAACGGTTGTGTCAGGGATTTGAATTTGTTGGGAAACATTGCGGCCAGCTAAGACCAAATGCTTAGCACCTTGCTGGGCAAGCCATTCCGCTACCTTGCGGCCAAGACCGCCAAGGCCCCCAGTGATCAAATAACTGCCGGCAGGATCAATTTTTAAGAGTTGGCTTTTCGGGAAAGTCAACACCACTTTGCCGATATTTTTGGCCTTTTGCAAATATTCAAAGGCATCGATGGCATCAGAAATTCCAAAGCAGCTGGAGGGGAGTGGTTTAAGTTTTTCTTCCGAAAATAGACTAACGACAGTCTTCAGGATGGTGCGCACTTCTTGGGGCTGCATTTTGACCATCTCATCTATAGCCAGGATGTAATACTGAACATCAGGTCGAGACTCCTTCATTTTTTCCGGTGGCCAGATATTCCGTTTGCCAATCTCTACAAAGCGCGCGCCCAGATGGCATGCGCTAACTGTCTTATCGATAAATCCTTCCCCAGACAAAGAATTGAGGACAACATCGACACCATAGCCATTTGTATCTTTTAGAATTTCTTCTGCAAAATCCAATGTTCTCGATTGATAGATGCAGGCAACGCCCAGAGATTTGAGATAGTCATGTTTTTCTCGACTGCCTGCTGTCGCATAAATTTCTGCCCCCATCATTTGTGCGATCTGGATCGCTGCTAGCCCGACACCCCCTGCAGCAGCATGGATGAGAACTTTATCTCCTTTTTTTATGTGAGCCAAAATCACCAAAGCTTGGTAGGCTGTTGAGAAGACAATGGGAATAGCTGCAGCGTCTTCAAATGGTAAAATGGACGGTTTTCGAATGAAAAGATCGGCTGGGACAGTAATCTGGGAGGCCAAGCAACCGAAATCAAAGCCGACAACGGCATCTCCAACTTGAACACCTGATACGTCCTTGCCAACAGCAGTCACAATGCCCGCGCATTCACAGCCTAAAGGTCCAGGATCACCCGGATATAGCCCCATGGCATTTAAGACATCTCGGAAATTTAGACCCACTGATTTCACCTCAATGGAGATTTCGTGAGGAGTAGGCTCTTTTATTATATCTTGCTTCCGCAAATAGAGATTGTCTAAGGGCCCTTTGGAGACAGTTTCGAGTTGAAAGACCATCGACATGGGTGGTAATAACTTATTACCCGAACGTATGGCCTTGTCCACATGCAGCAAACGTGGAACATAACGAACTCCTTTCCGATAAGCGATTTGTCCCTCTTGGTCAGTTGCTAAAAGCTCCTCATAAGAAAATGCTTCATCAGGTGCAAGATCGATATGTCGGCATTCCAATGAGGGCATTTCAAGCTTCAATGTCTTATAAAAACCGTTAAATGCGGCATGCTCTAAATCCGTGATAGCTCCAATCGGTTGGATGCCGCGCGTCACAAAATAGAGAATGGGCTTGTCAGGCTGTTTATCTAAAACGGTGATGAAATTTAAAACCTGTTGTAGGGAATCTTTACCGGATAGAAACCATACAATCCCAGCAGGTGATTTTGCGACAACTTCAGCACTAGCTTTAGCAGGTATAATGGTCTTGGCTTCCAACCCTTCAATTTTTTCTTCGTTTTCCGAAACAATTAGCCAGGGTTCTCTTAATAGAGCTTCAGATTTTACTAACGGCTTAGTCTGCCAGCAAATTTGATAGCACCAATCAGCTGCTGTATGCTCTGTCTGCTTTGTTAGCAATTGTTGAAGAACGTGTTGATCCGTTTTCCTGGCATGGAATCCATGAATTTTGACAAGAATCGTGCCATCATAAGAAAATATTTCTATATCTGCTGTTAAGCTGCCTTCTGTCAACTGGGTAATTTTACCATACGATCGAACCTTTTTTCCAAGCTCAGCAAAATAATCAATCGTATCGATACTATAAGGTAAATAAGTGCTTTCTTTCTTTTCTGAATTTTTGTCAGCGAAGAAAATAATTGCTTGAAGGATGCCATCCATCAATGCAGAAGAAGATTCTCCTTCTAGTTCAACGATGACTTCGCTGTCTCCTGTCTGTATTTTACGAACCGATTGAAACTCTTTGCCATAATTCAAACCCTGGTTATCTAATCGATGATAGAATTCAGAAATAGCAGTAGATTGCGGGCAATTCTCACACAAATGCTCCCAATCTATTTTGGAGGGCTCCAAGTTTTTGATTTTTTTATTTCGGCTTTTGCATGCTGGATCCAGTCGTGCCCTTCAACACTATAAACAGCAATGGAATAGCCTTCTTCTACAGGTTGAGCCAAAAGCTCTATCGGTGTTGATTTGTTTATATCTAGTGTGAGTGGTTGTTCGATCAGCAGGTTGTTTATAGTAAACGGTTGACTATCGAATAATTTATCCCCGGCTGCTTTGATGACTTCCATAAAAGCAGTGCCCGGAAATAAAATACTTCCAAAAATTTTGTGGTCTTTAAGATAAGGAAGAAAATCTAAATCAATTACATTCCTAAAAAATTTTTCCTCAGAAGGCAAAGAGATTAGTTCACCCAGCAAGGGATGTGCCTCAACTGACTTAGGCGGTTTCTTCTGAGTTTTAAACCAAAATCTTTCCTTTTGGAATGGATACGTAGGTAAAATGACTTTATTGCGATGATAAGGAGTATCAAACTCTTTCCAATCAATAGAAGCACCTGTAACATAGAGCTCGGCAAGGTTATCTAATATTCCATCTTGATTATTTTGATTTTTTAAGAGTTCCTTCGCTTTTTCGGTAAGAGCGGCATTTGGCTCAATGTCTTTAATCTGATAATTCACTTTGCTTAGTTTATCTAAGAGTTCTTCTTTAGTTTGCACAACAAAGGCTGTTCTTACATTAAAATGGTCTCTTCCTGTATTAGCTGTATAAGCGATATCAGCGAGTTCTTCTTCGGGATTAGTTGCAAGATAACTTTGGTATCGCAAAAGGAGCTCTTTTAAAGCGGGTTCATTTTTGGCAGACAGTGCCAGAATATGCTTAGTACGATCGGAAGTATTGACTATTTTTTCTTTTGCGGGAGCTTTTTCCAAAATAGCATGGGCGTTGGTACCTGTAGATCCAAATGAATCCACAGCAGCTAAATGAAATTCAGGCCAGGGATAAGCCTCTGTGGGAATTTTGACAGGGACGTTTTCGAAATGGATTTTTGGATTTAAATGGGTAAAATGAAGGTGTTTTGGAATTGTTTGATGCTGCAAGGCAAGGACGGTTTTAATGACGCCTGCCACACCTGCAGCGGACTCAAGATGCCCCATATTTGTTTTTACAGATCCAACGACAAGCAAATTGTCCGAAGAACGTTCTAGTCCATACACACTGAGGATTGCTCCCATTTCTATGGGATCTCCTAAATTTGTCCCAGTGCCATGAGCTTCTACATATTGGACTGCTTGCGGTTCGATCTGAGCATTGCGCAACCCCTCCAGAAAGAGCTTTTCCTGCGCGATTCTGTTGGGTACGGTCAATCCTCCACTTTTGCCGCCCTGATTGACCGACGTACCTTTGATCACTGCTAAAACAGGATCTCCTTCTTTGTCAGCATCGCTTAATCGCTTTAAGATCAAGATGCCGCATCCTTCCCCCCGAACATACCCATTTGCTTGGGCATCAAAAGTCTTACATCGTCCATCGGGAGCCAGAAAATGTCCTCTAGAATAATTGATGGTCATTTCAGGCATGAGGATTGCGTTGACCCCTCCCGCGATGGCAAGATTGCATTGGCCTGTATGTAAACTCATACAAGCTTCATGGATGGCAACCAAAGATGCTGAACAGGCGCTATCGATAGTGAACGCAGGACCCTGTAAACCTAAAATATAGGACAGCCGACCGCTAATTGCACTGAGGGAATTGCCTGTAGCCATGTAGTCGAGCATAGTGTCAGGGTCGCAATTTTTCACTAATAATCCATAGTAGTCCAGGTTGGAAGCGCCGATAAAAACTCCTCCAAGACTGTTTTTAAGACTAGAAGGGGCGATGCCTGCCCGTTCTAAGGTCTCCCAAGTAACTTCCAAGACAAGCCTTTGCTGAGGGTCAAGCGCCTCTGCTTCACGAGGGCTAATTCCAAAAAAAGATGCGTCAAACAGATCAATGTCTTTGATAAAGCCTCCAAAACGGGAGACCATTTTTCCTGGATGATCTGGGTCGGGATCGTAGTATTGATCAATATCCCACCGCTCTCTTGGTACTACTTGGATTGCATCAACCCCTTGCATCAAGAGATTCCAGAAGCTTTCGGGATCATTGGCAGAACCTGGAAAACGGCATCCAATACCGATGATCGCGATGGGATCTGCCATAGAGAAGGATTGGATAAGAGGTTCGGTCCTTTGGACAGGAATCCCTCCAAGTTTTGACTCAAAATAATCGGCAAGACTAACTATGTTGGGATAGTCGAAGGCGAGGGTTTCCGAAAGAGTTTCGTTTTCACCTATTTCTTTTTGCAAACGCTGTCGCAAATCGATGATCATTAAGGAGGTTAATCCAAGGTCAACAAAACCCTTTTCTAAATCATCGAAAGGGGAACCTAAAACCTCTTCCACGAGATCTTGCAAGTAATTAATCAACGAAGTACGACGTTGATTTGCAGGTAGCTTAAAAATTTCTCTAAGTTTTGTGGATGGAATGTCACTTTTTTTAGGCTGAATAGGTTCCAAAGAGGTTGCCCAGTAACGCTGATGCTGAAAGGGATAGCTGGGCAGGTCAATTTTATTCCTAACATGGAGTTTGTGAAATGCTTCCCAATCAATCACACCACCTTGACAGTACAATTCGGCCAGCTTGTTGAGATCGTTTAAATCAGACACTTCAATCTTGTAAGGATCGGTGGCGATTCCGTGCTGATATTCTCCTTTCTTTAGCTTTTCTAAGGCTTCTTCAACAGTCTTAGCAACTACAGCAATGCGGTAGGGAAAATGTTGACGGCCGATATTAGCTGTATAAGCTATATCCGCTAGCGCCTGACTGGTTTGTGATAAATACATTTGGTAATTTTTTACATTTTGCTGCAAAGCTTCTTCGTCTTTTGCAGACAAAGTCAAAAGATGGAATGGACGAACTTCTCCTTGTAGGATATCAACTGAAGGAGCTTCTTCGACGATGAGGTGGCTATTTGTTCCTGTGAAGCCAATCGAGGTCACACCTGCACGTCGAGGCTGATCCTCAACATTCCACTCATAATGACTTTCAGCTACAACTTGTGCAGGGATTTCCTCCAAAGCAAGGTGAGGACTAATTTGCGTTAGGTTGAGATTTTTGGGATTTTTTTCATTCGCAAAGCCAACACGGTTTTGATGAGGCCGGCAATGCCTGCAGCAGCAATCAAGTGGCCGATATTAGACTTGACAGATCCTAAGAGAAGAGGGCGCTTTCTTATCCCTTTGTAAACTTCTTTCAGTGCTTGAGTTTCTGTAAGGTCTCCCAAAGGTGTTCCAGTACCATGAGCTTCGATATAATCGATTTCTTCGGGCTTTAACCCTGCTGCAAATAAAGCCTCATGTATAAGGGCAACTTGTGCTTCTCGATTAGGTGCTACTAAATGTCTAGTATCGCCATTTTGGTTCACAGCGGAGCTTCTAATGACGGCTAAAATCCGGTCCTTGTCTTTTACAGCATCTTTCAATCTTTTTAGAATCACTACTCCGCACCCTTCGCTTAAGCAAGTCCCATCGGCTGAAGCATCAAACACTTTGCAATGGCCATCTTTAGCCAATAGATGGGAAGCGGAAAAACTAAGACTATTTACTGGAGAAAGGATGATATTCACACCCGCTGCAATTGCAAGAGGGGACTCTCCTCGGCGAAGTTCTTGGCACGCGTGATGAATCGCCACTAAAGAAGAAGAGGTGGATGTGTCAATAGCTATGCATTCGCCATGAACGCCAAGAAAATTGGCTAAGCGTCCTGCTCCTGCCCCTAACAGTCTTCCTGTCAATTGATAGGAGCCAAATTTTGGCTGGGCTCCTGATGTTCCAATAAAAGCTCATAATCATTGGAAGCAATCCCCACGAAAATGCTAGCTTTGGAGCCTCGAAGTGTTTCAGGTACAATGCCTGCATGCTCCAATGCTTCCCATGCCACTTCCATTAGAAAACGCTGCTGCGGATCTAAAGTTTCCGCTTCTTTTGAAGAAATCCTAAAAAAAGAAGCATCAAATTTATCTACATCTTGGATAAATCCCCCTAAGCGCGTCGCAATCTTGCCAGGAATATCGCGATTAGCATCATAGAATTCTTCGATATTCCATCGATCTGGAGGCACTTCAGAAATGGGATCTCGGCTAGAAATCAGCAAGTCCCAAAATTGTTGTAAGTTATTGGCGCCCGGAAAACGACAAGCCATGCCCACAATTGCAATCGGTTCTGTTTTTTCAGCTTCTAGTGATTCTACTTTATGGATCATGTCATGCAAAGCATTCAAAGTCTGTTGCTTCAAGGAGACGTCAAAGTGGGCATAACTGGGAGAAATGTTGAGCTCCTTTTGGATTTCCGAGACATGTTCTTTCATTTCTTGGGCTTCTAACAGGCTCCGATACTGTTGAATAGCAGTATCAATGGAATGTTCAAAATTTCGAAAATCAATGGGTTTAGTTATAAAGTCAGAAGCCCCTAAATTCATTGCTTTCCGGATATTAGACATATCTCCATAAGCAGTTACAATAAGCGCTCGGTAAAGACGATTAAGTTTAGGAAGTTCAGCGAGAAGTTCTAGCCCATTCATGACGGGCATGTTGATGTCGATTAAGATGATACCGATAGACTCATCGCTCTTCAATTTTTCTAAAGCGTCTCGTCCATTTGTTGCGAAGACAAACTCCAATTCCCCATGCATGATGCGTTTGCGGAATTCTTTTTTTATCAGAAGTTGAAAGTCTGTTTCATCGTCTACTACTAAAATTTTAATCGACATAAAATAACTTCTATTAAAAAAGCCTTTATTTTATTTTATCATTAAAAAAATTTATACAACACCGCCTCCTAATTGCTGTTTTGGTAATGTGATGATGAATTCTGTGGATTGATCAGTCTCTGATTTGACCTCTATTGTGCCGTTATGCTGTTTCGTAATGATGTCGTACACAAAAAATAATCCGAGCCCCGTACCCGCACCTGGTGGCTTAGTTGTAAAGAACGGTTCATATATTTTAGAGAGAATCTCTTTTGAAATCCCAAGTCCATTATCTTTAATTTTTATAACAATATGATCATGAAAGCCTTGAGATGTGGCTTCCAGCGTCGCTGTAAAATTTCTTCCACTTTTCTTAAATTTCTCGAAAAGAGCATAACATGCGTTATCTAGCACATTTTCAAATACTTGATCCAATTGTGTAGGAAATCCTTCTATTTTCTTTAAATGAGGATCATAGTTTTTCTTAATGGTGATGATGAATCCTTCATCCATTTTGCTGTATTTTTGAGTAACCAATTTCAACGCTTGATCGAGGTGCAAATGAATATCGACAAACTCAGACTTTGATGTGACTTGCCTAGAATGCACCAACATACCTTGAATAATCTTGTCAGCGCGTTTGCTGTGATCTTCAATTTTCGAAAGATTTTCTTTAAGATCTAAAAGAAATTCAGATAAATTCGTTTCCATAGCATTTTTATTTGCAATTTCATCTAAAGCCTTTTCAACTTCATTACTTGAAAGATCTGAAAAGTTGAGGATGAAATTCAAAGGATTTTTAAGCTCGTGGGCAATGCCTGAGGTTAGCATCCCTAAAGAGGCGAGCTTTTCCTGTTGGATAAGCTGATTTTGCATGCGCTTCAATTCTTTCGTTCGGTCAGCAACTTTTTCTTCTAAAGTGGAATAAAATTGGGCATTCTCAATGGAAATTGCCGCCTGAGTCGAAAGGACGCTTAAAGCTTCAAGACGCTCTTTCGTAAAAGCACCCACCGTTGCATTGTTTTCGAGATATAAAAATCCAATGGCTTTGCTTTGAGATAAAATTGGATAGCAAATTATTGATTTGAGACCATTTTCTCGAATGTAAGGGTCTTTAGAAAAGAGCTCTTCTTCCGAAGCATTATGCAAAACAACGGTTTTTTTTGTGTGCTGCACATAATAGATTAGCGAACGAGGAATGTCTTTTCTTTCTTCTAGGGACTGTTTTTTAATACATACTTCTTCTTGAGAAGAAGCTTCTGCTTCGAGATAAAGTTTTTGACCCCTTTCCATTAAAAGAAGACCTCTTTGAGCACCGGCATTTTCTAACAAAAGGCGCATGAGTCTGGCTAAGAGCTTGTTCAAAATAATTTCGCTAGACAGCGCTTGAGTAGATTTGATGATGCTTAGGTAATCTAAATTGCTGCTCTTTGAAGATAGAACACTTTCATTTCTGTCATCTTTAAACCATGGTGGATAGCTTTCCTCCAATAATTTTGCTTTTGCATAACCTTCCCATCTTGAATAATAATGATGAGCTTCTTGCATAAAGGGCTTGGCAAGCTTTGATTGCTCTATTCTCAGTAAAAATTTTGCGGCAAGTTCGTATGACATAGCAGCAGAGAGCCAATTCTCTGCAATGAGGGAAGAAGAAACCGAGTGATTATATAACTTTAAAGCTTTCTCAAAGCTACCATTTAGCGATGCGATTTCTGCAGACACAAGATAATAATTAGGCGAAAAATAATCCGCTTGCTGATTTGGACAATTTTTTAAAAAATTCTGAATCTTTTTTAGTTTTCTTCGAGTAGAGAAACGTTCGAAAATCGAATGATTCTTATAAAGGGAAGTTAATGTTAAAGCTTGTAATGTTTTGCCAGAAAAAAAAGTTTCATGAGCAGGCAAGATTTCTTCTAAAAGTTCAATTTTTTTTATAAAAAAATAGGCATCATGGTATTTATCAATAATATAAAAATAGAAACAAAAATAATTATATACGTTATCTAAATCATTAGTATTAGCATTTAATTTTTTTATAGAATAATCAATCTTAGCTAGGTCATAGGATTCTCCGAGTTCCCTTAAAAACTCAATAAAACACTGTAAACCTTTAGCGGGGTCCACAATTGAATATAAGGTGACTAAAAGAATATAAATATCTGTTTTATCAAGAGTATTTTGCGATGTTTTAATAAGTTCAAAAAGATCAGTCTCAGCGTCTTTGTATTGTTTTAAGAGTATTTTATTTTCAGCAGCACTAATCAAGGATGCAATTTCATCCATACTTTTTTGGCAAAGGGTGCTAAGTGTCTTTAAATCAATTTGATCCTCAATTTTTCCTTCGTTCATGATAAATCCCCTTTATTTATCATATCAAAATAAAAATAATTTTTACAAATGCAGTTAACCGCAGTTTATGAAAAGATCGCAATTCAAATCTAGTAACCCATTGTGGCTCAACGTCTATTGAGAGTCCGAAGAATCTTCTGAAAACGTTCAGATCTTCAAAATCCATAAGATATTTAATAAAAAAATTATATGATATAATAGATTTTAACGAATGATAATAGAGATATACTTATGATTGAAATACCAAATTATAAAGTTATTGATGTTATCTATCAAAATGAAAATACGGTTGCCTACCAAGCTTTAAGAAAAACGGATCAACAGCGACTTATTTTAAAAACTCAAAAAAGTGAATTTCCCTCTTTAAAGGAAATTTCCAACCTTCAACATGAATATGAAATCATCAAAGATTTAAAATGCGACTGCATTATTAGTGTTCAGGAAGTTATTCGGCATAAGAATCGCCTCCTTTTAGTTTTGGAAGACATTAGTGGCAAAACACTTGAGAAAATACTTCAAGATAGAAAATTATTCAATTTGAATGATTTTTTACGAATAGCTATTCAACTTACCTCTGCGATCGAAAAGCTCCATGAAAATGGAATTATTCATAAAGATATTAAACCTTCTAATATCTTGTTAGATCCAAACTGGAATCTAAGACTCATCGATTTTAGCATTTCTTCTAAACTTTCTTTTGAAACCCAAAACATGGTGAATCCTAATATTTTGGAAGGAAGTCTGTCCTACCTTTCTCCTGAACAAACAGGACGGATGAACCGCATTGTAGACCAACGAACTGATTTTTATTCATTGGGAGTTGTTTTTTATCAAATGTTATGTGGAAGATGTCCTTTCGAAAGTTTTGATCCTCTAGAACTTATATATGCTCATTTAGCAAAATTTCCAACTCCTTTACACGAAGTAAATCCAAATGTTCTCCCTATTTTGTCATCGATTGTTCAAAAGCTAATGGCAAAAAGTGCAGATGATCGCTATAGCAGTGCCTATGGCATCAAAATGGACCTACTCAAACTTAAAGAAGGAAAAACCTCGTTCCCAATCGGTGAACAGGATAAGAAAAACAGGCTACACGTTTCGCAAACCCTCTATGGAAGGAATAATGAGATTCAAGAGCTGTTCTCTATTTTTAAAAGAGTTTGTGATTCAGGTAAAAGCGAACTTGCTTTAGTTGCGGGCAATTCTGGAGTCGGTAAATCCGCTTTTATTGGCGAGGTTTATAAACCGCTTTCAAAAGAAAAGGGCTATTTTATTAATGGAAAGTTTGACTTGCTGCAAAGAACTGAACCTTATTCAGCTTTTATTCAAGCTTTTAAAAAACTCATATCCCAACTTTTAGCCAATCCGGAAGATAAATTATTAGAGATTAGGGAGCAAATTTTAGAAGCTTTAGGGCCTAATGCTGGAGTGATCACCGAATTTTTACCCGAGCTCGAACTCATTATTGGATCACAATCCCCACCCATAAAACTTCCACCACTTGAGTCTCAAAATCGCTTTAATTATGTCTTTGAAAAATTTATTTCTGTGTTTGCGGATAAAGAACATCCCCTTGTGATTTTTTTAGACGATCTACAATGGGCTGACCAATCCTCTTTAAATTTAATAGAATATTTTCTTCCCAAAAGTAGTAAGTACATTTTCATGACAGGGGCTTATAGAAGCAATGAAGTGGGACAGGACCATATACTCAGAAGCACTTTAGATAACCTTAAAAATAGTGGCGTTAGCCTTACTGAAATTACTTTAGAACCTATTTCTCAAAAAAATGTATGGGAATTGCTTGTTGATACTTTTAAAGAGCCAAATGTCGATGATTTGGCAGAGTTGGTTTACGACAAAACAGGGGGAAACCCCTTTTTTCTCAACGAGTTTTTAAAAGCTATTTATTCTGAAAAAATTCTCTTTTTTTTAGAGGGAAAATGGCATTGGAATAAAAAACAGATTATAGCAAAAAAATATTCTAGCAATGTTGTGGAGCTTATGGTGTCAAATATACAGAAGCTATCGCAATCTACTCAAGAAATTTTAACAATGGCGGCTTGTATTGGATCTCAATTTGATTTAAGAACCCTGAGTATTATTTGCCAAAAAAAGATGCATGAAATCGCACCTTTGATTTGGGAAGCCATGAAAGCAGGATTGGTGATCAATCTCGATGGATCATATAAAGAGGCCCTTATTATCCCAGAAGATTCTCAAGAAGTCATAGAATATAAATTTTTACATGACCGTGTCCAAGAGGCTGCTTATCAATTGATCCCTGTAGAAAAAAGTCAAGGGATCCATCTGCAAATAGGAACATTACTCCTTCAAAATCAAGGAGAGCGAAATCTTTTTGCCATCGTTAGCCATTTTAATAAAGCTATAAGTTTGTTTAAAAGTGAAAAGGAAAGGATAAATATCGCCTGTCTAAATTTGAAAGCAGCGCGAAAGGCGAAGGTTTCAAATGCTTATCAAGAAGCCTTAACGTTTGCCAATACAGGCATTTCTCTTTTGCCGCTTAATTCTTGGCAAGATCTCTATCCTTTGACTTTTCAGCTTAATAAAGAGGCCGCAGAAAATAAGATGCTATTAAAAAAAATGGAAGAAGCAGAGGCACATCTTTTTGAACTTATTAAAACTTCACAAAATATTCTAGACAAAGCTGATATCTATTATCTTTTGATCTCTTTATATTCAGTTGATGACTCAGGATAAAGGGTTAATTTATGGAATTGAAATCTTAGAAGAATTAGGTTTACATTTTCCATAAAAAATTGACTAATTTACATATTCTTTTACAATTAGTTAAGGTACAAACTCTTATAAGTCTCACACCTAAAGAAAAATTAAACCAATCTTCCTGCGATAACCTTGCCTAAGCTTTTAAAAATTGTCAGAAATACTTGACCTTTCTATCTATTGTTCTACTTTATTGTAATCCTTTATTTTACGCCTTCGGTATCCTAAAAGATACCGAGTTCCATCTAAGATATGGTTTTACTGAACACATTTTTACTGCATTTTTGGCATATGCAATTATTGTCATTAATAAATTTCATGCTTTTAAATTAGGGAAATATTGGATAGACAATATAGTAAGCAGTTATCGTTCCCGCATGAAGCGTGAACCTACTATCTATTACGTTATCTTATGTATGGACTATCAATCATTGGTATTCAACCAATTCGTGCTCTTGCCACTATGGCCAAAAAAGGAATGCAAGTAGCTATAGAAAATGGTGATCTTTATTATTACTTTTCCCTGTGTAGTTATTACTCTAACTTGTTTTATATTGGAATGCCCCTAAATGGAAGTACTAAATAATAACACGACGTAAATCTGGAGGGGTCTTAAAAGCTGAAGCCATCGGGTTATTATTATCTATCACAGTATTTTGTATATATTATTAACGTATTTCTTGGAAACAAGCAACATATGATCAAAGCGAAGTTGATTATTATACGGAAAATAAAAACAAAAAAATTACGATTCAAATCGCAGCTATTAATTTATGGCAATATTCTTATTTTTATATCATGGAAGACTATGATGAAGCTTATATTTACGTACAAAAAAATGAACCCTCCTCGAAGAAGGTATCAGCATTTAATTCTTGCTTTTATATATGGGCAAGCTTTGAAGGGTTTAATAATAGTTGGTCGTTATAAAAATATGTCTTCATTCCAATCGTTTATCTTCGCGAAGACAATTAAAAAAAATTCAAAAATTACTGAAAATCGCTTTCCGATCAACAATCCTATAATTTTTCACCTTATTATTATCTTATATCAGCAGAAATTGCTTCGCTTGGATAACAGTAGTCTAGAGAATAACTATAAGTTTATATAATCAAGCAGTCACATTTTCTCTTACTTCCGAAAACTGGCTATTTGCTGCTCTTTACAAATGAATGCGCTGCTAAGTTTTTGCTGAGAATGGAACAGCCTAAACTCGCCAAATCCTATATGCAAGAAGCGCATTACTATTATGTCAGATGGGGTGCCTTTAGCAAAGGTAAAATTATTAGAGAACAAATATCCACAGTGGTTTAAAGATCAGAAAGAGGAAACATCCCTTGTCGATACTCTTTCGTCAGAAACAACAACACGAACTGGGAATTTAGATTATCTAAGTATTATAAAATCGACTCAAGCCCTTTCTAGCGAAATTATTTTGATTAAACTTTTAGAAAAACTCATGCGCATCTTATTGGAAAATGCAGGAGCGCAACGCGGCCTTCTTATGATTGAAAGAGAAGGGCAGATGTTCATAGAAGCGGAGGGCTTATCAACCCAAGAAGAAGTTCTTATTAAGGATCAAACTATTGATGAAAGAACAGATATACCGCTTTCCTTGATCTCCTATGTGCAAAGAACTAAGGAAAGTGTTGTTTTGGCAGATGCGTCGAAAGACAATAAATTTTCACAGGACCTCTATATTAAAAAAGTAGGGCTAAAATCAGCAATTTGCTCACCGATCCTATATCAAAATAAAGTGATGGGATTTATCTATTTAGAAAACAATGCTACAGAAGACGCCTTTACGAATGAAAGAATTGAAGTTTTGAACATTCTTTCCTCTCAAGCTGCCATATCTCTTGAGAATGCTAGACTTTATATATCTTCTGGAAAATTTGTACCGATTGAATTTCTTCAACTTCTTAAAAAGAGAAGCTTGGTCGATGTCAGATTAGGGGATCATATTGAGAATAAGATGTCTGTGTTATTTTTGGATATCCGCGGATTTACCATGTTATCAGAAACGATGACAGCTTCAGAGAATTTCAAATTTATAAATTCCTTCTTAGAACATATGGAGCCTGTCATTCGTTATTATGATGGCTTCATAGATAAGTTCATTGGCGATGCCATCATGGCTTTATTTAAAGGCGCAAAAGCGGACGACGCCTTGCAAGCTGCTATCGGAATGCTCGGCCAATTAAAAGAGTTTAATCAAGAGCTTGCAAATCAGAATAGGCCTTCAATTCGCATAGGAATAGGAATCAATACAGGAGACTTGATTCTTGGAATTGTTGGCGGTAAACAGCGTATGGAAAGTTCAGTCATTGGGGATACCGTTAATGTTGCTTCGCATATGGAATCTTTGACAAAGCAATATGGGGTTCAGCTTTTGATTAGTGAAGAGACAAAAAATTCACTTACCGATACCTCAGAGTACACATTTAGATTAATCGATAGAGTTTCCGTCAAGGGGAAAAAACAGCTCATTAATATTTGGGAAGTTTTAGATTTAGATCTTCCCGAAAATAAAGATAAGAAACTGCAAACATTAGAATTGTTTAACAATGCAAGGGATGCCTACTTTAACAAAGATTACGATCATGCAAAAGATTTTTTTACACGATGCTTAGCTGTCAATCCATCAGATTCCGTATCTTTATATTTTTTAAAAAAAATTGAAGCTTTAAATCACACCCCAGCTTAGAAGCATTAAAATAGCCATCAATGGAATCGCCTACCAAAAAACCAATTTTTGAATAGTAAACCTCTTTATTTGTATCTCTTACGGTATAAGCTCGCAAAAGTAGAGCGATTTTGTATAGAAGTCTATTCTAAAAAAACTTCTTTGGTTAAATTGGTGTAAGCAAAATTAGCGTTTACTAGAGATGATTATTCATGAATTTCTTTGAACAATTGTCTTCCTTTATCCTGCAGCTCCTTCACAAAGTTAGCGATTCAGATCTCTCCCTAATCAAGAGCATTTCGTTGTTCAATCACATGAGTGAAGCTGAGTTTAATCAGATGCTGAAGAAAGCCCAACGCAAAAGATATGCACAAGGGAAGCTTATCTTCAGAGAAGGGGAGCCAGGCAATGCTTTGTATATCATCCTCGAAGGATCTATTCGGGTCTTTACTTATGATTCCTATAACGAAAAAATCCCCTTAGCTCGACTGAATCGAGGCGATTATTTTGGTGAACAAGCCCTTCTAGGCTATTTGCACAAATCACGCAATGCAAATATTGAGACCATATTAAAAACCACAGTGTTAAAAATTGATGAAAAATACTTCAAAGACATTTTAAAGCATGATGAGAAACTTGAAGCCTGGCTGAAGAAGTACGGTGTCATGCAAGCTTTTCAGCTTCTTACCTCAGCAAGTCAATTTTATAGCGAAATCGAATCCATTGTCTCTAATATGCCCAGCCATAATATTCTAGAGTACATCAAAGGCGAAACGATATTTAATAAGGGCGATGAACCAGACAATGTTTATATTATTTTGCTTGGTGAAGTAAAACTGGTTTTTCCAGTCGTTTCGACAAACAAGTCTTCTACGCTCATTTTGCACAAGGGTCACCTATTCGGAGAATTGGCGGTCCTTAATCATAAGAAACGTGCAGGGACAGCCATAGCAAACAGCAATGTGAGACTTTTATCCATAAATGGGGACGATTTTAAGAACTTGATCCCTAAAAGCGCCCCTTTGCAAAAACTTCTAGAGACATTAAGTCAAGTGTATCAGCTCCCGTTAAAAGGCTCTGTAGAACAATATCTCGGTCATGTGAAGGAGATCGGACCCACAATAACCACTATTTACAAACTGGATAATGGGCGATCAATCATTTCCACCAAATGCTTGAATCAAAATCTATTTACAATGACGCTTGCCGATCAACCAAAAGGGGATGAGATCTCTTATGAAAAAGATGGCAAAAGACTCGTACTCGAAATAAATGGAAATAATTTAATTGGAATAAAAGCATATGGAATTTGGGAGGGAATCCCTAACCTTTGCTTATATCTCATCGACCAAATTAAAATCGATGAATCGACTTTAAAAAATTTTAAACAAACAGGTGTTTTTCCAACGATTGAAGCGGTCTCTCGTCTTGATGATCAAAAGTTGATTTGTACTTGCATGTCTGTGACAAAAAAACGAATTCAGGAAGAAATCGATAAAGGTGTTAGAGATTTGGATGCCATATCAAATGCAACAGGTGCATGTACATCATGTAGAATGTGTAAACCTCTCATTGAAGAAATGTTGGGGATGACCCCCTGGATATCAGCTTCAATAAGAAAACTCACTCAACATAACAATTACATTAATAGCTACTTAATTGAGCCTGCAAATGCATCATTCCAATCTTTCAAGCCTGGACAGCATCTAATTGTTCAGGCAAAGATAGGAGAGTTTTGGATCGAAAGACCCTATACAATTTCAGGTTTAGAAAAAGAAGGGACATTGAGAATTACAATTAAGAAAGAAAATCAAGGAATGTTCACACAATGGCTGTTTAATCAAGAAGTTCAATCCCTCCTCATTAATGTCACACATCCGTCAGGTGAGTTTGTATTAAATCTTCACGAAGAAACTGACGCACTCTGCTTTGCAGGAGGAATAGGAATTACTCCTTTTATTACATTTGCTAAGGAACTTTATCGTCATCAAAGCCCGAAAAAAATGCATTTACTTTATACGGTATTAACTCCTAAGGATTTCATTTTTGAAAATGAGTTTGAGGATTTACTGAAAAAAAATCCTTTATTTACCATCACTTATCGAACCACCGAAGTCGATGGATTGTTAAGTTCAGAAGACATCATGAATTTGGTCGCTTCTAGAAATCATCCAGAAATTTATATCTGTGGGCCTAAAGGATTTATCGATCTGATTCGAATGACTTTAGAAACTCATCAATATCCCAAACACAAGATTCGTATTGAAGAATTCGTGCATGCAGGTTCCCCCAAGCCTTAATCCTTACTTTCTGAATTTTTGCCCCTATTATATCTGGTAAATTGCTTAAAAAATTGTCCAATCCTGGAGAAGGTTTTATCCTATGAACGTAAGAACCATTACAAAAAAATAAGTTGTTGTTATAAGTCAAGAAATAAGAGGTAGAAAATGATAAGTCATGAACAATATTCAGACTTATCAAAGATCAAGAATTTCTCTGCCTTAAAAGAAGCTAACCTAGAGGAAAAAGAATGTCATTGGATTTTCGAAAAAAAAACATCTTGATCACTGGAGGATCGAAAGGGATTGGATTTGAAATCGCCCGGGAATTTGCTTCAAAAGGCGCAAATCTTTTCCTCGTTGCACGCACTCTTTCTCATTTACAACAAGCTCGCGATGCAATTTTATCTAGCTTTTCCAATATTCGTTGTGAAATCAAAAGCTGCGATGTATCTGATTTTGCACAAGTTAAAGAAACAGTGAAAGAGATGGTAGAAAAATTCGGAACAATAGATGGGCTGATTAGCAATGCAGGAACATCATATCCACAATATTTTGAACAGACTCCCATCGAAGTCTTCGAACGTCTTATAAAAGTAGATTATTTAGGTGCTGTTTATTTTACAAAAGAGGTCTTCCCTTATTTGAAGCAGGGTTCTTTTATTAGTTTTACATCTTCGGGTCTCGGCTATTTTGGTTTTTTTGGGTATACAAGTTATTCCGGGCCAAAATTCGCCCTCATTGGATTTGCAGAATCTCTTTGGTATGAATTAAAATTAAAGGGCATTCAAGTAAGTGTTCTCTGTCCTCCAGATACGACAACGCCTGGTTTTGAAGAAGAGCAAAAAGCAAAGCCATGGGAGACAAGATATGTTTCTGAATTGGCTTTGAAAGAACTAAAACCAGAAATCGTTGCTAAAGGCTTTGTAAAGCAGCTTGCAAAAGGAAAATTCATCATCAATGTAAGTTTTGATACTACTTTGATTTATAAATTGCACGCGTGGTTTCCAGGGCTCACTCAAAGGATTTTGCTGTACCTTCTTAAGTTGTCTCAAAAGGCAAAGCAATAGAATGTCAAAAGTTGTAAATGCCCCAATTTTTCGAGAAAAAGATGGTCTTTTCCATCCTAAAACTGAGGATGAGATCCGTGAATGCGTTTTGTTTGCCAAAGCCAATGGGTTGACAATTAGAGTCCTTGGATCTGGACACAGTGAAAAAGAAGCGATCTATACTGATTCTAAGCTCAATCACCAATTTGAAATGATGGATCTAGAACTCGACCTTTTTAATAAGATTTCTTTCAATGATGAAGCGATGCAAGTGACAACCCAATCGGGCGTTGTTATGGGCCTTCCCAGGTATAAAGACCCCGATTATATCCCAAAAGAGAGTGTCTGTTATCAAATTGACCAAAAGGGATGGGCTTTTTCGAATTTAGGAGGAGTCAGTCATCAAACAGTTGGAGGGTTTTTATCCACAGGTTCAGAAGGAGGATCTCTAAAGTTTGCTTTTGGGAAAACTATTTTGGCGATCCGATTTGTGGATGGCAATGGTATGATCCACGAGGTCTCAAGAACGAATCAACCTGATCTGTTTTATGCTGTTGGAGTTTCATTTGGAGTACTGGGAATTATTTTGACAGTCACTTTCCAATGTATCCCTAAATATGTAATTCGCGGTTATTCAAAAACATTTTCGATCTCTGACTCATCGATCACACGTGTGGAAGGGAATATCATTTCTTTTTTTCAAAAAAATGATTATTCGCGCCTTTTTTGGCTACCGCAACCCAATGTTGAGAGGATTCAAGTTTGGTGTGCAAATAGGATGCAACCAACGAATTACGATGCAGACACTGGGGCCATCAATTTGTTTCAAAGAAATACCTATCATGCGATACCAAAGGTTTTAGGAAGTACTCAATCCCTCAAATCTTTTTATCTTGTATCCTTCAAGTGCTCAATATTTTCTCATGGAAACGATACCCCAATTTAATTGGAAGAGCTAGTTTAATTAAGCTCCTCCTAACAGATATCAATAAAAAAATCGATTTTTGGGATACCTGGTGGCAAGGACTTCCCATGGACAATGATATCGATGAAAAGGCACTAACTGCGACTTTTTTAGAAATGTGGATTCCTTTTGAAAAAAGTGAAATGGCTTTGGAACGCCTCGAAAAATATTATAAAGAAAAAAAATGGGAAGCCACAGATCACTTCGTATGTGAACTATATTGTGCGCCGGCCAGCCCCTTTTGGCTTAGTCCCTCCTACAATAGGGACACACTGCGCCTGGATTTCATATGGTTTACAAAAAATCGCGAATCACCCCTTTTAGATTATTATCCTCAATTTTTGGACTTATTTGCCGACTGTGATTTTCGCCTTCATTGGGGAAAATGCCTCTTTTCTGTCCCTGCGAAAGGGAAGGAATATTTGAAACAACAATATCCAAAGTGGAACGATTTTCTTAAATTGAGAGAATTACTAGATCCCGATCAGATTTTTTTGAATAACTACTGGAAAGAGTATTTGGGGGTGGAGAGAACTTCCAAGATACATCATGCGCTGCAAAACAACTCTGTATTTGGGATTATACTAGATCCTTCTCGTTCTTGCCCCATTCGATGGCCTCTCCTTTTTTCGCTTGCCCCTTTTCGTTTTTCAGAAATTGATAATGCTGATCTAAAAATCAGTATGGAACTTTTCATTGAAGGCCCAATTGACAAGGCATTTCTTGAATTCACGCATGCATCGCATGGGAGGAAATGGCTCCCTTATTTTGTGGGCCAGAAAAGATTGAATAAGGCAGGCAAAATCATCGTGAGAGATGATTTTACTTTATTTTCGAGAGAATACATTTATAAGCAGTTTGAAATAACTGAAAATAATGCGAAATGCGTCGTCGAATATACAAGAATGTCTCTTCCTTTTATTAGAAGTGTTTTACAAGTCTTGGATTTTCAAAAGACAGAGGACGAAAAGATCCATATTAAATTGGATATTTATGTTCTTCTTACTAATTCTGGAAAATTGGTGCGCCCCTTTTTAAAATGGTTTTTTAATGATATGGTAAGCAGAGCAGCTCAAGGATATGCCGACTTTATTAAAGGAAAAAATCGCTAATTTCTGAATTGAGGAATTGGCTTGTAGGCCAAACAAGATAAAAAACAAAAGAGTGCATTCAAACAAACGGATGAGTCTGTATGGTCAAATTAAAAGGAATCAAAGAACATGATGTCGTTTCGCAAGATGAAGAGCCGACGAACCGTCAGGACTTCCGTAAACCGGAGCCTCGCATGAGGATGCTCGCCGTGCTTCTGCTTCTCGGCGCTGTTTTCATCGTCGCCTATTGGCTCAATTATTTCTTTGTGGGCACTGTGAACGTCGTGCCTGATTATTGGTACAGCGCCTACCAAGACTCGTTCCCTGTCGCCGATGGTTGGATGGCGCTATGCATGCTGCTCGCGGGCATTGGCCTCTGGCGCGGCAAGTGGGCCGGAGTGCTGTTTGGCCTGATGGCAGGAAGTGCGCTCATTTTTCTTGCAACAATGGACATCGCCTTCAATATTGAGCATGGCCTTTACACACTACTGTCGAAGTCCGGTGCAATGGTGACCGAGGTTTGGATCAATGCTTCAACCCTCGGTTTTGGCATCGCGACTCTTGTCATCTGTTGGCGTGCTGCGAAGGTCGAAAACCAAAATTCAGATTATTAGATATTTAGAATCAATCTTTTCCGTTTCTAAAATTTTAACCTATTTCTTCCTTCGATAAGAGCAAGTACAGTTTGTTGTAGTTCTGCTTCTGTGTGTTCTGAGCTAAGAAAGAAACGGAGCCGATCTGTACCCTGAGGTACTGCAGGATAGGTAATGGGATGTGCATTTATCCCTTTTTCAAAGAGATAATCACTCAGTAAGTAGCATTTTTCTGTATCGCCTACAATGATAGGAATAACGCCACTATCCCTGCTTAAACCGGTATTAAATCCTTCTCGATGGACTAATTCGCAAAAGAATTTAGCTCTATCTTGTAGCCGCTTCACGCGAGAAGGTTCCCTTTTAATAATCCTTAAGGCTGCCAAAGCTGCTGCACAATTACTTGGAGATATCCCTGCGGCAAACACAAAGCCAGGAGTTGTAAATTTTAAATAAGTTGTCAGAATGCTTGTGCCCGCAATGTAGCCTCCGCAGCTTCCAAATGTTTTACTTAATGTGCCCATCCAAATATCGACTTCAGAGGCAGGTATGCCAAAATATTCGGAAACCCCACGTCCCGTGGGTCCTAGAATGCCCATGGAATGTGCTTCGTCAATCATTAGATACGTTTGGTATTTCTTTTTGAGTTCTACTAAACTTTTCAAGTCGCAAATATCTCCTTCCATACTGTAGACCCCTTCTGCAACAATTAAGCATCTTCGATATGCATTACGATTTTCTTTTAATTGATGTTCTAAGGATTGCATATCGTTGTGAAGGAAGGGGATAATCTTGGCGCCAGAAAGCAGGGCTCCTTGTATAATGCTATTATGGTCAAGGGTGTCGCACACAATTAGATCTTGGGCTTTAAATAAGTGGCCTATCGTTGTTTCATTAGTCGCATGGCCTCCTACGAAGACAACAGCGGACTCTGTCCCTAGGAAATCTGCAATTTCTTTCTCCAGTTGACGATGGATAGGTTTGGAACTAATCACTCTACTGCTAGAAATACTCGATCCATATTTCATAACAGCTTCAGAGACTGCCTTTGATACTTCAGGATGTCCAGATAGACCTAAATAGTTATAAGTGGAAAAATTAATATATTCTTTCCCATTTAAAAGAGTGTGATTATTTGTAATTCCCTCATCTTCTCTGAAATAAGGGGAAGAAATTCTTAATTTATTGAATAACTGATTTCTTGCTTCTAGTTCATTCATTTCAGGATAGTGACTAAATCCATATTCCTCAGTTTGTATTTTTACTTTTGCTTCTTCTTTTTCTTCAGGAATTACTATCTTATCCAAAAGAGGGAAAATTTCTTTTTTAAAAAAATCCATTATTTGCGAAATGCTGGGGTGATCGAATATAAAAGTAGCAGAAATAGGATGTAGAGTGCCGATGAGGGATTTTAAATGATTATTTAATTCGGTAGCCATAATTGAGTCCATTCCCATATCCATGAGTGAGTTTTCTTCTGGTATTTCTTCTTCGAAGGACCAGCCTAAAACTTTTCGAACCAAACTGAGGATATGGTCGCGTAGAATACTTTCCTTTTCTTTTGCTTCCACCTTTTGCAATTGTTTGAGCAAGATTTGAGATTCTGCTGGCTTTTGAGATAAAGGCAGTAATTCTTTAAAAAGTGAAGTAAGTTTAGCTTGTTTCAAAGCGACTGTTTTCCAATCTATTTTTGCAATGAGAATATGAGGACTTTTCTTCCCAAGAGCCATTTCTAGAGCATGTATTCCCTCTTCGGGAGTGAGGGGTAAAAATCCCTTTTGTCTTTGTTGTTCAATAATATTTACTGCCATTCCCACTTCTGACCAAGGCCCCCAGCTAATAGATAAAGCAGGTAATCCTTTTTGACTTCGTGTTTGAGCAAGGGTATCTAAAAACGCGTTAGCAGCTGCATAATTGCTTTGTCCCGGAGAACCGAAAATCGATGCAATAGAAGAAAAAAGAACAAAGAAATCTAATTTTTTGTTTAAGGAAAAGGTGTGTAGATTCCATGCTCCTTCGATTTTGGGAGCAAGTACGTTTTCGAATCGAGTTGCATTTTGATTTAGCAAAGAACCATCGTCGAGTACCCCGCTCAAGTGAAAGATCCCTTTAAGCTCGGGCCATTCTTGTCCAAATTTTTGCATTAGAAATTCTACTGATGCAGTACGGGTGATATCAAGTGAAAGGACTTCTAAGTGGGTACCTTGGCTTTCTATTTTTTTGATCAATTCCCTAGTTTTTTCTTTTGGAAGGTTTCTGCTAAACAGAACAATATGTTTAGCACCACGCACGGAAAGCCATTCTGCAATTTTTCCTCCTATTCCTCCTAATCCTCCGGCAATCAAATAGCTGGCATCAGAATGCACGGGCATTTCAGAAACCTCTTCAAAGGAGGAGCGAATTAATCGAGGTACATGACGAACCCCTTTGCTATAAAGAATCCTATCTTCATTTGAAGGTACATTAATTTCATTCAATAAACTTCCCATTTGTTCTTGTAAGGACATTTCAGAATCGAAAGTCAGTTCACAGATTTTCATATGAGGATATTCCAATATCCAACTATATAAAAACCCTGAAAGGGGAGCTTGAGAAAGAGTTTTTTGAGTGATCATATAAAAAAGAAGAGAATCCTTCAGATCAAGAGTGATGATTGCTTGTGCAAGTGCGAGTGCAGTTTCTAAATTCGAAGAAATCGCTTTTTTAAATTCTTCGATAACAGGGTCAGGGAAATAAAAAATTCCGGCTATCGGCCCTTCTTTTAAAGTTTCTTGGAGGAGTTGCAGCATCTGCTCCATATTTTTAGGAGGAGAAGAAACGAGAAGAGAAGAATCCCCTATGGTTTTGAGTTGCTTATTTAAAGAAGCTCCAAGACCCTGTTCATTTGCAAAAATGAGCCAGGTTCCCGATGGTTTTTCAACGGGGATTATTTCCTCTAAAGGGGAGGGTTGCCAAGATAATTCATACGTTAATTGGATTTGTTTTTTTAAAGAATTATTTAAGAGTGCAGGTGTTGTTTTTTTGGCTTGAAATCCTCGTATTTCAGCAAGCACTTTTCCTTCCGAGGTAAAAAGGATAATATCCCCTTTTAAAATCTGATCTGATTCGCTCACAATGCGAGCATACGCTTGTAGAGAAGACTCCAAGGGGGAGTAGAGAATCATTTGATCAAAACCTATTGGAAGGTAAATATTTTTTTCATCCAATGTAGCTGCGATCAATGCTTGTATACATCCATCAAGAAGTGCTGGATGCGCAAAGTAACCTTGCTCTTCAAGAGGTTCCAATTCCGCTAAAACTTCGTTCTTTTCAACCCATAATTTCTTAACTCTTTGAAAAAAAGGACCATAGTTGAAACCTTTAGAGGCCAAATTTTTATAGAATTCAGCAATATTCAACTCATGGGTAAATGTAGGAAGATTTTCCTTAACCCTATTAGGTGGATTTTCCAATGAAATTGACCCTTTCGCTGTAGCGTGAAGAGTCCATTGATTATCTTCATCTTGAGGATTTAAACTGTAAATAGAGAAAATATATTTCCCTTCTTCTCGATGTGCGATCACTTGGAGAAGAGTCTTTTTTTCTTCTGATAGTTCCAGAGGAGATTGTATTTGAAAATTCTCTAGGAAGAGATTTCCTTCTTTAAATAGATGACGACCGGCCGCTAAAGCTAATTCAAAAAAACCTGTCCCAGAAAAGAGAACATGCTGATAAATTTGATGATCTTTTAAATAAGGGAATTCTTGGAAATCTAATTCCTTTCTAAATAAGAGATCCTCTAAAGGGGATTGTATATATTCTCCAAGCAAAGGATGTAGTTCTACCCCCGTTCTTTTAAAAGGCGAAGGTACTGAAATAGCCCAATAGCGCTGCCTTTGAAAAGGATAGGTTGGAAGAGCAATTTTTATCGGGTGATAAGGAGCGTCAAAACCTTCCCAATCAATAGGAAAGCCTTGAAAATAAAGTTGAGTTAAATTTTCAAGAAGAGTTTTCCAAACATCTTCTTCTACAGCATTCATTGTTACTAGGTGCCATCCTTCTGCTTTTAGTTTCTGAATTTCATCAAGGCTGTCTTGGGAAATTATAGTGTCTGGAATAATACCCCAGCTTTTCCAAAGCATAGTTAAAGCAGTTTTTATCCGTTCTGAAAAAGCACTGCTTAACTCTTCTACATTCTTTTTAAAGGTAGGATGTGTTGCATTAAGGGTTGCATAGATTTTAGAATTGAAAGCTTCTTGGTTTGAAAGGACTAAAGCGAGTTTGGGTTTTTTATTGGAAATTTTCCCTCTTCGATAATCACCTTTTTGAAGCTTAGAAAGTAACTCTTGAGAATTTTGAGCCATGATCACGGCATTTGCATCAAACTGCACACGTCCTGTATTAGCGGTATAAGCAAGGTCGAGAAGCGATTGGTCTGGATGATTTTTTAAATGCAGTTCATATTTTTTTATGAGTTCGTCTAAAGCTTTATCCGTCTTTGCAGAAAGCACAATGAGATGATAGGGACGTTGCATTAAATTATTAGAAGGAACGATCAGAGGCGCTTCTTCTATAATTGCATGCGCATTCGTACCGCTAAATCCAAAGGAGTTAATTCCAGCCCTTCTAACTTTACCACTCCGTTTCCAAGGGACTAATTTTAAAGGAATTGCCGCCGAGATGTCATCTAATGAGATATAGGGATTTAATTTCTGAAAATGCAGATTGGGTGGTATTACTTCATGCTCCAAAGATAAAATAACTTTAATAAGTCCAGCGATACCTGCAGCTCCTTCTAAATGGCCTATATTTGTTTTTACAGTCCCTAGCCAAAGAGAATTTTGCGGAAGATGGGAGCTTTGGTAGACTGATTCTATCGACTTGACCTCAATGGGATCCCCTAAAGGAGTGCCTGTGCCGTGCACTTCAAAATAGTCGATCATATTAGGCTTAAGGTTAGTCTGCGATAATACTTTATGTAACAAAGCTTCTTGGGCATTTTGATTAGGCACTGTCAATCCTGCGCCTTCTCCATCCTGATTAATGCCTGATCCATCAATGATTGCAAGAATCCGATTATTGTCTCGTTTTGCATCAGTCAATCTTTTTAAAATCACGACTCCGCATCCTTCACCACGTACAAAACCATCTGCAGAAGCATCAAACGTTTTGCAATGTCCTTCTGGACTTAACATGCCGGCCTTACAAAAAGTAATCGTCAATGCCGGATTTAAAATTACATTGACTCCTCCTACAATTGCTGTCGTGCATTCTCCTAAACGTAAACTTACACAGGCAGTGTGCAAGGCTACCAAGGAAGAAGAGCAAGCTGTATCAATGGATAGGGCGGGACCTTTTAACCCTAGTTGATAGGATAATCGACCAGATACAACGCTAAATGCATTCCCAGTTCCTAAATAGGCGTCAATCGATTCTTTAGAAAGTAACTGTAAATAATCATTCGAACATATTCCTATAAAAACCCCGGTAGAAGTTCCTTTCAATTTTTGTGGATGGATCCCGCCGTTCTCTAATGCTTCCCAAGCAACTTCTAAAACTAGGCGTTGCTGTGGATCCATGGCTACGGCTTCGCGTGGGCTAATATTGAAAAAATGAGCATCAAAATTTTCGATCGGAAAATTTAAAAACCCTCCCCACTTTGTGTACATCTTATTCGGTGTTTTCGGATCAGGATCATAATAACTATTAACATCCCAGCGATCCTTAGGTACTTCACGTACACCATCGAATCCATTTTCTAACAATCGCCAAAATTGCTCAGGATCATGAGCGTCTCCAGGAAATCGGCAGGACATTCCTACGATAGCAATTGGATCATGAAGTTTTTCTAATTTTGCCTCGGCTGCCTGAAGCAAACGAAACACTTTTTGCAAATCTGAAACTTCGGATTTTTCTTCCATCGGTGAAAAAAACTCCCATTCGGACTTTATAATTACGAAGTTTTGTAACTACGCCTAAGAAGGCTTAATAATTACCTTTCCACGCGTCATTTCCTTACAGTATTCTTCCAAAGCGGCTTTCGCTTCTTCCAACGAAACTGTCTTGTATATATCAGAAGCGAAAATCCCGTTGCGTATAAGCTTCTGAATTTTGCTTGTTAATTTGAGTTTGTTGAAAATTCCCTGCTTTTCGAGCCATTTGTCGCCCATAAATCCCTCGATTTTTTTATCATCGAAAAACAAGGAGGAAGTAGAGATGCCTCCGCAAGATTCATCGGAAAGTGATCCATAAACTATTACCAAGGATTCAGGAGGCAATCCGTTGACAATGATTCCAGTCATTGTACCCCCGACAGCATCAAAGGCACAGGTTACTTTCAGTTGTTGGGCTAACGCCTTAAATTCTTCGAAAAAACCGTTGTCTTCAGAATTAAGAACATATTGGGCGCCTAATGACTTCAGAAGATCGACCTGCTGAGGGCGTCTAACAATATTGATCAAAGGCATTTTATATTGCAAAGCCAGGCGGATGATCATCTTTCCCAATTGGCTCGCCGCCGCAGTTTGGACAATCGCCTTATGTCCATGGTTTCTAGCTTTTTGCAGAAGAGCAATCGCGGTAAATGGGTTAAAAATGAAATTCGACCCTTGGATAAAATCAATATTGCTGCTCAAAGGGACGCACAATTTTGAATCCGTAATGGAATATTCTGCCCAACATCCCCCATAGTCAACTTCTCTCGAGAAGGTGGTAAAGGCCACCCTTTTTCCCTTAAGAAACCAACCAAGCATACCTCCTCCGCTAGCAACAACCGTGCCCGCGCCTTCCATTCCCACCGTGGCTGGAAACGTTTTCTTTACATCGAAAGTGCCTTTTAAAAATTCCAGGTCAGAAGGATTACAAGGGGAAGCATGGACTTTAATCAGCACCTGACCCTTGCTTGGGGATGGCACCGGCTTAGTTACGAGGCGCAAACCATTGATGGCGGTATGAAGATCTTTTTCATACCTTTCAACTTGCAAAGCTTTCATTGATATAGGTATATCCATAACTTTGAATAAAAAATGGTCGTCTCATTTTTGTAAAGAAAAAGTTATAAATTTTATTTC
>CAVPVT010000036.1:0-7521 GCA_963709145.1 Parachlamydiales bacterium
CTTAATTGCTGAGTTTGATCATCAATGCTTCTGTCATTGCTGAGCAAAGAGGGTATTCCGTCAGTAAGGAAGAAGCTTTAGCGGATTTACTTTTGCGGTCAGAGCAAAGCTTTAAAGAAAATATGAACAATCCACACATAGGTGTAAAAAATAGCGCTGATTACTTTCAGGAACAGTTGCGTCGTATGGGGATGGACCAAACACTTGCAGTCAAAATCTGGCGTGAGGTGCTCCTTTTTCGTCGACTGTTCAATGACCTTGGAAATAGTGTCTTTGTGGACACTTTAGGATATCAGCAATTTAATCAATATGCCCTACAGATGGTGGGTGGGAATCTATACGAACTCCCAAAAGATCTTAGATTTGCACGTTTTGCTGATTTGCAAAAATTGGAAACCTATTTAAATGCCGTTACAAAAAGGGAAAGCGAATGGAGCCCATCCTTAGATCTTCCCACCAATTACTTAAGCGCAGATGAGGTTGCCAAAAAACATCCTGAATTGGTTCAACAAGTTTATAAGCTGGAAGTCGCACAAGTGGATCGTAAAGCACTAGAAGCCAGAGTGGGTCTCAAGGAAACTTGGGATTGGGAAACTAACGATTCCAATTGGAAGACTTTAAAAGAGAAGTATCCCGAGCTGGGAATGAAAAAGGGAGACAATCAAGAAGAACGGTTAGCGGCGCTAGATAGTCTTGATGCTGTAAGTCGATCAAAAGCAGATCAATATGCCCGTTCTCAGATCGTTGAGGATCATCCCGATTGGATCAAGGAAGCCTTAGTGACAGCTCCACCGACAATTTCGACAATGGGACTCAGATCAAAAGGTGGGGCATTTCCTTTCCTAGGGATTGAGGATCGAGAAGCGCTTATAAAAGCACTAAATCAAGCTCCTTTGAATGAGCAGGATCCCAAATTAGCTGTTTGGAAGGCGGGCAACAAGGGTTATTATCAAATCCGAGTTTTAGACCGGTCTCCCAGTAAAAAGGTGTTGACATTCGCCGAAGCTAAACAAGATGGTACTTTGGATGAATTGATCAAAGATGTGACTGAGGATCAGTTTAAAGGGATTCTAGAGGCTATTAAAAAAGATTATGTGAGTGTTAATAAAGAGGAAAATAAAGATAAGTTGACGAATGACAAACTCGCAAGTCTACGGTTTTATAAGTACATGAGGGAGAATTTAGCTAAACTTCAAAAAGATCCCTCTCAAGAAAAAGATATTGTGCTACAAAACCGAGATGAAGATGAACCACGTACAGATCTAAAGGACCAATGGAAGTTGGAAAAAAAGGAAACGGAATTGACACGGGGTGAAGATAATGGTGCTTTTGATGTCAGTGCTTTACTGAAGCTAAAGCCTGAAAATTGGTCAAACGTGCATACGCCTCTCAATGGTGACTTGAACTTCTTTTATGTCCTCAAGGAAGGGGTAAAAAAAGCTCCCGAAGCTTTGACTGAACAGGTAGAAAGAGCGCGTTGGATCATATCCAACGATGCAAAGCAACGTTTAATGTTACAGCTCTTGCAAGAGATTCAGGCTAAAAAGGCGATCTCATTTGATTATTTAACCCCCTCTCAACCTACTATAGAATCGGAAGGGTGAACAATGAATTCCAAAATCGGAGTGTTTATTTGTTAGACGAGGAAATGGAAGACTTTGTACCCTACGCTCCGATCGGGTTTTTCCAGGTGGGGTTTGACTGTCCATTCATCGATACAAAGGGTTGGCAAAAAGCTATAGAGTCTAAAAAAGAATATCTTGTACCTGACACTTCGGCTTTTTGCGATGAAGAGCAGTTTGCCAAAGTGTCGATGGGATGGAATCCGGAAGGTTTGGCTTTAGGGATTGTCTCGTCCGTTTCAGCTAAACAAAGCTTTTATCCCGATATTTCACGCGGAGATAGCGTCGAACTTTTTATTGATACGCGTGATGTAAAAACATCGGGATATAATACCCGTTTTTGCCACCATTTCTTCTTTCTTCCAGAGGCAATGGAGGGTGTTCATGCAGGGGAGATCACCCGCTTTCGCACGGAAGATACTCATCCCCTTTGCGATGCAAACGATTTGCTAGTCGACACTCGCCTCTCTTCCAAAGGTTATCATTTAAAAATTTTTATACCCTCACAATGTTTGACAGGATATGATCCGGAGCAGTTTGACCGTTTAGGATTTACTTACCGGATTAATCGCGCAGGTGGACGTGCACAGCATTTTTCAGTCGTTTCTGAAGAATTTGCGTTAGAGCAGCAACCATCTCTGTGGAGCAGCGTGAGAATGAAAAAATGAAAACCGCCCTGTTTGATAAACATAAAGCTCTTGGGGCTAAAATGACGAACTTTGGAGGGTGGGAAATGCCCCTCCAGTATAAAAGTCCTATCGAAGAGCACATGTGTGTACGTGAAAATGTCGGCTTGTTCGATGTCTCCCATATGGGACGGCTCATCGTCACTGGACCTGAAGCAGAACGTTTTCTCGATATTCTTTCCACCAACCATATTGTGAGTCGTCCAGAATTATCTGCAACTTATACTGTGTGGTGCAAATTGAATGGAGGAGCCGTCGACGATGGCTTAATGTTTAAATACAATCTCGAACAGTATTTCATTGTCGTCAATGCTGCTAATCGTATGACAGATCTTGTTCAATTTCAGATGGTCGCGGAAGCTTTCAATGTTAAAATAACCTCACGCTATGATGAAGATGGTATCTTAGCCTTGCAAGGGCCCAAAGCTTGGGATGTGCTGAGGAAAGTTTTTCCCAATTTGCCTTCAATAAAACATATGCATTTTGCTGAGGTTGACTACAATGGGGAAAAAGTGGTGATTTCTCGCACAGGATATACTGGTGAAGATGGTTGTGAGATTTATGCAACGAATCTATCCATAGTTAAATTGTGGGACACACTTTTAGAGGTTGGGAAGTCTGAAGGGATACAACCGATCGGATTAGCAGCTAGGGATTCGCTCCGTTTAGAGATGGGCTACGCTCTTTATGGCCATGAATTGACCCGTACGTTAACACCTGTGGAAAGTGTTGCAGCTTGGACGGTCAAATTTGACAAACCTCAATTCTTAGGTAAAAAAGAGATGCTCAAGGTTTTAGAAAACCCTAAACGGCACAGGGCCTATGGGGTGATGATGGATGAGAAAGCGATTCCAAGAGAAAGCTGCAAAGTACAATTGGAGGGTCATGATATTGGAATCGTGACATCAGGCGGATTTTCACCCTCACTCAATGCAAGTATTGCACTTATCTTAGTGGGTCAAGAACTCAATGAGGGGCAAAGTGTAAATATTGTCATCCGGGACCAATCTCGCAAAGCACAACGGGTTGCATTGCCATTTTATCAACCGAAGGAAGTTCACCATGTATTTCACGGAAAGTCATGAATGGATCAAAGTAAACGGAAAGATCGGAACAGTTGGCGTTACAGACCATGCTCAGAAAGAATTGGGAGATATTGTCTTTGTTGAGCTCCCAAAAGTGGGCAAACAGGTCAAAGCAGCGCAGGAGGCCGTCGTTCTAGAATCGACTAAAGCTGCAGCAGACGTCTATAGCCCAGTTTCAGGGACGATCGCGGAAGTCAATACCAACATTAGCCAAAACAGTCATTTAGTCAATGAATCCCCTGAAGACCAAGGGTGGCTCTTTAAGGTAGAATTGAGCGATCTTCAAGAATTGGATCGATTATTAGATAAATCGAAATACACAACTATGTTGGGAAGTAAAGGTTCATGACATGGACTTTGTATCAAACAGGGAATTTCAGCAGCAAGAAATGCTGCAAGCCATCGGTGTCAAGGATATCAAAGAGTTATTCAATTCTGTTCCAACTTCGTTAATCTTGCCAGCCCCTCAAATAGATGATGGGATCTCAGAATATGAGGGCTTACGTCTAATGGAATCATTGGCTGCTAAAAATACTTGTGCGGACTTTGATAATTATTTAGGTGCAGGCGCGTATGAACACCATGTCCCTGCTTTAGCAGGAGCGGTTTGCAGCAAGTCTGAATTTCTGACCAGTTACACTCCTTACCAAGCAGAAGTTTCCCAAGGAATGTTGCAAGCCATTTTCGAATTCCAGTCAGCGGTATGCCTATTGACAGGAATGGAGGTGGCGAATGCCTCCGTTTACGATGGGGCATCTGCCTGTGCTGAAGCAGTATTGATGGCTTTGCGCATTAAAAATGACCGAAGCAAGGTATTGCTCAGTGGAGCACTCAACCCCTTGTATCGAGCTGTGGTCAATCAATATATCGAAAGGCATCCTGTCGATCTTAAGACCCTTCCCATCAAAGAAGGGGGTACATTAAATATCGAAGCAGCTCTACAATCTATTGACAGTGAAACAGCTTGTATTTTGATTCAGTCGCCGAATTTCTTTGGATTAATTGAAGAAAGTTCCTCCATAATCTCCAAAGCAAAAGCTCATGGGGTTTTGGTGCTCTTGTGCGCTAATCCAATTGCCTACGGTTTGTTTAAATCCGCAGGGGAACAAGACGCTGACATCGCGGTGGGAGATTGTCAGCCTTTTGGTGTTCCATTGGAATTTGGGGGTCCCTATATTGGCTACATGGCCTGCAAGCGAGAGTGGGTAAGACAGCTACCAGGCAGGCTTGTGGGTGAAACAAAAGATCAGAAGGGGCGGACAGGGTATATCTTAACTTTGCAAGCGAGAGAGCAACATATCCGTAGAGAAAAAGCGACTTCAAACATCTGCACAAATCAAGCCTTAGCGGCATTGGCTAATTTGGTAACTATGCTTTGGTATGGGCCAGAGGGGATTAAACAACTTGCTTTGACTAACTACCAAAGGGCAACTTATTTAAGAGAAGAATTAGGGAAGCTAAAAGGGGTTAAAATTGTCAGTTCTGGGACCCATTTTAATGAATTTGCAGTTCGGTTCGATCTTCCCTTAGAAAAGGTTCTCAAACATTTTCGAAGCCACAATATTGAACCGGGTGTTGTTTTAGAAAGATTTTACTCAGCCATGAAAAACACCCTACTTGTCGCAGTGACTGAGACTAAATCATTGGATCAACTTGATGGATATGTTCAGGTAGTGAAAGGACTTTATGCAAACGGTATTTAATAAGTCGCAAAAAGGGCAAAAAGCTTGGAGCTTACCAAAAAACTCTGATCGATGGGCCCATTTTACTCCTCCTCAAGAAACCTGTAAAAAAGCTCCCTTAGGGCTTCCGGAATTGTCTGAAATTGATCTCACTCGTCATTTTAGCCAGTTGTCGAAACGGACGATGGGAATCGACAATACATTTTATCCTTTGGGATCATGCACTATGAAATTTAATCCCAGAGTCAACGAACTTGCCGCTGCGTTACCTGGCTTTGCAAGGTCACACCCATTAGCTCCCGATGAAACTGTGCAAGGGAACCTTAAGATTATTCATGATTTGATTGCCTTACTTTGCGAAGTGGGAGGGATGGATGGGGGAACCTTACTCCCCAATGCCGGTGCCCAAGGAGAGTTTACTGGCGTCAGGATGATCGAAGCCTATCATAAAAATCGGGGAGACAATGCTCGTAATGAAATGCTAATTCCTGATAACGCCCATGGGACAAATCCTGCAACTGCGGCAATGGCAGGTTTAAAAGCGGTCACCTTAAGGACGGATGCAAGTGGGGATATGGATCTAGACCATTTGCGTGAAATGGCCTCTGAAAGGACTGCAGGTTTGATGCTGACAAATCCAAATACTTTGGGTTTATTTAGTCCGAAAGTTTTGGAGGTTACAAAAATTGTCCATGATGCTGGGGGATTGCTCTATTATGATGGGGCAAACTTGAATGCGATTATGGAGATTGTAAAACCTGGCGATATGGGATTTGATGTGATGCATATCAACCTTCACAAAACATTCTCGACACCTCATGGAGGTGGAGGGCCAGGTTCTGGGCCGGTTCTTTGTAAATCGAAACTCAAAGAATTTCTGCCCTTGCCGAGAGTTGTAAAAGAGGGCAATAGTTATAAATCGGTATGGAATGATAGAAAAAGTATTGGCCATATGACAACTTTTTATGGAAATTTTGGAATCTATTTGCGCGCTTACCTCTATGCCAGGCTGCATGGTCATTATGGATTGCGTAGGATTGCAGAGCAAGCTGTGGTCAACGCCAATTACGTGAAAAAAGGGGTGGAAGGGCTATTTACAATTCCTTATCCGCAGTATTGTATGCATGAATTTGTGATCCAAGCTGACAATTATTTAAGCAAAGGGGTTAAAGCACTCGATATTGCGAAACGTCTTTTGGATTATGGTGTGCATTCTCCTACAATCTATTTTCCATTGATTGTTAAAGAATGTATGTTAATCGAACCTACAGAAGGTGAATCTAAAACAACTTTGGATCATTTTATCCATGCATTAAAATCGATCGTAGAAGAGATCAAAAAAAATCCCGATTTAGTGAAGACAGCTCCCCACTCCACCCCTCTGTCGAGACTCGACGAAGTTCAAGCTGCGCGACATCCGATCCTTCGTACTGGCTCTTAAAATTTATTTGGGGAGGGAGGCTCCAAGCCATTATAGTGAGAGCATTCAAAGATCCAAGCTTCTTTGACAGTTTGTCCATAAGCTTGGAAAAGAGGGTAAGGGCCTTTCATGATGACTGAGGAGAAATAAGGTTTAAGAGTTTGTAAATATTCCGCGGCTTTCGATTCCAAAGATGAAGCCTCTTTTGGGAGATTATCCGCTAGAATAAAGAAACCTGTTTTCCCGATTTGTTCTTGGGGCATTCCTAGCCAAAATGAAAATTGGTTTAGACGCATCCCTTGGAGGTTAAGGAAATAAGCCTGCTTTTGGGTCGGTCCATAAAAACTCGAAATGCTTGTTGTCTGGTATTTGTCAGAAAAGAGGAAATGTTGATTGGGATCGTAGCCTGCATTAGTCATTGCTGTGGATAAATTATCCCAACCCAAGTTGTGCCTAAAAGGATTGATCCGGTAAGAAATCGGTGTTTTCGCTACAAGTCCTTGGGATTGAATTGTAGGTATAAATAACGTAAATACACATAGCACTAGGGCAATGAAAATACCGCTGAAAAGCCAACCTTGGGAATATTTAAGCTTATGTGTAATGAACCAAACAATCCATAGGATTATTCCAGGATAGGCGAATTAGACCAATTCCCTTGAACCCTTTGAAAGCAAGCTATCAAGCAAGCCAAAAGGAGCAAACATGTTCCACTCATGCCACAAAACCAAATTTTATACGGGGTCTTTTTTTGATGACGGAAGAGGGCTACTAATGAGATTACAAAAACGATAAAAAAGATGGGAGAAAGCAGCGCTGCTTGGCTCCCTATAAATTCTAAAAGGTTGCCACTATTTAATCCAGGATGATCCGATGGGTTATTTTTGTCTGGGAAAAGCGTGTAAAATACATGTCTAAAAGTGACCCACGAGTGTTGTGAATTCCAAATCAGGCTTGGAATCAATCCTAGAAAGGATATCAAAATGCCTAAAAACAATTTTGAGTTAAATCGACCATACAAAAATC
>CAVPVT010000037.1:0-13440 GCA_963709145.1 Parachlamydiales bacterium
ACTATAGTCACTTTTGTCCCCAACCTACTGTAGATGGAAGCGATTTCTACACCAATGTATCCCCCTCCTACAACGATCATTTTTTCTGGAATTGTTTCCAAAGCTAAAGCCCCTGTCGAAGAAAGCACCGTGTTTTCGTCAAAAGGTAAAAATGGCAATGGGATAGAGACTGAGCCTGTCGCTAAAATAATATTGCGGGCAATGATCTGTTCTTCGCCACTTTCTGTTTTCACATTAATCTGATGGTGACCAGCTAACTTCGCGACACCGCGGATTGAATCGACCTGGTTTTTTTTGAAAATCCCCGCAACACCATCGGTCAAACTTTTGACGACAGTCTCTTTGCGTTTCATCATCTCTTTGAAACTGACTCTGACTTTTTGAACACCAATGCCATGATCGGCAGCTTTTTTTGGATGAGGTCGAGAAATTCCGTGGATTGAAGAAGAGCTTTCGATGGGATACATCCCACATTGAGGCAAGTCCCTCCAAATGTTTTGTCTTTTTCGATGCACACAGTCTTAAAGCCACTTTGGGCTGATCTTGCGGCAGCAACATAGCCTCCAGGACCCGATCCAATGATAGCGACATCATATTCTTTTGCTGACATTGTTTGCCCTCCCTTTTTAAACTTCCAGGAATAGGCGTGAAGGATCTTCCAGGATGTTTTTTAATTCGGACCAAAAACTGCACTGCTTGTTGACCATCAATAACCCTATGGTCATAAGTGAGTGCTAAATACATCATGGGGCGAATCTGGATCTGATCATCGATTGCGACAGGTCTTTTAATAATTTTGTGCATGCCCAAGATTGCACTCTGGGGTGGATTCAGAATAGGAGTTGACAGCATTGATCCGTAAACACCCCCATTTGTAATTGTAAAAGTTCCCCCTTGCAAATCATCGGCTGAGATGCTCCCCTGACGCGCTTTCTCAGCAAATTTTTCAAGGGCTTTTTCGATCTCAGCAAAAGTCAGTTTTTCAGCTCCTTTAACGACGGGAACGATCACGCCCCTTTCAGTTCCCACGGCAATACCGATATCATAATAATTTTTGTAAACAAGATCTTCTCCCTCAATTGAGGCATTGACATCAGGAAACTCTTTCAATGCATCGACGCATGCTTTAACAAAGAAAGACATGTATCCCAATTTGACTCCATGCATTTTTTGAAATGACTCCTTATATTTCTCGCGCAATTGAATCACTTCGTTCATATCAGCTTCATTAAAGGTCGTTAACATCGCTGCCGTATGTTGTGCTTCAACCATACGGTTAGCTATAAGGCGACGAATTTTGGACATTTTTTTGCGCGTTTCGGCTTTTTGACCTATTTCAGGGGCTTGTATTGCAATAGTTGGCTCATGCCGTTGCTGGTCGGTTTCTTGCGATGATGATTTTTTTTCTTCTTTTAGATCTGCCAAAAAAGCATCCCTTGTGAAACGGGCGTCCTCAATAATCTGTTTAGCTGACTTCAGCTGATCTTCAGGGGATTGTTGTTTCTGAGCAGACTCCTTATTCTGTTTAGCTGACTTCAGTTGATCTTCAGGGGTTTGTTGTTTCTGAGCAGGTTCCTTAATCTGTTTAGCTGACTTCAGCTGATCTTCATGGGATTCTTGTTTCTGAGCAGGCTCCTGTTTTGGTTGAGGCTCCTTCTTTGATGCCGAAGCTTGAGCAGCTTCTATAGAACCGATCACTTGCCCTATTTTTACAACATCTCCTTCTTTCACTTGTAATTGCAGTGTACCAGCTTGCGGAGCATACAAAGGTTGATTCGCCTTATCTGTTTCAATCTCTAAAATTTCCTCATCTGCCTCGACACTTCCTCCGGACTGCTTAAAGATGGTTCCGATAGTGGCTTCATTGATCGATTCTCCCATGGCTGGCACTTTTATTTCTTGTTTCATTGCGTTCTTCCCTACTTAAGCTTTAAAATGGCGTGCGATTTCAAAGATAGATGGTTTATGATGTTGAAATACTGACTGCATGATGGCTGCATGCTGCTTTTTATGCAAAGCGTGGGATCCCACAGCCGTTGCAGCGCTCCTTTCTCTCCCGATATATTGGAGTTCCTTTCCTTCCGGTAGTAATTTGTTGACAATAGGTCTAATGTACGCCCAGGCGCCCATATTCTCTGGTTCATCCTGAACCCACACAAAATCTTCGGCATCTTTATACTGGACCAAAATCTCCGATAGTTTTTGCCCATGGAGAGGATAAAGTTGTTCAATCCTAATGATTGCCATATCCTCGATTTTAGATTTTATCTTTTCTAAAGCGAGATCAAAATAAATTCGACCTGAACATAGATATACTCCTTTGGCTTTTTTCGGAGGGTGTGGATCATCCAAAATTTCTTGAAAATTCCCGTGGGTGAGATCATCCATTCTACTCGTGCATTCTGGATGTCGCAATAGACCTTTAGGCGTAAAAATGACAAGAGGTTTGCGAAGAGGGCGGACGATCTGCCTTCTTACGAGGTGAAATAATTGTGCGGGTAGGGTGGGATAGGCAACCTGCATATTGTAATTACCACAGAGCTGCAAAAAGCGTTCGATCCTCGCAGAAGAGTGTTCAGGGCCTTGCCCTTCATAACCATGGGGAAGAAGAAGCACAATGTCCGATTTCCGACCCCATTTTTGTTCGGAAGAAGCAATAAACTGGTCGATGATTACTTGTGCACCATTAGCAAAGTCCCCAAATTGAGCCTCCCAGAGCACTAAAGCATCGGGATTCGAAATGCTATATCCATATTCAAAGGCCAGAACAGCAAATTCAGATAAAGGTGAATTGATGATGTCGAATCGTCCCTGGACTTGTTTGAGATGGTTGAGAGGAAAGTAGGATTTTTCTGCAATCTGATCTGTCCACATTGCATGGCGATGGCTAAAGGTTCCTCGGCAAACATCTTGCCCCGAAAAACGGACTGATGTGCCATCCCACAATAAAGTTCCATACGCCAAAAGCTCAGCCATTCCCCAATCTAAAAGTTTTTCAGGGTTTTCTCCTTCTACCATCGCCAATCGATCTTTGATCAAATTTTGCAATTTGGGATGGATGTTAAAACCGGAAGGTACTGTGCTGATCCGTTTTGCCACTTCCCGAATCTCTTGTGCTGACACTCCCGTATGGACGGGTTTGAAAATCTCCTCCTCAACGGGAACTGGAAGAGGTAACATCTCTTTCGGTGCAGGCGATTCTTGTGGAGGCAATTTAGTGACCCTTAAAGCTTGTTGCAAAGCCTTTTTAAATTCAGCTTCCAACGATTCAGCCATAAATTTTTCAAGAACTCCTTGGTGGATCAAAAAATCCCGATAAATTTCCCGAATCGGCTTTTTTGAACGGATCGCTTTATATTCTAGAGGCTGTGTAAAAGCAGGTTCATCAGTCTCATTATGTCCATATTTTCGATAGCAATTGAGATCAATAAAAACGTCGCAATGAAACTTTTGTCTTAGCTCAATGGCCAAATTTGTAGCATAAACACATCCTTCAGGGTCTTCCGCATTGACATGGAACACTGGGGCACCGAATGCTCTAGCAATATCTGTGCAATAGTAAGTTGAGCGTGCATCTGCCGGAATGGTGGTAAAGCCGATCTGATTATTGATGACAATATGTAACGTTCCCCCTGTGGAATACCCTTTGAGCTTATAAAGTTGCAAGGTTTCATACACACTACCCTGAGCAGCAAGTGCAGCATCACCATGAACTAAAACCGGGACAACTTTGCTTTGCCTGACATCGTCTCCAATCAGCACTTGCCGGGCCTTGACTTGCCCTTCGACGACCGAATTCACAGCCTCAAGGTGGCTTGGATTGGGTGCCAAAGCAATGGTCACCTTTTTGTGAGTTCCTGTGGTTACTTCCGATGAAAAACCTTTATGATATTTAACATCTCCACTGCCCTCAAAAGATTCTGGAATATACCCTTCATCAAATTCGGAAAAAACATCTGTGTAAGACTTGTTAAGGATATTGCTCAAGACATTAAGCCGACCTCTATGGGCCATCCCGATAATGAATTCTTCCATGCCTAAGAGAGAGCCCGTTTCAATGATCGCAGCTAAGATAGGGATTAAGGTTTCCCCTCCTTCAAGTGAGAAACGTTTTTGTCCGACATATTTTGTATGAAGGAAAGATTCAAAGAGCTCCGATTTATTTAAATGCTGTAAGATCATTTGTTTTTGTTCAATCGTCAAATCGGCATTGAACCGGGTAGGTTCAATCTGCTCTTGCAGCCAGGATTCTAAGTCAGGGCTTTGCAAGCCCATATATTCCACACCGATTTTATCGCAGTAAATCGACTTTAATGTATCAATGATCTCTTCCAATGTCGCTGTCGAGGTTTCTAATAATCCACAGGTAGGGAACTGGGTTCCTAATTCCTCTTTGCTAAATCCTAAAGTTTCCAATTTCAGTTGATGAGGTTCTTCAGCAAGATGGGTCTCGATCGGATTGATTTTTGCAAATAAATGACCGTAAGTACGGTAGGCATCAATCAAGCTATAAATTCGTAAGTCAGGCTGTAAAGTTGGGATAAGTTTGACGGAAGGTTTGACAACCTCACCGTGAATAGGGATTAAACCAGGAGCATCTAGCTTTGGTGTCAGTAGCGCTCCAATCTTATCTTGAGTTTCTAATTCATCAAAGACCTTTTGCCACGAAGGATCTACGCTATTTCGATCGCGCCGATACTTTTCGTACAGCTCATCAAATAGCTGACTATTGGCAAAAGCTGATTCGTCAAAACCACGGGGAGTCATAATTCTCCTAAGTACTATTATATCATTATAGGAGAAAAAATTAAATTTAAACTGAATTCATAATAAAGTATTCTAAATTCAATTCATTCCTACTGGAGGTAATTCCATGAGCAAACCGATTGACACGTCACAGATGACCCTTGTAGGTGTACAGGCAGCTCTTACAGCAGGTTATATGCTGAAGCGGGTTTTCGGTACAACCTTCTCCGTCAATGCAAAACCGGGAAAGCAGAATTTGGTCACCGAACATGATAAAGCATCTGAAAAGATCATCGTTGATACAATATTAAATCGGTTTCCAGATCACACAATTTTAGCTGAAGAGGGCGGACTCAAAAGTGGAAAACAATCCAAAGTCACTTGGGTGATCGATCCCTTAGATGGAACAGTCAACTTTGCAAGAAGTGTTCCTCTCTTTGCAGTCAGCATTGGGATTTGCATAAACGATGTCGTCCAAGCAGGTATTATTTATCAACCCATGACAGACGAGCTTTTTATCGCAGAGAAAGGGAAGGGAAGTTTCTACAACAAATCCAAAATTGGCGTGACAAAAATTAAAAAGGTAGATGATGCGATTATTGCAACAGGTCTCCCCTATCAGATCGATGGAGCCCATACGAAATCCTTAAAGGACTTTGAAAACATTGCCTCAAAAGGATGCCCTATACGCTATCTAGGTTCCGCGGCATTGAATCTCGCTTATGTTGCTGCAGGCCGATTCGATGCTTACTGGGCGATCTCTTTAGAGCCTTGGGACATCGCAGCGGGAAAAATTATCGTTGAAGAAGCAGGTGGTAAAGTCACAGATTACCTCAATAAGGAGTTGCTCCCCTATCAACCATCAACTTTATTAGCCACTAATAATCATCTACATAAGGAAATGCTGGATTATTTATGCGTCAAAAAATAATCCTTCTCATTTTTTTAGGGATCTTTGTCAGTAGTTGCAATGATGTCTCACCCCAGTCACAAAAAGGATGGAGGCTTGAAGAAATCAACAGTCGATTGCATCAGCCGATCTACATAGTGAATGTTCCCGACAATTGGAAAAGGCTAGACCCCTCAACAACATCATTGGGAGATACACGGGTTCCTTTAGTTACCTACATTTTTTCAGAAAATAAGGAAACCTTTACAATCACGATCCACAATTTCCCCCTTCAGGATATTCAAGATCAAGTCCCTGCTTATGCCCAAGTGGAACGGTGGAAAAGACAATTTGATTCTTTGGATCAAGGGGAAACAGAACTTGTTAAGATCAGTTATGCAGGCTATACAGGACTCTTTTTCAAAGGGATAGGGATTTACAAAGGAAATCAGGAGATGATGCTTGCATGGAGCTTATTAATTTCCCCTGAGAATTTTAGAGCCCTTATTCATCCCGATTCCCCTGCCTTCAAAACAATTTACGATCAAATGCGTTCCGATATCACCATCAAGGTATTAGGCCCTGTCGATATTGTTTCTAAACATCGGGATGAAATTGAGAAATTTGCATCAAGCTTCCATATGATCCAAGAAATCCCCCAAGAATGATGATTCGAGCAATTTTTACTTTTTTAGGGTCTATCTACTTGGCCATTCTATTAATCACCTTAACCGTGCTCTTTGTCATTGGGGGCACTTTGTTAGAATCGTATGCCGATTCCCATAAATTCGCTGCCCTTTGGACCTATCAAAATCCCGTTTTTGCCCTTTTAATCTGGGGATTTTTTATCAATATCCTTGTCTCTGCATTGCGCCGCTGGCCTTTTCAGTGGAAACATATCCCTTTTTTGATCACACACCTAGGGCTTCTTATGATTTTGGGAGGCGTGTTTATCAAAAGTTATTATGGCGTCCAAGGCTCAATGACAATTGCAGAAGGGCAAGGTAATAACCATATTCTTTTGCCAGATATGCCAGCTCTCGTTATCCAAACAAAAGAACAAATGATTTCGACTCCCCTACCCTATGATTTAACTCGAAGCTTTAAAGTATTATCGCTAAATGCCCTTGTGCGTCGATACGCTCCTCATGCCATTGAAAAATATGTGACTTGGGTCAAAGGGACACACGCATTTATCCTAGGTCTCCATCCCTTTGAAGTTCATCCCTGGGAAAAGGGGTATAGTTTGCCCCTTTCGGGAAAAGTCAGATTTGAAGGGGCAGAGTCTTCTCCTTGGAATATACGCGCTTTAAGGGTCAAAGGATTGGAAAATAAGCCTATTCCTGAGAACGATGAATTGTTTATCATCATAGATGATCAAGGATACACCTCTCTTTGCTGCAAAGATTATTCAGAAGAATTTACCCATCAACTTCCTAAAAGATACTGGGCTTATGATAAAGGGTTTGGAGGCTATACCGTTCCTTCAGAATTACCTATAGGATCAGATGGGATCATTCTAGAAACTCCTTTGACGAGGGACTATAAAGAACGCCCGATCCCTTCAAAACCTGAGGATCGAAGGCCGATGATGACACTGGAGCTCACAGAAGGGGAACAAAAGGAATATTTGACCCTGGGATATGACCGTTTTTGTACAGGCTTGAAATGGCCTTGTCTCAACGGGAAGTACCTCCTCCGTTTTCAACCCCATTTAAAGCCAATTCCCTACCGCATTCGTCTTCATAGCGGTAAGCAGATCAACTATGCCAACTCAAACCAACCCTTCAGTTATGAGTCTTTTATCACTGTAACAGATACGAGGACTGGAAAATCGATCGATACCACACTTAGGATGAACCAAGTGTATCAAACTTGGGATGGTTATCGATTTTATATGTCTGGCATTACACCGCCTGATAATTCGGCAGTGCACCGTGTGCAAATTGTGGTCAATCATGATCCAGCAAAATACTGGCTCACTTACCCAGGAGCTTTGGTGTTGTCTCTTGGAATAGGCTTATTATTTTGGCTACGACCTTATAAAGAGCGTTAAAGTCTTGGATCAGTTTTTTTGATAATGATGCTAACATTTTTCTGATTAAAGCCTTTGTAGCCCTCTCTCCGTTGTAAATTCTCCAAATGACTTCCAATCGCGCCTTCCTTTAAGAACTTATCAGCATCATCTTGACTGATCAAACCTTGGGATAGAAGAATCTCAACTCTTTCAGGCTTAACCGGCCATTGCTCTCCAGCAGTAAAAGCCTGACGCAGATAAGGGAATGAACTGAAAGGGTCCATCATTCCCACACCGTAGTTTTTCAAATCTTGACTTAGCTCATCAAACATAAATTGTGCTTCTAAATGATGCATCCCTCCTGAAAGAATGGAGTCCCCATGCAAGGCACACCACAAGCCAATAGTTCCTAATTTGGGTAGCTCGGGCATAGGATGGTGAGCAAAATCGATTTCAATCTCGTTTGGAGCTAAATCCACGTCGAGGAAAAGGACAAGTCTGCAAACGGGATTTTCCATAATTTGAGCACCCCAACCCGCTTCCATTCCAGTATAATACCTTTCACGGCAATGAAAACCTAGAATTTCGAAAAGACGGACCAGTTTATGAAAATATTTGCGTGAAGATCGAAATGTGTGGTGGTCATGGTTAGCCCACCCCATTCCTAGACTATCTTGCCGGTTTTTTTGAATCTGACTGCCCTATTGCGAGCTTGCCAGTAACGCCGTTCACACTCGAGTACAACCCAAGCAGCCCGATTTTGACCCATAGCCAAAACAAGGTCTTCCGCTAATTGTAAGGTAAGAATAATCGCCTCATCATCATCTTCACCACTGCGAGGCCTTGTTAACCACTGTTCACGCGCTTCAATATAGAGCTCAACAAGCTGTGAGTCGGTATCGGTAGGTTCCATGGTATCGTCCCCACGCCTTTCTACAACCCACAAAGTGATCTCATTTTCAGTTGAAATCCGGCAACGGCGATACCCACTTAAGGCACTTCCTTCAATGTGCCCCATGCGCCCTCTGACCATGAGGAAGTCGTCAATGCTTTCAACAGAAATCGCCACTCCTTCCAAAGGATGGGGATGATCCTTCACAACCAATCTCGGAAACTGTGCCCCAGGATGATGAAATACGCGATAGGCTGGAGTTGCATGTTGAGCTACAAAACCGATTTCAACTAACTCTTGTTCTAATTCGGGATAGTTCCCTACAACAAAATGATCTATCCAGTCAAAAAGACGGGTGCTTGTAGTTTTCAATAAATCAGATTGCAATTCCCCTATTGCTGGATTTTTACTGATACATTCCTCCAAAAAATCCAGGAGTAGTTTCTCTGCCCTAGGTTGACATTTCCATTCAAAAGCGGCATTCACATTCATATTTATACCTCTTTTCTTAATCTAACTATGACTAAAGTAATCTTAATTGAGAAGCCCTATCAACCTTAATTTAATTTTAAACTTTTAAAAATAATGTAATCAAAATTAAAATTTAATATAATTAAATTAGTAGTTGTATTTAAAGCGGGAGTTTTTTATGAGTGTTAATCCAGTTAAAGAACCTGAAAATGATTTTGATTTCCCACCAAGGGCAATAGATGCTAAACCCTCTACGAGTTCACCTTCATCATCTATCACTGCGACTCATCCTACTACTAGTAATATCTCCCCCGTTGTTGTTCCGAATATTCAAAATCAACCGGATAAATTCGGTCAGCATCAGATTACTCAATTAACATCTAACACCGCGGATTTAGCTAATCATGTTAAAAACGCAGCTGCTTCCCCTCCAAACCCGCTTCATCTGCCAACATCTCATTCGGATCAACTTCAAGAATTAGAGTCTCGTCAACGCGACTTACAAGAAATAGAAGAAAAGGGAATGATTCCGGAAGATAACTACTACTTTAACGTTCCTATAGAGCTTAAACAAGCAGATTTGTCTCAGGATTTACGCGACGAATTGAAAGCCTTCGTTTCAGAAAAAAAACCGAACTGGAAAAGGAAGTAAAAACCTTAAAAGAAAAAGCTGTTAAAGAAACTGTCTGGAAGGATGCCGATATTCACAGACTTGCCCCCTGTTAAAGGGCAGATTGCTAAAACACAGGCAGCTCCAAAGCCTCAGCAAGCTGTCGAAGAAGATATTCATTCTCGAGTAGTTGCACAAAACGCGGTTTTATCAAGTGATACCACTATTGATGTCGCGGCTCTTTTTCAAAATTTAATTAATGGTCCTGAAGAGACTGAACAACCTGTTACCCGTTTGGTACTTCCGCCGCTTTCTCTCGAGAATATAGTGGAACCCGCTCAAACACAACCTCTTGAGGAAGCTCCAAACAAGCTGACGCTGTTAAGGCTCCTATAAGCAATGCAGAAACTGCGAAACCCAATGTTAAACAATTTGAAACTAGATCGGAGGTGGAGAGAGCAACCAAAGAGCTACAAGATAGGTATGCAGGGATCCAATTATTGAAAAATCACATCGACTCTTTAACAATTAAGCACCAATTTACTGATCATAAAAAAAGGAGATCTCAGCGCAGAAATCGCAGCTCTTAAAAGGACTACGCCACTCTCGTAAAAAATTATAACCAGGACCGTTCTACTTTTAATGCTGCGCTGAGTAAGTTTCCTGATCTTAAAAAGCAGGATGATAGCCTCTTATCCACAGAAACATCCACTTTTGCAAATACATTACAATCAAAATTGATTAATTTGCTAAGACAAGTTGGAATTTCTAACTATCCACCTACAGAAGAAGATTCAATTAAATTAAGGTCGCTTAGCTCAAGGGAAATCAATGGCATTAAAAAAGCGATTGACGACCTTATTAAAAATGATAATACCAAACTTAAAGAGTTTTACCCAAATGGCAACTTTGCTTCTCTTTATACAAAACTTGAAGCAACTAGGCAAACAATTGGAATCTATCATAATTAAAGTTTATAAATTGGTGAATTTATGGGATTAAATATTCCTCAAGGCTCTGAGCACATTCCTTTAACTAACGAAAATGTCGCAATTCCCCAAAAAAAGAAGATGTTGGATCTCGATCGTTCTTTGCAGAAATGGAGAAAAGATTTACTGCACCATCTCCACCTTTTACAGCCACGGAAGAATTACCACCAGAAACTCTGAATGCCGCTGTAGATGCTGATCACGCCGCTGCTAATTCTATTAAACATGGGGTTTCTATTTCTTCTCCACTTACAAAAGATATGATAGAAGGAAAAATTAAGAAATTAGATCAAGATTTAAATAACCTTGAAAATGAGAAACACACATATACGCTTTTACAAAAACCGAGCGCTTCGAGCCGCCGCAGTGACTTTTCTACAACACGATCCTATCTATCAATTAGACGCTTCTCTCTCGGATGTAAAAATCGGTCCTGAAGAGATTCAATCTGAAATTTCCGACTCGAGCAGGAAATAGCCAAATCAATTCTCAGAAAACAGCGTTGCTTGGTGAAAAAGCTCGGTTGGATGGCACACCACCGCCATTAGACACAGAAATTCAATTACTCCATGAAGAGAAAGAGATTCTACTTGCAGAAATCGGTATTGCGAAAGATCGAATCCAAGCCAATAATTCTGAAAAGGATCAGCTTCATTTACAGTTAAAACGTTTTCCGGAAGAAATAAAACATATTGAAGCAAAAACACGTCAGGTCGATGCGGAGATAGCGCATCTAAAGGAAACAGAACCCTCCCAAAAAGCGAACCAAAAAATTGACTTGTTAATAAAATCACGAGAAAATTACCGCGCTCAAATTGATTTGGTAAATAAAAAAATAGAGCGTGCTAATGAAGGTGTAAAAAATCTTATTTCAGATATCGAAAAACTGCAAGAAAAAGCGGATTCTTTAGAGGCACAAGTGCATCAAATCGATTCAGACCTAGCTAAGGTTAAAGAACCACCGGATACTAAACTGGCAATTCATGAACCGATTTCTAACACTTTTAATCCTCGGTTAACCCAAATGGCTGAGGTCGTTCGTGGACTAAAACCAATCAAAAATTAAGAGTAGCGGAGGATGGGGCACTAAAAGCTGTTTCGAGAGAATTTGGCTTTAGTTCCGGAGTTTCCCAAGCTTCTAAAGATGCAGTTGAGACATTGTGCAATGAAGTCGAGGTTTCATTTAGTGAGATGGAGTCTATCAATGATGACGCTAAAGAAATACTCAACTTTTTGCAAACCAATGCATGGGCAAGATCAGTCATAGGCGATGGTTCAAAAATATAAAGTCACGCTTTGAAAACATTTTGAATACACTTGCATCTGATTCTAAGTTTCAAATGAGTGAATTTCTTCGCCAAGTTGAACTGGCCGCAAACATATGATGGAAAACTTGTTAGAGTCGGTCCGAGAAAACTCGCAGGTCAGGATGATACCCCGTGAAAAATCTCTTTTTGGAAGAACAGGTAAAAGCGAAGCTTCTCAGATGGCTATGAACGCACTTATGGACCATCTAGATAGCCAAAAAAACTTACTCTCATCCCAAAACCCTGCAGATAAACTATCAGCTCTCGATAACTTTGAAACGCTGTTTAAATTTCTAGACGAACCGGGATCTTGGGCGAATACAATTATGCAAAATAATCCTGCCATTAAAAAAACGTATGATGAAACAGTGATGACCGTGCAAACCACGATCAGAAATAGCTTACCAAGTATTACGAAAATACTCGATGAAACCTTTGGCAAAACAAGCATTGGTTTTGGTGCCGATAACATTAAAAAGCAAAATGCTGTTCAAGTTTTGGAAGTTGCAGGAAAAATTATTCAATCGGAAAGTTTCAAATGAAACTAGAACAGGCAAAAAAAGTGAACTCCGTCTCAGCTGCAGACTATTTGACCCCACCAGAGATGGTCAAACAAGCCGTATTAGATCCTAAATCAAATTTTTCGGAGGAGTTTAGGAATTACCGTTTTCAAATGTCAACCGATCAACTTTTTGCACACTTACAAACTCTGATTGAAAACACACCTAAAGAGCATGAAATTGAGGTTTTAAATTCTGTGCTTAATTTCATTAATAGATGGATAGACGATCCAAAAATTTATCGTGGTGAATACGAAAAGGTTCTTCCAATGATAAAAAATCTTCCTGCTTCAGCAATGGGTACCTTAAAGGAGTTTTATGATTTTGCTGTGCAAAATCAACCAAAAGATAAAGGAACCTATAAATCTCAGCCGATTCACAAAGAAGAAGGGCAAAAAGCGATGGCTACTTTTAGAGAAGAGCTTTCTAAAACCGATGATTTGGAAGCCTTAGCTCGAGATTTTGTTTATCAACTTTCACAAGAACATATCCGTTTGTATCAAGATCTTAGAGATTACGCAGGATCTTTTGAAAATATAAATTTTACAAAACCCTACGATGATCAATTTAAAAGTAAAAATTTTGAAGCTGCTAGATCACTACAGGCAATTGTTGATTCATTTGACCAACTAGCACGTTGGGGGCAAACTTTAATGGTAACATCTGAAAAGGGAAAGGAAACTGAACAGAATTATAAATTCCTTCTTAATGTTGCAAGAGAATTCCAAAGGCAACGCAATTCTTGACTCCAAGCTGTGTTTGCACCTATTAAATTGACACTTCCAGATGAAAGTAAAGAAAAAGAATTGAAAGATTTTATGAATCAACTAAATAAAGCTGACCGTGAGTTTATCGAAGAATTGAATAACCAATTAGATCTAAAAGGCAGTAAATTATTTAAATTAGCTAAAGAAGATTATGAAACTGAAGGTACTCAACCTGGAATATATCCATTCCAT
>CAVPVT010000038.1:0-6416 GCA_963709145.1 Parachlamydiales bacterium
GGTAAAATTACTGCATGGATAGGTGAGATTTTCGGTGGTAAGCGCAAGCCATCATCATCTCCATGGCACATGATGATACCGCCTATCATCCGTGTTGTTGTCCCCATGAAGTGGTGTAACCATATTCCAACTGCCCATCCCTATTGGTGAACTTGATATTCGACGCTTTTGAGAAATTTTGTCCCAAATAGTGCGACGTGCCCGATTGAAGCGCTTTTTTATCCTGCATCATCGCTTCGATGGTGTAAGTTGTGTCAGCTCCTGGGAAACGCTCTCCAGGGGATTTTTCCCTAAGATCAAAGGAATTGCTAAGCAATCCTCCACCAAACTTCGATATACTTCGAGCATTTTCAAGGTTTCTTCTTTGGCTTCATCTGCAGTAGCGTGAACTGTATGCCCCTCTTGCCATAAAAATTCCGTGGTGCGCAGGAATATCCGTGGCCGCATTTCCCAACGGACGACATTGGCCCATTGATTGATTAAGACAGGTAGATCGCGGTAGGAAGATCCAACGGGAAAAAGATTCACCTATGATCGTTTCAGAGGTGGGACGTACAATCAAAGGCTCTTCAAGTTCACCTGTAGGGATCAATTTACCATTCACTTGTTCAAGACGATGGTGGGTAATCACTGCACATTCTTTGGCAAATCCTTCAACATGTGAGGCCTCTTTTTCTAAAAAACTTAAAGGGATAAATAAAGGGAAATAGGCATTTTGATGTCCTGTTTCTTTAATTTATCATCTAAAATTTTCTGGATATTTTCCCAAATTCCATATCCCCATGGTTTAATGACCATACAGCCTCTGACAGGGGAATTTTCAGCCATGTCAGCCGCTTTGATCACTTGTTGGAACCACTCAGGATAATCTTCCTGCCGGGTAGGGGAAATTGCCGTTTGAACTTTTTCATTTGCCATGTTTATGCCTTAAAATCAATGGCACAGAATACATTATCCATATTTAAAATGGAATGGCTCTACATATTCCTTAAAGGCACATACAAGTTTATTTATAAATGGAGGGTCGAGAGGATAGGAAAGGTCATCAATCCTTTCAATAGGGACAATCCCACGCATCGAATTACATAAATACACAGACGCATGAAAAGGAATCGACCGAACTTGGACAAACTGAACAACCAACCCTTGTAAATCACAAGTGTGCTGCACAGCTTTCACCGTCACCCCTTCTAAAAAAGGAAGAACAGGGTCAGGAAAATAAACTTTATTTCCTTCTTTCCAAAATAGATTTGCCATCGAGGTCTCTGTCACACACCCTTTTGCAGAGCTTGTAATCACATCCTCCACTCCATATTTCGCCGCATACTTGGCTAAAAGCTGCCTATCAAGGTAACTTAAGCTTTTTATTTGAGAAGATGGGCCTTGGATTGGATCAGAATAATACTTAAGCTTAAAACTAATGGCGGGGGGATTGTACTTCTCTAACGTCATCAACAACCCTAAAGTCGGTGTCGCAATCCATTTTAATCTCCAAACACCTGTTTGAGCTTGATTTTTGACTAAAAGTTCTCTGATCGCCTGAGGATCAACCTGATCAGGTTGAATATTTAAAATTTTGCAGTCTGTTTCAAATCTTTGAAGATGGGTATGGTATAGCTCAATGACCCCATTTGTAATTTTCAAGGTTCTGAATATCCCTTCCCCAAATAAAAAACCCCTGTCCGTAACAGGTACAGAAGCTTCTTCCTGAGGGACACACTTCCCTTTAAACCATACGTGCATCCATTAGCTCTTGCGGATTTTGCGTGTATCTTTGAATTCGAGAATTTTATAAACAATCTCATCAATTGTAAGGTCTGAGGTATCGATAACTCCAGCATCAGGAGGTTGTTTGAGGGGAGCGGTTTCCCTTGTGGAATCTAATTTATCCCGTTCTTCAATCTCTTTCTTCAATTTTTCCAAAGTGACCTCTTTGGCTTGATCGGGATATTTCGATAAAAGCTCGTCATAACGTCTTTAGCCCGCACCTCAGGGCGTCCCGTCAAGAAAATTTTGACCTGGGCATCGGGAAGACCACCGTTCCCGTATCACGTCCTTCAAAGACAGCATTAACTCCTTTAGCAAGTTCTCTTTGCAAAAGTGTCAATTTTTCCCTAACAAAAGGAATCGCCGAAATTTTAGAAACGTGGGCAGTAACCTCATTACTACGGATAGGAATAGTGATATCATCTTGATCAAGATAATAATGCCGCTCTCCACGGATCACTTTGATGCGAAAATCAAACTTTTCTAAATAGTCTCGGATTCCAGCTTCATCATCTAAGGAAATCTTTTGAAGAAGCAATCCGTAGGTGAAGGCCCTATACATCGCCCCTGTATCAAAATACAGATACCCAATAGCGGCTGCCAATTTTTTGGCAATTGTGCTTTTACCTGTAGCGACCGGTCCATCAATAGTGATAATCATAAAATTCACTTAACCTTTTTGGAAGCTCAAAAATAAGTAGAGGATCGGAAAGGCAAAGATCAAAGAATCTACAATATCAAGCACTCCACCGAGCCCAGGTAATTGATTGCTATCTTTAACCCCAGCATCCCTTTTGATTAAAGACTCTGCCAAATCCCCAAACTGAGATGCAATGCTCAATATCCCTCCAAGCCATAAAGCTGTCCAAGATGTCAGGGCATCACCTATTTTCATTTTAGATCCGAGACACGCAAAATACAATAGGCTGGCGAAGATTCCCAAGATAAACCCACCAAGCGCCCCTTCCCAGGTTTTTTTCGGGCTGATGATCGGAGCCATTAAGTTTTTTCCAAGCTGTTTTCCTGCTACATATGCTCCGATATCGGTCATTTTCACCACAGCAAGCAAATATAAAAACCAAAGGGGTCCAACCCCTTCTGAACCGTGATAAAAGTTGATAGGTAAAGAGAAGCTTAAGGGAATCGTGATATAAGCTATCCCAAAAATCGTTAAAGCCAAGTTGATCAAAGGTTGTTTACCTTGAACAAAGTAATATAAAAATCCTAAAACAAGTAAAAAATATAGAACAATTTGAGGTGCATATTTTGCATATGGAAATTCAAATTTTAAATAAAACGCCAATGTATAGGCTACGGAGCCCAATACACCTAAAACCACTAAAGGTTCAAACCCTTTCATCCCTGTTAAACGGTAAAATTCCCACAAAGCAATAGAAATAATGCATCCTATCGTCAAGGCAAAGACAGGCTGAAATGTTGGAAACAAAGATAAATAAGTTAAAAACAAAAGCAGGATAATTCCCGCACTGCTCACAATCAAACGTTGATGAAATGGACGCAATTGTCTAAACATCATGGACCTCCTAAACGCCGCTCCCTTTTCTGAAACTCTAGCAAAGCTTCAAGAAGTAGGTTAGGCGTAAAATCGGGCCATAATGTGTCTGTGACAAAAATTTCAGAATAGGACACTTGCCAAAGCAAAAAGTTGCTTACACGCATCTCTCCACTTGCCCGGATCAAAAGGTCAGGATCTCCCCAGGGAGAGGTATCTAAATAACTAGCGATCATCGACTCGGTGATGTCTTCTTCTTTAAAACATCCTTGATTATAATCTTGAAGCATTTTTTTGAATGTTCGTCGGATCTCATCCCGGCTTCCATAATTGATAGCAAGCACAAGGGTCATCTCATCACAATTTGAAGTGATTTCTTTCGTCATCGCTATACGGTTTTGGACATTTGAGGGAAGTTTACTAAGATCCCCAATCGTGGCCAGTCGGATCCCCTCTTTGACCATCATATCACATTGTTCTGCCAAGTTGGTCTCTAAAATCCACATTAAAACCCGGATTTCTTCCGGTGAGCGGTTCCAATTCTCAGTTGAAAAAGTGTAAATAGTAAGAACTTGGACTCCGACAGATCTGCACGCCCTAACAACATCACGGAGGGTATCAGCGCCTTCACGATGTCCTGAATTGACATTTTCTTTTATTTTTTTAGCCCAACGTCTGTTTCCGTCTGGAATGATCGCAACATGTTTGGGAACACGTGTAAGGTCAAGTTGTCCAACCAATTCAGGATTAAAAAGCCCATCACTTATGATATTAAGATTGGTCGTCATGCTTAATCTCCAGCCTTTAATACTTCCATGAATGCGCTTTGAGGAATTTGGACTTTCCCAATTTCCTTCATCCGTTTTTTCCCTTTTTTCTGCTTTTCCCAAAGCTTTCTTTTCCTAGTGATGTCACCACCATAACACTTGGCTGTAACATTTTTGGTGATTGCCCGAATGGTTTCTCGTGCGATCACCTTGCCTCCGATAGCTGCCTGAACAGGGACTTTAAAGAGCTGCATTGGGATCACATCTTTTAATTTTTCACAAATTGCACGCCCTTTAACTTCGGCCTTGGAACGATGAACAAGACAGGAAAAGGCATCTACAGGCTCATCATTAACTCTGATTTCTAATTTAATAATGTCGCCTTCTTCATAACCATCAAACTCATAATCGAACGAGCCGTAGCCCCGTGTGACCGATTAAGCTTATCGTTAAAATCAGTGATGATCTCATTCAAAGGGAGACGATAAGTCAAAAGTAGACGTCTGGAATCTAAGGTTTCTGTTTTAGTACAAATTCCCCTTTTTTCCATCCCTAAATTCATAACCGCTCCCAAGTATTCAGAAGGCACGATGATGTGTGATTTTACCCAAGGCTCTTCCACCCATGCGATTTGGTTGGATCAGGATAATGGGCGGGATTATCGATCTCTTTGACGATTCCTTCATTCAAAGTAAACTTGTAGATAACGCTTGGAGCCGTTGAAATGATATCGATATCGAATTCTCTTTGGATCCTTTCGAAAACTATTTCTAAGTGGAGCAGTCCTAAAAATCCACACCGAAAACCAAATCCTAAAGCTGTACTACTTTCCTGTTCGATGTGTAGAGCAGAATCATTAAGCTGCAACTTCTCCAAAGCATCCCTTAAACCTTCAAAATCGGTGGAATCGATCGGATAATCCCTGCAAAGACCACTGGTGTAATATGTTTGAAGCCTGGCAATGGTTCTTGAGCTGGATATTTGGAGGAAGTGATCGTATCGCCAATTTTCACATCGGTTGTTTTCTTAATGTTGGCAATCATGTACCCTACTTCCCCGGGGCGAAGTTTTTCAGAAGGTGTTTCGTGGGGGGTAAAGATTCCTACTTCCAGCACTTCAAAATTCTTGCCGGTCGCCAACATCTTGATCTGAGAGCCTTTTAAAATTTCTCCGCTGACAACCCGAATATATACCATCACACCCCTATAGGTGTCGTAATGGGAATCAAATACTAATGCTCTCAAAATATCATCTTCTGGTGTTTTTGGAGGGGGCACCCGGGCTAAAATCCGTTCTAAAATCTGGTCAACACCCAGCCCAGATTTGGCCGAACAGCATACTGCATCTTTTGCATCTAGGCCGATCCCATCCTCGATCTGTTTTTTTACCCCTTCTACATCTGCTGTGGGCAAGTCAATTTTGTTAATTACTGGTACAATTTCGAGATTTCTTTCAAGCGCAAGGTGTACGTTGGCTAAACTTTGGGCTTGCACTCCTTGCCCCGCGTCGACCACGAATAACGCTCCTTCGCAAGCAGAAAGTGAGCGGGAGACTTCGTAAGTAAAATCCACATGCCCGGGAGTATCGATAAGGTTGATTTGATAGACTTTCCCATCTTTGGCCTTATAGTTCATGGTCACAGGGTGGGCTTTGATCGTGATTCCCCGTTCCCGTTCAAGATCCATAGCATCTAAAACTTGATCGTGCATTTCTCGGGCGTAACTGTATGGGTCAATTCGAGCAAACGGTCGGCGATGGTCGATTTTCCATGATCGATATGGGCAATAATAGAAAAGTTACGAATCAGTGCGATATCGTATTGGGTCATGTGTTACCTTTATTCAAGCAAAGCAATAATACGCCGTTGCGGACTGTTATTTTGATTTGTGTAGTTAAAGCGACATTCGAGATGCTCATAAAATCCTTATCTATAACAGCCTCTTGCAGCTCCCACTTTAGTCCTTCTGTTGTCACTCCTTCTGCTCTTTCTGCGAGGGGAAGTAGCGACACAGTTTGTGTCGGTTTGCAAGAAATCACAACTTGATCAGTTTGTGATAGCATATAGGGTTTCCCATTCTGTTTCAATCCTGAGTTTCCCGGGAAGCTTAGTCAGTAAGAGTAAATTATAGAGGGAATGGTCAACTCTTTTCCCCGTGGCCCCGAACAACACAATCTCATCGGCTTTCAAGGCAAGCGCCTTGTGCACCCCTAATTCCAAGTCAGTTTGATCTTTATCCTCTGGAAATCTTTGATGTTGAATATCCCGGTACTTTTCAAATAGTTCTGGATCTACCGAATCAAAGTCCCCAATCATAAACTGGGGTTGAATTCCCATCACCTCGCAATACTTTAATCCCCCGTCAATGGCA
>CAVPVT010000039.1:0-15486 GCA_963709145.1 Parachlamydiales bacterium
CCATTTTTTTAATACTGAATCCCGTCAAAAGGAGGAGTTCCAGTCCTTAGTTGCTGGAAAAGTCTCAATGTACACATGTGGACCGACCGTTTATTCCTATGCTCACATCGGCAATTTCCGCGCCTATATTTTCGAGGATTTACTCAGGCGTACACTTGAACTATTCAATTACCGGGTGACTCAAGTGATGAATATTACCGATATCGATGATAAGACAATTACAGGCGCGATTAAGAATCATGTGTCTTTATCTGAATTTACAGAGCCTTTCACTCAAGCGTTCTTTGAAGATATCGAAACTTTAGACATCCAAAAAGCTGCTAGTTATCCTTATGCGACACAATACATTCCCGATATGATCAAAATCATTGAGGCGCTTTTGGCCAAGGGAACTGCTTACAAGGGAGCAGACGGCAGTGTCTATTTTTCCATTTCTAAATTCCCAAAATATGGGCGTTTATCTCATCTTCAACTCTATGAACTCAAATCGGGAGCTTCTCAAAGGGTTACCAATGATGAGACTGGGAAGATCATGTCTCCGATTTTGCTCTTTGGAAAGCCTACTATAAGGAAAGAGATGGAGACATTTTTTGGGAAAGACCCTTCAGACCTGCACGTCCCAGATGGATTTAGAATGCTCGACAATGGCTATGAAAATCCTTGGGCCTTCTATCGATATCCATTGCGGCGGTGTCACAATATGTTTCCCCATCATGAAAACGAGATTGCTCAGTCGGAAGCTTATTCTGAAAAGCCATTTGTTAAAACTTGGATTCATGCAGAGCACTTGCTTGTTGATCAAAAAGAAAATGTCGGAAAGTTTGGGAAATTTTTACACCTTAAGAGATCTACTCCAAAGGATACACGGGGAAATCAATTCCGCTACATGCTATTCAGACCCATTACCGAACGCAGCTAAATTTCACATTCCCTGGTCTGGAAGGGGTGAAAGTTTCCCTGCAAAGGCTGCAAGATTTTATTTATCGTCTTCAAAATGTTCATGCTGGACAAGGAAGGGGCGAAGTGCGTGCCCATTTAGATAAAGCCTATCAAGCCTTTTGTCACGCTTTGGCTGACTAAACTGCGCATCCCTCCCGCGTTAGCCGCGCTCTTCGATATGGTGCGGGAAGTGAATGCACTTTGTGATGCCCATGAGGTTAGTCAGGAGGAAGCGCAAGAGACGTTGACACTTCTTAAAAAAATGAATAATGTTTTAGGGTTTCTTACGTTTTCTAAATCTCAGGAAGAAGAAATTCCCAAAGAATTGCAGGATGCCCTGATTAAGCGTAATGAAGCGCGTAAACAGAAAAATTGGGCAACGGCTGATAAACTCCGCGATGAAATTCTCGAAAGGGGATATAGTATTGAAGACACCCCTGCTGGCGCACGACTTAAAAAAGGTTAAAGATGACACATAAATCGCGTACCTCTGATGAACGGTTCATGATTCGTTTATTCGAAATGGCCGATGCTCTTGGAGACCCCTACCAGCCCTTAAATCGGTATGATGTGGGGCAAAAAGTTAGTCTCCATCCCAAATAAGTAATGTGATTTGCTTTCAGATGGGGCAATTTCATCAAAAAACAGGGGAAATAATATCTATTTGACTCCTCATGGTCGGTGCCTCTTGCAACAACTTCTGAAGTGAAAGGTAGAGTTTTTTGAATTACAGTAAGAGAATAAAGCTCCTACATGCATCAGTGTTATGCATTCCTTGATCTTAGCTAAAACATTCTTGAATTTCTTTGGTTTTTTCTTCGCTGGCACTTCAGGATCCTTTAGTCTTATGGAAACAAAGTTTCGTTTACCTTTAAAGGGCTATCTAGAACGCCTTATCGAAACTAATGGATCGTAAGGAAATAAGTGATACACCTTCCAAAGGGAAAGACCCTGCAGAAGGTTCAAACCGGGGCAATATTTCATTATTCAGCAAAAATTGTATTTGATTATTTAATCAATTTTAAATATACTGTCTTTTTATTATTATAATTATATTAATTGTATGTCATTTAATGTTGATTCATTTGAAGCTTATTTAAGTCAAACCGAAGAAGCCCAGATTGTTTTTCAAAATCTACCCCCTTGTTCTTACGGGCGGAAGATTTTGAACTGGATCACTGGCAGATCTCTTGTGGCCGACAAGGTTTACGACCTGATCAAAGATAAATTAAAAAATTATAACATTAATGACTATGCGCTTGAAATTACAATTGCTCATATTTTAGATGAAAATAACTGCAAACAAAAAGATTTAAAAACGGTTGCGGTTGCCCGAAGAGTTTTCGATTCAATCAATGACGGTATCATTGAAGGGATCGTCGATCAACCTCCCTTGTTTGATCTCAATTTATTGTTTAATGGGTCTGCAGAGGCTGATGCCACCAATCTACTTCGATTATTCATGGGGGCAAACTTATCCTTTAAGGTAAGCACCCTACAACTCACAAAAGCTCTATTTTGGTCAAAAAATCAAGAAATTACCCTTTACTTTCGACGTGCAATTCAAACCGTTTTTGATAAATGCTTCATCGAAATGAATAAACTTGATGAAACTCAACAAGTCTTCATTGAGGGATTTGTGGGTAATCTGCTTGCACTGATCCCCTACACTGATCCTGAAAAAGGAGAAAAGATAATAGTCCCTCAAAAAATTAATGGAGTTTGGGAAAAAATAGAATATCGGTGTGATCCGATCAAACTAACTCCAGATTGGTTGGGAACACCTTTTCATGCCTTAGGTTTAATCCCTTCGAAAGAACATGCGAAACCCCTATTGGTTTATTCCCCAACATTATATCCCGCCCTTTCAGGATCACTCCTCAGTGCTATTTCGACATCGATACCTGGACATACCGTCGGTGAGATGATTTATCGTTATTTCGGCAAGAAACAAATCGAACAATGGCTTCTCAAGCATGAGAGCGTCAAGGCATTTGGATTAAGTCTCGGTGGTGCGATGACGCTTCTTTCTATATGTGACTTTCCTAATAAGTTTGCAGAAGCGTTTGTTTATGGCTCTCCGGCACCTTTGGAGAGGCATTTGACCCGCTATGACAATCAAGTAAAATCTATAAAACCGAATGTACATGTTTTTTGCAACCATGGAGATTATGTTCTTAAAGTTGGTACAAGGTATCATGATGACTGGCATCTGCACACACTGATCCATCCCGAAGCACAAACGGGTTTAGACCAATTGTTTGTTCACGGGACTAATAATAACGCTGTGAAGGGCGCAATCAAGCTAAGAAAATCAGCGCGCGTCGATGCTCAATCATCAAGCCGCATATGGATTAATATTATTCACCAAGTTAGCTCTGCGTTGATCTTACCTGTGACGATTACAATCTTAGCGCTTTCCATTTTAAAATCATCTATAGGCCTGTTATTTAAAAAAAAATTAGGTGAGACATGATTAAAATTTCTGAAAATACAACTTGGAATGAGTTTCAAAGGTGTCTCAATGAAGGTTTCAATCATCCATCCCAAATCATTTTGGACAATCCTCCAAAAAGAAATTTTGCAGAGCGGATAGTGGCGAGTATTTATGGAAATAATCCGGTCGCGCTCAAAGTTTATCAATTAATTCTGGAAAAAATCCGCGATCAAATCATCCAAAACACTGGAGTGACGTATGGGAATCTTGAATCTTATGCTCTCAAAGCTGCTGCTGATCAAATTATGGAAGAAGCTCAAGTGAGTTTTCGTGGTCTGAATCATAGCGTTGAAGTCAAAAAGGTTTGGGATAAAATTGATGAGAAAATCATTTTGGCGGTAAGTTCGGCTAGCTTTGATTTAAAGATGTCTGATGAAAATTCTCCTGCTGCAAAGGCTGAAAATATTGTCAAAGCCTTAATGGGAGGGCAGCTTAATCTCGATATGGTTACAATGGATTTAGTTAGAGCTGTCTTAGTTGAAAAAGATCATTCGTTCATGGCAGGTTTTCAACAGGGTTTGAACGGAGTGCTTGAGCAGATTTGGGAAAAGCTACAAGCGACCCCGAATGATCCTTTTCTTGAAATTCTGATTGGAGCTGTCCTTTCTCTATATCCATTTTGTGAACCTGAAAAGGGAACTCGATTAAATGTTCCTCGCAAGATAAAGGATGAATGGAAGCTTGTGGAGTTTGAAATAAATATGTTAAACCTTACGCCCGATTCGCCGAGTCCGATCCCCGCTTATGCATTGACTCCCTTTAACAAGACTAAGCCAATACTTATCTTTAGAGGGACACCGCAGCCTTCCGCAAGCGGTTCTTTACATGCGACTTTGTCGGATATCATTCCCGGATATTCAGTAGGGGAATACATTTATGAAAAATCAGCTAAAGATATTATTCAAAATTGGGTAAATGAGGCTTTTAAGGATTTCGAAAAGGTAGATTTGTTTGGAACAAGTTTAGGTGGCAGTTTAAGTTTGATCACGATGGCTTGGCAACCTGACAAAATCGGAGAAGTCCGTATTTATGGTCCGGCATCACTGCAAGGCCATGCCATGGCAATTTACGAAAAGCATATCGAGAAACTGGAGGATCGCCCTAAAGTTTATGTCTATTGGAATAAAGGAGATTCTGTTCCTTTTGTGGGGGAGGGATTCCACAAAGATTGGAATTTATACAAGTTGATAACAACAGCAGTTCAGGATCCAATCAGTGCCCATGCCTCCTTATTGGCTGCACGACCCAAAACGATCTTAATTAAGATGGATCCTGAAGTCGATTCAAAATCGATTTATCGTCGAATATTTAATCTATTTTACAAAATTATTTGCGTTGTTTTACTGCCTTTGACGATTACTTTGTATGCACTATCAATTTTGAAGTACAAATTCCAAAAGTGTTATACCGAACGAGACTCAAAATCTGAATCTTTGGACCACGTAAAAGCTCCCGAGGTTGAACAATTGCAAATTGTCTAATATTAGAAATATGAGTCGTCTTGCGATCGATTCAACCCCAGGCTTTAACGCAGCCGAAAAACCAAATTTTGAATCACGTTCGGTATATTCTAAAATCTACAACCGCATGATTTTCAACTAGCTAGGCTTCATCAAAGGGAAGTATAAGACATCCCGTATTGATCGTGATTGAGTGAACAGCATGACCAAACGGTCGACTCCAATGCCGATGCCACCTGTAGGAGGCATGCCTTGGCAGATAGCCTCGATAAATTCCTCATCCAGGGGGCTAGCTTCTTCGTCACCTGCATCTTTTCTTGCCGCTTGCTTTTCTAACAAATCACGCTGGATTTGCGGGTCGTTGAGTTCTGAATAGGCATTGCAAACTTCATGTCTAAGGATAAAACTCTCAAACCTTTCAACAAGACCTTCTTCACGGGCCTTTTTATCACGATGAGGTTTACAGAGAGGGGTTGTTTCGATCGGATGGTCGATGATATGGTGAGGCTGGATCAAATGGGGTTCAACAAATACTTCAAAGAGGGCGGCAATCATTAAGCCACGAGAAAGTCCTTTCAATTTTTTAGGATCCACATGACCACTATCTTGTAACATTTTTCGGATCTGTTCATCCTTCAGACTATCGACATCGATTTTTCCATACTCCCGCAAGCTCTCTTTCATCGTCAATACGTTTCCAAGGAGCTTTCATATCGATCAACACCTCTTCATCGGTATCAGGAATGTAAGCAGCGATTTGTGTTTTCCCGTAAATGCTCAATGCGAGCTTTTCAAACAGGTTTTCCACCAACTGCATCATGTCATTGTAATCCCAATAAGATGCATAAGCTTCGAGCAAGGTAAATTCTGGATTATGATTGCGGTCGATCCCTTCATTACGAAACACACGGCTCATTTCAAAGATGCGCCCATTCCACCCACAATGAATTTCTTTAAAGGGATTTCCAGAGAAATCCTCATAAACATTTCCTGATCGAAGGCATGCAACTTGGTGACAAATGGACGTGCTTCCGCTCCCCCATAAATACTTTGTAGAATCGGGGTTTCTACCTCTAAAAAGTCTTGATCATGGAGATAGCCTGCTGATTTCTTTAATAAATGCGACTGCGTAAACGGAATGTGTTTTGTACGTCGGAATGACTAATCAAATCAAGCCACCGTTTCCGGTAACGGAGTTCCTTATCTGCAAGACCTGCATGTTTGTCAGCCAAAGGAAGTAAGGTTTTGCAGAGCAAAGTGACCTTTTTGGCAAAGATTGTCAGCTCACCTTTCTGAGTATAGAAAAGGTTGCCTTCAATGCCTAGAATATCCCCAAATCAAACTTTTTCTCGATCACCTTCATGGCCGATGGGCTTTCTTCTCCTGCGCCTGGTTTAGGCTCATACCCCTCTACATGGGTCAAATCTTTGTTAAACATCACTTGAATCCGACCCGTTTCATCTTGAATCTGAGCAAATGCGTTTTTCCCCATTGCACGGAATAGCACGAGTCGACCCGCCACGGAGGCTGTTGGAGTTGTTCCTGCAGCCGCATCATCGCTATGGCCTAAAGAGCCCGCGGGGTATTTCTCCTGCAACTGGTCAGCGGTTGCCGCAGGCTTATATTTATGGGGATAAGGTTCAATATTTAAGGCACGAAGATCGGCAAGTTTTTGACTGCGGAGAAGAAAATCTTCTTGTTCACGGTATTCAGGTTGTGTAGACATATTTTTTGGGGTGTTTTTGGGTTCTGAACTGACAGGATTAGGCATTGTTAATTAGGGATTAGTGTGGGTTTAACTTCGGTTTTATAAGAGTGGATGAATTCAAGGCGTCCGTAACAGTAAGCTGTAGTGCCAAGGAGCAACACTCCATACAATATGCAATTCCAGACAAACACTTTTGTACTTCTGGTGGCGTAATGGTATTTTTTAAACCAATTGAGAAACATAAGAACCTCGTGAAAATTTCTCTCAAATTGATCGACATTACCTTTTTTGTAAAGTGAGTTAAACTTCAAGGACTCTTCCGATTAAATCATAATCGGCTATATCGGTGATCTCAACTTTATAAATTTCACCGAAAGCTTTGACCTTCCTTCCGTCATTGATGATCACAGCGCCATCGATGTCGGGGCATTGTCCAGCATGGCGACCGAGCATCAACAGTTTGCTTTCAGGATGGTAACCTTCAACAACCACAGGCATTACCTTTCCAATTAAGCTTTTATTTTTCTTGCGAACAACTTTTTGTTGGATCTGCATTAGTCGTTTATGCCGTTTTTCTTTCACTTTTTCATCGATCTGATTGGGTAAATCATAAGCGTGGGATCCCGGTTCCCTAGAAAATTTAAAGATCCCCACATGATCAAGAGGATATTCCTGCACAAAATTACAAAGTTCTTCAAACTGTTCTTCTGTTTCACCAGGAAAGCCCACAATTAGACTGGTCCGGATGAAAATAGAAGGAATTTCTTTACGCAATTTGTTGATCGTTTCGATAATATCTTCACGAGATGTAGCGCGGTGCATCGATCTCAACATGTCATTATTGATATGTTGGATAGGCATATCCAGATAAGGGCAAATCCTGGAGTCACTTTTCATCAGGGCAATTAAATCATCTGTGATCTCGTCGGGATAGAGATATAGAAGCCTAAGCCAGAAATCTTTTTTGACTGCCAGCATCGCTTTTAATAGATCCAACAGGGCCTGCAACCGCTTTGAACCTTTATCCTTGCCATAATCGCCAAGATCTTGGGCAATCAGGATGATCTCTTTTACCCCTTGATTCAGCAGCAAGTTGAATTCCTTTAGAATTTGTTCTTGGCTTTTACTTTTAAGAGGCCCTTTGATGGTAGGAATGATGCAATAGGCGCACCGCTTGCGACATCCTTCCGCGATTTTGAGATAAGCATAATGTTTCGGGGTCGAAAGTTGACGGGGCACCTCTCCCGCTTCAAGATAGCTGCGTGCTGAAGTTACCAATTGTCCTTTGGAGGTGGATTGAACAGCTGTTAAAATCCCTTCGACATCCCCCGATCCCAGTAGGTAATCGATTCCTGGAAATTTGTCTTTGAGCTTTTCGCTATGGGTTTGTACCATGCAACCAGTCACAATCAATTTCGCATTTTTCTTACGAGCTTGAAGAACTTCATCGACTGCACCCATCGATTCATTGCGCGATGCTTCCAAAAAGCCACAAGTATTGATGACGATATAGTCAGCTTCAGATAGGTGCTCTTCATGTTCATAACCGGCACGTAAAAGGATCCCGAGCATCACTTCGCTATCGACGAGGTTACGGGGACATCCTAAACTAATAAAGTGAATTTTGTTGCCATCAAAGTCAAACCGTGGAGCGCTACCTTCATCCCTGTTTTCAGTTCTCACTGGCGCAATCGGTTCCGACTCACCGTTTTCTTTGAATAATTTTAACATAAATATCCTTCTGACTTCGAAAAAGCATACCAAAATAGGCAATAAAAGGCAAAGTCGAGCTACAAAAAAGTTGATAAAGGATTCACATCAATTAACAACTTGACTTTGCGGGATGCAATCCTCTGATCTTGAATTTTATCGTGTATATCGCTGATCGGATAGATGCTAGGTCCACAAATCAAAAATTATATACCGATACCGATCTTTGATTTTGGCATGGCCACAAGGGACAACCGGATGGACTACAAATTCTTGAGGTAGGGAATTCACCCATTTTTCGCCGGATAGCTTTCCCACATCTTGAGATTTTCCTTTCATCCAATCCGGTAAACAAAAATTTGACCAATTGTTTGTAAGGAGGGTAATGGAACATCTCCCTTACTGCAGATTCTTCCAGATAGGGCTCTCATAATCTTGTTTTGCAGCAAGCTGAATGGTCGAATTGTCAGGGTAGAGTGCCTGAATCATCACTTCTCCTGGAAAAACTCCTCATCCCGCCTCCCTGATACCTGGGTAATCAATTGAAAGGCGGTTTCAGAGGCTCGGAAATCGGGAATCTGCAAAGCGGCATCACATGTTTAAGATCCCCACCAATGTTACTTGAGGAAAGCGTAACCCTTTCGCGATCATTTATCGTGTCCCAATCATTACATCAACTTTACCTGCCGCAAACTCCCCAATAAACGTTGATGGCTACCCTTATGACGGGTTGTATCTCCATCCACCCTGAGTGTTCGGATCTAGGTAAAATTGCATGTAAACTACTTTCGATTAACTCCGTTCCAACCCCTTTAAATTTCATCTAATTTGGACTATGGCATGACGGACATGCTGTCGGTGGCGGAGTTAATGAATACCCACACAAATGGCAAGAAAGTGTGTTCTCCCCTTGATGGAAGGTCATACTGACATCACAATGTTTGCACTTAATAGGCAACCTACACTGCTGGCAGACCAACTGGGTATTATAACCCCGTCGATTGAGAAATAAAATTGTCTGTTCGCCGATTGCTGCACGCTTTTTAATCCCTTCCAGTAATGCTTCAAAAAGGAAGTCAAAGCCTTTGCTTTGGCATATTCTTGACGCATATCGATGATTTTGACTTCAGGCTTATTGGCTGCATCAGCGCGCAAGCTTAGCTTACTCAATGTATATTTGCCCGCAAGCGCATTATGGTAACTCTCTATGCTGGGAGTTGCGCTCCCAAAATGACCGTGGCAGACATTTGCTTTCCCCGCATAACAGCGATATCCCTAGCATGGTAACAAGGTGTATCTTCATTATGCTTGTAAGAACTTTCATGCTCTTCATCAACGATGAGTAGTCCCAATTTTGGCAAAGGACAGAATACCGCCGACCGGGCTCCAATCACAATTTGGACTTCTCCCCGCAAGATTTTGTTCCATTCATCATAACGCTCCCCATCGCTCAAGCGATGGTGCAGGATCGCAATATGTCCCTCAAAACGGCTTCGGAACCTTTCAATTGTTTGCGCTGTTAAAGAAATTTCAGGCACAAGCATCAATGCATTTTTGCCCATTTCTAACGCTTTATGAATCGCTTGCAGATAAACCTCAGTCTTACCGCTCCCTGTAACCCCCACAAGCAGATGAGTTTCAAATTTTCCAGCTTTAAGGCTAGAAGCTATTTTCTCATATGCGTCAGCTTGTTCTGGATTGAGTTTTTTGGGCTTGGTCCGGAAGTAATCTTCGCCTACAAGAGGTGAGCGATCGATTTGGACTGTATCGATCTTCAGCCATTTCTGTTTCACCAAAGTATCTACAGGACTGCGAGTCCCTTGGGTCCATTCCAAAAGTTCAGTCAGAAGAATCCCTTTCTTGACGCTAAGCATTACATCTAAGACTTCAGCTTGTGCTGGGAATTTACCTCTGATCTTTGCGCAGTGCTCTTTAATTTTTTCCTTCGATACAACCCGTTCCACATAGAGTTGACGTTTAGTTTTCATCCCTTTCTGATCGGTGCTGGAATGATGATTTGCAAAACATCGCGTAAAGGAGAGCAGTAGTATCGTGCCGCCCATTGCGCAAGTTCAAACAACTCAGGAGTGATCAAAGCTCTGTCAGAAATGACTTTGCCGATCGGTTGGACAGGAGTAAAGTCGGGGTGTTCTTTGATTTTGAGGATCGTTCCAGGGTAGAGTTTGCCTTTCAAAGGGGCTTCGACCCTGACTCCAGGATAAACTTGCGGCATCAACTCTTCAGGAATCGAGTAGTCCAACGTTTTCTTAAGCGCCAAATGTAAAACTACAGATGCATATGCCGGTTTCATAAAGCCTTTCGCTTCAATTAATTCAGCTTAGCGCAAATAGCCTGCCACAGAGATTGTTTCAAATGGGGTTCTCGTAGATAAAGAGTCAGATCAGAAAGCAAAAGTAAAGGAGTATTTTTGAGGAAGTGCTGCCCTTGCCGCTGCGCTTCCCGATGGTGACTGGCTAGATTTTGCAGGGTCTGCAGGCCATAGTCACTTGCTAAGATTAATTTCAATCCAGAATGATCCAAGAGACCTTCCCATGCTTTTTCTTGCTCCCACTGATGTGCAGGCAAGATTTCTGCTCGTAAATTCCATCTTAAGTGGATTGCTCTGACGATATTTCCCATAAAATCTAACAATTTAGGATTGCCAGAGAAAGACAGCAACGCCACCTGAGGATAAAAACTTTCAGCTGTTTTTTGCGTAGGTTTGTGTGTGATTGAACGGTCAGGTGGAATATCCAAAACGGGAAGATGGGGAAATCTTTCTGTGTACAATTTACGTATATCGTTTAAATCTTGCTGTTTGACCCCATCCATTTTTTCTAGTGCAAATCCCGATGAGGGTATGGTGTCAGCATTTTTCTTGGGAAAAGGCTCCCCGTTTGGTGTTGGACTAGAGATCGGTTTTCGCAGTGGTGGAGGCAATGGTTTTTGAATGGGGGGGATAATAGGTTTTGGATTACTCCTAGGAGGGATATGGTTGCCTTGATCGGGAGATTTTCCAGGAAATGGGAATTTCTCAGGTCCTGCGATGATTTGTTGAAAATGTTGAGCGGTCTCTATTGTGCCTACGATTTTATTTCCACTTTGGTAATTTTCTTGGATATAACAGCGGGTTATTCCGGCTAGTTCAGCTAATTGTCGAGAAAACGTATTCATACGACAGCCTTTTCGTGAGTGTTAAAATAACTATAGATCACCGGAAGGACTTCTTGAAAATTACGCCTTGTAAAAGCGTCTATAAGAAATTCCTTTGCTTCGTTAATACCACCCCGATACATTTTTTGCAGTGTTTTACTGACAAATTCACTGCCAAAAATTCCACTAAAATCCGCATGGTGACGGATCATGAAAAAAATGACGTTTTCATCCATAGAAAAAAAGAAAAACAATTTGTTAATCTCTTTTTTAATTTTTTGACTGGAAGATTGTAATTTTTCTAGCACGCAAGGCAAATCTTCCCACGCTTCATGACGAACCCTATCTTCGGCATCCAATGTCGCATACCAGGCATGGTCAACATGTTTTTGCAAGGCAAGTGTGATTTTCATTGCGGAATGGTCTACCCACCTTTCTACTAAAAAATCGATGTAAGCTTTTAATTTAATTAAACGCCCCTCTTTTTGGGGCCACGGGAATGAACGCCCTGATCCGAGACAATCACACCCCGAAAGTGCATGCAGCCATTCCTTAAGTTGTGCGTAATTTTCTAAATGCAAAATGGATTTTTCAATTTGTAGCACAACATTAAGAGTTTGAAGAAATTCAGATAAAATAAATTGGAACAGCAGACTATCAGTGTGATGATAAGAGTTTAAATAAGGGTTGCATCCACCCCATTTTTTTGACATTCCACGCTCTCTTTGACCGGATTCCCCATGGAAATTATCAGATCGCAATATTCAAAAGCAATGGATAAAATGGGAGGCCGCCTCCAAAAGGATGCGGCCCGATAAATTACTTCCAGCTAGGTTTGCTTGGTGAGCAAGGTTTGTTAGAAGATGGGTTTTGTTTGGAAGGAGCATTCGTCCTTTGTGATGAGTTAGGATTTTTGTTGCCAGGTTGTTGTTTTTTGTCTGCCATGATAGGCCTCCTTTTAAGGGTTTTATTGAACCAATTTTGTTGTCTGGACGTATTCCTATTCGCACGAAAAGAAAACATTGTCAATAAAAATGAATAATACTGAATATAGAATGCAGAATTTTATATTCTAACTTTACCCAAAAAAGGTCATTTGTAATTGATTTGCCGAGGTTGGCTTATTTTTCTTAATGGATTTAGGTTTAGAAGGTTCAAACGCACTTTTCCGATTTGCATTCTCTTCAAGATGCAAAAGTAATTCCTTGGCTCTCCCAAGAACTGGATGAGGGATTCCTGCAAGACGCGCTACATGGATTCCGTAACTTTTATCGGTGGAACCACGCACGATTTTTCTTAGAAAGACGATCTGATCTTCACTTTCATGCACTGCGACAGTGTAGTTCACCGCCCCCGGAACTTTTTCTTCCATTTTTGTGAGTTCCCAATAATGGGTCGCAAACAAAGTTTTAGCTGTTTTCCCTTCACAGGTTAATAAATACTCAGCCACTGACCAAGCAATGGAAATTCCGTCGTAGGTGCTAGTGCCTCTGCCAATTTCATCCAAAATCACCAAAGATCGTTCTGTGGCATTATTCAGGATATTGGCTGTTTCGGTCATCTCGACCATAAATGTCGATTGCCCTTTAGATAAATCATCACTGGCTCCGATCCGGGTGAATACTTTGTCGATAATCCCGATCTGGGCACTTTTGGCAGGGATAAAACTCCCCATCTGCGCCATAACCACCAATAATGCCACTTGTCTAATATAGGTAGATTTACCCGCCATATTAGGCCCTGTAATCATTAAGAGTCTGTTGAGATCATCATCCATAGAGGTATCATTGGGAATAAACTTTTCACCCAAACAAGAAGCTTCGATAACGGGATGCCTTCCTTCATTAATGGTCAGGATAGAAGTTTCGTCTACGATTGGCCTTACATAGCTATATTTTCTCGCAGCTTCTGCTAAGGAACGCAAACAATCAATTCTAGCCAATGCCTGAGCCATCGGAGTAACAACTTCTGCATAAGTCGCTAATTTGGCCCTCAAGGAATTGAAGAGTTCATTTTCAAGGGCTGAAGCTTTCTCTTCAGCATGGAGGAATTTTTCCTCATATTCCTTCAATTCAGGAGTGATGTATCTTTCCCCATTGACCAAAGTCTGTCGACGTTGAAATGAGAGTGGCATTTTGTCTGCTTGGCCTTTGCTGACTTCGATGTAGAAGCCAGATACCCGTGTAAATCCTACTTTGAGTGTTTTGATCCCCGTCTCTTCTTTGAGCCTGTTTTGATAATTTGCGATCCAAGCCTTCTGTGATTGCTAACATTTTCGCAGCTCATCCAATTCGACGTGATAGCCATCTCGAAATACATTTCCATCGCTGATTCTCGCAGGAGGCTCATCTAACAATGCAAGGGTGATCAGCTGCACGACATCGGCAAGTTCATGAAGCTTTGCTGTTTCATCATTTAACAAGGGATTAGAAGAAAAAGCAGAGCATGTTTGATTGCTGGAATCCATGTGAGAGAAGTTTAAGAGCGACTATATCGCGAGGAGCTCGCATACCCCGCGCTAATCTTCATCATGAGCCGTTTAAGTCGCGCATTTTCCAAAAGACTACCGACTCCCTCAATCGCTTGCGGCTTTGCGAAAAAAGCTCCACTGCATCTTGTCTTTGACAGATTGAAGTCACAGAAAGGAGCGGTTGTTTAATCCAATGGCGCATCAAACTTGCGCCCATAGGGGTGCAGGTTTTGTCTAGAATGTCTAATAGTGTATTTTTTCGGCTGCCGTCTTGGAAAGATTCAGTCAATTCCAGGTTCCGTTGTGAAATCTTGTCGAGGCTTAAGTATTGGGAGGTTGTATAGGTTTGGACTTCGCGGATATGCGATCGATTGGCATAAGATATCTTGCCAATGGAGAGTAGTGCTCCCATCGCGTTAATCCCTGCCGCCATCCCTCTAAGCCCAAAGCCATCTAACGAAGCCACTTTGAAATGGGCGATAAAAAAATCGCATGCGTTTTGATGCTCATAGCGCCAGTCTTCTTCGACCGATATAAGGTCTTCAAGGATTGTTCAATTTCTTTAACTAAGAGACTTGTTTTTCGTTGAATCTCTTTGGGATCAATAGTTCGGCAGGCTTCACGCGATAGATTTCATTGAGCAGCTCTTTTTCTTGATCAAATTCAATGACACGGCATTCGCCTGTGGTCAGGTCCACATAGGCCAAGCCATAGAGAGCCCCACACGGGCTAAGGAAGCAAAAAAATTGTTGTTTTGATCAGAGAATAAAGCGGAGTTGACAACCGTTCCAGGAGTAACGACTCTTACAATTTCCCTTTTGACAAATCCTTTGACTTTCTTAGGATCTTCGGTCTGTTCTGCAACTGCGATCCGATAACCTTTACTTACCAATTTATCTATATAGTTGTCGCAGGTATGGACAGGAACGCCGCACATAGGCACGTCTTGACGTTTGGTCAGCGTCAATTCTAAAACTTTGGAAATGAGAAGCGCATCATCATAAAAGGCTTCGTAGAAATCGCCAAGCCGGAACAAAAGCAATGCGCTCCCCGCTGCCTGTTTACAGGCATGCCATTGTGCCATCATGGGAGAAACTGTCATGTCGAAGTATTCTGAGTCATCAAATGTTGAAAGATCGTACGGATGGCAACAATTAAACAAAAGCAAAGGATGAAAATGGACTAAAGGACGCTACTAGTGTCCTTAATTAGCCCTTTTTTTAACCCAACGAAGGCTCTAATGCTTTCTTTTGGCCGAAATAGGCGCGGCTTGCCAAAATCACCTCTTCGGAAAGGCCGGCAATGCCGATCATATTGCTGGTCAAAAGCAAAGTCACGCAGATATCGGCTAAGACCCAAACCATATCCACATGCATAAGGTCGCCCATGGGAATCAACGCGATGTAAAAATATTTGATCCAAGGGGCAAATTGCGTCCCCCAAAGTACCCTACAGCTTTTTCAGCGCAGCAGGCCCAAGCCAGGATGGTCGTATATCCAAACAAGACAAGTGAAACGATGACGACATAGGCTCCAAACTGGCTTCCCAA
>CAVPVT010000040.1:0-25751 GCA_963709145.1 Parachlamydiales bacterium
TTTTTCTCTTACATCTGAAAATTGGCAATTTGCTGCTCTTTCAAATGAATGCGCAGCAAAGTTTTTGCTTAGAATTGAGCAACCTAAACTTGCCAAATCCTACATGCAAGAGGCTCGTTATTATTATACAAGATGGGGAGCCTCATCAAAGGTAAAACTATTAGAAGATAAATATCCTCAGTGGTTTAAAGAAGAAAGGGAAGAAACGACTCGTGTCGATACTCTGTCCTCCTCGACTACACGAACAGGGAATTTAGATTACCTAAGCATTATCAAATCAACCCAAGTCCTTTCTAGCGAAATTATTTTGAGTAAACTTTTAGAAAGACTCATGCGCATCTTATTGGAAAATGCAGGGGCGCAACGGGGCCTTCTCATGATTGAAAGAGAAGGTCAGATGTTCATAGAAGCGGAAGGCTTATCAACACAAGAAGAAGTTATTATTAAGGATGAAACTATTGATGAAAGAGCAGATATACCGCTTGCCTTGATTTCCTATGTGCAAAGAACTAAGGAAAGTGTTGTTTTGGCAGATGCTTCGAAAGACAATAAATTTTCACAGGACCCCTATATTAAAAAAGTAGGGTTAAAATCAGCAATTTGCTCACCGATCCTATATCAAAATAAAGTGATGGGATTTCTGTTACTTTAGAAAACAATGCCACAGAAAACGCCTTTACTAAAGAAAGAATTGAAGTTTTGAACATTCTTTCCTCTCAAGCTGCCATATCACTTGAGAATGCTAGACTTTATGTATTTCAGGAAAATTCGTACCGATTGAATTTCTCCAACTTCTCAAAAAGAGAAGTTTGGTTGATGTCAGATTCGGAGATCATCTTGGAATAAGATGTCGGTGTTATTTTTGGATATCCGAGGATTTACCATGTTATCTGAAACGATGTCAGCATAGAAAAATTCGAATTTATCAATTAATTCCTAGCCCATATGGAGCCTGTCATTCGTTATTATGATGGCTTCATAGATAAGTTTATTGGTGATGCCATCATGGCTTTATTTAAAGGGGCAAAAGCGGACGATGCCTTGCAAGCGGCTATCGGCATGCTTAGCCAATTAAAAGAGTTTAATCAAGAACTTGCGAACCAGAATAAGCCTCCTATTCGCATAGGAATCGGCATCAATACAGGAGATTTGATCCTTGGAATCGTCGGGGGCAAACAACGTATGGAAAGTTCAGTCATTGGGGATACCGTTAATATTGCTTCGCATATGGAATCTTTGACAAAACAATACGGGGTTCAGCTTCTGATTAGTGAAGAGACAAAAAATTCACTTACCGATACTTCAGAGTACACATTTCGTTTAATCGATAAAGTTTCCGTCAAAGGGAAAAAACAGCTCATTAATATTTGGGAAGTTTTAGATGTGGATCTTCCCAAAAATAAAGATAAGAGACGGACCAAGACTTAAATTTCCCTAGATCACTTCTCTAATTGCTCTAATTTTGCTTGTACGAGCTTTTTAATTTCCTCATCTGAAAGAGAAGCTCTTGCGCTTCTTCTGTTCCTTTTTCTATCTTTTCTGACTCGGGGAAAAGGGTTTCTTCCAGATAATTTGCAAGAGATTCAATATTTGGATATTGGAATATATGCGTAGGAGAAATTATAAATCCTTTTCCTATATCCTTTTGGATTTTATCGGATAATTCTTCAACCATTAAAGAATCCATGCCGGCTTTAAAAAAACCTACATCTGATTTTATGGAGGTGACACCTAAAATTTGTTTCAATGCCTGTTGCAAAAGTCGACTAAAGTTTTCTTTCTTTCTGCGGGAGGGGCTTGATTCAAAAGTTCTAAAAGTTTGGGCTTTTCTTCCGATTTAATTGTAATGACTTCGCGCAAGAAATTTTGATGGGAAGAATAGTGCGTCCAGTCCACATTTATCAAAATTACGTGCTTATGCGCCAGATTCATCGCCAACTCGAAAGCTTTTAATCCCTCCTCTGGTTTAAAGGGAATTAACCCACTCGCTCTAAGGCGCTCCGTTAGTTTGGCAGCTAAGCCGATCTCCGCCCATGGCCCCCAGTTAATCGCCAATGCAGGTAATCCTCGTTCTTGACGATAGTCAGCAAGGGCATCCATATAAGCGTTGGCCGAAGAATAGTTGATTTGGCCAGGAGATCCAAGGGATGAAGCAGCGGAAGAAAATAGGACAAAGAAATCTAAGGGCTTATTCAAAGAGGATTCATGCAAATTCCAACTGCCTTGGACTTTAGGGGCGAAAACCTTTTCAAATCGACTCCAATCTTGCGAAGAGATCGTTCCATCATCAAGTATACCGGCTGAATGAATGATGCCTTTTAATTCTGGCCAGTCTCTTCCGAATTTTTGCAGTAGCTCTGCAACAGCTGATTTTTGCGAAACATCGATGGCAACGGTTTCGACAGTTGCGTCACCAATCGTAATAGGCCGTGTTTTTCTTCCAGCCAAAACGAGATGTTTAGCACCTTGTTGAGCAAGCCATTCGGCACATTTGAGGCCTAAGCCGCCAAGTCCTCCAGTAATGAGGTAACTTCCTTGTGGATCAATTTTAAATTGTTTGTTCTCAGGTATTGTGATAATGACCTTGCCAATGTTTTTGGCCCTTTGCAAGTATTCAAAGCCGCTTTCGGCCTCAAATATAGAAAAACAGGTGCTAGGAAGTGGTTCGTATTTTTTTGCAGCAAATTGGCTAGCGATATTTTGTAGTAAAATAGCGACTTCTTGGGGTTGTTCTATCAGCATTTCATCTAAAGCAAGGATATGATAGTCGATATCAGGCCGTGCTTCTTGCATGGCTTCTTTTGACCAAATATTTCTTTTTCCAATCTCAATAAATCTAGCACCATGATGGCAAGCACTGAGAGATTTAGCAATAAAACCTTCTCCAGATAAGGAGTTGAGAACAATATCCACCCCTTCTCCATTTGTATCGCGCAAAATTTCATCCGCAAAATCTAAGGTTCGGGAATTATAAATATGAGAAATTCCTAGCGAGTGTAAATAGGCGTGTTTTTCTGGACTGCTAGCTGTAGCATAAATTTCAGCCCCAATCTGCTTTGCAATTTGAATTGCAGCTATCCCTATGCCTCCAGCTGCAGCATGAATAAGAACTTTTTCACCTGCTTTAAGTTTAGCCAATGTAATCAGAGCATAATAAGCAGTAGAAAACACAATAGGAATGCCGGCGGCTTGAAGAAATGTTAGGTTGAGAGGCATCAAGACAAACAGTTCTTTAGAAGTCGTTATTTGTGAGGCAAAGCAGCCTGATGCAAAACCAAAGACAGGATCTCCAATTTTAAATTCTTGAACATCTTTGCCAACGGCTGTAACAATCCCAGCACATTCCCCTCCTAAAGGACCAGGATCGCCAGGATAGAGTCCCAAGGCATTTAAAACATCGCGAAAATTTAAACCGACTGCCTTTACCTCGATCATGATTTCATTAAGACCGGGAGCAGCAACTGGATCCTTTGGTTTTAAATAAAGATTTTCTAATGATCCCTTTGAAGATGTTTCTAGCTGAAAAGCAGGAGTGAGGGGTAGCAATAATTTTTTACCTGAGCGTTTTGCATTCCACGCGGTAAGCAAACGTGGCACATAACGGATCCCTTCGTAGTATGCCACTTGACCTTCTTGATCAGATGCAGCAAGTTCCTGTAAAGGAAGTTCATCATTAGTACCTAGATCAATATGGCGGCAATCAAGAGTAGGAATTTCAAGCTTTAGTGTTTTATAAAATCCGTTGAAGGTTGCGTTATCTAAATCCTTAATAGGGCCTAGAGGTTGGATCCCATGAGTGATAAAAAAGAGATGCGGTTTCGTTTCAAGTTGATTAATCGCCTGAACAAGCTCAAAAACATATTTTAACGATTCTTTTCCTGAAACAAACCATAGTATACCTTCAGGTCTTAGTTCCTCTAAGTCCTTGATTGCTTGTTCGGGTTTTACGACTTTAGCTTGCAAACCTTCGATTTCTTCATTTCCCTCTGTCACAATTAACCAGGAACCTTTTAGTTCTCCTTCGGTTTTTTCTAAGGGTTTCGGTTGCCAAGTCATTTGATAAAACCAGGAAAGGACACTTAAATTAGTCTGTTTAGTTAGCATTTGCAGCAGATGTGCTTGATCTGTTTTCCTTGCGTAGAAACCTTCAATTTTCATGAGCGGTTTGCCTTCATGCGAAAAGATTGTTATCTCACCACTAAAACCATCATCTGTTAGCTCGGTCAGTGTACCGTGGATTCTGATAGAATTCCCGATCTCTGCAAGGCAAATTAGTCGATCTATGCTAAAAGGAAGATAGGTACTATCTTCTTTTTGGATCAAAGCTCCCAAGGCCTGCAAACTGCCATCAATAAGCGCAGGTGGGGTTTCACCTTCTAGTTCTGCAATAACTTCATTGTTTCCTATCCATAATTTTCGAAGTGTTTGAAAATGCTTTCCATAATGTAAACCCATCGCCTCATAGCGTTTATATAAAGACTCAAGATCAATGGATTGCTGGCACTGGCTTCTTAGAAGCTCCCAGTCTATATTTGATATTGGGATAGATTCCGAAGCAGAGAGTTCTCCTTTTGCATGAATAATCCAAGCTTGGTCTTCAACACTATAAATAGATGAGGTAAAATCTTTTTCCTTTGGAATGGCTGTGAGTACAACTGTCTTGGATTTTGTAGAGTCCAATGTGAGAGGCTGTTCAATCAAAAGATTCTTGATCGTAAAGGGTTTACCTAGAAAAAGTTTATCTCCTGCTGCATGGAATAACTCTACAAAACCCGCTCCAGGAAAGATAATGCGATCAAAAACTTTATGATCTTTTAAATAGGGAAGAAAATCTAAATCGATTTCATTTCTAAATAACTTTTCTTCTAAGGGAGAAAGGATAAGCTCGCCCAATAAAGGGTGAGCTTCTGCAGGTAAATGTTGATTCTTTTTTGCCTTAAGGGCTTTTACCCAATAGCTTTCACGTTGGAAAGGATAAGTTGGAAGAACAATTTTTTGCCGATGATAAGGTGCATCAAACGCTTCCCAATCGATTGAAACGCCTGTGCAATAGAGGTTAATAAGGCTATCGAGAATATTATTCCAACTATCCGACCCTATTTCTACGATCATTTTGCCACTGTCTAAAGGAGGTGCTGAATTGTGTTTTTTCCAATAGTCAGCGGTAATCCCCGTTGTTCCGACCCCTTGGAATTTTAATTTGGGGGAATGATAGACAAGGGTCTCGGCTATTTGTTGAAATTCTATTGAATCTTTGGTGGAAGCAAGCTTTAAAGCATCTTCTAGGGTTAGGATGCCAGACACAGCAGCAGCCACCAATTCACCGATATCTTGACCGATAGCCTCATCGGGAAAAACACCCCAGCTTTTCCAAAGCTGTGCTAAAGAATATTCATAGGCGAATAAGGCCAATTTGGAGTTGAGGGTAAAGATAGACTCCTCTTTTTCGTTTAAGATTTTTGCACAGCTGTCTAGACTTTCTTTAAAGGTCGGCTGCGTCTCGTAAAGCTGCTTGTCAAGTTTGATATTTGGATCTTCTTGACTCTTAAAAGAAAAACAATTCCCGGAGGTTTTGCCAAGGCTTGTCTGATAAGGGTCTCACCTTGCAGGAGTTTTGTTTGCATTTCAGAGCTATCCTGAGCCCTCATTGCGATCCTTGTGGCAAAATGGGCTCGCCCCGTGTTTGCGGTGAATGCGATATTCTTGAATTCGACATCCGGATGCGACTGCATATAGTTTGCATAATCCTTAATTAATTGACAAAGTGCAGGTTCATTCTTTGCAGAAAGAGTGAGAACATGTACTGGGCGGTCGATAACATTGGGTTCTTTTTCTATAACTGGAGCTTCTTCAAGAATTACATGGGCATTTGTACCGCTAAAAGCAAATCCACTCACTCCCGCAATTCTTGGACGGTCGGAGCGAAGCCAAGGTAGCAGTGACAAAGGAATTTGTGCTGGGATGGAATCCAACGGAATGAGAGGATTGAGAGTTTCGAAATGCAAATGAGGAGGCATTGCCTCATTTTGCAAAGCCAATACGACTTTGATTACCCCTGCCATCCCAGCTGCAGCTTCTAGGTGACCAATATTTGTTTTCACAGATCCGATCCACAAAGGACGCTCTTTTCGTCCTCTAAAGACTGTGCTTAAAGCTCCCACCTCAATAGGATCTCCCAAAGATGTTCCAGTTCCATGGGCTTCGATATAATCGATATCGTTAGGTTCGAGCTCCGCATGCTCAAGCGCTTGTCGGATAAGCTTGCTTTGTGCGTCTCCATTGGGAACGAGAAGTCCTGAACTTGCCCCATCCTGATTGACCTCTGATGCTCTAATAACTGCCAAGATAGGGTCTTGATCGCGTATGGCATCTGAAAGTCGCTTTAAGATCATCACGCCACCACCTTCGCCTCGGATATATCCATCTGCTCTGGCATCAAAAGTCTTACAATGCCCATCTTTTGCAAGCATGTGGCCTTTGCAAAAGTAGATCGTGATATCTGGATTTAGCATCACATTTATCCCGCCTACCACAGCGAGATTAGATTCGCCTGTTTGCAGACTTTTCCAAGCTGCATTAATGGCAACAAGTGAGGAAGAACAAGCAGTATCGACAGTTAAACAAGGACCTTGCAATCCAAAGATATAAGAAATACGACCAGCTGAAATACTGCTAGTATTCCCCGTCGCCCAATATGGATTGATCCCTTCCCCCGCACGATATTTATTTAAAAGGTCGAAATAATCGTTTAAACTTAAGCCAATAAAAAGACCGGTTGGGGAACCTTTTAAAAGATCTCGGATTGATGCCCGCATTCTCAAATGCTTCCCAGGTCATTTCCAATAGCAATCTTTGCCGCGGATCCATATATTCCGCTTCAATTGGACTAATTCCAAAGAACCATGCATCAAAATTCTCAAGTCCATATTTTTTAAGAAACCACTGACACGCACATACATTTTGCCTGGTGCTTGTGGATCTGGATCGTAAAAAGCATTGATGTCCCATCTTTGTTTTGGTATCTCAAAAATTCCATCATAACCCGATTAAGCAGTCCCAAACATTTTAGATCGTTTGCCCCACCAGGAAAACGACAGCTGCAACCAATAATGGCAATTTTGTCAAATTGTACGGTCATTTTAGTATTGGTCGTTTTTTGCGCCACTGGTGCAAGTCCAAGTAGAGAAAAAATATGTTCTTCAAAATATTGAACAAGTTTGCCGATGCTTGGATAATCAAAGGCAAGTGTGGAAGGAAATGTGTAAAAGCTACCGACACTTTCCTGCAGCTGATTGCGGAGTTCAACTGCCATTAAAGAATCCATTCCTGCATCAAAGAAGCCAAGTTCTGCATCAAAAGAAGAAGCTAGGATTTTCCCAACCGTTTTTTGCAAATAATCAATAAGAATTTCTTTTCTTTCTGCAGGGAATGCTTCGATGAAACGATGAAAAAGAATAGGTGCCGCAATGAGTCTTTTTTAATTTAATTACTTAAGAGTGCACCCGAATAAGGAACTAATTTCCAGTCAACATTTGCGGCCAAAAGGTGTGATAAAGATTGATTGAGGGCTTGTTCTAATATCTTCAATCCTTCTTCTGGCTCAAATGGATAAAAGCTGCTGAGCTACGTCGTTCTGTGAGTTTGGCTGCCATGCCTACTTCTGCCCAGGGTCCCCAACTTATTGCTAAAGCTGGAAGACCCTTCTCACTTCGTAAAGTTGCTAATGCTTCGAGATAAGAATTTGCGGCAGCATAGTTACTTTGCCCACGCGAACCCAAACTGGAGCAATTGAGGAGAATAGGATAAAAAAATCCAGAGGTTTCCCTTGGGAGGCTTCATGCAAGTTCCAGCTCCCAGCTACCTTGGGGGCGAATACCTTTTCAAATTTTTCCCAATCCTGCGAAAGTAGTGGCGCATCATCAAGAACTCCTGCCGCATGCACAATTCCTTTTAGTTCGGGCCATTCATTTCCAAATTTTTTCATCAAGATTCTACAGACTCTTTTTTAGAGATATCGACGGCAATCTTTTCAATAGTTGCATTGGGAATTTCAACGGTTTTAGAGATATTTCTACCAGCCAATACAAGATGTTTAGCCCCATGTTTGACAAGCCATTCAGAAACCTTGAGGCCCAAACCACCCAAACCACCTGTGATTAAATAACTGCCTTCTGGATTAATTTTGAAAGGCTTTGTCTTTATCAAGGTTTCTTTAATGAGTCTGGGGACATAACGGATGCCATTGACATAAGCCACTTGTTCTTCCTGATAAAGCGCAAATAGTTCCTTAACCGGAAGCTTTTCTCCTGGACTTAAATCATATGTCTGCAGTCAAGATCGGGCATTTCTAATTTTACTGTTTTATAAAACCCATTGAAGAAGGTTTCCGAAAGAGAAGTAGTGGACAACAGGCTGAATTCCATGTGTGATAAAGTACAAGCTTGGTTTTATTGACAATTTGTCAAGAGCTTGTAGCAGCTGGAGAACTTGTTTTAACGATTTTCTCCGAAACAAACCACAAAATTCCAGCAGGAGGATTTTTCATTATTTCTTCAACAGCATTTTCAGGTCTGGATTCTATTGAAGCTCTAAACCCTCAATGTTTTCTTTCTTATCTGAGATAATTGTCCATGGACTTTTAAGTTCTTGAAATACTTCTAAAGGCTTGGGTTGCCAGCTAATTTGGTAAAATAGAGGGATTGCCTCTGTTTCCTTTTCTAGCATTCTCTCAACGCGGTTTTGATCCGTTTTTCTCATATGGAAGCCTACTATTTGAAGAATGGGCTTTCCTTCTAGAGAAAAGATATCAATATCTGCTTTAACGTTATTCTCATCTCTCTGCTTTAATCTTACATGAATACGAATGACAGGCTCAATTTCAGAAAAACAAATTAATTTATCGACTCCTGCAGGAAGAATCGTATTGGATGGATCTTTCTTAAGGGAAAAAAGAGTTAGACTTTGAATGCTTCCATCAAGGCTAGTAATCGCTTCCTCTCCTTCAATTTCTCGCGATAAAATCATTATCGTTAGTCCAAACTTTTTTTATGGTTTGAAATTTCTTTCCGAGGTTTGCTCCAATAGAGTCCATTTGTTTATAATATGAATTAACGTTTACAGATTCAGAGTAAATAGAGCGCAAAGTCTTCCAATCCATATTGGCTGGCGGAGAAGACATCGGAGATAATAGTCTGACCTTTGGAATGCAATATCCAATTCTGATTTGCAATAAACACGGAGACGGGAAACCGCATACCCATCATCTTTGGGTTTCGCGTAAAGCTCAATCGTTGTCGTCTTTGAAAGATATAACATAAGCGGTTGCTCAAAGGAAAAATTTTTTATTGTAAAGCTTTGATTGGGAAAAAGATGGCGTCCAGCACGCATCAACAGCTCAGCAAACCCGGCGCCCGGGAATATGATGTTATGGAAAATTTTGTGATCTTGAAAATAGGGAAGGAGATTCAAATCAATTTCATTTCTAAAAAGGATATCTTTGGACGGCAATGGAATTAGTTCTCCAAGCAATGGATCTGCAGTCTTGGAAGCGACTCTTTTTTTGTGTTGTAAGAACTTCAATCCAATATTGCTCGCCTTGGAAAGGATAATTAGGAAGAAGGACTTTGTTGCGATTGAACGGCTCGTCAAACCCTTTCCAATTAACAGTGATACCATTGAGATAAAGATGAGTAAGCATTTGGAGAAGATCACTCCAATGATTTTGGACAGAAAATTAAGCTATTTTCGGGAATAAGATTGAAGGGTTCATGGGGTTTCCAATAATCGGCGTTAAAACTCTCTTGATGCATAGCTTGTCCGGTCCAACTAGATAAAAAGTTGATTTGTGGCTCCCGATACTTAATTTTGTTGGCAATTTGTTCAAGTTCATTGGGATTTTGATTTGCATCCAAGAGTTGCAGCCCTTCTTCTAAAACAATTGCCTCAGCAGCCATTGCAGCAATGACATCACCTTTCCCTTCTGCAACAATATAATCTGGAATGATTCCCCAACTCTTCAGAAGCTCAAAGAAAGCATATTCATAGATACCCTTGCTCCGCTCCATGGCTTCTTTGAAGGAGGGATAGACGTTTAACCAATCAGAATTTGCAGGCATTTGACCTTTGAAAAGATAGGTCACATAAGGAACTTGTTCTGAGACACGTTTAAAAAGATATTTTCCCGCTTGCAATTTGTCTAAAAGTTCTTCCTTGGTTTGGGCTGTGAGCGCCACACGATAGTTAAAATGGCTTCTGCCTGTATTTGCTGAAAAGGCAATATCTGCCAAATCTTCTTCTGGGAGATGTTTTTGATAGAGGGTGAGGAGCTCCTTAAGGGCAGTCTCGGTTTTGGCTGATAGGGTCAATAAATGCATGGGATGATTGATGGGATTTTTCTTAAATTCTGTCAGGGGCGGTTCTTCCACAATAATATGGGCATTTGTTCCGCTAAATCCAAAAGAACTTACGCCTACTATTCTGGGGCGGCTGCTGCGCTTCCAGGGAGTTAAGACGACAGGAATTTGCGCTGGAATTGAATCAAGCTTAATAAGGGGATTAAGCCTTTTGAAATTGATAAGGGGAGGAATTGCTTCATTTTTGAAAGCTAATAGTGTTTTGAGGATTCCAGCAATTCCAGCGGCCGCTTCTAAATGTCCTATATTGGTTTTGACTGAACCGAGTAGCAAAGGATTTTTGAGCCCATTGAATACGGTGCTTAATGCACTAACTTCTATTGGATCACCCACTGAGGTGCCAGTTCCGTGTGCTTCGATATAATCGATTGCTTGAGATTCCAAATGGGCATCAACAAGCGCTTCTTGTATGAGGGCCACTTGAGCCGCTTCATTGGGCACCGTAAGACCCGAACTTGCTCCATCTTGATTCACATGTGTTGCCCTTATGATTCCTACAATTGGATCTTTATCACGCAAAGCATCCGAAAGAAGTTTTAAGACAACAACTCCACACCCTTCCCCTCTGACATAACCATCCGCTGCCGCATCAAATGTTTTGCAGTGTCCATCTTTAGCCAACATGTGCGCTTCACAGAAGCTAATTGTTGTCCCAGGATACAAGATGAGATTCACCCCACCTGCGATTGCAAGCTGGCTTTCTCCTAATTGCAGACTTTTACAAGCATTATGGATAGCGACAAGGGACGAAGAACAGGCGGTATCAATTGTCATGCTGGGTCCTTGTAAACCTAAAAAATAGGACAAGCGGCCAGACAAAACACTATTAGCATTCCCTGTTTCTCGATACAAACTGTTTTCTTCAAACGAATTTTGCCCATCGATAAGATCGGAATAGTCATGCGTACATTGTGCTAAAAAGACTCCTGACTTTGACCCTTTCAACGATAAAGCATCGATGCAGGCATTTTCTAAGGCTTCCCAAGCAACTTCCAAAAGTAAACGCTGCTGTGGATCCATGTATTTCGCTTCTCTTGCACTAATGCCAAAAAAATTCGCATCAAAAGCTTTGACATTTATGTTTAAAAAGCCGCCCGAGCGTACATACATTTTTCCTGGCGTGTCAGGATGCGGATCATAAAACGATTCAATGTTCCATCGATCTGGGGGAACCTCTGAAATACCATCGTACCCTTTTTTGAGTAATTCCCAGAAATCTTGAGGCGTATTTCCGCCTTTTGGAAAACGACAGCCCATTCCTATTATAGCAATCGGTTCTTGTTTTAGAAACTTTTTAATTTCATCAACATCAATACTTTTAACTTCATTTTTAATTTTTTCTATTTCTACACTTGGTTGAACAACTATTTTTATTTTATCATCCTCAATTTTATTTTTAAATATTTCATTGATAAGATATTCCGCTAAATTGTTGACTGTTGGGTATTTAAAAGTTAATGTATTGATTAATGGATATTTTTCCCCAATCATAGTCTGGAGCTGATTGCGTAACTCAAGGGCCATTAAGGAATCCATTCCCATTTCAAAAAAACCTTGATTCTGCGGAACCGCAGGTAAACCTAAAATTTTACCAATAGTTTTTTGCAAGAAATCCATCATGATTTTTTTTCTGTTCTGCGGGTGCGAGCCAGATAAAAGTTGCAAAATAATAGGTGTTTTAGCTGATTTTGAAATAGTGAGCTCTCTTAAAAAGGCTTGCTGATAAGGAATTATCTTCCAATCCACATTGACTATAGATATGTGAGGATTGGATTGTTTCAGGGCTAATTCAAACGCTTTAATTCCCTCTTTTGGACTGAAAGCACGAAGCCCCCCTGCTCGATGACGCTCTGTCAAATTGGCGGCTAAGCCAACTTCTGCCCAAGGACCCCAACTAATTGACAAAGCTGGTAAGTCTTTGTCTTGTCGGAGGTAGGCTAGGGCATCCATATAGGCATTTGCTGAAGAATAGTTGATTTGACCTGCGGACCCTAAGGATGAAGCAACCGAGGAAAATAGAACAAAGAAATCCAAAGGTTTATTTAATGAGGCTTCATGCAAATTCCAACTTCCTTGGACTTTAGGTGCAAAGACTTTTTCAAATTTGCCCCAATCTTGTGAAGATAGCACGCCATCATCGATCACCCCAGCAGCGTGAATGATGCCCTTCAATTCTGGCCAATTTTTTCCAAATTTATGCATTAAAGCTTCGACAGCGGGTTTTTGGGAAATATCAATGGCCACAGCTTCAATAGTCGCATTAGGGATTTCAATTTTTTGGGACGCTGTTCTTGCTGCCAGAACGAGGTGTTTAGCCCCTTGCAGGGCAAGCCATTCGGCAACTTTAAGGCCTAAGCTACCTAATCCTCCAGTAATCAAATAACTGGCTGTAGGATCAATTTTGAATCGTTTTTCTGGAAATGTCAGAACAACTTTTCCAATATTTTTTGCCCTTTGTAAGTACTCAAAAGCATTCTCTGCATCAGTGATAGGGAAACTGACAGAAGAAAGGGGGTTGAACTGATTTTTAGCAAATTGCTCAATCACAATTTGAAGCACATTGCCTACTTCCTTAGAGTTCTGAACCATGAGCTCGTCTAAGGCTAGGATGAAGTACTCAATATCGGGTCTCGCTTCTTTCATGGTTTCTTCAGACCAGATATTCCTCTTGCCAATTTCAACGAATTTGGAACCTTGGTGACAAGCGCTTAGTGTTTTGGCAATAAATCCCTCACCTGTCAAGGAATTGAGAACAACATCAACTCCTTCGCCTTTTGTATCGCGCAAAATTTCTTCTGCATAGTCGAGAGTTCGAGAATTATAAATGTGTGAAACACCCAGTGATCGAAGGTATGCATGTTTTTCAGGACTGCTTGCAGTGGCATAAATAGCAGCCCCAACTTGTTTTGCAATTTGAATAGCTGCGAGTCCTACACCACCTGCTGCAGCATGAATGAGAACTTTTTCACCTGCTTTGAGTTTAGACAGTGTAATCAAGGCGTAGTAGGCTGTTGAAAAGACAATAGGGATTGCCGCAGCTTGCGGAAATGTTAAATTGGCAGGCATTAGTGTAAACATTTCTTTGGAAGTTGTAATAGACGAAGTAAAACAGCCCGAAGCAAGTCCTAGCACTCGGTCATCTGTCTTAAACTCTGTGACATTTTTGCCAACGGCTGTGACCACGCCTGCACATTCACCCCCTAAGGGACCAGGCTCGCCAGGATAAAGTCCCATCGCATTTAAGACATCGCGAAAATTCAATCCTGCAGCTTTAACTTCAATAGTGATTTCATTAGGGCCTGGAGCTGAAATTGCATCTCTTGGCTTTAAATAAAGATTTTCGAGTGACCCTTTAGAAGATGTTTCCAATTGGAATGACGGCGCTATTGGACACAATAAGTGTTTGCCCGAAAGTTTTGCATCCCGCGCCGAAATTAGACGTGGAACATAACGGATACCTTCATAATAAGCGACTTGATCCTCTCCATCAGTTGCTAGAAGCTCCTTCATCGTAAACTTTTCATTAGGTCCAAGGTCAATATGTCGGGTATCGAAGGTTGGCAATTCTAGTTTTAACGTTTTAAAAAATCCGTTGAAGGGAGCGCTTTCAAGGTCAGTAATAGGACCTATAGGTTGGATACCTTGAGTGATAAAAAAGAGCCGCGGTTTTGTTTCAAGTTTTCCAATTGCCTGTACAACTTCTAAAACATGCTTTAATGAATCTTTTCCTGAAACAAACCATAAGATCCTTTCAGATGATTTTTCTCCTATTTCTGAGATCGCTTGTTCAGGTTTAACAATTTTAGCTTGTAAACCTTCAACTTCTTCTTTTCCATCTGACACAATTACCCAGGACCCTTTTAATTCTTCTTCGGTGTTTTCCAAAGGCTTCGGCTTCCAAGTTATTTGGTAAAAACAGGAAAAGGCACCTAACCCAGTCTGTTTAGCTAGCATTTGTTGCAAATGAATTTGATCAGTTTTTCGTGCATGGAAGCCTTCAATTCTCATGAGAGGTTTTCCATCGTAGGAAAAGATTGAAATCTCAGCGGTAACACTACTCTCCGTAAGCTCAGTCAGTTTGCCATGGATACGGATAGAATTTCCGATCTCGCCAAAGCAGATTAACCTATCTACGCTTAATGGAAGATAAACATCCCCTTGTTCATCTTCTTTTTGAATGACGGCCAGCAAAGCTTGGAAACTGCCATCCAGTAGAGCTGTGGAAGCCTCACCTTCTAGCTCAGCAATGAATTCATTGTTATCGATCTGTATGTTTCGAATCGTTTTAAATTGCTCACCATAATGTAAACCCATCGCTTCATATTTCTTATACAAATTCTCGATATCAATTGGCTTTTGGCAAGTAGTGCATAAATGCTCCAAGCCTAAGTGTAACGAAGGAATAGACTCTGACGTAGAAAGTTCACTTGTAGCATGAAGAACCCATACTCCCTCTTCGATACTATAAATTGAGGCTGTGTACTTCCCTTTTTGAGGCTTTGCAATTAGTTCTAGGATTGTTTCTTTTTTTGTGGAAAGGGGAAGTGGTTGGTCGATGACTAAATTGTTGATCGTGAAGGATTGGCCATTAAAAAGTTTGTTTCCTGCTGCATGAAATAATTCCGCAAATCCCGCTCCAGGAAAAAGAATGCTATCGAAGATCTTATGATCTTTGAGATAGGGAACAAAATCCAAGTCTAGCTCATTTCTAAAAAGCTTTTCTTCTGAAAGAGATTGAATCAATTCACCCAGTAAGGGATGAGCTTCTCTGGATAGATAGTGTTTTCTTTTAGTCTTAATCGCGTCCAACCAATATCTTTCCCTTTGGAATGGATAAGTGGGTAAAGAGACTTTTTTCCTGCTGTAGGGTCTATCAAAACCTTTCCAATCAATGGGAACACCTTTCAAATAAAGCTGAGCTAGGATTTGAAGCCGACCTTTCCAATTATTTTGAGGTGTAATGACAAAGGCGTTTTCGGAAACGCCGGCGGAAACAATTCCCCAAGTTTTCCAAAGTTCAGCTTCATCTGAGGTTTGAATGACGACTTCGGGGATTTTTTTGGGTATTTGACCGATCAAATATTCCCCTGTATTCAAATGCTGAAGCAGTTCTTCTTTGGTTTCGGCAATCACAACTGCGCGATAGGGAAAATGGGCTCTTCCTGTATTTGCTGTATACGCGATATCCGCTAAACTGCCTTCAGGAAGCTTATTTTTATAAATTTCAATGAGTTCATCTAAAGCTTTTTGGGTCTTAGCGGAAAGGGACAAAATATGGAGAGGTCGATCTTGAGTATTGGTACGATCCTCATTTTTTGGAGCTTCTTCAATAATGATATGGGCATTTGTTCCCCCATATCCAAAGGAACTTACGCCAGCTATTCGGGGAACCGTGCTTTTTGGCCAAGGGGTAAGTTGCAGGGGAATTTCCGCTGGAATAGCTTCTAAGTCAATACTGGGATTCAAAGTCTGAAAATTGCGAAGAGGTGGAAGAGCTTCATGCTGCAAGGAAAGGACCACTTTTAGGACTCCCGCCATTCCTGCGGCAGCCTCTAGATGTCCCATATTGGTTTTGACCGATCCCAATAAAAGCGGCTTTTCTTTGCGTCCTGAAAAAATGGATGTTAGAGCTTTGACTTCTATAGGATCCCCTAATGACGTTCCTGTTCCATGCATTTCCACATAATCGATAGAATTTGGATTTAAATCGGCGTCTTTAAGTGCCCCCCGAATCAAAGAGGCTTGGGCTTCTCCATTGGGCACAGTCAGCCCAGAGCTTGCCCCATCTTGATTGACGGCCGTTGAACGGATTACAGCTAAAATTCTGTCGCCATCTTTTTGGGCATCTGAAAGGCGTTTTAAGATGGCAATGCCGCAACCTTCTCCTCTTACATAACCATCCGCTTTCGCATCAAACGTTTTACAATGCCCATCAGGTGCTAACATTCCGCCATTACAAAACTTGATAAAAACATCCGGAGAAAGCATGATGTTTACCCCTCCGGCAATAGCCAAGGAGCTTTCTCCTAAATGCAAGCTTTTGCAAGCCTCGTGAAGGGCTACAAGTGATGAGGAGCAAGCGGTATCTAAAGTAAGGCTTGGGCCTTTTAGATCTAAAATATAAGATACTCTTGCCGATATAATGCTGGACTCGTTTCCAGTAGAAAAATAGAAATTAACTTTTTCCGGCGGAGCAAATTTTGTCAAAAGATCGTCATAATCGTGCATGCACATGGCAATAAATGCACTCGATTGAGAACCCGAAAGCAGCTCTGGATTAATTCCCGCATTTTCTAATGCTTCCCAAATCACCTCAAGGATGAGCCTTTGTTGCGGATCCATCGCTTCCGCTTCTTTAGGACTAATGCCAAAAAAATTGGCATCGAACTGATCCACAGGAACATTCAAAAAGGCCCCCTGACGCACATACATTTTTCCTGGGACTCTGGGATTGGGATCATAATAGGGTTCAATATCCATCCGTTCTTTAGGAATTTCCGAAACGGCATCAAACCCTTCTGCCATTAAAGACCAAAACGAATTGAGATCATTAGCTCCGCCTGGAAAACGGCAACCGATCCCTACGATTGCTATCGGTTCATGAATTGCTTTCAAATCTTGTTTGAAGCTTTTTACCTTAAGAGCGCTTTTTTGAAGGAGTTCTTGGGATTCTTTTTCCTGAGTATACTGTTTTATAGCATTGTCAATGGCAAGTTCAAAATCTGGAAAATTAACGGGTTTAGTTATAAAGTCAGAAGCGCCTAAATTCATTGCTTTTCGGATATTAGACATATCCCCATAAGCAGTTACAATAAGAGCTCTGTAAAGACGATTTAGTTTAGGAAGTTCAGCAAGAAGTTCTAGCCCATTCATGATAGGCATATTGATATCAACCAATATGATATTGAGATTTTCATCCTGTTTTAATTTTTCAAGAGCTTCAAGACCATTAGAGGCAAAAATAAATTCAAAATCTTTATTAACGATTCGTTTACGAAATCTTTCAAGGATTAATTCATGGAAAAGAATCTCATCATCAGCAACAAGGATTTTAATTGGCATGAAAATACCTTTTAAATACCACTATTATATGATATAATTTATAAAATTTATTTGTCGATTAATAAAAGGTAAATAGGAGTGTTATTTAACAATTAATTTTGGTAATGTAATGCTAAACTCAGTAAATTGAAGGGGTTCCGATTTAACTTCTATGCTGCCATTATGCTGTTTTGTGATGATATCATAAGTAATGGAAAGACCAAGCCCTGTGCCTGTGCCTGTTTGTTTTGTTGTAAAGAACGGTTCAAATATCTTATTTATAATATCCTGCGAAATTCCTGTTCCATTATCTTTGACTTTTATAATAATATTAGCTTTGGAGTTGTGAGTGCTAACCTCCAACATCGGCTTAAACTCACTCCCCAGGTTTCTAACATTTTCATAAAGGGCATAACAAGCATTATCAATAATATTGACAAAAACCTGTTCAAGTTCCCCAGGAAATGCTTCGATTGTATCAATTGTCAAATCATAAGCTTTAATGACAGTAATGGTAAAATTTGGATCTTTTTTTTGATAATTTCCATAGACGATCATTATCGCCTGGTCTAAAAGATAATGAATCTTTGTGGGTTCGACATTGGCTGATACCTTTCGTGCGTGCGATAGCATTGCCTGAATAATGCTGTCAGCTCTTTTACCTGACTTTTCTATGTTTTGCAGATTTTTATTGAGTATTTGAATGAGTTCCAGAATATCTTCCTTTTCCTCTTTGATTCTTGCAACTTTGCTGTCAAGTTCCATGAGATATTCATTCGCCACTTCAGAAAAATTGATAATGAAATTTAAAGGATTTTTAAGCTCGTGGGAGATGCCGGAAGTAAGCATGCCTAATGAGGCCATTTTTTCTTGCTGAATTAGTCGATTTTGCATGACTTTCAGCTGATTTAATGTATCTTGTAATTCCCTAGTTCGGTCGGCAACTTTTACTTCCAACGTGGAATAAAATTGAGCATTTTCGATGGAAATTGCCGCTTGTGAAGAAAGAACACTTAATACCTCAAGACGTTCCTTGGTAAATGCATCTTCTGTTGCATTGTTTTCTAAATAGAGAAATCCCATCACCTGATTTTGAGACAGGATCGGGGCGCAAATTGCTGATTTTAGCCCTACTCTTTTGATATAAGGGTCTTGGGAAAATTTTGCATCTCTCGAAGCGTTTGCCAAAACAATGCTTTCTTTGGTTTTTTGCACATAGGAGATTAAGGAGAGCGGTATATCTGTTCTTTCATTAATAATTTGATCTTTAATAATAACTTCCTCTTGATTTGAAAAGTTCTCCGCTCTTATGAACATCTTCCCTTCTCTTTCAATCATGAGAAGGCCTCGTTGCGCGCCTGCATTTTCAAGCAAAATGCGCATGAGTTTTTCCAACAATTTATTCAAAATAATTTCGCTAGAAAGTGCCCTAGTTGATTTGATAATGCTTAAGTAATCTAAATTCCCTGCTCGTGTTTTTTCTCCGGATAGAGCATCGACAAAGGCGACTTCCTTTCTTTCTTCTTCAAACCATTGTGGATAAGCTTTTTCTAACAATTTTACCTTTGCTAAAGCCCCCCATCTGATGTAATAGTAATGAGCTTCTTGCATATAGGATTTGGCAAGCTTGGGCTGCTTCCTTCTAAGTAAAAACTTAGCTGAGCATTCATTTGAAAGGGCAGCAAATTGCCAGTTTTCAGAAGTGAGAGAAGATTCTGCTGCTTGGTTATATAGATCTGAAGCTTTTTCCAAATTGTTGCCGAGCGAAGCAATTTCAGCAGACACTAGATAATAAAAAGGCGAAAAATTATAGGATTGCTGTTTGGCGCACATTTTCAGAGTATTTTGAATTTTTTTTAATCGTCTTCGCACAGAAATTCGTTTTAAAAAAGGCGTGTTTTTATAACGGGAAACTAAAATTAATGCCTGAATAGTTATCCCATAATAAAAATTAAAATAGTTATCATGAAATTCTTCCGAATATGTGAATCCTGTTTCAAGCTGATAGACAGCCTCATAGTTTTCCATAATGTAAAAAGAGGCGCAAACAAAATTATAAATAATTGTGCGCTCGATTTCATTTCTTTTCAGCTTTTGTATGCAATAGTCCAACGTGTTTTGTTCATAAGTTTCATCTCCAATTAATACATTCATAATGCTTGAGAGCGCTTGATATACATAATAAAAAGGGTTATTTTCTTCTAAAGTGCACTCACTTTCCAATATTTCCTGGAGTTTATTTAATGAGGTACCAATAAAAAATAAATTTATAGGGTATGCAGCAAAGGCATTGTAAAGGTTAAGTTCACCATTTTCGATTGACGATTGCATCCCTTTTTTTGCAATATCACAACTTGTATAAGCTGGCTGATACCAGTGATTGATATTCCAACACAATGCCAGGCTATATCTAGAAGGCACATGATTCAAACGTGAAACGAAACTGCTTAATATACGATCTAGCCAGTATTTACCTGATTTAAAAGCATGGAACTTACAAATGAGAGTAACTAAATATTCTGAAAATGCATCTACGGCGTAATCCGTGAAACCATTTCTCAGATGAATTTCTGCCGATTTCAAGGAGCATAAGGAAAATAATAAATGATTAGAAAAAGCAGCGCAATTGGTGTAAAGGAAAAGAGTTTCTGTAATTTTTAAGAGCTTAGGGGAGGTTATAGGAGGTAGACTGATTATTTTTTCTTTAGGCTTAAGACTTATAAAAATTTGCAGTTTAATAAATTGTGAAAGTACATGCCAATGCGTTACTCTTTTTGGAAATTGTATACCTAATTCTTTTAAGATTTCGGATCCGTAGTGTAATCCTTTGTCTGGGTCATTAATTGAATATAAATTAATCAAAAAATTATAGATATCAGCTTTGTCAAGAGTATTTTGTGAAGCTTTAATGAGTTCAACAAAGCAAGTTTCTGCATCATCAATTCTTTTTAAAAGAAATTTGCTTATTGCGGCTTCCTTATGAAGCTGAAAAGTGAGGGAATACAGATCCTTCCAAGAATTGGACGGCAAAAGCGAAATGCCCACTTGAGCAAACTTTAAGGCTTCTTGACAGGCATTGGAAGCATTAGCCTTTCGCGCTGCTTTTAAATTGAGGTTTGCAACATCGATTTTCTCTTGATTATCTTGAATTAAGCTCAAACTGCAATTAAAATCATTGACGACTGCAAATAGATTTTGTTCTCCTTGAGTTTGTAGAAGTAATTTTCCAATTTGCAGATGAATTTTTTGTTGATTTTCTTCAGAAATAAATTGATAAGCCGCTTCTTGAATGAGGTCATGCAAAAATTTATATTCTATAACTTCTTGGGAATCCTCAGAGATAACAACAGCTTTTTTATAAGACCCTCCCGCATTGACAATCAACCCAGCTTTCATGGCTTCCCAAATGAGCGATGCACTTTCTTGAGTGCTTTTTTGGCAAATGATGCTAAGTGTCTTTAAATCGAACTGAGATCCAATGCAAGCTGCAATCGCTAAAGTTTCTTGCACCGGCTTCGGAAGCTTTTGGATATTTGCCTCTATAAGCTCCCTAAGATTGCTAGAATAATTTTTTGCTATAATCTGTTCTTTATTCCAATGCCATTTGTCCTCTAAAAAATAAATTAGTTTTTCATTATATAAAGTTTTTAAAAGCTCGTGTATGAAAAAAGGGTTTCCGCCTGTCTTCTCAAAAACAATTTGATCTAAATCACTTAGATTTTTCTCATTAAAAGTATCGCTAATTAAGTTCCTGACATTTTCATAAGAAAGAGGTTCTAAATTAATGGTTGTGAGATTAACCTCGCTATTTTTTAGAGTATCTACAGTGCTTCTAAGGATATGGTCATGACCAATTTCATTGCTTTCATAAGTTCCTGTCATTAAAAGATATTTACTATTTAGTAGAAAATATTCTATTAGACTTAAAGAGGATTGGTCTGCCCATTGAAGATCATCTAAAAAGATAACGAGAGGATGCTCTTTTTTGGCACAGACAGAAATAAATTGTCTAAAGACGTAGTTAAAGCGATTTTGTGATTCTACAGTAGGCAGCTTAGTAGGAGGGGACTGCGTGCCAATAATTAATTCTAGCTCTGGTAAAAATTCAGTAATCACACCTGTATTAGGACCTAAGGCTTCTAAAATTTGAGCTCTAATCGTATCGAGCTTATCTTCTTGATCAGCTAAAAATTGGAAGATAAGTTCTTTAAAAGCTTGAATAAAAGCTGTATAAGGATCAGTTCTCTGTAGTAAGTCAAACTTACCCTTAATAAAATAACCCTTTGCCTTTAAAAGCGGCTTATAAACTTCGTCAATAAAAGTAGATTTCCCTACTCCAGCGTTCCCAGCTACCAAAATAAATTCGCTGTTTCCTGAATCACAGACTCTTTTAAAAATGGAAAGCAAATCCTCGATTTCATTATCTCTTCCATAGAGTTTTTGTGAGACGTGTAAAGCAATTTTATAATCGTTTGACTCAATCATAAAAAATAAACCTATTCTTTCTCGATTATATCAGAAAATTTTTTAAAAAACAGGACCAGGGCATTCAGGACTGTCGCGATAGACATGACTAGGACAGAACACCGGCACCTATAAGTCCTGCTCCTGTTTTTTTTTAAAATAATTTGATATAATTAAGAGATAGGAATTAATTTATGTTTGAAATCCAAGATTACAAAATTACTGATATATTCTATCAAAGTGCGAATACGATTGCTTATCAGGCGGTGAGAAAAACGGATCAACAGCGATTTATTTTAAAGACTCAAAAGAGTGAATTTCCCTCTCTTAAGGAAATTTCGAATCTTCAACATGAATATGAAATTATTAAAGATCTTCACTATGAAGGCATTATTCATGCTCAAGAAATTATTCGGCATCAAAATCGATTGCTTTTAGTTTTAGAAGATATTAACGGTAAGTCTCTTGAGGAAATTCTCCAAGAAAAAAAATTATTGATTTTGCAGGATTTTTTAATTGTAGCTATTCAACTAGCCTCTGCGCTTGAAAAGCTTCATGAAAATGGGATTATTCATAAGGATATTAAGCCTGCTAATATCGTATTAGATGCTAAATTAGATTTGCGACTTATTGATTTTAGCATTTCTTCTAAACTCTCATTTGAAACACAAAACATCGTAAATCCAAACGTTTTAGAAGGAAGCCTAGCCTATATTTCTCCGGAGCAAACCGGCAGAATGAACCGCATCATAGATCAGCGTACTGATTTTTATTCATTAGGAATTGTTTTTTACCAAATGTTAACCGGAAAACTTCCTTTTGAAGCTTCTGATACTCTAGAACTTATTTACGCACATCTAGCAAAGTTTCCTGTTCCTGTCTATGAAGTAAATCCAAATGTCCCTGCTGTTTTGTCACAAATGGTGCAAAAATTAATGGCAAAAAGTGCGGATGATCGCTATAGCAGCGCCTATGGTCTCAAAATGGACTTATTAAAACTTCAAAATGGACTATCTACATTTCAAATAGGGGAGCAAGATAGGAAAATTACTTTGAACGTCTCACAAAAACTCTACGGAAGAGATGACGAAATCAAAGAGCAACTTTCCACTTTTAAAAGAGTCTGTGATTCAGGAAACAGCGAACTTATTTTTGTAACTGGAAATTCTGGAGTAGGTAAATCTGCTTTTATTGGTGAGGTTTATAAACCTCTTTCAAAAGAAAAGGGTAATTTTATTAAGGGTAAGTTTGACTTATTACAAAGAACTGAACCATATACAGCCTTTATTCAAGCTTTTAAAGAACTTGTCTCCCAATTTTTAGCTGATCAAGAAGATAAGCTCGCAATGATTAAGGATCAAATTTTAGAAACTTTAGGCCCTAATGCCGGAGTGATTACAGAATTTTTGCCTGAACTCGAATTAATCATTGGCGCACAATCTCCTCCTATTAAGCTTCCACCTATAGAATCTCAAAATCGTTTTAACTATGTCTTTGGACAATTTATTTCCGTGTTTGCCAAAAAAGAGCATCCTCTCGTTATTTTTTTAGATGACCTTCAATGGGCAGACCAATCTTCTTTAAGCTTAATAGAATATTTTCTGCCCAAAAGTGGTAAATATCTTTTCATGACAGGGGCCTATAGAAGTAATGAAGTTGGCAATGATCATATACTTAAGAGCACTTTAGATACCCTCAAAAATTGTGGTGTTAATCACTTAACCATCACTTTAGACCCGCTTTCTTATGAAAATGTCAGAGAATTGATTAGTGATACTTTTAAAGAGAAAAATGTTGAGGATTTAGCTCAAATCATTTTTGAAAAAACAGGTGGAAACCCCTTTTTCATCAACGAGTTTTTAAAAACTCTTTATCAAGAAAAATTTCTCTATTTTTTAGAGGGCAAATGGCATTGGAATAAAAAAGAAATTATAGCGAAAAATTATTCTATAAATGTTGTGGACCTTATGGTGGCAAATATCCAAAAGCTTCCGAAACCAGTGCAAGAAACTTTGACAATGGCAGCTTGTATTGGATCTCAATTTGACTTAAAGACCCTTAGCATCATTTGCCAAAAAAGTATGCAAGAAATTGCAGCATTCATTTGGGAAGCCATGAAGGCCGGATTGGTTGTCAATATCAGCGGATCTTATAAAGAAGCAGCTGTCATCCCGAAAGATTCTCAGCAAGTCATAGAATATAAATTTTTACATGACCGCATTCAAGAAGCGGCTTACCAATTGATTTCTAAGAAAAAACAACAAGCAGTTCACGTGCAAATTGCAAAATTGCTTCTACAAATTCAAGGAGAACAAAATCTCTTTGCTATTGTCAACCATTTTAATTGCGGCTTGGGCTTGATTAAAGACAAGCTAAAGAAAATTGAAGTTGCAAATCTAGGTTTAAAAGCGGCTCAAAAGGCAAAGGCTTCTAATGCTTATCAAGAAGCTTTAACGTTTGCCAATATGGGCATTTCACTTTTGCCGCCAAATTCTTGGGACGATCTTTATTCTTTAACTTTTCAGCTTAATAAAGAAGCGGCTGAAAATAAGATGCTCTTAAAAAGAATTGGAGAAGCCGAGGCCCACCTTTTTGAATTGATTAAAGCTTCCCAAAATATATTAGACAAAGCGGATATCTATTATCTTTTGATGATATTATATTCATTTGATGCCCAGGATAAAGGATTAAGTTATGGAATTGAAATCTTAAAAGAATTAGGAATATTTTTACCTAAAAAATTAACTAACTTGCGTGTTATTTTACAATTAATTAAGCTGCAAATTATTATAAGTCTTAAGTCTAAAGAAAAAATAAATAATCTTCCCGCGATAACCTCACCTAAACTTTTAAAAATTGTAGAAATTCTTTCCAGTTGTATGTATTGTTCTACTTTTTGTAATCCTTTATTTTATAAATTCGCCATCTTAAAAAATGTCGAGTTTCATCTAAGATATGGTTTTACTAAACGCAGCGTAGCTGCAATTTTGGCATATTCAGCTATTATTATTAATAAGTTTCATGCTTTTAAATTGGGGAAATACTGGATAGATAATATAGTGAACACTTATCTTTCCCGCATGAAACGGGTACCTTCTATCTATTACGTCACCTTATGTTGGACGGTCAATCATTGGTATTTTCCAATTCATACCATTGTCGCCATGGCTAAAAAGGGAATGCAAGTAGCTTTGGAAAATGGCGACCTTCAGTACTATTTTTCCTTTTGTAATTTTTATTCTAACTTGTTTTATGTTGGAACACCATTAAGAGAAGTTCTTAATGCTAGTAATATATCGGTTCTGGAGGGGTCGAAATCTGAAGCTGCAGGTTATTATTCTATATCACAATTTTTTACATATATTATTAATGTATTATTAGGAAAAAATTTATATGACTCAAGTAAAGTTGATTATTATATAAAAAATATAAATAAACAAGTCACGATAGAGGTTGCATTTATTTACGTTTATCTTTTTTCCTACTTTTATATTATGGAAAACTATGAGGAAGCTTCTCATTACATAGAAAAAATTGAACCGATTGAAGAAATGATAATTATTATGTTTGCTTTTATCTACGGTCAGGCTTTGAAAGGTTTAATATTAGTTTCACGTTATAAAAATATGTCTCCTTTCCAACGTTTTTTTGCGCGAAGAAAATTAAAAAAAATTCAAAAATTTTTGAAAATAGCTTCCGATCAACAATCGTATAATTTTTCCCCTTATTATTATCTTATATCAGCAGAAATTGCTTCGCTTGGAAATAATCTAGGGAAAGCTATGAATCTATATAATCAGGCTGTGGCTTTTTCTCTTACATCTGAAAATTGGC
>CAVPVT010000041.1:0-4511 GCA_963709145.1 Parachlamydiales bacterium
TTCCTTAAACTCAATATTAGGGGGCATGGGTACAAAAAGCTCAGCAGGACCTGCGACGTGCGAGGAAAAACACCCTGAGGCAAAGCCAAAGACCTTATCACCCACCTTGAATTTCTCCACGCTTGATCCAACACTCTTTACAATTCCAGCACATTCTCCTCCCAAAGGTATTGTAGGACCAACTTGAAAACCCATCGCAAATAAAACATCGCGGAAATTCAATCCCGCCGCTCTTACTTCAACCAAAATGTCTGTCGGGTTTATGCTTACTTGATCGAGAGGCTTTAAGTAAAGATTTGAAAATGAGCCTTTAGGCTCAATGTCCAATTGATAATAAGGTGCAGGGGGAATTAATAGTTTTTTGCCCGAGCGTTTGGCATTTTTTGATGACATTAGTCGTGGGACATAGCGAATTCCTTCGTAGTAAGCAACCTGATCTTCTTGATCGGAGGCTAGAAGCTCTTTTTGCGGAAATTTTTCATTAGGTCCAAGGTCGATATGTCGACAGTCGAGATTAGAGATCTCGAGTTTTAATGTTTTATAAAATCCGTTGAATGTTGCGTTATCTAAATCCTTAATAGGACCTATAGGTTGGATCCCATGAGTGATAAAAAAGAGACGCGGTTTTGTTTCAAGCTGATTAATCGCCTGAACAAACTCAAAAGCATATTTTAACGACTCTTTTCCCGAAACAAACCATAGTATACCTTCAGGTCTTAGTTCCTCTAAGTCCTTGATTGCTTGTGCGGGTTTTACGACTTTAGCTTGCAAACCTTCGATTTCTTCATTTCCCTCTGTCACAATTAACCAGGAACCTTTTAGTTCTCCTTCGGTTTTTTCTAAGGGTTTCGGTTGCCAAGTCATTTGATAAAACCAGGAAAGGACACTTAACTTAGTCTGTTTAGTTAACATTTGCAGCTGATGTGCTTGATCTGTTTTCCTTGCGTTGAAACCTTCAATTTTCATGAGCGTTTTGCCCTCATGCGAAAAGATTGTTATCTCCCCAGTAAAACCATTATCTGTAAGCTCGGTCAGTGTACCGTGGATCCTGATAGAATTCCCGATCTCTGCAAGGCAAATTAGTCGATCTATACCAAAAAAAAGATAGGTACTTTCTTCTTTTTGGATCAAAGCTCCTAAGGCCTGCAAACTGCCATCAATAAGCGTAGGTGGGGTTTCACCTTCTAGTTCTGCAATAACTTCATTGTTTCCTACCCATAGTTTTCGAAGTGTTTGAAAATGCTTTCCATAATATAAACCCATCGCCTCATAGCGTTTATATAAAGACTCAAGATCAATGGATTGCTGGCACCGGCTTCTCAGAAGCTCCCAGTCTATATTTGATATTGGGATAGATTCCGAAGGAGAAAGTTCTCCTTTTGCATGAATAATCCAAGCTTGGTCTTCAACACTATAAATAGATGAGGTAAAATCTTTTTTCTTTGGGATTGCTGTGAGTACAACTGTCTTGGATTTTGTAGAGTCCAGTATGAGAGGCTGTTCAATCAAAAGATTATTAATCGTAAAGGGTTTACCTAGAAAAAGCCTATCTCCTGCTGCATGAAATAACTCTACAAAACCCGCTCCAGGAAAGATAATGCGATCAAAAACTTGGTGGTCTTTTAAATAGGGAAGAAAATCTAAATCGATTTCATTTCTAAATAACTTATCTTCTAAGGGAGAAAGGATAAGCTCACCCAATAAAGGGTGAGATTCTGCAGGTAAATGTTGCTTCTTTTTTGTCTTAAGGGCTTTTACCCAATAGCTTTCTCGTTGGAAAGGATAAGTTGGCAACTGGACTTTTTTGCGGATGTAAGGAGTATCTAAACCTTTCCAATTGATATGAATGCCATTTAAGTAAAGTTGGCTCAGTGTTTGTAGGAGGTCCTTCCAATTGTTTTGAATAGGAATTATGAAAGTGTCTTTCGGAACAGAGTAGCTGCTTTGATGTGGCTTCCAGTAGTCAGCATTAATAATCTCATTTTGCACCTGGCCCGTCCAACTAGAAATGAAACGTATTTTAGGAGGTTGATATTTGATTTCCTTAGCTACCCGATAAAATTCATCCGGTTTATTGCTTATAGCAATCAGTCTTAAGCCTTCCTCTAAAGTGATAATTCCGGCAGAAATTGCTGCGGAGATTTCTCCTAAGCCTTCTCCTGCTATATAATCTGGAACAACTCCCCAACTTTTCCAAAGTTCGAAAGAGCATATTCAAAAAGACCATTGCTTCGTTCCATAGTTTTTTTGAATAACGGCGAGGTTTTCAGTAATTCTTCAGCGTCAAGCGTTTTGCCTGAAAAATTAAAGGCAATTTTAGGGGACTTACCCGATACCTCACCAAATAAATATTTACCTGTGCGTAATTGATTGATGAATTCCTCTTTTGTTTGGGAAATGAGAGCTGCACGGTAAGGAAAGTGAGCGCGCCCGGTATTTGCAGTAAATGCAATATCGGAGAGATCTTCTTCTGGAAGCTTCGTCTTATAAAGGTCTGCTAGTTGCTCCAAAGCTTCTTGGGTTTTGGCTGAAAATGTCAGGATATGCCATGGGCGATCGATGGGATTTTTTTTAATTTCTGCTACAGGAGGTTCTTCTATGATAGCATGAGCTATGGTGCCGCTAAAACCAAAAGAGCTGATGCCCGCAATTCTGGGCCTATGGGACCGCTTCCAAGAGATCAAGCTCAATGGGATCTTAGCAGATATAGCATTTAGGGAAATTTGGGGATTAAGTTGTTGAAAATGCAGATGAGGAGGAATGGCTTCATTGACTAAAGCGAGCACAGTTTTGATAACACCAGCTACTCCTGCAGCTGCTTCTAGATGCCCTATATTTGTTTTGACTGAGCCTAGCCATAAAGGGTTTTCTCTTAGCCCTTTAAAAACAGAATTTAAGGCATCAACCTCAATGGGATCTCCTAATTGTGTTCCGGTACCATGAGCTTCGATGTAATCAATGGCATTGGGTTTCAGATGTGCATATTCCAATGCTTGCCGAATCAAAGCAGCTTGTGCGTCTACATTGGGGACCATTAAGCCAGAAGTGGCGCCATCTTGATTCACACTTGTGGCGCGAATAACTGATAAAATAGGATCTTGATCGCGAAGGGCATCTGAAAGACGTTTTAAAATGATAATCCCACAGCCTTCGCCGCGAGCATAGCCATCTGCTCTAGAGTCAAAGGTTTTGCAATGCCCATCCTTTGCCAGGGCATGCCCTTTGCAAAAACCAATAAAAGTGGTTGGCTGGAGCATAATATTCACTCCACCCACTAGTGTCAATTCGCTTTCCGCGAGTTGCAAACTTCTGCATGCTTCATGGATTGCGAACAGCGATGAAGAACACGCCGAGTCAATAGTCACGCTTGGTCCTTGCAAACCTAAAACGTAGGACAAACGTCCTGATAAAATGCTGCTTGTATTTCCGGTTAATTGATATAAAGAGATATCTTCAAATGTTTCAAAACTACATAAAAGATCGGAATAATCATGCGTACATTGCCCTAAAAAGACTCCTGTTCGGGAGCCTCTTAATGATAATGGATCGATGCATGCATTTTCTAATGCTTCCCAAGCAACTTCTAGCAACAATCTTTGCTGCGGATCCATGTATTCAGCTTCACGAGGGCTGATATTAAAAAAATTAGCATCAAATTTGTCGATAGGAATATTTAAAAAACCTCCATAGCGCGTATACATCTTGCCTGGGGCTTCGAGATTTGGATCATAAAAAGCATCTATATCCCATCGATCTGAGGGAACTTCAACAATGCCATCTTTTCCTTGCGATAATGACTGCCAGAATCCCTTGAGATCATTAGATCCCGGAAATCGACAACTCATTCCAATGATAGCGATAGGTTCGTTGATTTGCTTAGTTAAATTATCGAACTTTGGCTGAGTTGCTTGAAGGTTAATATCACCTTTTAATAAGAGCTCCTTTAAATAGGCAACCATCGAATTTATTGTTGGACACTTAAAAACAATGGCACTCGGCAATTCATTTTCCCTGCCAATATCTACCTGTAGTTTATTGCGAAGCTCTACAGCCATTAAGGAATCCATTCCCGCTTCAAAAAAACCTTGATCCGCCTGTATTGAAGATAGGCCGAGAATTTTCATGACAGTCTGCCGCAAATAATCGGTCAGTATGTCTATACTTTCTGAAGGATTTGATTCCCTCAATCGCATTAGAAGAATTGGAGTCTCGGAAGGTTTGGCTGTAATCAAATCACTTACAAGAGAAAGCTTAGAATTTAAAAATTTCCAATCTATATTAGCGACTGTGACCTGAGGACATGTTTGATCCATAGCCAACTCTAAAGCTTTAATCCCTTCTTCGGGATTCAAAGCGATAAAACCGCTTAACTGATGGCGTTCCGTTAGCTTAGCAGCTAATCCTATGTTCTTCCATGGCCCCCAGTCAATTGACAGAGCCGATAGGCCTTTGTCGCGACGAAAGTAAGATAAAGCATCCAAATAGGCATTTGCGGCGGAATAGTTGATTTG
>CAVPVT010000042.1:0-9208 GCA_963709145.1 Parachlamydiales bacterium
TTGAAGAAATGTTAGGTTGAGAGGCATCAAGACAAACAGTTCTTTAGAAGTCGTTATTTGTGAGGCAAAGCAGCCTGATGCAAAACCAAAGACAGGATCTCCAATTTTAAATTCTTGAACATCTTTGCCAACGGCTGTAACAATCCCAGCACATTCCCCTCCTAAAGGACCAGGATCGCCAGGATAGAGTCCCAAGGCATTTAAAACATCGCGAAAATTTAAACCGACTGCCTTTACCTCGATCATGATTTCATTAAGACCGGGAGCAGCAACTGCATCCTTTGGTTTTAAATAAAGATTTTCTAATGATCCCTTTGAAGATGTTTCTAGCTGAAAAGCAGGAGTGAGGGGTAGCAATAATTTTTTACCTGAGCGTTTTGCATTCCACGCGGTAAGCAAACGTGGCACATAACGGATCCCTTCGTAGTATGCCACTTGACCTTCTTGATCAGATGCAGCAAGTTCCTGTAAAGGAAGTTCATCATTAGTACCTAAATCAATATGGCGGCAATCAAGAGTAGGAATTTCAAGCTTTAGTGTTTTATAAAATCCGTTGAAGGTTGCGTTATCTAAATCCTTAATAGGGCCTAGAGGTTGGATCCCATGAGTGATAAAAAAGAGACGCGGTTTCGTTTCAAGTTGATTAATCGCCTGAACAAGCTCAAAAACATATTTTAACGATTCTTTTCCTGAAACAAACCATAGTATACCTTCAGGTCTTAGTTCCTCTAAGTCCTTGATTGCTTGTTCGGGTTTTACGACTTTAGCTTGCAAACCTTCGATTTCTTCATTTCCCTCTGTCACAATTAACCAGGAACCTTTTAGTTCTCCTTCGGTTTTTTCTAAGGGTTTCGGTTGCCAAGTCATTTGATAAAACCAGGAAAGGACACTTAAATTAGTCTGTTTAGTTAGCATTTGCAGCAGATGTGCTTGATCTGTTTTCCTTGCGTAGAAACCTTCAATTTTCATGAGCGGTTTGCCTTCATGCGAAAAGATTGTTATCTCACCACTAAAACCATCATCTGTTAGCTCGGTCAGTGTACCGTGGATTCTGATAGAATTCCCGATCTCTGCAAGGCAAATTAGTCGATCTATGCTAAAAGGAAGATAGGTACTATCTTCTTTTTGGATCAAAGCTCCCAAGGCCTGCAAACTGCCATCAATAAGCGCAGGTGGGGTTTCACCTTCTAGTTCTGCAATAACTTCATTGTTTCCTATCCATAATTTTCGAAGTGTTTGAAAATGCTTTCCATAATGTAAACCCATCGCCTCATAGCGTTTATATAAAGACTCAAGATCAATGGATTGCTGGCACTGGCTTCTTAGAAGCTCCCAGTCTATATTTGATATTGGGATAGATTCCGAAGCAGAGAGTTCTCCTTTTGCATGAATAATCCAAGCTTGGTCTTCAACACTATAAATAGATGAGGTAAAATCTTTTTCCTTTGGAATGGCTGTGATACAACTGTCCTGGATTTTGTAGAGTCCAATGTGAGAGGCTGTTCAATCAAAAGATTCTTGATCATAAAGGGTTTACCTAGAAAAAGTTTATCTCCTGCTGCATGGAATAACTCTACAAAACCCGCTCCAGGAAAGATAATGCGATCAAAAACTTTATGATCTTTTAAATAGGGAAGAAAATCTAAATCGATTTCATTTCTAAATAACTTTTCTTCTAAGGGAGAAAGGATAAGCTCGCCCAATAAAGGGTGAGCTTCTGCAGGTAAATGTTGATTCTTTTTTGCCTTAAGGGCTTTTACCCAATAGCTTTCACGTTGGAAAGGATAAGTTGGAAGAACAATTTTTTGCCGATGATAAGGTGCATCAAACGCTTCCCAATCGATTGAAACGCCTGTGCAATAGAGGTTAATAAGGCTATCGAGAATATTATTCCAACTATCCGACCCTATTTCTACGATCATTTTGCCACTGTCTAAAGGAGGTGCTGAATTGTGTTTTTTCCAATAGTCAGCGGTAATCCCCGTTGTTCCGACCCCTTGGAATTTTAATTTGGGGAAAATGATAGACAAGGGTCTCGGCTATTTGTTGAAATTCTATTGAATCTTTGGTGGAAGCAAGCTTTAAAGCATCTTCTAGGGTTAGGATGCCAGACACAGCAGCAGCCACCAATTCACCGATATCTTGACCGATAGCCTCATCGGGAAAAAACACCCCAGCTTTTCCAAAGCTGTGCTAAAGAATATTCATAGGCGAATAAGGCCAATTTGGAGTTGAGGGTAAAGATAGACTCCTCTTTTTCGTTTAAGATTTTTGCACAGCTGTCTAGACTTTCTTTAAAGGTCGGCTGCGTCTCGTAAAGCTGCTTGTCAAGTTTGATATTTGGATCTTCTTGACTCTTAAAAGAAAAACAATTCCCGGAGGTTTTGCCAAGGCTTGTCTGATAAGGGTCTCACCTTGCAGGAGTTTTGTTTGCATTTCAGAGCTATCCTGAGCCCTCATTGCGATCCTTGTGGCAAACTTGGGTCGCCCCGTGTTTGCGGTGAATGCGATATTCTTGAATTCGACATCCGGATGCGACTGCATATAGTTTGCATAATCCTTAATTAATTGACAAAGTGCAGGTTCATTCTTTGCAGAAAGAGTGAGAACATGTACTGGGCGGTCGATAACATTGGGTTCTTTTTCTATAACTGGAGCTTCTTCAAGAATTACATGGGCATTTGTACCGCTAAAAACAAATCCACTCACTCCCGCAATTCTTGGACGGTCGGAGCGAAGCCAAGGTAGCAGTGACAAAGGAATTTGTGCTGGGATGAAATCCAACGGAATGAGAGGATTGAGAGTTTCGAAATGCAAATGAGGAGGCATTGCCTCATTTTGCAAAGCCAATACGACTTTGATTACCCCTGCCATCCCAGCTGCAGCTTCTAGGTGACCAATATTTGTTTTCACAGATCCTATCTACAAAGGACGCTCTTTTCGTCCTCTAAAGACTGTGCTTAAAGCTCCCACCTCAATAGGATCTCCCAAACGATGTTCCAGTTCCATGGGCTTCGATATAATCGATATCGTTAGGTTCGAGCTCCGCATGCTCAAGCGCTTGTCGGATAAGCTTGCTTTGTGCGTCTCCATTGGGAACGAGAAGTCCTGAAACTTGCCCCATCCTGATTGACCTCTGATGCTCTAATAACTGCCAAGATAGGGTCTTGATCGCGTATGGCATCTGAAAGTCGCTTTAAGATCATCACGCCACCACCTTCGCCTCGGATATATCCATCTGCTCTGGCATCAAAAGTCTTACAATGCCCATCTTTTGCAAGCATGTGGCCTTTGCAAAAGTAGATCGTGATATCTGGATTTAGCATCACATTTATCCCGCCTACCACAGCGAGATTAGATTCGCCTGTTTGCAGACTTTTCCAAGCTGCATTAATGGCAACAAGTGAGGAAGAACAAGCAGTATCGACAGTTAAACAAGGACCTTGCAATCCAAAGATATAAGAAATACGACCAGCTGAAATACTGCTAGTATTTCCCGTCGCCCAATATGGATTAATCCCTTCCCCCGCATGATATTTTTTTAAAAGGTCGAAATAATCGTTTAAACTTAAGCCAATAAAAACACCGGTTGGGGAACCTTTTAAAGATCTCGGATTGATGCCCGCATTCAAAAACGCTTCCCAGGTCATTTCCAATAGCAATCTTTGCTGCGGATCCATATATTCCGCTTCAATTGGACTAATTCCAAAGAACCATGCATCAAAATTCTCAATGTTCATATTTTTTAAGAAACCACTGACACGCACATACATTTTGCCTGGTGCTTGTGGATCTGGATCGTAAAAAGCATTGATGTCCCATCTTTGTTTTGGTATCTCAGAAATTCCATCATAACCCTGTTTAAGCAGTTCCCAGAACATTTTAGGATCGTTTGCCCCACCAGGAAAACGACAGCTGCAACCAATAATGGCAATTTTGTCAAATTGTGGTCATTTTAGTATTGGTCGTTTTTTGCGCCACTGGTGCAAGTCCAAGTAGAGAAAAAATATGTTCTTCAAAATATTGAACAAGTTTGCTGATGCTTGGATAATCAAAGGCAAGTGTGGAAGGAAATTGTAAAAGCTACCGACACTTTCCTGCAGCTGATTGCGGAGTTCAACTGCCATTAAAGAATCCATTCCTGCATCAAAGAAGCCAAGTTCTGCATCAAAAGAAAGAACCTAGGATTTTCCCAACCGTTTTTTGCAAATAATCAATAAGAATTTCTTTTCTTTCTGCAGGGAATGCTTCAGTTAAACGATGAAAAAGAATAGGTGCCGCAATGAGTCTTTTTTGAATCAAATTACCTAAGAGTGCACCCGAATAAGGAACTAATTTCCAGTCAACATTTGCGGCCAAAAGGTGTGATAAAGATTGATTGAGGGCTTGTTCTAATATCTTCAATCCTTCTTCTGGCTTAAATGGGATAAAACCTGCTGAGCTATGTCGTTCTGTGAGTTTGGCTGCCATGCCTACTTCTGCCCAGGGTCCCCAACTTATTGCTAAAGCTGGAAGACCCTTCTCACTTCGTAAAGTTGCTAATGCTTCGAGATAAGAATTTGCGGCAGCATAGTTACTTTGCCCACGCGAACCCAAAACTGAAGCAATTGAGGAGAATAGGATAAAAAAATCCAGAGGTTTCCCTTGGGAGGCTTCATGCAAGTTCCAGCTCCCAGCTACCTTGGGGGCGAATACCTTTTCAAATTTTTCCCAATCCTGCGAAAGTAGTGGCGCATCATCAAGAACTCCTGCCGCATGCACAATTCCTTTTAGTTCGGGCCATTCATTTCCAAATTTTTTCATCAAAGATTCTACAGACTCTTTTTTAGAGATATCGACGGCAATCTTTTCAATAGTTGCATTGGGAATTTCAACGGTTTTAGAGATATTTCTACCAGCCAATACAAGATGTTTAGCCCCATGTTTGACAAGCCATTCAGAAACCTTGAGGCCCAAACCACCCAAACCACCTGTGATTAAATAACTGCCTTCTGGATTAATTTTGAAAGGCTTTGTCTTTATCAAGGTTTCTTTAATGAGTCTGGGGACATAACGGATGCCATTGACATAAGCCACTTGTTCTTCCTGATCAAGCGCAGATAGTTCCTTAACCGGAAGCTTTTCTCCTGGACTTAAATCAATATGTCTGCAGTCAAGATCGGGCATTTCTAATTTTACTGTTTTATAAAACCCATTGAAGAAGGTTTCCGAAAGAGAAGTAATAGGACTAATAGGCTGAATTCCATGTGTGATAAAGTACAAGCTTGGTTTTATTGACAATTTGTCAAGAGCTTGTAGCAGCTGGAGCACTTGTTTAAAATTTTCTCCTGAAACAAACCACAAAATTCCAGCAGGAGGATTTTTCATTATTTCTTCAACAGCATTTTCAGGCTCGATCGATCGAAGCTCTAAACCCTCAATGTTTTCTTTCTTATCTGAGATAATTGTCCATGGACTTTTAAGTTCTTGAAATACTTCTAAAGGCTTGGGTTGCCAGCTAATTTGGTAAAGTAGAGGGATGGCCTCTGTTTCCTTTTCTAGTATTCTCTCAACGTGGTTTTGATCCTTTTGCTCATATGGAAGCTACTATTTGAAGAATGGCTTTCCTTCTAGAAAAGATATCAATATCGCTTTAACGTTATTCTCATCTCTCTCGTTTAATCTTACATGAATACGAATGACAGGCTCAATTTCAGAAAAACAAATTAATTTATCGACTCCTGCAGGAAGAATCGTATTGGATGGATCTTTCTTAAGGGAAAAAAGAGTTAGACTTTGAATGCTTCCATCAAGGCTAATAATTGCTTCCTCTCCTTCAATTTCTGCGATAAAATCATTATCGTTAATCCAAACTTTTTTTATGGTTTGAAATTTCTTTCCGAGGTTTGCTCCAATAGAGTCCATTTGTTTATAATATGAATTGATGTCTACAGATTCAGAGTAAATAGAGCGCAAAGTCTTCCAATCCATATTGGCTGGCGGAGAAGACATCGAAGATAAGAGCTCACCTTTGGAATGCAATATCCAATTCTGATTTGCAATACTGTAAATGGAAACCGCATACCCATCATCTTTGGGTTTCGCGTAAAGCTCAATCGTTGTCGTCTTTGAAAGATCAAACATAAGCGGTTGCTCAAAGGAAAGATTTTTTATTGTAAAGCTTTGATTGGGAAAAAGATGGCGTCCAGCACGCATCAACAGCTCAGCAAACCCGGCGCCCGGGAATATGATGTTATGGAAAATTTTGTGATCTTGAAGATAGGGAAGGAGATTCAAATCAATTTCATTTCTAAAAAGGATATCTTTGGACGGCAATGGAATTAGTTCTCCAAGCAATGGATCTGCAGTCTCTGGCAAGCGACTCTTTTTTTGTGTTGTAAGAACTTCAATCCAATATTGCTCGCCTTGGAAAGGATAATTAGGAAGAAGGACTTTGTTGCGATTGAACGGCTCGTCAAACCCTTTCCAATTAACAGTGATACCATTGAGATAAAGATGAGTAAGCATTTGGAGAAGATCACTCCAATGATTTTGGACAGATAAAATTAAGCTATTTTCGGGAATAGATTTGAAGGGTTCATGGGGTTTCCAATAATCGGCGTTAAAACTCTCTTGATGCATAGCTTGTCCGGTCCAACTAGATAAAAAGTTGATTTGTGGCTCCCGATACTTAATTTTGTTGGCAATTTGTTCAAGTTCATTGGGATTTTGATTTGCATCCAAGAGTTGCAGCCCTTCTTCTAAAACAATTGCCTCAGCAGCCATTGCAGCAACGACATCACCTTTCCCTTCTGCAACAATATAATCTGGAATGATTCCCCACTCTTCAGAAGCTCAAAGAAAGCATATTCATAGATACCCTTGCTCCGCTCCATGGCTTCTTTGAAGGAGGGATAGACGTTTAACCAATCAGAATTTGCAGGCATTTGACCTTTGAAAAGATAGGTCACATAAGGAACTTGTTCTGAGACACGTTTAAAAAGATAATTTCCCGCTTGCAATTTGTCTAAAAGTTCTTCCTTGGTTTGGGCTGTGAGCGCCACACGATAGTTAAAATGGCTTCTGCCTGTATTTGCTGAAAAGGCAATATCTGCCACATCTTCTTCTGGGAGATGTTTTTGATAGAGGGTGAGGAGCTCCTTAAGGGCAGTCTCGGTTTTGGCTGATAGGGTCAATAAATGCATGGGACGATCGATGGGATTTTTCTTAAATTCTGTCAGGGGCGGTTCTTCCACAATAATATGGGCATTTGTTCCGCTAAATCCAAAAGAACTTACGCCGACTATTCTGGGGCGGCTGCTGCGCTTCCAGGGAGTTAAGACGACAGGAATTTGCGCTGGAATTGAATCAAGCTTAATAAGGGGATTAAGCCTTTTGAAATTGATAAGGGAAGGAATTGCTTCATTTTTGAAAGCTAATAGTGTTTTGAGGATTCCAGCAATTCCAGCGGCCGCTTCTAAATGTCCTATATTGGTTTTGACTGAACCGAGTAGCAAAGGATTTTTGAGCCCATTGAATACGGTGCTTAATGCACTAACTTCTATTGGATCACCCACTGAGGTGCCAGTTCCGTGTGCTTCGATATAATCGATTGCTTGAGATTCCAAATGGGCATCAACAAGCGCTTCTTGTATGAGGGCCACTTGAGCCGCTTCATTGGGCACCGTAAGACCCGAACTTGCTCCATCTTGATTCACATGTGTTGCCTTGATGATTCCGACAATTGGATCTTTATCACGCAAAGCATCCGAAAGAAGTTTTAAGACAACAACTCCACACCCTTCCCCTCTGACATAACCATCCGCTGCCGCATCAAATGTTTTGCAGTGTCCATCTTTAGCCAACATGTGCGCTTCACAGAAGCTAATTGTTGTCCCAGGATACAAGATGAGATTCACCCCACCTGCGATTGCAAGCTGGCTTTCTCCTAATTGCAGACTTTTACAAGCATTATGGATAGCGACAAGGGACGAAGAACAGGCGGTATCAATTGTCATGCTTGGGTCCTCTGTAAACCTAAAAAATAGGACAAGCGGCCAGACAAAACACTATTAGCATTCCCTGTTTCTCGATACAAACTGTTTTCTTCAAACGAATTTTGCCCATCGATAAGATCGGAATAGTCATGCGTACATTGTGCTAAAAAGACTCCTGACTTTGACCCTTTCAACGATAAAGCATCGATGCAGGCATTTTCTAAGGCTTCCCAAGCAACTTCCAAAAGTAAACGCTGCTGTGGATCCATGTATTTCGCTTCTCTTGCACTAATGCCAAAAAAATTCGCATCAAAAGCTTTGACATTTATGTTTAAAAAGCCGCCCGAGTGTACATACATTTTTCCTGGCGTGTCAGGATGCGGATCATAAAACGATTCAATGTTCCATCGATCTGGGGGAACCTCTGAAATACCATCGTACCCTTTTTTGAGTAATTCCCAGAAATCTTGAGGCGTATTTCCGCCTTTTGGAAAACGACAGCCCATTCCTATTATAGCAATCGGTTCTTGTTTTAGAAACTTTTTAATTTCATCAACATCAATACTTTTAACTTCATTTTTAATTTTTTCTATTTCTACACTTGGTTGAACAACTATTTTTATTTTATCATCCTCAATTTTATTTTTAAATATTTCATTGATAAGATATTCCGCTAAATTGTTGACTGTTGGGTATTTAAAAGTTAATGTATTGATTAATGGATATTTTTCCCGAATCATAGTCTGGAGCTGATTGCGTAACTCAAGGGCCATTAAGGAATCCATTCCCATTTCAAAAAAACCTTGATTCTGCGGAACCGCAGGTAAACCTAAAATTTTACCAATAGTTTTTTGCAAGAAATCCATCATGATTTTTTTTCTGTTCTGCGGGTGCGAGCCAGATAAAAGTTGCAAAATAATAGGTGTTTTAGCTGATTTTGAAATAGTGAGCTCTCTTAAAAAGGCTTGCTGATAAGGAATTATCTTCCAATCCACATTGACTATAGATATGTGAGGATTGGATTGTTTCAGGGCTAATTCTCAAACGCTTTAATTCCCTCTTTTGGACTGAAAGCACGAAGCCCCCCTGCTCGATGACGCTCTGTCAAATTGGCGGCTAAGCCAACTTCTGCCCAAGGACCCCAACTAATTGACAAAGCTGGTAAGTCTTTGTCTTGTCGGAGGTAGGCTAGGGCATCCATATAGGCATTTGCTGAAGAATAGTTGATTTGA
>CAVPVT010000043.1:0-13735 GCA_963709145.1 Parachlamydiales bacterium
ACTTTAAATCCCGGTATTGACTTAAAGGCTATTCCAGCTGAAATTCCCTTGCAACTTACCCCTTGGCCAAAAAACACGGCTCCCCGCATAGCCGGCGTAAGTTCCTTTGGATATGGGGGAACAAATGCCCATATTATTATTGAAGAAGCCCCAAAACCAGAAGATCGCACCAATGCTCAAGATCGACCCCTCCACATTTTGACCCTTTCCGCTAAGACCCAAAAAGCTTTAGATGAACTCATTGAAATTTATAAAAATAAGCTTCCTGAAGGCAGTTTAGCGGATATCGCGTATACAGCAAATACAGGAAGAGCCCATTTTTCCTATCGCGCAGCTGTGATTGCCGAAACAAAAGAGGAACTCCTTCAGCATTTGAATACAGGGGAATATTTGATCGGTCAAATCCCCCAAAAAATCCCCGAAGTCGTCATTCAAACCTCAGATGAAGCTGAACTTTGGAAAAATTGGGGAATAGTTTCCACCGGTGTTTCCGAAAACGCCTTCGTCATTACACCTCAAAATAATTGGAAAAGCCGGCTTCAAATCCTGGCTCAGCTTTATTTGAAAGGTGTTCCCATTGACTGGAAAGGTTTTGATAAACCCTATAACCGCCAAAAAGTTTCTTTACCGACTTATCCTTTTCAAAGGGAAAGTTATTGGGTTGAAGCGATTAAGGCAAAACAGACTGGAAATGAAGTGGCTTCCTGGTTTTATGAAATTGAATGGAGATCAAAGCCATTAGAAAAAGCTGAAGGGAAGCTAAAAGCACCTGGTTGATCATTTCGAATCAAGAAAAAAAAATCGAAGACTTAGAATCAAAAACCGTTAAACCTGACGATGCAAAGACTGAATTAATGGCAAATTCTTTTGCTGGAATTTTGTGGTTTGCTTCGGGAGAAGATTCATTAAAATATGCCTTAAGTTTTGTTCAAGATCACAGTAAACTGGAAGCAAAACCTAGTCTATATTTTATTACTCAGGGCATTCAACCGATTGGTCCCATTACTGATCTTGACAATGCGACGTTCAACGGATTTTTTAGAACATTAAAACTTGAAATGTCCACTCTTGACTGCCGCCATATTGATATTCCCAGCACTGAGAAATTCCCTTTACAAGAGCTATTAGCCAAAGACCAAGAAGATCAAATCGCTTATCGGCAAGGTGTCCGGTATGCTGCTAGACTCGTGCACAAAGAGTTAAATGGAGATAGAAATGAGCTCAAAATTGATCCTGCGGGCAGTTATTTAATTACCGGAGGATTAGGTGGATTAGGCTTAGAAGTTGCCAAATGGCTAGTCAAAAAAGGCGCTATACATCTTGTTCTAGTAGGGAGAAGAGCCTCTCAAGATATTTCAATACCCAACGCAACAGTCGTTACAGCTACTGTTGACATTGCAAAAAATGCCAGTGTTCAGGAATTGATGCAGAAATTCGGAAATGATTGGCCAGAATTGAAGGGTGTTATCCATGCGGCTGGTATCCTAGGTGAGGGTAATTATTTACCTGCTCAAAACTGGAATCAGTTTGAAAAAGTTTTCGCTCCTAAAGTGCAAGGAAGTTGGAATTTGCATGAGACTTCTTTGACTAAGCCCTTAGATTTTTTTGTTCTGTTTTCTTCTCTATCCTCTGTGCTAGGACTTCCTCGAGAAAGTGATTACGCCGCTGCGAATGCTTATATGGATGCTCTAGCCTATTTAAGGAGGGAAAAAGGATTGCCCGCACTTGCAATAGGTTGGGGTAATTGGGCTGAAGTCGGAATGGCGGCTAAAATTGAAGGTCGTAAAGCCGGACAAAAAGGTTTGACGCCTGATATGGGAGTTCACGCCTTGGAATTAGCACTCACCCAAATTAGCCCGCACGTATCCATAGTCGATATGGACTGGAATATATATCCCCATAGACAAGATTTTTTAAGGATGAGCTTATTCCTAATGCACATAAAGAAGATCCAATGTTTCTTCAACAATTGATCGAAGCACTCCCATCTGAACGAAAAGGCAATTTTAGCCGAATACTTGCAACATACTATTGGAAAAATTCTGGGGTTAACATCGATAGATCCTGATAAAGGATTTTTTGATGCTGGAATGGACTCTTTGATGTCTGTTGAATTGCGTAATACGCTACAGGCTAATATGGGAGACTTATATACATTTCCCTCAACACTTGCAATTGACTATCCCAGTATACTAAAACTTGTGAGGTACTTTGAAGAGCATATTTTTCCCTTAATCGGCATTAAGGCAATCACTCAAAAAGCAACTGTACAAAGGTCGTTGTAGAAACTGAGCAGATTGCAATTATTGGACTTAGCTGTCGTTTTCCAAAAGGAGCAAATGATCCACGAGTCTTTTGGGAATTACTGAAGCAAGGCTACGATGGCATTACCGAAGTTCCTGCAGATCGATGGGATATCGATGCTTATTATGATCCAGACCCTGAAGTACCCGGTAAGATGTATGTGCGTAAAGGGGGATTTTTGGATGTTAACATTTCAGAGTTTGATGCTAACTTTTTTGGAATCAGCCCCCGTGAAGCGGAATACATGGATCCACAGCAAAGATTATTGCTGGAAGTAGCTTGGGAAGCTTTAGAACGAGCCTGCATTAATCCTTTATCTTTAAAAGGCTCTTTAAGTGGAGTTTTTATGGGCCTAAGCGCTCATGACTACTACGATCTGATTGACAGTTTACAAGCTGCAGAGAGCATCAACGCCTATCTTGGAACAGGAAATGCAGCGAGTGTTTTGGCTGGTCGTTTATCCTATTATTTAGGTCTACAAGGCCCAAGCATGACCATCGACACAGCATGTTCCTCTTCACTAGTTGCTCTTAATTCAGCTTGCAGAAGTTTGCAGAATGGCGAATGCAATTTAGCTTTGGCTGGTGGTGTTAATATTATATTGAATCCAGCCTCCACGATTTTTACTTGCAAAGCCCATATGGTGTCCAAAGATGGTTATTGCAAAACTTTTGACGCTGCTGCAGATGGTTATTCACGTGGAGAAGGGTGTGGGGTTATCGTTTTAAAACGTCTTTCTGATGCCCTTCAAGATCGAGACCCCATTTTAGGAATTATTAGAGCTACAGCAGTTAATCAAGATGGTTCCAGTTCCGGACTTACAGTTCCCAATAAAGAGGCTCAAGTTAATTTGGTGCGAGATGCCCTTGCTCGTGCCGAACTAGAACCTCATGCGATTGATTATATAGAAGCTCATGGTACCGGCACATCATTAGGTGATCCGATTGAAGTGGGCGCTTTAAGCAACGTGTTTAGTGGACGAAAAGACCATCCCTTGCTAATAGGAACAGTCAAAACTAATATAGGTCATCTTGAAGCAGCTGCAGGAATTGCTGGGGTTATAAAAACCGTATTAGCTTTAAATCATGAGGCGATTCCTCCTCATCTTCATTTCCAAAAACTCAATCCCCATATCTCAATAGATGCAATTCCAGCTGAAATTCCTCTTACCTTGATCTCATGGCCGCGATCTGACCGTACAAGAATCGCGGGTATCAGCTCCTTTGGATTTAGCGGAACTAATGCACACACTATTATTGAAGAGCCACCCTTGATTGAACACCAGAAAAATGAGATCGATCGTCCTTGGCATCTATTGACTTTGTCAGCCAAAACTGAAGCCGCCTTGAATCAACTCGTTGATCTCTATAAAACAGAGTTACCTAATGAAGAGGTCGCTGACATTGCTTTTACAGCAAATACAGGAAGAGCCCAGTTTCTCCATAGGATTACGGTCATTACCAAAACAAAAGAAGAACTCCTAAATCAACTGCAAACCGGTGATTATCTAATTGGTCATGCAGGAAGCAAATCTCCTAAAATTGCTTTTATCTTTTCGGGAAAAACTTTAGAAAACAGAGAATTAATGGAAACATCACCCGTCTTTAAAGATGCGATGGAAAGAAGTCATGGTCTCTTTGAATACGCCTTAGCAGAACTTTGGCAAAGCTGGGGGATTACCCCAGACTACGTGACAGGAGAAGGGAAAGGGGATGTTGTAGCCGCGATCATTTCTGGCATCCTCACCTTAGAAGAGGGTTTAAAACTTATCAATTCAGGAAGCACAAGAAATTCAATACAAGGAGCCCAAGATTGGTTTTATATCTAGTTGGACAGGACAAGTCATTCGTAAAGAAGGTTTAACAGCCGACTACTGGAATCCCCATGAAAACATCAGGAATATGCCAGAAGGAACTATAGTTATATCCACGCAAGATAATTGGAAAGACCTTCTTCAAACACTTAGTCAGCTTTACCTAAATGGCGCTGAAATCGATTGGAAAGGTTTTGACAGACCCTACTATCGTAAAAAAGTTATATTACCTACCTATCCTTTTCAGAGGGAAAAATATTGGGCTGAGACATTCAAAATCAAAAAAGGACGTCATCTCCAAAAGGATTCCCATCCTTTGCTGGGTGAACTGATTCTATCCCCTTCTGAAGAAAAACTATTTAGAAATGAATTAGACTTAAGTTTTCTCCCCTATCTTGCGGATCACCAGATTTTTGAGCACATTTTTTTTCCTGGTGCTGGATTTGCAGAGCTATTTCATGCAGTGGGAAACAAGTTTTTTAAAGATCGCCCCTTTACGATAGCTAACCTTGTTATTGAACAGCCTCTTTACTTAAATGCTGGGAAAGAAACTTTGCTAGAAGTACTTGTCAAACCTAAAGAAGGAGGCTACAAAGCTTCTATCTATAGCATTGAAAAGGAAAATTGGGTAATGCACGCTGTAAGTGATCTTTCAGCATTAGAGACTATACCCACAGTAAACTTTGAGTGGGATCGTTTATCCAGCATTTGCCAAAAGTCAATTAATCCTGATGATTTATATAAAAATTTTGATGCTATCGGGTTACATTATGGCAAGCAATTCCAAACTCTTCAAAGTATAAAAATCGGCGATAATGAACTTATAGCTGAACTTGAAGGTGAGGCTTCTCCAGCAATTTTGGACGGTTGTTGGCAAGCAGTGTTTGCATTGATTCAAAAAGAAGGTGAGCAAAAGAATGTCTATCTTCCTTTAAGTATAAATCGCTTAATTTGCTTTGGAGAATTGGGAACTTCGGTCCGCATCCATATCCATCAGATGCAAATAAAAGACAACAATATTTCTGCTGACATTTCCATCTTTTCATATGAGGGAATGCCACTTATGAAAATCGAAGGGTTCCGTGCAAGGAAAACAGATCAAGCGCATCTTCAGCAGATGTTAGCAAAGCAAACAAGTCTTGGAATAAATTCCTTGTTTTATCAAATCACTTGGCAACCAAAACCGTTAGAAAAAACCGGAAAAGAACTAAAAGGATCATGGTTGATCGTATCTGAAGGAAAAGAAGAAGTTCAGGGTATACAAGCTAAGATTGTTAAGCCTGAACAAGCCACCTCAGAATTGAAGGAAAATGGAATTATCTGGTTTATTTCGGGAAAAGATGCGTTAAAGCATGCTTTAGCATTTGTTCAAAATGCAAGTCAACTTGAAACAAAACCTCAGATCTTTTTTATCACTCGTGGCATTCAACCGGTAGGGCCTATTACAGATCTTGACAACGCTTCCTTTAACGGATTCTATAAAACAGTAAAACTGGAACTCCCAGCTCTTGATTGCCGTCATATTGATCTGGGTGCTAATGATAAACTCCCTTTACAGGAACTTGTCGCAGCGGATCAAGAAGAGCAAGTCACGTATTATGAGGGTGTCCGTTATGTTCCGCGCTTGTTACTTGCAAGAGATGTAAAACGGTCGGGTAAAAAATTATTGATACCTATCGCACAAGCCTTTCAGTTGGAAACATCTTCAAAAGGTGCGTTAGAAAATCTTTATTTAAGACCAAAGGATGCAATTTCTGCCCCAGGTCCTAATGAAATAACAATTGCAGTCAAGGCAGCAGGTTTAAATTTCCGCGATGTATTAAATGCCCTTGGACTTTATCCTGGTGATCCTGGACCTCTAGGGAGTGAGTATGCTGGCATCGTTACGGCCATTGGTGAGGAAGTTTCTGAGTTTAAAATTGGTGATCCCGTAGTTGGTTTTGCGCAGGGATGTTTTGCCTCTCATGCTACAGTTTCCAAAGAAATGGCTGTGTTGATGCCGCCTAACTTATCATTTCTTCAAGCCGCCGCCATCCCTATTGTATTTTCGACAGCTTATTATGCTCTGATTACATTGGCTAAACTTAAATCCGGCGATAAAGTTCTTATTCATGCAGCAGCTGGAGGAGTAGGGTTGGCTGCCATTCAAATTGCACAACAATTTGGAGCAGAAATTTATGCTACTGCAAGCAGCCCTGAAAAGTACGCCTATCTCCAATCGTTAGGCGTTTCCCATATTTACAACTCGAGAACCTTGGATTTTGCTGAAGAGATTATGCGCGATACAACAGGGGAAGGCATAAATGTTGTTCTCAATTCATTGACAGGTGAGGGGTTTGTTGCCAAAACTGTTAGCACTTGTCGTCAAGGGGCCCGCTTTGTTGAAATTGGCAAGCGAAACATTTGGTCTAAAGAAGACATGCAGAAGGTACGTCCTGATATCAATTATTTTATCCTTGCTTTAGATGATTTAATGGTCCAACAGCCGCAAGAAGTAAATAAGGTCTTAAGCATTGTTATAGGGCAATTTGGGAATAATAAACTTAAACCATTGCATAGTGTCAATTTTGACATATCTGATGCAAGAAGGTGCATTTGAGTATTTGCAAAGGGCAAAAAATATTGGAAAGGTTGTTTTAAAATTCCCAGAAAAACAATTAAAAATTGATCCCGCATCCAGTTATTTAATTACTGGAGGACTTGGAGGCTTAGGTCGTAAAAGTGGCTGAATGGCTTGTCTTGGGGCTAAGCATCTCGTTTTGGCAGGAAGAAAATCTTCCCAAAAAATTGAAATACCTAATGTAACTATCGAAACAGTCGCCATCGATATCTCCCAAAAATAAGCTGTGGATGCTTTACTGCGAAAATTTGGAAAAGATTGGCCAGAGTTGAAAGGCGTTATTCACGCTGCAGGAGTCATCGATGATGGAATACTCTCTTCACAAGATTGGAACAAATTTGAAAAGGTTTTTGCGCCTAAGGTACAAGGCAGTTGGAATTTGCATGAAGCCTCTTTAAATAAGCATTTAGATTTCTTTGTCCTATTTTCATCGATTGCATCTTCGATAGGTTCACCAGGTCAAATTAACTATTCTTCAGCCAATGCTTATATGGATGGCCTGGCTTATTTCCGCCAGGAGAAAGGCTTACCGGCTTTATCCATTAACTGGGGGCCTTGGGCAGAAATAGGCTTAGCAGCCAATTTGACAGAACGTCATAGTACAGGTGGTTTTTATGCCTTTAAGCCAGACGAAGGAATTAAAGCTTTTGAATTGGCTCTTGCCCAAACTACATCTCAAATCACTATTGTCAATATTGATTGGTCGTCAGTTCACTTTCAGCAAGGGTTATTGAGTGAGCTTATTCCCTCTAAAAAACAAGAAATACCCATTCTTATTCAAAGTTTAATTCAAGCCGATCCGTCTAAGAGAATGTCTATCTTGGACAATTATCTACAGAAAACTGTAGGTCAAATATTAGGACTATCCTTCATTAATCCAGAGCAGGGTTTTTTTGAAGCTGGTATGGATTCCTTGATGGCTGTTGAATTGCGCAATAGAATTCAAATGGAGCTAGGCAAAGAAATTGAATTATCAGGGGCATTCGCCTTTAATTATCCAAATGTGAATTCGATGGCTACATATCTAAAAGAAACTTTATACAAAAATAAAAAAATTATGTTCGATCAAAAAAGTGAAGAGATCAATGACAAACAATCAGAAATAGAGCAAAAAATAAAAAATATGGATTTTGATGAGCTTAATAAATTATTAGACTAATAAAGTAATCTCGTAAAATTGCTCTACCGAATTTTATATCACTTCAGAGGATGTTAATTAACTTAAATCAACATCCTACCGCGCCCACTTTAAGGTTTTAGGGATAAACCAAGCTAAGCCAAGTAGCTAAAATATTTTGAACATCCACAGGTAATGAGCCAACTATAATTGTAGGCGGTATTGCAACGTTCAAAATATTTAGTCCGACGACAGTAAAGTGATCGTGGGGAACATGAGGTCTCACGATATTTGGAGGAGGACCATAGGAAGCCAGAAAATTTGATTTGGATTCTAAAACACCAACTCCATTTGAGCAGTTGATAGAAAGGACACCATCACTTCCCCCATCGCCGTGCAGTAAATATAAGGCATTGATAGTGTCTCCTACATCGGCAGGCACTCCAAATAAACCATCCGAGGGAACGTTTCCAGCCATGGCAAAGTATTTAATAGACTCTGCATATTTAGAGCCATTGGCATTTAGTGTTTCAAAAAAACAAGTCGGTTTATCGCTTGCATTGCCTTCTGCACAGGTTCCATTGTCGACCTGAAAAGGCACAGGATTTAAAGCTTGTGTACACAAAGGATTTGTCTCCAAAATAAATGGGGCTAGAACAGCAATAACTGCTTGAGTAACTGGAAAGGTTAATGTATTTGGCAGGCAATAATTTAAAGTATCAATCAAGAAAACAGCGTTAACGCGTGATCCTAATCCTAATTGTTCCACAGCCCATCTCACGCACGGGCCGCCAAGACTGTGAGCTTGTAAATCGATTGAGACCGATTTTGGAACATATTTTTTCAAAAGAGCCACTAAACCGCACGAGCCAGCTTCAATGGGGCAATTTATAGTATCCCATTGATAAAATAAAATGACGTCATAATAGGGTTTTTTTGTATGAGGATTTTTAACCGCTTGGAAGAACTGAGCCAGTGCAAGTAAGGAAAGTGGGCTAGCTCCATATCCATGAACAGCAACAAGGACATTTGCTGTTCCCTTCGGAATAGATATATGTGGTGATAGTGTTTTTCCATCTGCACCCAATTGAAATAATGCTTCCGGTTGAGGACATATTGTAATGGCTGATGTCGGTGGGGCGGGCTGAACAGCGGGAGGATTGCATTTTGAATTGTTAGACGGGCATTTTTGGCAGCAAATCGAATTAGCACTAGCTGACTCGACAAAAGAGAAGCTAATCAACATTAACATCAACAAAAATTGTTTTAGCATCTTTGGCTCTCCTTAAAACTATAAATTTTTTTTTATTTGAATATTTTATTAGAAATTTTTCAAGAAGAAATAATTAGACATTCTTGTTGTAATCATAGAGTACTGCTACACGAGCAATTGAAAATTCAAGCACGATTTCCAGAGCGTTGAATGTGCCAGGCTCGACAGATCCCCCTGTGGCCACATTCAATGGCACGATATTCTCTGATGAGATTTCAGTTCCAAGCAACTCAGATAGTCTGTCGTCGGTCTCCGCATCAGGAAAAGACAAATTTATCAAAGACGCCTTGTGAAAAAAGTCATTTTTTTCACTGCGGATCCTCATATTATCGCGTCTTATTGCCAAAAGCTGGCAGATATCTGATTTGTCAAGTACGTCTGGCCGGGTATAATCAAAATCACCCGCTGGTATAAGTCTCAGATTGATTCCATTCATATTGGCCATCTTTTCAACCATCTTAGAAATTTCATCATCTCTGAGTCGGTTTTCTTTAACTATTTCGATACTTAAATCGATGATGGTTTTGTTATTTCGGGAAACATTCCATGCGATTACTGAATTTCCATTTCCAAGATTATCAATGGTGTATTTGATGTTCGCATATTTTTTTGGAAAGCCTAAATCTCGCCCACTTGCAAATACTGGTATAGTACTTTCGATATCCCTTCCCTCTTGTGCTCCCAGATAAATAACTGCATAAAATTGGCCAAGAACGCCTGGTCCTAGTGGAAAATCTGCGGGTACAGTTTTGATGATGTGATTTGAATTTATCTTCGCAATGTACTCTGGTTGCATATCAGCTTGTGCTAGAAAGACAGGGACCATTAGCATAATTTCGCTATAGGGCTCCAGTTTGTTTATTTTTTCATACCTAACCAGATTCAAAATCGCGCAAGGCTTTCCGCTGCGGGTCAACGAAACAGCCTTTAGAGGTTCTGGGACCATCTCATCAAAGGTGCTTTGGGGTATCTCAAAAGTAATAATCGTCGATTTAGCACCCTTAAATTCTATAGGCGGCATTGGATATAAGGGAGACCAGGGAGGGATAGATCGAACCCATCAGAACGTGGATTGTTTTTCATACTATCCATCGCTTATATTTTAATTTTAATTATACACTTGAACTATATTATTAATAAATATATGAAAATATACAGTTATAACACTCTTGAGGTTAGAGATGCAGATTGAAAAAAAAGCCTTCGATAAGCATGCAATTGTTTTGGGTGGTGGTTTTGGAGGATTACTAGCGGGTCGTGTTTTAGCGGATCATTTTACGAAAGTCACTATCATTGAACGAGATCCGGAATCTGCAACAGGGACCTTTTTACCGCGCAAAGGAGTTCCGCAAGGCTTGCATTTTCATGCCCTTCTTTATAAGGGAGTAACGATTTTGTATGATCTATTTCCTGGTATCGATAAAGCGCTCACAGACAACGGTGCATACAAGGGGGATCCGATCCTCGACACTGAATATTACTTTGCAGGGAAGCTTATGCCCAGGGTTAAAACTGGCAAGTTGCGTTATATGTGTAGCAGGCCATTACTGGAAGAGACAATACGTTCCTTTGTGAATAAGTATTCCAACATAAATTTTTTATATGAGCATGAAGCGCAGGATTTTCTATCCGATTCTCTTAAAAAGCGCATCATAGGGGTGCGTGTTATTAACAAAAAAGTAAATGAAGAATTTAATTTGTATGGAGATTTGGTAGTTGATGCGACAGGTCGTACCAGTTCCTGTCCAGACTGGCTGCAAAATCATGACTATAAAAAACCTGATAAAATTGAATTGAATATTGATCTGCTTTACATGACTCAATACTATCGAGGGCTTGAGTCGTTTAACCCCGACTGGCTATTGAATATTACCATGGCGGCACCACCTCACAAAAAAATAGGCGGTAGCATGCTAGCAATTGAAAAGGATAAAAACGGAAAACGGTGGATCGTTACCCTAGTTGGACAACACGGAGATTTTCCAGGAAACACAGATGAAGAATTTCAGGAGTTTTCTCGCAGATTATTAAGCCCCGCGATTTATGAAGCAATGCAGCAAGGAATGCGCTTAAGTCCATGCATGCCATTCAAAATCCCTTATTCTACCCGTTATACATATGAAAAAAGCATTTCAGAGCTCCCTTCCGGATTTATTGCGATAGGCGACGCGTGGTGTTGCCTAAATCCTATTTATGCCCAAGGAATGAGTGTCTGTGCTTTGGAAGCTGAATATTTACAGAAATTATTATCGGATAGAAAAGCTAACAATTCAGACACACTTCACCAAAACTACTTTAAGGGGTTTGCAAAAATACTCGATGGAATATGGAAAACATCCAGTTACCTAGACTTGCTTTATCCTCAAACCAAAGGTAAACGTCCACTTGGCTTCGGATGGATTAGCTGGTATAGAGGTCGTGTTATGAAGGCTTGCCTAAATGATCCCAAGCTTTGGGAAACGTTAATGGCCGTAAATCAACTTGAAAAGCCATCAGCAACACTTTTTAAGCCAGGAATTTTATTTAGAGTGCTTTTAAAAAAGCAATCCTAGTTAAGCCACCCGCATGAACAAAATACAAGGCATTTCTGAATCTTTGATAAATGGAGAAGTTATGACTGATCAGCTAAAAGGCAAGGTAGCTTTAATCACTGGCGCAGGTAGCGGTATAGGAAAGGCGACAGCCAAGCTGTTTGCCAAGGAAAAAGCTATCGTTTTTCTTGCCGATATTAATGAAAAGACAGGCAGTCAAGTTACAGACGAAATCAACAATGAAAAAGGCACGGCATTCTTTATTTCTCTAGATATCACTAGCGAGACGGCATGGCAAAAGGCAATTTCCCAGATTGAACAGCAATCCAAACAGCTTAATATTTTGGTTAACAATGCCGGCATGACTTTAAGCATGCCCATTTTAGACATGACTCTAGAAATGTGGCGAAGAGTAATGGCGACTAATCTCGATAGTGTTTTTATAGGGTCCAAGGCCGCCTTACCTCTCATGCAAAAAACAGCAAACGGCAGTATCATCAATATTTCTTCCTCATTTGGTCTGGTGGGAAACGCTAATTCAACCGCATATTGCGCAAGTAAAGGCGCGGTATGCTTATTTACCAAAGCCCTGGCGATGGAATGCGGTAAATATCCTAACCCTATTCGCTGTAATACTGTTTGCCCAGGAATTGTTGCGACTCCAATGTGGAAAGATGTTAAATGGTGGCCCGATTTCGTAAAAGAACAGGGTAGCGAAGAAGCTGCCTGGCGAGCAGTGGCGTCTCAAAAAACAGCGATTGGTCGCTTCGCGGCTCCAGAGGAAATCGCGCAAGGTGTTCTGTTTCTGGCATCTGATGCCTCAAGTTATCTGACAGGTTCAGACCTTGTGATTGATGGGGGTATAACTGCTCAATAAGTCTTTAGTATTATTAAAATAATTTTTTTAGATATCATTAGTATAGGGGTTTTATTAAATGAAATTGTAATTTATGAAAGAACAACAAATGTTAGAAAGCCTACAAAAGGCAATCGTTAAGCTTCAAACAACTCAAATGGAGTTTGACGCATATAAAAGGCAAATCAATGAACCCATTGCCATCATTGGAATAGGGTGCCGATTTCCAATAGCCAATCATGTAAAAAATTTTTGGAATTTGCTCGCTCAGGGGCAAGATTGCATTACTGAAATCCCTAAAGATCGTTGGGATGTTGATTTGTTTTATAATCCTAACCCTAATATTCCCAATAAAATGGATGTGCGTAATGGCGGATTTTTAAATTCCCCCATTGATCAATTCGACGCTAATTTTTTTAATATTAGTCATCGTGAAGCTGAATGGATGGATCCTCAGCAAAGACTTTTGCTGGAAGTCACCTGGGAAGCGTTAGAAAATGCTGCTATTAATCCCTTGTCTTTGAAGGGCTCAAAAGTCGGAGTATTTATTGGACAATGTGCACAAGATTATTTTGACCTTATAAAAAAAACTTCTGAAGACATTAATATTTATCAAACAACGGGTAACGCATTTAGTATCACCTCAGGTCGTTTATCATATTTTCTAGGTCTTCAAGGCCCTAGCACGACAGTGGATTCTGCTTGCTCCTCTCTAAATTCGATTCATTTGGCATGCAAAAGCTTGCAAAGAGGAGAAAGTCAATTAGCCATCGCAGGTGGGGTGAATATTATTTTGAACCCTACCTTAACCATTAGCTTTGCCAGGGTCACTTACTAGCTAAAGATGGACATTGTAAAACGTTTGATGCTAAAGCAGATGGATATGTTCGCAGTGAGGGCTGCGGTATTATTATTTTGAAACGTCTTTCAGAAGCTATTAATGATCATGACCAGATTTTTAGGGTATCAAAGCCACAGCTGTGAATCAAGATGGGCCAAGTTCCGAGTCTCACCGTCCCAGTATGGCTGCGCAAGCAGCTTTAATAGGGGAAGCCTTAAAGTATGCCCATTTAGAACCTAATGATATTGATTACATAGAAGCTCACGGTACAGGCACGCCTTTAGGTGATCCCATTGAAGTAGATGCCTTGAGTGCTGTTTTTGGAGGCAAAAGAGACCATCCATTGTGGCTTGGTTCTGTAAAAACTAATATTGGGCATC
>CAVPVT010000044.1:0-11112 GCA_963709145.1 Parachlamydiales bacterium
ATAGAAAATTGCAACCAGTTCAATATTAGAAATATGGACCTACTTGCGATATCGATTCGCGAGAGCTTTCACGCTGGCCGAAAGGCGAAAAACCAAACTCATTGTTATTGAAGGAAAAAGTAGAGGACGTTACACTTTGTGCAAAAAGTTGGAGCATTCTCGTATGTTAAGCAGAATTTTACTCATGTGTGCCCTAGTGGTGGGATGTTGTGGTTGCTACAAAATGCCGACAGAAGATGACTATTCGGTGGTGCAACGATCAACGATAAAGATGTAACCCGTGAAAAGAGTAAGGTCCAACTCCATCGATGGGTTACTAAGGATAATGATTCTCCTTGATGTTGAATAGATAGAAAATCACCTGATCAGTTTAATTTTACGTGTTATATCCAAAAACAAACTGGGCAAATTTGTATTGGTTTGCCTTTTTTAGATGCAACCCTACCCTTGTTTATACGGATTTATGAAACAGCAGATTTGCTTCAATTGATGTTGCTAATGCCGATTAACTTTACTAAAGAAGAACTGCCTGGTATCTCACGGCTTTTGCATCTTTTAAATAAAGAGATTGACCTGCCTGGATTTGGCTTGGATGAAGAGATACAAATCGCCTTTTACCGAATCACTTTGCCCGCATTTGAGCATAAGATCCATTGCAAACTCATCCATACGATGCTTTTATCGATTGAAAATATCGTGAAGCAAACCATTCCAGTGATAGCTAAACATTACCGCCGGAAAGTAACACTGGAAGATCTATCGAACAGGCAAAGAATTTAATACCCCAGCCGAGGCTAGTGCATGGTCTAAGACCAATTTTTTATGATACGGAGACAACAGGAGTACGCCCTGATAAGGACAGAGTCATTGAAATCGCTGCATTTGATCCGGTGCAAAATCGGACTTTTGAGAAATTGATCGATCCCGGGATCCCAATTCCTGCAGATGCAACAGCGATCCATCATATTACCAATGAAATGGTGGCAGATTCCCCCTCCTTTGCACAAGCAGGGAAAGAGTTTGTTGAGTTTTGCAGCGGTGAAACTGTACTGATCGCACATAACAATGATACGTTTGACATGTATTTTGAAGCATGAATATGCTCGTCATCAGTTTGAAATGCCATCTTGGAAATTTTTAGATAGCTTAAAATGGGCACGCCGCTATCGACGCGATCTGCCACGCCATACATTGCAGTTTCTTCGGGAATGTTATGATATTCCCGCTAACAATGCTCATCGAGCTCTTGATGATGTTGTGGTTCTCCATCAGGTATTCACCTATATGACTGACGATCTATCAATCGGTCATGTCGTTCAATTGCTTAACCGTCCAAGACCAATCCTTCATATGCCTTTTGGCAAATACCAGGGACAACCTCTTAAAGCTATCCCTAAAGATTATGTGCAATGGCTTATGGGAAACGGTTTTTTTGAGAAGACCGAGAATCTTGAGCTCAAGGCAGCTTTTGAGCACCTTAATATATTAGCAACTTCATGAAAATCGGCATATTAGTTGCGGTTATGTTGGACAGGCCGCGGCAGATTACTGGAAGAAAATGGGCATGTTGTAACTCCTTCCACTCGTAAGACCGAAAATATTGCCTGTCTAAAACAATACGCGGATAAAGTTGTTTTAATCAAAGATTCATTAGAACCTCTTTTGGAAGAGCAGGAAGCGCTTTTATTTTGCGTAAGCCCTGATAAACTCGAAGATTATGAGAATACTTACTTGGAAAACGCAAGGGCCCTCAAAGCTTTGGCGCCAACATTTGCTGCATTAACGCAAATTATCTACACAAGCAGCACAACGGTCTATGGAGATCATCAGGGGAAATGAGTTGAAGAGACATCCCATTGAATTCTACTCACAAACTTATTGAGATATTGATTGAAACTGAAAAAACATTGTTGGAATCGAGAACAACTCATAAACATGTGTGTGTATTTCGACTTGGTGAGATCATTGGTCCAGGTCGTGAAGTCGCGAGTCGTTTGAAAAGCAGAGCGGGTAAACCGTTTCCGGGGACAGGTGAAAATTTCACCAACTTTTCTCATTTAAGTACAATTGTAAAAGGGCTAAATTGTGCTCTAGAAAATCATCTCGATGGCATTTATAATTTATGCGAGGATCTCCACTTACCACGCAAAGAGCTTTATGATGCATTGTGTAAAGAACTGGACCTTCCCCAAACGTTATGGGATCCCTCTCAGTTTTCCCATCACGCCGGTAATAAAAGAGTATCTAGCGCAAAAATCAAACAACACTTTCTTTAACCCGATGCGACAGATCCCACATCCTCTTAAATCCAAGACAAGATTGAAGCAATTCTTCAAGGGTTCCCTCAGCGACTTTGGTACCATTTTCAAGATAGATGATCCTATCCGCATCTTCAATAGTTGTGAGGCGATGCGCGATTAAAATTTGGGTCACATGACCCCGGAGTTCATGGATGGCTGTTTTAATACGCAATTCACTGACTGTGTCTAAGGAAGAAGTGGCTTCATCTAAGACGAGGATGGGGGCTTGTTTGACAAGAGCCCGCGCAATAGCAAGACGTTGCTGTTGCCCTCCTGACAAATTGCTTCCAGCCCCAGTCAGCTCCGTTTGATATCCTTGTGGCAAAAGAGTAATGAATTCATCAGCATAAGCTCTGATCGCAGCCTGTTCGATCTCTTCTTTAGAAAAGGGCCTTCCAAAAGCAATGTTTGAAGAAACGGTATCGAGAAACAGGAAAGGCTTTTGAGGGACAAAAGCGATTTGATCACGGAGCGATTTTTGTGTGTACTCTTTAATTGGACGTCCGTTGATCCGGATCTCCCCTTTCTGCGGTTCGTAGAGGCGGGGCAAAAGCTGAACAATCGTCGATTTCCCTGAGCCAGTAGCACCCACTAAAGCAATCGTCTCCCCTTTTTTCACTGTAAAGGAGACGCCTTTAAGAACCCATTCTTCCCCATATTTAAACCATACATTATCAAACTCAATCGGCCCAATAAAATGATCCATAGGTGTTGATGTAGGATGGTCCTGGATTTGGGGGCGTAGGTTCATCACTTCTGCCATCCGCTCTGCAGCGGCAATTCCCCGTTGGATATGGCTATTTTCTTCTGCAAATTTTTTGATCGGTTCATAAAAGACGTAGAGAAGACCGCAATAAAATAACACTTCTGAAACACTCATTTGCAAAATGTAAAGCCCATATACAAGAGCTGTCGCCAAGAAGAACATGCCAATCGTATGGACAATAGGACGGGTCGAGACATCATATCTAGCACTGCGTTGTTCCAGCGAAGCCATCCTCGAGTTATGCTCTTTGTACTTTTGCAAGGAAAACTGCTCCATGGCAAAGACCTTAACGGTCTGAATGCCAGCAATAAAATCTAAAAGAACGGAAGCAAACCTCTCTTGATTTTGCTGCACCTGCTTCGAGATTCTCTTAACTCTGCGAGCAAGAAGGAAAATAGGAATCAATATCAGCGGAAATCCAACAAAGATCACGAGCGTCAGACGCCACGATGTTAAAAAGCAAATCAATAATGTGGTCACTACCGTAAAAGGGGTCGAGAAATAGTTCACGATACAGGCATTGACTGCCTCTGAGATCATCGCAGAATCTCCCATCACCCGCGAGGAAAGAGATCCAATATTATACTGTTGATAAAAAGACATGGGCTGTAACTGGATATGCTCGAAAAATTGTTGTCGTAAGTCCCGGCTTACCCTAATGGCAACTATTCGTGCACAATACCGATAGCTGAATAAAGCAACCGCTTTATAGAGGGCAATGATAGCAATAAATGCTGCTAGAACCAATAAATTCTTTGATAATGGTATCCACTCATTGACCTGCGCCATCAAGCGTCCAATAAAATCGTTGTGTTTAGCCTCTGTAATAAATTGGATCGCATCCGACTTCGTGATAGGTCCAGCTACGTTCGCTGCAATCGCATCCCACCGCTGCGTCACATCTTGAAATGTGATCTCATCGGTCGTTTGGAGTTTGCCCTCCTGGATCGGCGCGAATAATTCAAAAAAATCGGGCCCTTTTTGCGTAATCACGCCCAATGCAAAAATTTCGAGTTGGTTAGCAAACGTGACTAAGCACATAGCTAGAAGGGTTAGGGACACCAACAAAAGGTGACCTTGCTTCAAAGCGATGTTATAAAAGAATTTCATAGGTGGTTTAGGCTGTAATTTCCTTAGTCTGACCCATCTTACGGAATTTCAAATATCTTTGCTGCAAAAGGATATCTTTTGGGATCAATTCCAACATTTTCCAATTCTCTAAGATGAACTGTTTTACATTCTGATAGGCTTGCTGAGGATTATGATGAGCGCCGCCCAGCGGTTCATCTATAATGGTATCAATCACACCCAATTTTAGTAAGTCTTCCGCATTCAATTTCAGAGCAGCGGCAGCTTCTATTTTTTTGGTGGGATCTTTCCATAAAATCGAGGCACAACCTTCTGGGCTGATCACGGAATAATAGGAATGTTCAAGCATACCGATCACGTCACCAATTCCGATCCCTAAAGCTCCTCCCGAACACCCTTCCCCAATCACTAGGATGATGATAGGAGTAGAGATCCGCGCCATTTCTCGTAAATTATGAGCAATTGCCCAACCTTGTCCCCGTTCTTCGGCTTCTAAAATAGGGTTAGCTCCCGGAGTATCTAGAAGGGAGACAATAGGTAAGTTAAATTTTTCAGCAAGACGCATAAGACGCAAAGCTTTACGATACCCTTCCGGATTCATCATACCGAAGTTGCGATACATCCGGCTTTCAGTATCGTTGCCCCTTTCTTGCCCGATGATTACACAACGCATATCCCCTATTTTTGCTAACCCACCTACTAACGAATGATCGTCACCGTAAAGGCGATCACCAGAAAGCTCTTGAAACGATTCACAAATATTTTTGATGTAGTCCATGGAATGGGGACGTGCAGGATGGCGGCAAATTAAAATCCGCTCCCATGGGGAAAGTTCGGAATAAACTTTTTCTTTGAGTTTATCAAGCTTTTGTTCGAGCTTTCTGACTTCGGTTTGGAACAGAGGGTTGTCTTGGATCTGCTTTTTAAGATGATCTATTGTCTTTATATACTCATAGATCTGCTTTTCGTGAGGCAAGATGTCCAAAATATTAACTCCATATTATCTACAGGATAAAGGAATTATAGTAAATAATATGTTTTTTGAACACAGAATACATAGTCTATAACTCGACTTTATACAATTTTTACCATCGGCTTCGAGAGAGAAGCAAACTGCAGCGTAATAAATTTTGAAGGAAGGGGTATTTTTACTCCTTCCGCGAAATTTATTTAGCTGCGGGAAGCTTCTCTCCGAAGACGATGGAAAAATTGTATAAAGTCGAGTATAAATCTTATTTTATTTTTTCTTTGCCAGGAAGCTGGGCATCATGGAAATCTTTGACTAATTCTAGGGTGGCAGGTTTGGTAATGACAACTGCAAATACTTCTTCGATATCTTCAGTTCCCATCCGAATGCAACCATCACTATTATACTTCCCTATACTATCTCTATCTTCGGAGAGTTGTCCCTTTGCATCATAGGACCAAGGAACACCATGAATGCCAAAACCTTTGGCTGGGGCAGTGCAACAAGCCACCTCTTGATCAAAGGGGATCCAACGGGTGCCAAAAACGGTGATCATCTCCGTTTTTTTACCCAGGTAATAACCTGTTACCTTGGGTTTATAAATCGCAATCTTACTTCCCAATGTATATTTCCCCAATGGAGTAAGTAGACCAGAAACTTTGGAACTATCTTGTCGCCCTAATCCCACTTTGTATGTCTTTAGCAAAATCCTTTCGTTATTAGAGCCATCGACCCCGTATAACCACATTTTGCAGCGCGAAGTATCGATCAAAAGGTAAAAGCTAATGTCTTTTTTAAGAATATTGAACTTGTCCCCTTCTGCTATATCTTGGTCAAGATAGGCCGGTTTGCCCCGCAAACTGCGCGCTATGAAATGGCGCGAAGTTTCATAATGGGCAGCATAGTCAGATAGCCAAGCAGGTCTTCCTTTTTGCCAATCAACACGGCTTTTATAAGTGAGGGTCTCCACGAGAGGATGCTTAGAATCCTTGCGAAAAAGCTCGTCAATTCGATCTGCTTCAGGTAATGGATCTGCAGGGAAAGGAGGTGTATTGGGTAAAGGGGTCGAAACAGAAACCGAACGCGTGGGTATTGGTTCAGGAGAAGGTTTAGCAGTGGGTAAGGTTGGTTGTGGTACGACAGCGACAGGTTCTGGTGTAGCGGCAGGGCGGGAAGGAGCAATTTTTACAGGCATAGCCACACGCACTTCACGGCTTAATTCTATTTCTTGTGGGGGTTTGGATTGGGTTTGTGCGACTCCCGAAGGGGTCCCTTTATTACCCTTGAAAAAAAAGGCGATCAAGATCGCGCTGAACAGAAAAAAAGCTAAAATTCCTAAGATTCTAGGGAATGTCATAATTCAAATATAAGTAATTGGAACACAATATTCAACAGGCTAATCTTCAAAAAAGGTTATCGAAAGTCTAAGAGGATTGGACTCAAAAGATCATCCGATGAACCTGTTCCAAGACAAGGTCCACTAGACTTATGTGGCTTCAACTTCGATCAGTTTACGCATCTTTTTGCCAGGCGTGAACTTCACAGCATTGCGAGCCGGAATAAGAATTGGCACAGCAGCATTTTTAGGATTACGGCCAATTTTTTGTTTTCGCACGACAACTTCGAAAACACCGAAATCACGAAACTCTAAACGATCGCCAGAAGCTAGGCTATCGGTCATTTTATCGAGAAAAGATTGGATGACGTGGCGTACATCATTGGGATGAAGCCCTTTTTCCTGAGATATTGAGTTAATTAATTTCTTTTTGGTCATTGTATGTTTCTTGGTGAGGGTCGCCATAGGTTAGAACTCCTTTTAAGTTAGTGGTGCATTATCCAATGCGGCATAGCTTGCATTGTTCGATCGAGGACATGGCTTTGTCAGACCGGTAAGACATTTTCATATCCTCTTGATTTTCAAGCAAGTGTTTTTTATAACAGAGAGCTTATTGTTCCAACTTTTCCCGTTGAAAAGATTGGCACCAGATCTCCCTTGCCTAAAAACCCGTACGGTCGTCACGTGACCGCAAAAGACCATAATAATCAAGCCGATTTTGGATTCAAGAATATTTTTTACTAATTGCTCATTTTCAGGGTCAAAAGCCAGGAAAAAAACCTTTGAAAGTAGGCTTATCATTAAGAGACTCTCAATAAAATTTTATTTTTTTTTCCAATGCCGAGCAATGAAAGGCTCTCGTCGATTAAATCACGGGAGCTAAGAACATAATTTTCATCGATAATGGGTTCATTGTTTAGGTAGAGACCCTTATTTTTTACAAGTCTACGCGCTTCCCCTTTACTCGGTTGAATGCCTAATTTCACAATCACATCGAGGAGTTTCGCATCGATAAATTCGTTAATGGCAACTAAGTGGCAGGGAATTTCTTTTGCCAGTGCTTCGAGGGTCGTTTTGTCAAGTTGGGTTGCCGATCCAGGAGCCGCAGCGTCGGTGACTCTTTGGGCTAGTTGGAGGCCTGTTTCACCGTGAACAATACGTGTAACTTCTTCTGCGAGACGCTTTTGCGATGTGTTGGGCACATAATTAGGGCTTTGCATACTTTGAGCGATGTCGGTGATTTCAGACATATCCATGAATGTTAACATCCTCATGAGATTGATCACGTCTGCATCAGAAACCCTGTAAAAGTATTGGTAGAACTCATATGGGGAGAGTTTTTCTGGGCTAAGCCAAATGGCACCCTTTTCGGATTTACCAAATTTTTGTCCATCTGCGCGGGTTAAGAGTGGGAATGTGATGCCATAACTGGACTCCCCTTTAACTTTGCGAATGAGATCGATACCTGCTGTGATGTTGCCCCATTGGTCACTTCCACCGATTTGGACATTCACCCCGTAGTTATCATGCAAGTAAAGGAAATCATAGCCTTGCAATAGTTGATAACAAAATTCTGTAAAGCTCATACCCTCTTCAGAATTAAGCCGGGATTTTACACTATCCTTAGTGAGCATGGGTCCCATGCGGAAATTTTTACCGACATCTCTCAAGAAGTTGATGAAGGAGAAGTTTTTAAACCAATCGAAGTTGTTCAGAAGTTTAGCGGGGTTAGTTAGGTTTTTGAAATCGAGGATGGTTTCAAGATTTTTACGTATCCCTTTTAAGTTGTTTTGAACAGTTTCTTCATCAAGGAGTTGCCTTTCCGCACTTTTGCCGGAAGGGTCTCCAATCATGCCCGTGGCCCCCCCTACAATAGCTACAGGTATGTGGCCACACTTTTGAAACCAAGCAAGGCCCATAATGGCGACGAGATTCCCAACATGGAGACTATCGGCTGTGGGGTCAAAGCCGCAATAGACCTTCATTGGCTTTTCGGCAAGGGAACGCAGTTCTTCGCTGGTCATCGCGTCGACAAATCCTCTTTCTTTGAGAATGTCTATCACATTGGGCATAATGAACCTCGTATCTTTTGTGCAAACATTTTGCACTAACAACAGTTATAGTTGCAAGCAAAGAAAGTTTGTCATAAATAGAGCTTTGATCTAGATTGAGAATTTCAATACAAGGAGGCACTCATGAGTGTCAAAGCGGGAAATAACGCCAATTCACGGAATGGGTCCCTACCCAAATCCCTTGAAGAAATTGATAAGCATTTCAGCGTCTGGAATCAATCAACAGCTAGGTCAAAGACTAAGCTGAAACAAAAATCTGTTCATCACTTGAACGGGGAAGGGATTTACGCTAAACAAGCCTGTCAGCAGCTCAAAGATTTCGGCAAACTTTACCAACGTAAAGTTAAGAGATAATCTTTCCTAAAAACCCAGGTTAAAAGGGATTTTTGTCGTCAAGTTTGGAAACTTTGATGTTCAATGCACTAGAAAGATAGTCTCCAAGTGCATAGGGGCCGACTTTTTCGGTAGCCGCATGTCCCATGGCGACAAAATTGATATTCCCTTCGAAGGCTTGATGCCAAGCTGGTTCATCGAAGTTGCCGGTGATAAAACAGTCTATACCTGCTTGGATAGCATCAGCAAGCTGACGATAAGCTCCTCCGGAAATGAGAGAGGCGTTCGAGATTTCTTGTTTACCTCCAGGAGCTACATAAGCCGGATGTCCATAGTAGTTCTCTAGCTGTTTGATAAATTGATCTCTTTGGATTGCTGGAAAAACTCCTTTGACTCCGATGTTGGCAAACGGTACAAGATCTTTCCACCCTAAATCCTGCGCAGCTTTCCAATTGTTGCCGTATGTAGGATGAGCATCGAGAGGTAGATGATAGGCGAAAAGTGAAATTCCATAATCGAACAATTTTTTTATTTTTGTTTTCTTGATTCCCGAGATGATGTAGGGATCTTTGTTCCAAAATAGGCCGTGGTGAACAATCAGAGCTTGAGCTTTAATGTCGATCGCTTTTTCAATAGTTTCCAAATTCGCAGAGACTGCAACAGCGATATGATTAATAAAGTCATCTCCTTCTACTTGCAAACCATTGGGACACCAATCCTGGAATAGATTGGGTTGTAGAAGCTGATCTAAAAATCCGCGCAGTTGTTCCCGTTGAACCATACGATCTCCTATATACATTTTTTTGACAAAGATCCATCATGTCAGGTGAGCTAAATTTAGGACAATAATGTTTAAGTTCTTTCGTGATTACTATTGGAAACAGGGCCTTCCTTATGGACAAGGGCCTTTGTCTCAAGGAGCGGGTGGAGATGCTTTCAAAATTGTGATGGATCCTTACCGAAAAAGGGTCTCCATCGAACGGTATAAGAATGGGGCTTTTGTGGGAATTGACTATGATTCTCAATGGCTGAATTTTAGACACCTTAAACCTGAACATCAGTTGCAATGGCAAAGAGAAGTAATTTTAGAGAATGTTGCTACGACTGTGAATTTGATTCGGGATCAAGATGATCGGATTATTTTGAAAGAAGTGATTGAATTTGAAGAAGATTATTGTAAGACTTGCAAAGTCTACACTCCCAGTGATAACCCTATATCCATCCATCGGATGTTTTATCAAGCATTGAGTGATCCATTTGATGGGGTCACTCTTTATGACAACAATGAGCGGATCGTATTGCGTAAGTATTATAGTTTTGATGAATCTGAAAGAGTTTTCACCGATTTAATTAAAGAAGAATGGGATTTCAGCCGTGCCTAAGTTGAAATTTGTTCAAGTTGAGGTAGAGATTTCCTCGGGTACTGAGCTGATAGAAGTTGCAAGGAAATATCCCTCCCTTCCTTTTAAGTTTGGATGCACACGCGGAGAGTGTGGAGTCTGCGCCGTGAAGGTGGATGCTGGGATGCAGAATTTGACAAAGTTATCGAGGTCAGAAGAAGAAACATTGCTCAGACGTGGTTGTGGAGATGGGTATCGGCTAGCCTGTCAATGCGCGATGAATGGAGATGTAGAGTTATCGACTATAGCGTAGGCTAAAGCCTCATGCACCGAGAGACTGAAAAATTTCATCAACAATGAGATAACGACTGTTCAAATTTTCGGGCTCGGTCACGGCAGTGAAGACGTGTGAGAGCCTACGCTATAATTGATAACTCTAACTGAGATACCGAAAATCTGAACAGCTTTTCACTTCCGTGACCCGAGACCGAAAAATCTCATAAACAATGAGATAAAGGCTCTTCAGATTTCTTGCAGCCACGGCAGTGAAGAAGGGCTTTACGTTTTTACACGCCTTTGTCATGAGTCAGGATATCAAACTCTTTTTTGCTGACAAGACGGTCACGGAAATACCATTCGGTTTTGACGGTGTTGCCAGTTTCTCTGTGCTTGCAAATCGATTGTCTGGAACTCCGATCCTGCTTCGCGCTGATGGTAAACATTACTTTGTGAAGATCGGAAAACGGGAATCGATGTACTCGGTTGTAGAATCGAGGTAATCGTCCTAGCGGAATATGGCGATATAGCCCCATCTGTGTCCCGCCCGTCACTTAGCCACGGGTGCCTGGCGTTGATCTTGGCCCCTTCACAGCCCGAGCTTTTCAGGACTCCTGGGAACAGTTCACAGTA
>CAVPVT010000045.1:0-51304 GCA_963709145.1 Parachlamydiales bacterium
ATGCCTTCCAACGAGACGTGGCCGATAACCTTTCCGCTGGTGAGATCTGAGAGATTGCCACTCAGTTCATCGTAGCGGCAGCGCAAGTGCCCAAACTTGTCGAACGCTTTGGACCCTTCCACATAGCCGATCAGCTCACCTTCAACTTTGGCACTAAAAATAGGACTACGCCCCGACATATCACAAGCCGTCCTTTGTTCAGTTGACCACAAAACGGGCGAAGCTAAGCAAAAATTCGGCGCCACGTCACCACGGGGTCCGATCGAATACAGCGGCAGGGGAAAGCGTCGGAACCTGGCCCCCCATTCCCCAGGCGCGTCCTTCCGGCTCGCAACTCCCCCCGAAACCGGATGTAAGTCGACGTTACCGGTTCTTCATAGCTGATTTGTCGGATCTTCCGGGCCATCTGCGGGATTGACGGAGCAAGGCGGCAATGTTGGCAGTACAGGCGACGGCGTACGTGCATCGACTGATCGAAAGGACGAAGCGCCTGCGCGCGGCGATGGAGCAGATCGAGCGCGACCTCTCCACGGTCGTCGATCGGCGCGAACAATCGGACTCCAACGTCATTTTTTTGGGCTGCTCGACGATCTGGCTCAACGGATTCAGTTGACCGCTCGGGATGCCGCTCAGTTGGTCGGGAAGCAATCAAGTCCGACAGCGGGTGGCGAGACGTGGCGGAATCGATGACGCCTTGGGCATTTGCCCAAAGCCCAATTCCTGACGCCTGAATTTCAAAAATGTGAATGGCCGAATTTGAATTTTGACGTCATGTTGTTGCAGTGCAGCAATAACCTTGGAGGCTTCTGGTTGCTTTTCGCCACGGGATTTTCGATGCTGATCATCGGCTTCATTCTCGGCTACGGCGTTCGTGTGGCATTTCGCGCCGCCCTCGCGCCGACGCGCGCGGCCGCTTTGAAATTAGCGGACCGTTTTGACGCTGACTTTCAGTGGCGAACCGATTTACCGTTGGGACTGAAACCCGCCGCTTGCCGAACTCGGCTAAACCACGCTCATACCTTGGGGAAGTGGGGAGCACGAACGTCGGAATGGCCATGGTGGAGGTCGTTACGTCTGACGGCCATATGGAGCTTTGGGCGGCAGCACTTCCACTCAGTGGAGCCGTCGCTGCAATTCAGGATGTCATCCCTGTGGATTGTATTGCAACGCTTTCAGATCGCCGACTTCCCATTACCCACCCCTAGGGGGTTTCGGTACGGCGAAGTTCGAAGGGGCGAGCCGCGCCGTACGCCTTAAGCCGCTGCTGTGACTGGGACCGCCGTCTCGCCCGTTCATTCTTTCTGAAGCCAGCCCATGTTCAGGCCTAATTGTTCAAGCTGCCCCAAAAGGAGCATGGCAATGCGAGCGTCCATGTGCAGCGCCACCGCACCGCCCGTAATCCCTTGGTCCGGAATAATCGACAGCTTCTCAGATTGAAGTGATGCAGTCATCACCACGCTTGGGGGAACTGTATTGCTCAACCCAATGTCCCACTGTTTTACAGGATCGCTGACAATCAAATGATCGCCGACAGCGACAGAAAGCGGACGTGGCATGATATCGCTCCCGATTTGGTTTGCACCCCTTTCAGGATAGCGACGGCATGGAGGGAGCGTTAGTGCCCTTGCTTGTTATCCCCAAGCGGCAATATCAACCGCCGGCGGGACATCCAGACTTGGCTGAGCCGGCTGTTTTAATTGCGTTGAGATCGACGAGAACGTCGATTTGAGTTTGGTGCCGAGACCATTGACCACGGCGAAGATGGCGACGGAGACCCCGGCGGCGGCTATCGGTTGATTGCGGCGATCGCAAAGAAGAAGCCCCGGCTGACGACGCTGGCGGGGTAGCCGGCCGGGGCTTGGATAACAGCCGCCAACGGAGGTTCCCAACTGTCCCGCAAAGGACGCCAGCCCGTATCTTTTAGCGGTGGCTCACGCGCTGCGTTGGTTAACGAAACCTTAACGCGAGTTGGAGTCGCGTGTCCCGGCCCTAGGCTGCGCGGCTGGCTGAAATTTGTGGGGCCGAGCTGTTATTGTGACCGGCTTTGCCCATGGCGGCGGGTCACCGATGTCCAATTCGGCGGTGCTGTCGTGCTCAGCGGCTCTGGCTTGGTATTCTTTGGCCATGCGCCACAACTCGCCGGCGACATCTGGAGTGCTCGAAAGCCAGGCTTGCCGCACGCATATTCGAGCAAGTTCAACTAAGTTTTCGTACGTCCGCATGGTGTGTGTAGTCCCCGCGCGGATGTTGGCGCAGGCAGGTTAAGAAATTCCGTATTGGGAAATTCGACGCACCGGGCAGCAGGCGGTTAACTACAGATCCGCACCTCAGCCGTCCGCAGGAGGGCTGCTCGGTATTCAAATTTAAATTGGATGGCGACGACGGCTATCACCATGGCGATCACCGCGGCCCAAACGCATCAGGAGAAATATCCCATCGGAAAGCGCACCTTGTCCGACCCACTTATGGGGTTAAGGAATGAATCTTAAGGAAACCCGACAACCCCGCACCCCATCGCCCGGTGTAGAGCTTGCGGAACAGAACTCGGACGGTGGGGCGATCTGAAAGCGGCGGCTGCCAAAATCGTGACAAGAACGATCCTCAACTAAGTGCTGTAGTGTGTTTCATCGGTGGATGGCGGGAACCCCAAGCGCGTTTCCCGTCTTCCGCGCTTGGGGCCCGGAGCGGAAGCGACGGGCAGGTATTCGTAGGCGGCCGTCTCCCATCTTGGCGATTTTAGCAAACCGGCAACTTCGCTATGTTCGCCGTGATCCGCCGCGCCTCATCGCGCGTCAGCAAGCTCGCCGCTAATCGCTATCCCGGCTCGCCCTCGAAGTAGGTATAGGCGAGTGATTGGACGCGTTGTCCCTGACGACTAAGCACGCGGCTATTTCCGATACCGGCCCGCGACGCTCGAGTGCTCGTGGTCAACTCGGCACCCCCGATGCTTAGTGGTATGACCCGCCGTGCTCCAGTGGGTGGGGTGTCTCGGCGGCATCGGTCAACGCGGGCATGAACTGTCTCAACTCTGCGCAAGCTATCCTCACTGCCTCGTCGAATGATCCGGCCCTGACGATCGGGATTGTGAGCATCATGTCGATGACGATGTCAGGATTTTTCGAAGTTATCGCAAACGAGACCCGGAAGGCGTTGCCCTCCAATTCGACGCCACGGGTTATGATCTGAGGACGATTTGTCAATCTCGGCCACTCCGTCGTGGATTTCGTCCGGCTGAGGCACCCAAGTCGGGTGCAAGGACCATGGAATCTAACGATGACACTGACGTCCGGGACGATAAAGCAGTCCCTTGCAGTAACCCTAACGTCACCGCGAGATGGTTCTTACCGCCGACGGGATCACCCGGTTTAACGAGCTGGGTTTGCAACCCGACGTGTCAAGCTTGCTGCGGCTGTACCCAAACAAGGAGCTGACCGAGACAGGCACAGCGCGTGAGAGAGCGGTTCGGTCACGCTACGGTCGCTAGAGACCCTCGCCGTCTCAAATGAGATGCTCGAGCCGCAAGTCTTAGTGAACCATCTCAGGCGCCGGAACGTCCTCAAGCTCATCCGCATCGTCTTCAGCGGCAGTGTTCGGCCAATCGCACCCATGATTGCGCAAGCCTAAGCCAAGGCGCTTTGTCCGTATCGTCGTTTGCAGCGCGCGCGCTCACCAAACACCTCCCTGACTTTAAAAGACCTGGTCCAAAAGTTTTCAACGCGCAAGCGAATTGCTAGGTTCCGCCGGTCGCCTGCAGATATGTCGTCTGAAGCGTTTCCTGAGCGAGATTCCTTTTGGCTGAATGTCTTTAGGAGACAAGATAATAGTTGTTAATGAATATCAATTTGTATATTTAGACCACAAGACGCTTGATTTACTATTGTATGATGCACAGAAACAATTATTTACTCATATAGAACATGATTTTTATTTTCAGTCTCTTCAACTTGATCTTTATTATATTCAATTTTTTCTAAATGAGAGTAAAGATTTCTGCATTTACTATAACGGGAAAGTTCTTGTCTTAAATACTATGAATAAAGTTCATTTAGAAGGCTGGCTATTCTATCTTTTTTATCTTGATTGTCTTACTAGCCATTTCGCGATTTTAAGAGATGATAATAGTTTTATCATTTGGTCGGTCAAGGATGGCAAAAAAATTAAGGAATTTGCTCCTGATCAGAGACTGATAAAAATTAAAGAAACACAAAATCCTTACATCTTTCTGATCGTAAAACGGGAGAATGAAGTTTATCAGCTGAGTTTGTATGATTTACAAAACATGGAAGAATTGGATTTAGGATTAACAATCAATGCTAAGATTGAGGAGATCTATAATGTTGATGAAAATCATTCTCTTTTGCTCGTTAGGGAACGATCGAATCAGTTTCTGTATGATTGCAATCTCTATACTAAGGCATTAAAATTGGTTAATTTCAGAGATTATTCTCGGAGTGAATATCCTAAATTTCAGGTAAAAAAGATCGACAAAGGCGTTGTGTCTGTTGCGATTGATAAAACATTCAATGATCGCAAGAAAGGGAAAGTTTTCCCTATTCAAGATCTTTATTTTTTAAAGTATGTCAACGATAAAGAGGATCCAGAAATCATTCCTTATGAACCAAACTCTTTTCAACGGCATATTTTCTTTGGTGACAACACCATCTTGATCACGGATCGTGATGATACCCAAACATTATTGAGATATTAGGCTCGAAGGTAAGGGCGTAGAAAATCTACTATTTGTTTTGATAAGCGACAGCGATCTGCCTATAATGTTCATTTTTCCGTTAAGATATTTATTTGAGTAGCTTTTTTCGTCAGGGGTTTTATGGCTTTGGAAAAATATGGTGCATTCTTAAATCACTATCATGAGAGTGATCGCTTTTTGAGTGCACAGGGAACGGCATGGGGGGATTCAAATTGGTCCGGCAGGGTCCTTGCCGTGTGCACTAACATTCGAACCGCTGGAGATGAATTAGAAAAAGCTTACCCATCTGAAAAAGCATCAAAAATAATCAGGTGCTTAAAAAAATGTGTCGAAATTATGCGGAACTTTCATGCTGTTGTGGAGAAAAACAGCCCTATTGATCTCGCTCCTGTAACATCTCTAACTAGCGAACTTAAGGCTAAGATTCAAAAAATAAGAAATGACCTTTCCAAAATGGCCTTGATGGGTCTCAACAAAGATATCCTCATTCAAATCTTAACCAATTTAGATGGAAAAAGCTTAAAGAATCTCAAATGTGTTTCCCAAGCTTGGAATGCATTCATTGTCACCCAAATTCCTTATATTCGAAATTTGAAATGGATATCACTGTTTCCTCATCAAATATTTGATCATACGAAAACGCATCATTTCATAAGCGCGATTTCATTAAATCCTGATACAGTTATTGCCACCACGGGTAATGGAGAAATTATTGCGATCAACCTAAGTGGAAATATAAAAACTCTTTTTCACTTCGAAAAATCAACAATTGCGGTTCTCAATCAACACCAATTTATCTGTTATAATGAGTCTAGAGTTTATGTATATGATATCAAGGAATCGCAATTAGTATTAGACTTCGAAAAAAAAAATTTTGATAGCAGGATAACAGTTGTTAATGATCATCAATTTGTATATTTCAACAACATAGCGTCAGATTTAATACTACATGATGTACCTGAAAATTCGTTTATTAGAATAGAAATCGATAGTTGTTTTTTTTATTATTTATTTCCAAATGAAAAGAAGGATTACTGCCTTTACTTTAATGGAAAAATTATTACCTTAAATACTATGAATAAAATTTATTTAGAAGACTGGCAATCTGGATTTCCTTACTGTCTTACTAGCCATTTCGCAATCTTCCGAAGCGATAAAAATTTTATCATTTGGTCGGTCAAGGATGGCAAAAAAATTAAGGAGTTTACTCCTGATCAGAATTTAATTAAAATTAAAGAAACACAAAATCCTTACGTCTTTCTACTCGTAAAAAGGAAGAAAAAAATTAATCATCTGAGTTTTTATGATTTACAAAACATGAAAGAATTAGATCTAGGATTAACAATCAATCATGTAATTAAAGATATCTATAACGTTAATGAAGATCATTCCCTTTTGTGTGTTAGAGAACCATCGACTCAGGTTTTGTATGATTTCAATTTCAGTACTAAGACAATAAAATTAATTAATTTAAAGAATTATTTTCGCAGAGAACCTAATTTTTATTTTGTAAAAAAGATCAGCAAAGGCTTTATGTGCGTTGAGATGGATAAAATTGTTGAGGATCATGATATTAAAGAGGTACGTTATATTAAGGAGGTATGTTTTTTAAAGTATGTCGACGATAAAGAGGATCCAGAAATCATTCCTTATGAGCCTAACTCCTTTCAACGACATTGTGTTTTCTTTGGTGACAACGCCATCTTGATTACTGATCGCGATAATTCCCAAACATTATTGAGATATTAGGCTCGAAAGTAAGGGAAAATCTACTATTTGTTTTGATCCGTGAAAGCGATCCGCCTATAATGTTCATTTTTCTGTTAAGGTATTCATTTGGGTGGCTTTTTTCGTTAGGAGTTTCTATGGCTTTGGAAAAATATGGAGCATTCTTAAATCACTATCATGATAGTGATCGCCTTTTGAGTGCGCAGGGAATGGCATGGGGGGATTCAAATTGGTCTGGCAGGGTCCTTGCTGTGTGCACTGACATTCGAACTGCTGGAGACGAATTAGAAAAAGCTTACCCATCTGAAAAAGCATCAAAAATTATCAGCTGCTTAAAAAAATGTATCGAAATTATGAGGAACTTTCACGCTGTCGTTGAGAAAAACAGCCCTATTGATCTTACTCCTGTAACGTCTCTAACTAGCGAACTTAAGGCTAAGATTCAAAAAATAAGAAATGATCTTTCCAAAATGGCCTTGATGGGTCTCAACAAAGATATCCTCATTCATATCTTAAATAATTTGGATGGGAAAAGCTTAAAGAATCTCAAATGTGTTTCCCAAGGTTGGAATGCATTCATTATCACCCAAATTCCTCATATTCGAAATTTGAAATGGAGATCACTGTTTCCTCATCAAATATTTGATCATACGAAAACACCGCGTTTCTCAAAGGTGATTTCATTAAATCCTGATACAGTTATTGCCACCACGGATTATGGAGAAATTATTGCGATCAATTTAAGTGGAAATATAAAAACTCTTTTTCACTTAGCAAAATCAACAATTGCGATTCTCAATCAACACCAATTTATCTGTTATAATGAGTCTAGAGTTTATGTATATGATATAAAGGAATCGCAATTAGTATTAGTCCTCGAAAGAAAATTTTTTGATGGCAGGATAACAGTTGTTAATGATCATCATTTTGTATATTTGAACAACATAACGTTGGATTTAATGCTATACGATGTACAGAAAAAATTATGTACTAATTTAGAAAGTGATTTTTATTATTGCCAAATTTTTCTAAATGAAAGAAAAGATTTTTGTATTTACGCTAATGGAAAAATTATTGCCTTAAATCCTATGAATAAAATTTATTTAGAAGACTGGCAACTTGCATTTCCTCACTGTCTTACTAGTCATTTCGCGATCTTCAGATGCGATAAAAATTTTATCATTTGGTCTGTCAAGGATGGCAAAAAAATTAAGGAGTTTACTCCAGATCAGAACCTGATAAAAATTAAAGAAACACAAAATCCCCATATATTTCTGATCGTAAAAAGGGCGAATGAAGTTTATCAGCTGAGTTTGTATGATTTACAAAACATGAGAGAATTGGATCTAGGATTAACAATCAATCATGAAATTAAAGAAATCTATAGTGTTGATGAAAATCATTCCCTTTTGTGTGTTAGAGAATCATCGATTGAGGCTTTATATGATTGCAACTTCAGTACTAAGACATTAAAATTAATCGATTTTAAGGTTTGTTTTCGCAGACAATATAATTTCTATTTTGTAAAAAAGATCGGCAAAGGCCTTATGTGCGTTGAGATATATAAATTTGAGGGTCATAATATTGCAGAGGTGTGTTTTTTAAAGTATGTTGCCGATAAAGAGGATCCAGAAATCATTCCCTATGAATCTAACTCCATTCGACGTCGTGTTTTCTTTGGTGACAATGCTATCTTGATCACTGATCGTGATTATACCCAAACATTATTGAGATATTAGGCTCGAAAGTAAGGTCTAGAAAATCAACTATTTGTTTTGATCCGTGAAAGCGATCTGCCTATAATGTTCATTATTCTGTTAAGATATTCATTTGCCCGATGAATCAACGTCTTTTTTTTCTTTAGGGGGTTTCTATGGCTTTGGAAAAATATGGTGCATTCTTAAATCACTATCATGAGAGTGATCGCCTTTTGAGTGTGCAGGGAATGGCATGTGGGGATTCAAATTGGTCTGGCAGGGTCCTTGCCGTGTGCGCTGACATTCGAACAGCTGGGGACGAGTTAGAAAAAGTTTACCCATCTGAAAAAGCATCAAAAATTATCAGGTGCTTAAAAAAATGTGTCGAAATTATGAAGGATTTTCACGCTGTTGTGGCGAAAAACTGCTCTATCGACCTTGCTCCTGTGACGTCTCTAACTAGCGAACTTAAGGCTAAGATTCAAAAAATAAGAAATGATCTTTCCAAAATGGCCTTGATGGGTCTCAACAAAGATATCCTCATTCATATCTTAACCCATTTAGATGGAAAAAGCTTAAAGAATCTCAAATGTGTTTCCCAAGCTTGGAATGCATTCATTATCACCCAGACTCCTTATATTCGAAATTTGAAGTGGAAATCGCTGTTTTCCCATCACACTTTTGATCAACCGAAAACGCATCATTTCACAAGTGCGATTTCATTAAATCCCGATACAATTATTGCCACCACCGTTCATGGAGAAATTGTTGCGATCGACCCAAGTGGAAATATAAAAACTCTTTTTAACTTAGCAAATTCAACAATTGTAGTTCTCAATCAACATCAATTTATCTGTTATGATGATTTTATTCTTAATGTATATGACATAAAGGAATTGAAATCAGTATTGTCCAAAAGCATTACTTTAAGAGACAAGATAACAGTCGTTAATGATCATCTATTTGTATTTTTAGGAGGAAAAATTATCGGTAAATTTATAATTCGTGATTTGATGCTTTGTAATGTACCTAAAAAATCGTTTGCTAGAATAGAAGATGATTGTTATTCTTTTTATCCAATTCCAAATGAAAAGAAGAATTACTGCCTTTACTTTAAGGGACAAATTTTTGTCTTAAATACTATGAATAAAGTTCATTTAGAAGACTGGCAATCTGGATTTCCTTTCTGTCTTACTAGCTATTTTGCGATCTTCAGATATGATAAAAGTTTTATCATTTGGTCGGTGAAGAATGGCAAAAAAATCAAGGAGTTTACCCCTGATCAGAGCTTGATAAAAATTAAAGAAACACAAAATCCTCACATATTTCTGATCGTAAAAAGGGAGAATGAAGTTTATCAGCTGAGTTTGTATGATTTACAAAAGATGGAAGAATTGGATCTAGGATTAACAATCGATCATGAAATTGAGGAAATCTATAGTGTTAATGAAAATCATTCCCTTTTGCATGTCAGAGAACCATCGACGCGGTCACTGTATGATTGCAATTTCTGTACTAAGACATTAAAATTAATCGATCTCAAGAATAGTTCTAGTGGAATAATTGAAAATTTTCATGTAAAAAAGATCAGCACAGACCTTATGTGCGTTGAGATAGATAAAATTGTTGAGCGTCATGATATTAAAGAGGTGTGTTTTTTAAAGTATGTTGACGATAAAGTGGATCCAGAAATCATTCCCTATGAACCTAACTCCATTCAACGTCATGTTTTCTTTGGTGACAACACCATTTTGATCACTGATCGTGATGATGCCCAAACATTATTGAGATATTAGGCTCGGCAGAAAGTAAGGGCGTAGAGGGTAGAAGGGTAACCTTCGTAAAGTGCGTCGGCACATTTGCGCAAAGTCGTGCCCGTTGTTAGGACATCATCGATCAGTAGGATTTTCAGGTCGGCAATCGTAGCGTTTTTTTTGAGAGTGTAAGGGTTTGCTACCAACGATTTCCGTTGTTCAGTGGAAAGTCCTGCTTGGCTGAAGCCGCTATGAGACCGGATAAGTAGGGGCTTGTAAGGAATGCCTGTAAATTTGCTGAAAGCTTGCGCAATGAGGTCGCTTTGGTTATAGCCACGATCTGTTCTTTTAAGCAGTGACATTGGAACCGAGGTCACAAAATCAGGCGTTGGCCATCCAAGCTTATCAAACTGAGCCGCCATAAAAGCGCCTGCCCCTTCTGCCAAATAGGGCTTAGCACCATATTTCATTTTTTTAATGAGTGTTGCCGGCGGTCCCTCATAGTTAAAAACCGAACCTACCCGATGAAAGGCGATAGGTTGGGTTCTGCACTCTTTGCAAATTTTCGAAGTCGGCGTCAAACCCTTAGAAAAGCAATAGTGACAACGATGGGCCGGGTCAATCATTTCCAAAGTCACATTGCAAGGAGCGCAAAAAAGGCCTTCATCATCCTTAATCTCTCTGCAATGCATACACACTTGAGGATAAAAGAGGTCCAAGGCCCGGGAAATCCAACGCATATTAAAATGTAGGGTCGAGAACCGTTTTTAGATGGGCGTCAATCCGCTCTTCCAACCGAACACTAAACTCAGGGTAATTGTGACGTATCCATGGAAGGATCCGATGGACAATTTTATAAATATCATCACGTTGGAAAGAAGGATTTTTAGCTTCCTCAGTAAAGGTCAGTTTTCCCACATCTAAATGGAAAGGGGTTCCATCGACGAATCCAGTATTGTGCAAAACACCGTGATCTCGATCATAGAGCCCCTGCTTATATTCTAAAATGATCATGTCCAAAATACTCTCGATTTTCTGCCAAGCACCTTCGACATCTCCGATTGCTAAACTTGCTTTAATTAAAGCGCGCGCAGTTTCCCCTTTTTTTTGCACCACAAACGATAATGCATCTAAATCGATCCGATTTTGTCGCCCAAGTTTATCGATCAGTAACGTTTTTAAATCAGTGTCAATAGTTGTGTTTAAGTGGATATATACTAATGCGGAATGCTCTCTATCTTGCGTGTAAGCCAGATGGTGCCCGTCAAATAAAGTATGAAGCCTGTAGAGCTTGTGACTATAGTAATTTTGCTTCCAATGGGTCAAAAAATTCGGCCAGTTGGGGACAACATTGATCAGAGGATTTGGTAAGAGATGCTTAAATTTGAAAAATTTGAGCACATATTTCTGATCAGCACTTGAGAAAACGTAAGATTGAGCTCCTTTCCCTAAGTAGGTGTAGGGTTGGTTTAGCAAGGCTTGGAGTTGAGTGTATTCACTTGAACTTAAAGATGGAACTTCCCATTCGGGGTGGTAGGAAATTTCGTAGGAGATGCTATTTAAGCTGAAGCCATCGGTCAAGCTCAAATAGAGGCGGTATGATCCAGCTGCCACTAATAATAACAGAAGGGTAAAGATCCAACGACTTAAGGGTTTAATCATTTTCATCATTTTGTGCTTCGTACGATTGAATGTTCTTTTCTTTTCCAAAACGTTGCTGTTTTTGGAGGGTGTAAATCGGCTTTTGCAACGTTCCTTTAATGGAGACTGTAAAAAGTTCGGCAAGTTTAAATAGAAGGTTATATTGCTTCATGTGCACTTGAACAAATAGATTCCCGTCAAAATCCACATAGGAAGGCTCTGATGTTTTTCCAAGGTTGAATTTTGACAATTTTCGGTCACTATAAATATCTTTGAACTTTGTCAACTGCGCTTGACCGTTGCGGAGGTTAAACTCTATGGATCCTTTGACTGGGGTCATGATTCCGGTATTCAGGCCTATTCTGCTTAAGATTTCCACAGGGATTGCAAAAATGGTATTTTGAAGGGAGCCTTTAGAAGAGTTTACAAAATCTAAGCTGCCTTTTCCGGTAAATGACTCAGGAACTCCCACCCGACCATTCACGTTTTCAACTGAAATATCTTGGATGACAAGCGATTTCGATTTGATCGGAGTGGACTTACCGACGTTTGTCAGCATGCTCGGTCGAAATTCAGATATTCGTATATGGGGAATGTTCATCATCCAGATGTTTTGCAAGTTTCTTCGGGTGTCTATTTTTGGGATTTGAACAACTCCAGCAGGATCTGAAAGCAACACATTGGTCAATTGTAGATGCCCTGGAGAATAGTAAACATTACCCGAAAAATTTTGGAATTGGTAATTTTTAATATGGCATCCTAAACCTTGAATTTGACCTTGAAAATGGACATTAGCATCTTCAGGATAAGTGTTGTCTAATCCTAAGGTCCAAGCGCCTTTTAAGGAGTAACCTGGGCCTATTTGCCAGTTGTGCAAGGCTTCAGCAATGCCGGGTGAAAAGATTTTTTGAGCTTTGCGACCATCGATATGGATTTCGCCAAATAGGTTAATCTGCTTAGTAGACGAAGGTTGCGTAGGATCGTGCTCAAGCTGAAAATCCATTCCGGCAATCGTCCCTTCAGCCTCGTTGATGATCCATTCATCATAATCCGATTTTACCCATTCAATTTTCAAAGGGGTTTTTATTTCATGAGAATTGTCTATCAATGCATCAGCAAGGATAATTTGCCCTTTTTTGAAGAACGGATTTTGGGTGTGGGTGGTAAACCACAATAGGTGCTCGTTGAGTAATACTTGAGCCGCGATTTTGAGTTCATCAGTATCTTTATCCAACAAGAATTTACGAATATCGTATTCCTTTGAGAAGATGGAATATTTGCTATCTTCTAAACTTAAGCGGAAACGGTGCTGATGAGGGGCAATATTGAGTCGGAAGTTGCCGTTAATAGTACCACTCGATTTTAGGCTTGCAATCAGATCCCTAGTCTCAGTCCCAATGGCATCAGGGAAGCCTTTATTGAGCATTTCAGCAGCCCACGGAAGATTTGGAGCATGGATTGAGAAACGGGCGCCTTCCAACTCCAATTCTTCATTTCCAAAGTTGTAACCGGCTTTTTCAATGATAAGGCGCAAAGAATTTTCAGGATTCGAAGGGTTAAACAAAGAGGTTTTGAGCTGGCGGAAAGTAAGCCTTTGACCCGAGATGAAGTGACACGAAACGTGATCGGCATCTTGCAGATGAAGCCCTTTGAGTGCGACTTCGTTAAAGTTCATGTCTATCAAAGTATCGATATCCCAATGATCCTTATCTTTGGATTTACTGATTTGAATTTTACCTGTCCCTTTCAGTTTACCTGAGGGTGCGAATTCAGTGGCAAAGGGAACAAGCGGTTGCCAATTGGATAGATGATTTAAATCGATTTCCAACAAATTGACTTTACCATCAAATAACAGATTTTGCTCATCGAATGACCCTTCCAAGCCAGCAAGTAGGGTATCCCCAGCCTGGATTCCGAGAAAATTGGCTTTCAGCCCAGCATCTTCAAAAGCAAGCTCAGCCCCGATCGAGATATCATCGAGCTTTAATTGTTCGATGGCGACAAGTTTATCTCTTTTATACCCATTGAACGCGACTTCCTTAAAATGATGGGCATCGACGGTGACCTCTTTACCTGAAGCATCAAACAAAAATCGACTTGAAACAGGGTCATAATCCAAAGCGAGTTGAATTTCTCCGGAAACGGTTGAAAAATCGCTTAAATGTTCTAAAAGACTTCTAGAGAGAACAACTAAACCGGTGCGGCTATAGCGTTGTAAATCATGCAATAGTGAACTCAAGCGGAAGTCGATCCCTAAATGCATTGTTTCAATTTGTGACCAATCAGACATGATGAGATCGATGGTGTGTGGGTAGAGGTCTCCAAAGTGCGTTTGTTTTAGGTCAAATCTAAACATAGTAGATGGCAAACTCCCATCTTCATCCTGAGGCTCCAGCGTTCCGGCAATCCTGATCAAATCTTGGGTTTTATCACTGATCCCTAAATCGAAATCACCAATCCTCTGTGAATAATCCTCAAATCGGATCCCTTTTCCATTTAAGACATATTCTTCCACGTGTTTCGGAGAGCCAAGTAAAACAGTCCCTTGAAAATCGGTAAAGTTCATCAAACAGGCAATCGTATCGATCTCAAAATTGAACGATAAGTCTTTAATCGCAGCATTGCCACTTTCATAGTTGATTTCCCCATCTGTGATCGTTCCTTGGGCATGTCCGGTAATTTCATCATGGTCAGGATCGATCGAAAAATGAAGACCGGCTCCCTTTTGACCTAAAGCAATATTGGCCTCTAGGGGAACTTTTAAAAGAGGTAATTCGCTGTCAAAATGAGCGATAATTTGCTGAAGGTTAGAAACTTTTCCCGATAATGTGTGTGTGACTACATCCACTTCTCCAACACCCACAAGTGGGCTTGTGAAATCTCCATCGAGTTGACCTGCAAGGTTAATCCCACAGCAATAGCCTTGAATGTTTGGAACGTGGAATTTTTCACCATCAAGAATGAGATCTGCATCAATATCGGTGAAAAGCAACCCTGTTTTTTTGTCAAAATATGTGCCGTTTTGGATCGGGATAAATCCAAAATTAGTGCTGGTGGCTAGGTCAAAATAGTGGAAAGCGGGAAATTCTTCTTCAGGTGTTTTTGGTTCTTTACTCGGCACTTTAGCCACTTCAATCGTCATGGGTTCAAGTTCAAAGTAAACACTTCTCCCATTGTAGCGGATAGCGATCTCCCTTAAATCAAAAGTACCTTTGCAATCAGAACGTCCATTTAATTTGAATGAGTGCTTGGTAAATAAAAAAGGTTGGACATACTTATTTAAGGGCAAATTACTGGCTTCAAACCATCCATTGAGCAGGGCGAGATCACCAAAATGGAGCCCTTTATTCATCCAAGGAGCATGGAGATTGCCAATCGGTTTTGTGATATGAGGCACAACCATTTTGACGAAATCGGGAAGGATGCTTTCCCAATAAATGTCGGCAGTGGTTTCTTTGAAATTAGAGGGCTTCTTATCAAAATCGACCCCAAAATATATAACGTCGAACTCATTTGTTGAAGGAGTAGTGATGGTCAGCTGCCCTTCCAACCTTGCACCTTGAGGCAGTCTCTTAACATGGGTTTGGATATTGACAGTATTCTCTTTGAATTGATTTGCAATGGCCTTTTGTGCCATTTCAGGAACAAAAGGAGTTAGATCTTGCACGCGTCCGTTAAGGGTAATTTGCATGATTTCATTGGGATTGAACCAATCCATATGGGCGGTCCCTTTCAAGCCTGCTAATTCGACACTGGCATCCGAAGCCTGGATTATCCCATTTTTAATCCTGAGCTGACTTTGGATGTCGGAAAAGTGTAAAAAGGATTGATCGAAACCGGGGAGTTCAATTTCTCCATCATCGACAAGGAAATCCCCTTGCAAAGTATCATAAGGGCTATGAAAAGCTGTATTGATCGATCCTTGTCCGGTTACATTTTTTGCTCCCACAAGGAGTTTGTAATCGGGGAAATCGCATTGCACGTCGCGAGCTTCTAATTTTTCTAAATCAATTTTTCCAATGCCGGAAGCAAGAATCTCCATTTTTAAAATCGCATCAAATGAACCCTGGTAGACCTGTACAACGTCCCATTCAGGGGCATAGCGTCCCAAAAAATTTTGTAGGAATGAAAATTCGGCAGGGCTTAAATTTTTGCTTTCGATTTTAGCGGTATACTGGGGGAGTCCCCAATTTTCGATTTGGGAGTGGATGAGTGTTTGAGAATTAACAGAATGGTCGACACTTAGAGTAAAATCTGCGGAGGCTTTTTTTCTGTCAGGGTAGACAAGAGATCCTTGAAAGGTAAATTTAGAACGTTCATTTTCATTGTCGGCAATCCCTTCTAAGCTAAAAATAGCTTTTGATTCCTGCGTAAGCTTAATATTGCCTTGTTCGAGATTGACCGTACAAAAGGGATATCCATCTTCTTTGAAGATCATTGAGCAACCACTGAGGAGTTGTGCTTCTCCAATCCAAACTGGAAAGATTTCTTGTCTTAAATCGGTGGAAGTCATTTGACCACTGCCGGGTAGAAGCTTCAAATTCCCTTCCCCGAGGGTTGCAGTAATTTCAAGATCTGGATGTTCGAGCTCCAAATCTTTTACATTGAATTCCCCTTCAGCATAAAGCGGTGTGAATGCCGAATGGGATAAGGTCATTGCTCCATCGAGAATTCCTTTTGATGCTTTCCAAGGGGTGATTCCTGGAGCAATTGTTTGGATCAGATCGGAAAATGAAGTGCAATTGAGCTGTTTAGCGTTCCATTGAAAGTTGACAATTCCTGTTGGGCTTTTAGAACAGACTAGAAATAGGGTATTATTATTGTTGTGATCTCCTTGGCCACAAATCATCAATTGGGACTGAAGACCTTTCCCCCATTTGCATTCCCCTTTTAATGCATAAGATCGTGTTTCCGCAAAATCCTCTTCATTTGAGTGCAGGCTTAAAAGTCCATTGTCAATCATAACGTTTCCATGAATTTTATAAAGGGTGCCAGCCCCTGTTGGAACAAGTGCAAGCCAATCGATCGGTTCTTTGATAAGATCGACTTGAGGATTTTCGATGTGGATGTTGAGGTTTAAAATCCTGGATAACCAATGAATTGTGTAGTCAATGGTGATTTTGGTTGCAGAAGCTGATTGATTGCCATCCCTATTAGAAATTTTCGGATTTTTTATCACCAATGAGTGGGAATTTGCTGCAATTTCGCCATAATCGAAATTTGATTGGAATTTGGATCTGAATGTCCATTCAGTGGAATATTTAGCTGCAGAAGTCAAAAGGGATTCATGAAAGAGAAACCCCAATATCCCAAAGACAAGAATGATCAGTAAAGTCCATTTGTATTTCATGCAACTAATTATTAAGGATTAAGATTATCCCAGTATTTTAAGATCATTTGTCTTTTACTTCAAATCATAATTAGATTGCCATCGTCACTTTGAGACTGTGTCGTGTCTAAAGCTTCAAATAACGGTCTAATATGTGCCAAGTAATTTTCATTAGATTGCAAAAAATAAATAATCACAGCGGAATCGAATCCAACCGGGTCGGCCCAATTTGTGAAATTAATCTCACGAGTTGCGTTCCTTTTTTAATGAATTTACCAGTATCTATATCTTTAAAAGACTCCTTTCCCAGTCCCTCAAGTTCTAATATTGATGGTCTCTTTTCTTTTGTTTCTTTGACAACCTTATTCAGAAGATGGATAACTTCCTGACTAAGAGAGCGATGATCCTTTTTTGCTAGATTGACCAGATTATGATACAGTTCTTCAGGAAATTCTTTGATATTTAAATTGAGCATTTTCCTCCTTTTTTACTATCATGTTACAAGCGCTTGCATGGTTGATCAAGAAGAATAAACAGGTTGCATTTTCAATAGGGTTATCTTGCACAAAATAAATTGAATCCCTAAATTTTACCTAACCTGGGATCAGTTTTATATGCTACGAAGATTGCTTGATTACCCCCTTTCTTTGGCTGAAAAAGGCGGTCCTCTTTATAAAATTCGTCCTTTTGTCACAGCCAATGACACTTTGCTTTATGAGCCTCCAAATATCACCACTTTGGGCCCCCATATACGTGATGCTGTCGACCTGAAACGGTGGATGTTTTTAGTTGTTATCTCTTTACTTCCGTGCATCGTGATGGCCATTTGGAACACTGGGATACAAAGCTTCATCTATTCGAGCGGCGATCCTAAATTGATCGAGGAATTCTTAGATTCCAGCAGTTCTTGGGATAAATATTCGACTTTTATCAATAAAGATTTTCGCTACTTAACTGTTTTGAAGCTTGGCTTCTACGCGTTTATCCCAATCGTCATTATCACTTATATGACGGGTGGACTTTGTGAAGGGATTTTTGCGTGTATCAAGAAAAAGGATATTACCGAAGGTTTTCTCGTCACAGGCATATTGTATGCCTTGATCCTTCCCCCGACGATCCCTTATTGGATGGCTGCCCTTGGAATCGCAGTTGGAATTATCCTCGGAAAGGAAATGTTTGGTGGTACTGGCTTTAATATCGTCAATCCCGCCCTCACTTGTCGCGCATTTCTTTTCTTCGCGTTTCCAAGTTACATGTCAGGAAATGTTTGGGTCAAAACTGAGTCCATTCCTTCACAAAAACTGGTTGTGGATGGTTTTACGGAAGCCACAAAACTGGCCCAGTTCAATGTGCCTTCCGAAGTCAAAAAAGTGCATATCGATACAATTGCCACAAACGATCTTGGCAATAAAGTCGATACCTATGAAACCATCCGAAATCAATTCCAGCAGTGGGCTGGATCCCAAGCCGAATTAGGACAACTAACCCAAGATCAAATGAAAGCTTTTGTAACTTCGCCTCTTAATGAAGGGGGATTAGGTCTTTCGCCTGCCCTTTACGAAAATGCTTACCATTTTTCTTCGCTCAATTATGGATTCGGTGACAATAATGATTGGAGCCTTTTTCTTGGCAACAAGTTAGGCTCATTTGGGGAAACATCGATTCTAGCCTGTATATTTGGGGCCTTATTTCTTATTTGGACCGGAATTGGATCTTGGCGTGTCATGGTTGGAATGGGATTGGGAGCTTTTCTCACCGCGTTAGCTTTCGAGTACATTTCCGCCTATTTGGGTAATAGCCATGGCGCATGGTTGCCGGCGCAATATGGCTTTCCTGCGTACAAACACTTCTTAATCGGTAGCTTGGCATTTGGAATGGTATTTATGGCGACCGATCCTGTGTCTTCTCCAGCTAATAATCTAGGAAGATGGATCTACGGGCTTTTTTGCGGAACGGTGACCATTATCATTCGGTATATCCATCCTACTTATCCAGAAGGTGTGATGTTGGCAATACTGATGGGAAATGTGCTAGCCCCTTTTATCGATTATTATTGTGTAAAATTTTACCGCAGAGCCTTGATCTTTTGACGATAAAGAGGTTTATCATTAAATCGAAATCCTTTATTAATCAGTTTGAGTTTTAAGCAATGGGGCAGAATGCTGGATAAATTCAAAGAGGATCAAACTTGGACCGGAGCAGTGATCTTGCTGTACACTCTCCCCATATTCCTCTGGATTTTCGCCTCAATGGATGCAATGGGTCCTTACAAAAGCTGGTCTCTCTTTGCGATCGGTCTTTTGATAGCTTTCGCAGGTTCAGTGTCACTCATTCTTCTCAAACGTCCCACACCTCTAGGTCAAACCAAAGCCCTCGAACCGTTGCCGATTCCAGTAGAAGCAACTCCCAATCATGAATTAGAAGAACTCAAAGCAAAATTACTAGTAATACAAGGTCAAACGCAGGATACACAAAAACTCCAAGATGAGAACACGGCGCTAAAAAACCAGAATTTCCAAGTGATCCATGCCTACAACTCCTTAAAGAAGGAGATGGAGGAGCTCCAATCCCGCGCCGACAATATAAATCCAGAGACAACTACCCTCATCGAAAAGCAGAATGAAGTCCTGCAACAATCTCAAGAGCATATTCAAGAGTTAGAAAATCGTATCGAAGAGATGAAATATGAGATGAGAGCGCTCATGAATCTCAATGAAAGCGATATGGACACTCATCTCACCGAAGACGAGATTCTTCGCAAATAAGATCGAAATTTCATAGACTTTTTGGTCTCAAAATGTTAATCTTCCCCTTTTGTTCCATCAATAACTCCAAAGATATTCTAGAGCCATTCATGGGTCCGCAATTGCCAGGTTTTTACTTGATCATATTTTAGTTAATGACCAAGTAGATATCTGTACGCATGGAATTGATAGGGCAAAGGTGAAAGCGAATATCCATCAGATCATTTTCCAGTGATCGCTGATATTCTTTTAGGAAATTAAAATTACTAGTCCTGTTGGGTAAGTTTCATAAAAGCATAGCGTGTTCCGTGAAGGATTTGGTATGAGTAATTTAACGCTATCTCCAATAGTACTCGTATCTGTTCTTGAGTCAACTTTTCATCTTCTGGGCCATTTGACAACTTATTTACTTCATCGATAAATTCAGTATCTAGGATATTAATATCTTTAAATAACTTTAAAATGGCTTGCAGTGTGGGAGGAGGTTGTTTGTTTTTAATGGCAAACCAATTCTTAAAAAGTTCGGGTCTTTTTTTGCCTTCTAGTGTACACATGTTGATGATTGTAAATGCCTTTGTACATTGCTTTGGATAGGTGATTTTCATATCGCTTAGATCTAGAACCACTTCACAATCTTCGTTTTTACGTAATTTATCGGGGGTCATATAACCAATTTTTCGTATTCCAAATTCAAAAGGAATTTCTTTGGTATCGACAGCTTGTTCCCATTTCTCCATCTGATAAAATAACATCCGATCAGCCTTCTCATAGTCATTCTCAAATTGGAGTTTAGCTAAGAGAGTACTTTTTTCTTTTACCGATAAATTTTTATTATGAAGAATCTCATTTTTATGTCGTATGTAAGTGTTTACCTTTGTTACAAGGCGACTGTGGACCCTATCTTCGGGGGCATCAGGTCTATAAATTCCAGGTAGCGCAAAGGCAAAACTATCTGTTTCGACTTGAATGTCATCTAACAACGCACTCTGCAACAGTGTTTGCAAAAGCTCTTGAATTTCTGCTTTGCCGGGAACCTCTTGAGATGCATCAGATTTTCGCATTGCCTCAGCCATTGTGACTTTAAGGCTCAGTTCGGTATATAATTCAAAGCATTTTGGATTTTGTTTTCCTATACTCCCGTCATTCTGTTCCAATAATACGAGGTTTTCTTTTTTCGTTTTGAGACACTCATCTACAAAAGCTTTTAATTGATTAAAATTGTCTCTTGGAATCCCTTCGGTTTGAAGAAATAAATAAAGGTATAATTCTCCATTATCAGTTTCTGCATGTGGCCCTAACAATTCTTTAATCGTTTTTGAGGATGTTTCCTGTTGTTTTTTTAAAAATTCAAGGTCTGCGTATTTGCTATTTAAAATTTTATGAATCTCATTCAGTTCTTTTTTTTCGTTTGATTTAATTTTCTTCTGGTTCTCCAAATAGGTGACAGCGTTGATCGCACCGTGAATTAATTTGTCCATGATTGTGGAATTATTCAATTTTGCCCTGGAAATATGGGATGCACTTGCTTTCAAAAGTTCAGGAATTCTTTTTTCTTGGAGTTCTGGAAAATTATCCTTCATAATCGTTTTGACTTTTTCCTCGGAAAGATTCGATTTATCGTTCAATTGACTGAGTGCATTTAAAACATTCATCGTCTCTATAGGTAGATCATAAGCATCAGATCCGAGTGATCGCGTGCTCATAGATTGTTCCTTCAAATTAATTGTATGAAAAACAATTACAACCTTATTATACTAGATTATTTTATTAATTAATTTTAAAAAACGATATTTAGTTTATTTACTAGACTTTTCAAGAAAGAAATGAAGAAAGGCAAAGTATAAATTAAACAACATAAACGATTTGCGTTTCTCCAAAACTTGTAAATCAGTTATATCTCCTTGAAAATAAAGGGTGCCAGAGGAGAATCTTTTGGGCTTCGAGAGATCGATAGGGTATTTGACACCCTTAAATTTTTTTTTCATTTGATCATAGATGAAACCGTCACCTTCTCCAGTCATATTTGTGTAATAATAAGGCTTCCGACAAACACCTTCGGCTCCACTCTTGCGGTTCCGGTTAAATTGCTGATCGTGAAAGATCCAGACAACTTGATACCCAACTTTGGCATATTGAAATGTCCGTTCTTGAATTTCGAGAGGGCTAATCGGGGAACATTGCACCTCGAAGACCAATTTTTGGGAGAGCCATGCTACATCGGCAATCCGATTAATTGAGGGAAATCTCATTTCTAAGATAGCATCTCCCGGAGGTAAAGCTTGCTGAAGATGGAGTTGAATCGTCAAATGTTCAAGGCTTTTCCCGTGTTGACGACAATTTTCAGGGCGTTCTAGATGAAAAAAGTGGGGCTGTCTTATCAGCCCACTGCGAACTCGAACAGGACCAAAACATTCCATGCACTTATAATTGTATTGTTTTGATGCGATACTCGCTTCTATCGAATGGCCATTTTCATCAAGAGCGTAAAGGTGCATACATGTGAAGTTTAAAGTCAGAAAAAAGAAATTTTGACATAAATATTGAAATGAATCACTCAATTTCTTAAAAAATAGCTTATCTTCTAGTCTTAAGAAAGAAAGAGTTAGTCTTGACAAAAACCCAAATGAAGTTTCAATATTATTCTGCCCTATTTCCATTAAATGATCAAAAAACTGCTAGGCGGATAGTTTAGCTAAGGATGAATGTTCTCACCAGATGAATAAATCTACATTTAAAAATACATTTTCGCCCCAACACCAGCAAAAAGTTGATGAATTGGTAGCCATCGCTAAAGAGCAAGGCTTCCTCACCTACGAGGAGATCAATGAAGTCTTGCCGATGACCCTTGATACGGCAGATCAAATCGATCAAGTTCTGATCTTTCTCTCAGGGATGGATATTCAAGTCCTCAATCAATCTGAGGTAGAAAGGCAGCTCGAAAAGAAACGGGAAACCAAAGAGATCGACGGGGTTGCTAAACGAAGTGAAGGAACTCCAGATGATCCGGTCAGGATGTATCTTAAAGAAATGGGATCTGTCCCTCTGCTGACTCGAGAAGAGGAAGTGGAGATTTCAAAGAGGATCGAAAAGGCTCAGATACAAATTGAGAGAATTATTCTCCGTTTTCGCTATTCGACACGCGAAGCGATTTCGATAGCTAATTTTTTGATCGCGGGTAAAGAGCGTTTTGATAAATCGATTGCCGAGAAGGAAGTAGCGAATAAACAAGAGTTTATGGTGCTTTTACCCAGACTATGTGAACTGCTTAAAAATGAAGATCACAATTTTGAGGTGTTATTAAAGGAACTTGAAGACCCAAAGCTGAAGAAAAATGATAAACTGAAGATCCTTGAAGATATCGAAAAGTGTCGCATCCGTACACAAGCCTATTTAAGAAGGATGCACCTTCGTCACAATATCATCGAAGACCTTGGCGAAGTGATCATGGACGCCTATCAACGTTTCCTAACGCTCGAAAAAGAGATTAATGAGTTAACACCCAGGTCTGAGAGGAATAAGTTTGCCGCTGCAAAACTACATGCTGCAAAACGTAAGCTCCAAAAACGGGAACTGGCTGCAGGACGCAGTCTTGACGACTTTAAAAAAGACGTTCGGATGCTTCAAAGGTGGATGGACAAGAGTCAAGAAGCCAAAAGAGAAATGGTGGAATCCAACCTTCGTTTGGTGATCTCGATCGCTAAAAAGTACACAAACCGTGGCCTCTCATTCTTGGATTTGATCCAAGAAGGAAACATGGGGTTGATGAAGGCTGTCGAAAAATTTGAATATCGGCGCGGATACAAGTTTTCCACTTATGCAACTTGGTGGATTAGGCAAGCGGTAACACGCGCGATTGCCGATCAAGCAAGAACGATCAGGATCCCCGTCCATATGATTGAGACAATCAATAAAGTACTGCGGGGCGCTAAAAAATTGATGATGGAAACGGGTCGTGAGCCTTCTCCTGAGGAACTTGCGAATGAATTAGGCTTAACACCAGATCGTGTGCGGGAAATCTATAAAATTGCCCAACACCCAATCTCCTTGCAGGCTGAAGTGGGCGATGGTGGCGAAAGTCAGTTTGGTGATTTCTTGGAGGATACAGGAGCAGATTCACCAGCGGAAGCGACAGGGTATTCGATCTTAAAAGATAAGATGAATGAGGTTCTGACAACTTTAACAGATAGGGAACGTAAAGTTTTGATCCAACGCTTCGGCTTGTTGGATGGTAAACCCAAAACCCTTGAAGAGGTCGGGATCGAGTTCAATGTAACCCGTGAACGGATCCGCCAAATCGAAGCTAAAGCGTTGCGCAAAATGCGCCACCCTACCCGCTCAAAGCAGCTTAAGGCGTTTCTCGACCTACTCGAAGGCGATTAAAAAAGAATTCGGAATACCGTAATAGATTCTGAATTCTTGATTCTAAATTCCAATTAGTTGGGTTTATTATGCAAGCGACTTCGACGCAACGGCTTAGTCTCGAGAAACTGCTTCCTCTTGTCAAAGAAGGAGGAGCACTGAGCTTTCATTTAAAAGGTTATGAGTGCAGGCCTCAGCAAGAAGGTATGCTTGTTAAAGTGATTGAGGCTTATAACGACGACAAAATCGCTTTATTAGAAGCCGGAACCGGAACAGGCAAAAGTGTTGCCTACCTAATCCCCGCGCTTATCTATGCCTCTTTGTACAAAGAGCGGACAGTCATCGCCACACATACGATTGCTCTTCAAGAACAGCTGATCAACAAAGATATTCCTTTGCTTGTAAAGGCTTTGGGATTGAATCTTAAAGCTGTTCTAGTGAAAGGGATGTCCAATTATTTATGTCTAAGAAAGCTCGCTGAAGCCCAATCGGAGATTTTGCTGCTTCAACCCAATGAAGCTAGAGAAATCGAAAAAATTGAGGCTTGGAGCCAAGCGACGAAAGATGGCACACGCCAAGGCTTGGATTTTGCTCCTTCACCACCCGTTTGGGATAAAGTGTGTGCTGAGCATGACACTTGCAACAATACCGGATGTCCCTATTACCAAGACTGCTTTTTTATGCGGGCTCGCAAAGCTGCCCAAGATGCGCAGATTATTGTGGCAAACCACCATTTACTCTTTGCCGATGTTGTGAGAAGGGCTGATGAGGAGAACTATGAACAAATTTCGATTCTTCCCCCTTACCAACGAATTGTAATCGATGAAGCCCATCACCTAGAGGATATAGCGACCGATTATTTTGCAGCTAGTTTAAATGGATTAGAGATGATACGAACCGTTTCAAGGTTATTCTCCGATAGGCCTGCAGGTAAATCTGTAGGTAAGCTGCCAATGCTTCGGGATAAGTTGCAAGCGTTGGAGTTGCAGGAAGGTTCTCCCATTATTAGTGCACTTATCGATAAATTGACTCTGGATTTGCCTGGTTTACGCAAAGAGCTTCTAAACCATATCCAAGAAACATTTCAAGAATTTGGGGAATTTATTCCTAGGGCCTTTTCCGATTCTCGAATAGAACAAGCAGCACCGGAAACTAAACTTAGGTTGCTTCGAGAACATATTGCCCATCCTGATTGGACAGCTAGGATTGCGCCGTCAGCCCATCAGTTGCTCAGTTGTGCAACCAATTTCATCACTTTGATTTATGGAATGGAACCAGCCTTAAAACAAGTAGAAAACGATAAATTTCAAGAACAAGTCAAAGGAATAATGTTTGAAGTTAAAGCATTGGCTGATCGTTTAAGCCATTGCATCGAGGCTTTGAAAGCTTTTATTGACCCGGAAATTGTCCCAACTCAAGTACGTTGGATAGAGGCACAGCCCAATAAAGGTCCCTTGTCTACCTATTTAATTAATGCAGAATTGGAGATCGATAAGCTATTGGCTAAGCACCTTTTTGGTTGCTTTTCGACGATTGTTCTTTGCAGTGCAACATTGACAGCGGATTCAAAATTCGATTATATGTGTCAAAGATTAGGATTGACCCCACAATTATTGGATCACAAGGAAATCACCAGCGATATCTTTGAGTCACCGTTTAATTTTATGGAGCAGGCGATGTTGACAGTCCCTAAGGACCTTCCGCCGCCGACCCATCCGCTATTTATTAAGGAAGCTGTGGAAGCGATTTGGAATGCGTTGCAGGCCAGTCGAGGAAATGCTTTTGTTTTGTTCACTTCCTATCAGATGTTGAGATTATGCTCTGATAAATTGCAAGAGCGGTTAAGAGAGGCCAAATATTTTCTCTTTAAGCAGGGGGAGGAATCTGCTCAGTCTCTCCTTAAAAAATTTAAGGCTACAAACCGGGCTGTTTTGTTTGGGACCGATTCCTTTTGGGAAGGGGTGGATGTGGTAGGAGAAGCTTTACGTTGTGTTGTGATTGTCAAATTACCGTTTAGGGTGCCTAGTGAACCCATTGTACAAGCGCGGGCCGAGGTAATCATGGAAAAGGGAGGAGATCCATTTATGGAATATTCACTTCCTCAGGCAGTCGTCAAATTTAAGCAAGGGTTTGGTCGGTTAATTAGACATAAAAACGATCGAGGATGCGTGGTGTGTTTAGATTCCCGCATTTTGACCAAAGCATATGGAAGACAATTTATCAACAGCCTTCCCCAATGTCACCAGGCCTTCATTCCTGCCAGTGAACTTCATAGTACTATGGATGATTTTTATCGGAAAACCTACTATCTCACCAAAGCAAAATGAATAGAATCTAGTTCTTGAGAGAGCGCTTGCCTTTGGGTAGATGTCAATGGGGTAATAGGCGGACGCACAGCATGCCAATCCGTCCCTTTCTGAAGTTCGACACAACATTTAATGGCAGGAAATGAAGGGTATTTTTTGATCGCAGCAATAATATTACGAACTTTTCCATTGTTGTCTGGCTTTTGTGGGTCTTTACGGGCGTAAAGAGATGAGATCAATTCTGGAAATGCATTAGCAATTCCAGAAATTCCCCCCACCCGCACCTAATTCGACAGCCTCCGAAATATGGAGTTCATTGCCGACAAATACTTTAAAATTTGGGAAGTTAGATAAAATTTCCTTTGTGAATGACAAGTTTCCTTCACTTTCTTTAAGTCCAACAATATGGGTAGGATATTCTTTTGTCAGAATTTTGATCATATTCGATGTAATTGGAACACCGCTGACTTGCGGTATATGGTAAAGAATGATTTTGAGATTGGGTGAATTTACTCTTTGAATGAATTCTCTGTAGAATGCTAGTACCCCCAGTTCATTCACATTTTTAAGAAAGAAAGGAGGAACTACTAACACAGCTGCACAGTTTAAGGCAACTGCGGTAGAAGCTAACTTTGCGGCATCAGAAATTGCACTGCAAATGATCCCCACGATGATTCTTTTTGGGTCTAAACCCGCATCAATTAGGCTTCGTACAGCTAACTCACGTTCTTCCACTGAAAAGGAGCACCCTTCCCCTGTAGTTCCAAATAGGACAACACCATTGCATCCTTTGCCGATCAAATCTTTGCAATGAGTCGCCATCGCTTCGATGTTGGGGCTTAAATCCTTGTTTAACGGCGTCAATGCCGCGGCAAAGATTCCTTTTAAATTAAAGTTCATCATTGCCATCGTTTAGAAGATGATCGAAATGACTCATTAAACCATTCAGGTAGTTATGAATCCAATCTGATTTACAGGTTTGAGGAAGAGTTCGATTCCAAACTTTGACTTCAGGAGCTGAAACCCCTAACATTCCTTGGTTACACAAAGCGCATGTATTCAGGAGAGAAGTGGGAGGATTCACAAAAACTAAAGTTAAAAGTTTGTGCCATTTCACGACGATCTTTTCTTGAATACCCCAATTCAATTCTTCAGGGTAGATTGTCTGTAGGGCTAAACACACATCATACCAATTGTATTTATCGAATAACAGTTCATCTTCGGCAAGCTTGAGATAGGTAAAGTAAAAATCTGAAGAATAAGGAATTGTTTTGGCATAGATCTGATTTTCTACAACATATTGTTCCCGCTGTTCATCGACGTAACAGTGAAATTTTATGCCAGCAATGAAAGGATTTTCTTCATGAATGACATCGTCTAAAGAAACATCTTCGTAGTGGGTATTTTCCCTGGCATTGTCGGAGATATAGCGGATATCAGGAAACAACGTTCCCACCATAAATGCATTCCGCTCTTCTGCGGAAAAATCGGGATAGGCCTTAAAAAATTTTTTGGCGAGATAAGCATGAGTAATAGGTGCCGCGGCTTCACAACTGAATACGGCTAATAAAAAGAAAGCTAATAGGATTTTACGCATAAATTTCCGATTTGAAGAAAAAAGAGTTTAAATAGCCTACAGTTATTTGTCAAACATCAGTTAGAAAATTCAATAGAGAAATCGGGATAAGATGGCACAAAACTTAAGCTGTTTCAGAAAACAATTTCGCTGCGGCAGAGTAGGAAGGTTATAGTAACATAACCTTCCTACTCTGCCGCAGCGAAATTGTGAACGCCAACCCTGTGATTGGAGCACACTCCAAATTATATTAAATGGTAGAAAAAAAAGTGAATTTAAAGTATACTAACTAAACACCCTAAATCATTTACGTATATGAACACTTTACCTAAAACCCTCCCCTCATTTTTCTGGCGGTATATCCGTCAAAATTGGAAACCGTTTTTGGGAGCACAGATCGGCCTTTTGGGCTGGACCGTGGACCACACCTTATGGCCTGTAGTCATGATGTTATTTATTGATGCCATCATGAATTTTAGCGGGATCCAAAGTGAAGCTTGGGCGGCGATAGCCACTCCGGTTTATTACGGAGTTGTTCTAACAGTAGTTCTTGAAATTCTATTCAGGATGGCCGGACTTTTTAAAATGTATACCTTTCCTAACCTAGAAGCTTCTGTGCGTATGGATATGTTCGATTATACCCAACGTCACTCGCACAATTATTTTAGCGATCGTCTATCGGGAACTTTAGCCAATAAAATCAACGATATGCCACAGACCATGACAAGGTTTTTGGATATGGTTATGTCTTTATACATTCCCGTGATCCTAGCTGTCATCATTTCATTGGCGCTATTTTTTATTGTTGCTCCAAAATTTGGATGCATTTTTGCGATTTATGTAGCTATACATAGCTGCATATGTATTTATTGGAGTCGCAAAGTTGGAAAGACGGCGCATGACCATGCTGAAGCGGTTTCCACCCTTTCTGGAAAAATTGTGGACAGTCTGACCAACCATGTGAATGTCCGCCTTTTTTCCCGTAACCGGTATGAACGGGAGAACCTACAATATTATCAAGATATCGAATTCAAAAAGCACCGTTTAGGCGCTTGGACCATGGAGAAAATGAAATTTTGGATCGGCATCAATTCCACGATCTGCATCAACTTTGGTTTGATGGGATTGTTGGTTTACAGCTGGGTTCAAGGAGAGCTTACAGCAGGCGAAGTGGTATTCATTTTTAATACAACATGGAATATCGGAATGATGACCTGGCTTGCAGGCCTGGAAGCACCCCTTATTTCAAAAGAAATTGGAGTTGCTAAACAGGCTTTAACTTTGATCCAAGACTATCACGAGATTATTGATACTCCTGAGGCGAAGCCACTAAAAATAGAACATGGCCATATCCAATTCGAAAATGTCAGTTTTAAATATAATAAACAGCAGGATCTATTCTTAAATAAGAACATCCATATCCATGGAGGCGAAAAGATTGGGCTAGTCGGCTTTTCCGGTTCAGGAAAATCCACATTCGTCAACTTAATCCTCCGTTACTTCGAGGTAGAAAAAGGGCGAATCCTTATTGATGGGCAAGACATTTCCCAAGTCACTCAAGAATCTTTGCGTAAACAGATTGCACTAATTCCGCAAGATACTTCTCTTTTCCACCGCACTTTGAGAGACAACATTCAATACGGGTGCTTAGAAAAAACGCAGCTACAAGTGATTGAGGCGGCCAAAAGAGCGCGTTGTCACGATTTTATCCAAACCCTTCCTGAACAATATGAGACTCTTGTTGGGGAGCGGGGAATTAAGTTGTCAGGGGGACAGCGGCAACGGATTGCGATAGCGCGGGCTATCCTTAAAAATGCGCCGATTTTGATCTTAGACGAGGCGACTTCATCGCTGGATTCAGTGACAGAAAGGGAAATCCAAGAAGGCTTACATTCGTTGATGGAAGGAAAGACGACGATTGTGGTCGCCCATCGCCTTTCTACACTCCGCAATATGGACCGGATTTTAGTCTTCAAAGAGGGCAAGGTGGTTGAAGAAGGGCCACATGAGGCTCTTCTTCACCATAATGGCCACTACGCACATCTTTGGTCAATGCAAGCGGGCGGCTTTCTGCCGGAATAAAACTATTCTTTGGCAAAACGGCCGAATTTGGGTTGCACGATATCGATCAGGTCTTTTGACTTCATGATGATCGATTCGGTCACCAATCCACAATTGAAGGCTGCCCGATCGTTATCCGAGATCCTCTGATCATAGTAAGTATCGATATTCATCAAATGGCCGAAGGGTGGGACACTTCCTATAATCAAACCAAAACGTTCCTTAATCACTTCAGGATCTTCAAATTCACATTTCTCTCCAACCAGATCACTCACTGCTTTCATGTCGAGCTTCAGATGGGAAGGTACATTGAATTGATAGTTCTTCTTCGTATTCTTACCTCTAAGAATGATGGCTTTGATCCCTTCTTCTAGCTTTGTGTTTCTTACCCGAGCAGAATCTTCACTGGTTGGGGTAGGCTCATGGGATGAGTGTTTGAAGTCGAAATTACTATCTTTCAAAAGCCGGATGATCTCATTACGAATATTTTCTGAGCCAAAAAAGATTTTAGCTTTGATCCTATTGCCTGCGATCCGTTTGGGATCTGAAGGGAATAAAGAGGCTTCCCGAATATTTTTAAGGCGTAAAAGGGTCATGGTCAATCGTTCTAGACCCATTCCAAAACCGCCATGCGGGGGCATCCCATATTTGAAGATACTTAAATAATCTTCAAAGTTGGCCGGATCCATCCCTTTCATTTTAATCCCTTCCAACATCGATTCGTATGTATGTCGCCTCTGACCCCCAGAGGTGATTTCTGTTCCAGCGCAAAGAAGATCAAAAGTATTAGAAAGAGTTGGATTGTCATCTTTGGGATAAGCGTAGAAAGGACGCTTCTCTGTTTTCCAATCAATCACGAAGATCAGGTCGGTCTCAAACTTTTCTTTCGCATAATTGCAAAGTTCCCTTTCGGCGGCTGGGCTTAAGTCAGGTTCATTGCGTTCATCTATCCCTGTCCGTTGATAAAAGATCTCTTGCGCTTCGGCGAAGGTTACTCTGGGAAAGGAGATTTTTTCAGGAGCTTGGATGATGTTGTCTCCCAAAGTGGCGATCTCTGCGGTACAATGCTTGTTGAGATAGCTGACGATAAACTTGATACAATTTTCTTGAATATCGAGGATCTCATGCCAGTGTTTAAAAAAGCCCATTTCAAATTCGAATTGTTTCCCCTCCGCTAAATGGCGAGGTGTATGGGAGTTTTCGGCTCTAAAAAAAGGCATAAGGGCAAAGACCCGTTCATTCACTCCGACCATGATCTGTTTGTAAAGCTGACTGCTTTGCGCCAAAGTAGCGGTGTACCCAAAGTAATCTACGTTAAAAAATTCAGCTCCTCCTTCCGAAGATGCTCCAATAATGTTGGGTGCGAAGTATTCCGAGCCTTTCACGTGATCGTGCATAAACAGCCTGTAGGCATGAGCGATCTCAGCTTGGATCCTAAAGATTGCTTGCAATTCCCGATTGCGCAATGCGATAGGGCGATGGTCAAGAATAAATTCAAGATCGTTGGGGATTTGAGGTTTATAGTACTCGATAGGAGCGGGTTCAACAATGGGTACTTCAACATGGATAGAAGGATTTATGATCTCGATTCCTGCTTGGACGGACGTGACAGCTTTGCCCGTCACTTTAAGAACTGAACCGGGTTGAAGATGAGCAATTTTTTTATACTCCTCCTTGTTCTCAATAACAACTTGGGTAAAGCCTGTCCGGTCTCGAAGAATAAGAAAATTTAATTTCCCCAGGGCACGGACGTTATTTAACCAACCTCGCAATGTGATCTGTTGATCGATTTTTCCCGGTAATTCTGCAGCTAATACCCTTTCCATCACTTAAGTCCTTTATTAAAAGTAATAGATATCATCTCATGAGAGAGGAGAAATCGTCAACTATTGGGAAGGAAGAAAGTAATTGACCCACTGATTGACCGTAAGTGTATCGAGTTGGTCAGGTGAATCAAATAGTTTGAGCAGTTCCGGAATTTTGTTTTGGATTGGTGGATAAGAGCGCACATTGTGTTCGAATTTCTTTATAAGAAGGGGAATGCCTTCACCACGTCGACGTTTATGTCCTAATGGATATTCTTGGACAATTTTTGGAGTTTTTGACCCATCCTTGAAAAAAATTTCTATAGAATTTGCAATCGAACGTTTTTCAGGATCATGGTAATCGTGGCTAAAATCAAGATTTTCTTTGACAAACATCTTGCTGCGTAATTCGTCTAGTAGTGGATTTGCGGCAATATCATCCTCATAATGATCTGCTTTCAAATGGCCAAACAAGAGTCCGCAAGCGGCCATGTATTGGAGGCAATGATCCCTGTCAGCCGGATTTTTCAAGGGCCCACTTTTCACAATGATTCTCATCGCAGAATCATGGGTTTCAATTTCGATCCTTTCAATTTCTTTGATTTTGTCTTTAACTTGGGGATGCAGTTGAATAGCCCCCTCAACAACCGTTTGAGCATGAAATTCGGCTGGAAATGCCACTTTAAAAAGGATATTTTCCATGATGTAGCAATTAAGTTCACGACTCAAATGGAGAGGATGGCCTTTTAACACGACATCATTTAAACCCCATTTGGGAGCAGTTAATACCTGTGGATAAGCCATCTCCCCTTTTCTTGCCATTAGCGCAAACCAAACCCCTCGGGATGTTTGATCGCCTGCAGCCCAAGATTTTCTGGGACCGGTGTTGGGAGCATGCCGATAGATACGCAAAGGTCCTCCGTCGGCGAAAGCATTGGATAAAGCGTTGATAATCTCATCGCGTGTGCCTCCCAATAGCTTTGTGCAAACAGCGCTTGTGGCTGCTTTCACTAAAATTACATGATCGATTCCCACAGCATTAAAACTGTTTGACAACGCTAATACACCTTGAATTTCGTAGGCTTGAATCATACTTTCGAGTAGATGCCGAATGGTCACATTCTTCAAGTAATCTGCTACAGCTAAAAGGCCGCCGAGGTTATCGGATGGGTGGGCCCATTCTTTCCCTAACCAGGTGTCGTTGTAATCTAACCAACGGATCATACAACCAATATTGAAAGCTCCTTGCACAGGATCTAAAATGTACTGGGTTCCAGGCACGCGGCATCCGCCTGGAACAAATGTATCAGGGGCGTGTGGTCCTAATCGACGTACGCAGTCAGGAAATTTTAGCGCTAGCATGGCACATCCCATGCTGTCGAATAGAGCAAGCCTCGCAGTTTTATAGGCTAATTCAGAGAAGGAAGGAGACTTGCTTACATAATCAGCAATATCCTCTAAGACTTTGTCGGCCATATTTTCCTTTTGGGGCCGATGTAATTGCTCAACGGACGGATAAGTTTATTGCGGGTCCTTTGCTCCATCAAGTGGGCTGACCATCCGGTGATACGAGCCATCACAAATAAGGGGGTGAAGAAATGGGTGGCAATCCCCAAGTAATGGTAAGTGAGGGAGCTATAAAAATCTAAATTGGTGAATAATTTTTTCTCCCGCATCATCACTTGCTCAATCCGTTCGGCGATAGCAAAATAGTGTTTATCTTTTGACGATGCGCTTAATTTTCGGGCCCACTCTTTGATAATGGCTGAGCGGGGATCGTGCGTTGTATAAACACGATGTCCAAAACCCATGATTAACGATTTTTTTGTCAAAAGGTCAAGCACCCCTTTTTCTGCTTCTTCAGGAGTCTTAAATTGAGAAATCAACTCCCAAGATTTTTCATTCGCGCCTCCATGGAGGGGACCTGAGAGAGCACCGATCCCTCCACAAATGCAGGAGTAGAAATCTGCTAAAGTGCTGGCGATTGTTCGGACGGTAAAGGTGGAAGCATTGAATTCATGTTCAGCGTACAATATGAGCGAGCAATTTAAGCATTGGGTATGTTCTTCCGGGGGTTTTTTGCCTGTCATCAGATGGAGGATGTGCCCTGCCAAGGTTTCTTCTTGGGTGGCGACGGAAATTCTTTTACCACTGGCATGATATTCATACCAGTATAGAAGCATGGAAGCGTAGCAGGCCAGTAGACGATCGGGGATGTGGAATTTGTCCTTTTCGAGATTTTCAGGTTCGATATGCCCCAAAACTGAAGTGTGGGTGCGCATAGCATCCATCAAACTATAAGTAGGGGGGATATGTTCTAATGTGTCTTTCAATGAAGGGGAAAGTTCCCGCAATCTATGTAAATGGTCTCGATAATGTTTCAAATCTTCGTCGGAGGGTAGCTCTCCACGCAGAAGCAACCACGCGACCGCTTCAAAAGATCCATGTTTAGCCAGGTCCTCAATTGGATAACCTCGGTATAGAAGGGATTCATCTTCGGCCCCACATAAGCAGATCGCTGAATCCCCCGCGATCACATTGGCCAATCCCCCAGTCTTCTCTTTCATAGATAACCCCATATTGCGACATTATCGCCAATCTAGCGGATAGGTTAAATTTTATAAAGAGGTAGCGAGGAAGAGAGGGAGAATTCCCAGGGCCAATGCCCCGGGATTGATTAAAAATTGTTAATTAATTTTTCTAATTGAAATTGCCTTCAGATTTTTGCTCATGTCGATGCGAAAACCTTTTAAATTTGTACGCAATTCAGTATCTAATAGATCCATTGGAGTTTTAAGATGAATCGTCAACTGTTTCATATTAGGTTTTTTCATCATATGAACAACACCCGAAACAACTGTCTTTCTATTTATACTTATTGGAAGTTGAATTGAAAGAACTTGCAAATTCTGAGTATTACTTAGAATGTTCGTTGCGCATTCAATTGATGGAAGATTTGTTAATTCAAGCCTTTTAATATGATTAAGATTTGGAGTATGGTTAGAAGTCAATAAGTAGCAGTTAATCGAAAGGTCAGTAACTGTTGAGCCTATTCTATCCAGGTCAACATTATTTTTAGGTAGGATTTTGACACGATTAAGTTTTGGGAATTTAACACAATCGGCAGGGATTTCCTCTTCAATATTAGTTAGAATTTTCCCAAATTTTTGGATCAATGCGGTTTGCAGTTCAAGATTGTGCTCTTTTAAAACTTCAGACTTTGCGGCATCGACTGCGATTCGAGAAACATCAAAGAATTGTTTCCATGAATTTAAGCCTTCTGTCACGTCTTCGAGTTTTATTTTGGCTATATCTTTAGGATCCATCGGTAAAGAACCATTAAAGATTTTTCTGTAATAGCCGCCATACAACTCGGGCCATTTAAACAAGTTTTTATTTTCTTGGAATAGTTTTATCCGATCTTCGGCTGCTATATTATCGGCAAATGCAAGTTCTTTGATTTTATCATTCTTTTGAGGTCGGTAGGCCACATTAACTGCAAAAAATGTGCCAGTTACAAATCCTGCAGTGAAACCTACTGGAACCAAGACGACCATTGACATAAGATACAATCCAGTATTATGAGGGATTACACGGTGCATAAGGGCTAATAAGGTGATTCCTGCTCCTACAGATAACGCTCCTAATGCATAAGCGGATACAGCTTTAATGATTCCTTGTTTTTTTAACTTATTAGAACTATCTTCAGCTACTTTAATTTCCCCCTCGCAAAAATTAACCTTTTTAATTTTTCCATCTCCATAAGATTTATTAAAAAAATTAGGTTTGTTAAATTGAGCAAATTCTATGCGTTCATTAATTGAATTTGATAATTCAAACATAAGTCATCTCCAACTATTTAAAAAATTATAAATAAAATTATAAAACAAATTAAAATAAAAGTAAATGATTAATTATAACTTGATGCTTTACGGTATAAAAAGATAGTTTCCAGGGCCGAAGCCCTGGTGTTTTGACTATGATACTTCGTAGATTGACAAGCTATTGTAAGCACGCGGAGTGAAAATACCACCAATGCCTGCAACAATTCCAATTTTGAAAACGTCTCTTACAATTCCAATACCATTATGAATTAAGTTTCTAGGGATATGACCGATTCTATCGATTGCATTTGCTACAGGCACTACAGGTCTGCCACTGCTACAACAGATCGCTGCCGCCAAATCTGCTGGTATACCGATAATCGGTTCAACTATACTGCAGATTCTCAAGGCAATAGAAGTTAAAGTGGCTCCAATACCTACAAATGGAGAAATAATTCTGGCAGCGCAACTGCCAGCCAAACCTTTTTGTGAAAGATGAATCATTTTTTCTTTCACGCAATGATTAAATTTTAAGTCAATACTCTTAAAATAATTAGAGCGAGCAAAATTAGAAAAAATATATGAACCAAGATCCATATTTTACCTTCTTAAATCGTAAAAACAAAAATATTAAATTAAAAACAATTTAAAATCAATCAATTCTCGCTAAATTATATGTTGGTCATTCAAAAAATAGGTTGAAAATTTAACTGGAGAATTCATAATCAAATTCAATCTAACGACAATGGGATTTTTACTGTGCGAATGATCCAATGTTTTCTGCTGATTGTGGCAGTATATTTGACCGGTTGCAATGAATCCAAGGCAAAGCCTCCTCTCCCCCCAGTCAATGTCTCTATACAGAAAATTCAAGCCCAAACGATCCCTTATGAAGGGGAGTACATTGGTGTTGCCGAAAGTTCCCATCCTGTAGAGATACGCTCTCGCGTGGAAGGATGGTTAAATGAGATCGATTATATTGAAGGCTCGTATGTAAAAAAAGGGAATGTTCTCTTTAGGATCGATCCTAAACCTTTTCAAGCCGCTCTAGATCAAGCTAAAGCTGAATTGGACCGTACCAAAGCAGTGCTCTGGAATGCCACCAAAACCAGGGAAAGGTTTGAGCCCCTCTACGCCCAACATGCTGCAAGTCTTCGCGACTTAGACAATTCTATCGCCGAAGAGATGTCGGCGATGGCCAACGTCCAAGCAGCCCAAGCCCAAGTTGTGCAAGCAGAATTGAATTTAGGATATACAGTCATCGAAACACCTGTGGACGGCCTATCGGGACCTGCAAAATGGCGCCAAGGGGCTTTAATCATGCCTTCAGGGGAAACGGGCTATTTGACAACAGTTTCTGTCGTGGATCCGATCTGGGTGAATTTTTATGTTCCTGACCGAGATATCCTGTCCTTGCGAACCCTTGCAGCGGAAAAGGTGATTAACTTGCCAAATGGCTTGAGTTTCAAAGTCCAGTTAAAATTGTCTGATGGCAGCACTTTTCCCTATGAAGGAACTGTGGATTTTGCAAACCCTGTTTTAGAACAAAGCACTGGGACAATGTTGGTCCGTTCTGTGGTTAAAAATCCCGATAGAATGATTAAACCTGGTCAGTTTCTACGTGGAACAATTATTGGCGCTATCATGCCCAATGCTATCGTTGTACCCCAAGGGGCTGTGATGCAGGGGAAAAATGGAATGTTTGTTTATCTTGTTGGTGAAGACAACAAGGTGATCATGCAAAATGTTGAAGCAGGTCAGTGGTATCAAAGTAGTTGGGTGATTAAATCCGGACTGAAACCTGGAGATGTCGTAATTGTAGATGGGGTCAGCAAAGTACAACCTGGGCAAGTTGTGAATCCCCAACCGATGAAACCGTCTCAAAAGCCAGACGATAACAAGAGTCAGCAAGGATGATATCCCGCTTTTGCATCGACCATCCGATTTTTGCCAGTGTATTATCGATTATTATTGTTCTTGCAGGTTTATTGGCCCTAAAATTTCTGCCGATTGCCCAATATCCCAACATTACCCCACCACAAATTCAGGTGACAGCGAATTATCCTGGTGCTGACGCTCAAACCATTGCCGATGAAGTGGCGGCTCCTTTAGAGCAACAAATCAACGGTGTTGAAAACATGATCTATATGTATTCGCAGAATTCTTCCAGCGGACAGATGGTTTTGAACGTCTTTTTTGAAATCGGCACAAATATTGACATGGCTCAAGTAAATACGCAAAACAGGGTAAACTGGGCGCTTCCCCAAATTCCGGAAACTGTCCAGGCTCAAGGGATCATTGTTGAGCAACAGACCCCAACCATTTTGATGATTGTATCGATCGATTCTCCTGATGGCCGCTATGATGAGATTTTTACCAGTAATTACGCCAACATCAATGTGGTGGATGAGTTGTTGCGTACACCGGGAGTGAGCAATGCGACAATTATCAATTCACGTAACTATGCAATGAGGATTTGGGTAAGACCTGATAAAATGGCACAACTTGGTATTACGGCAAATGATGTGGTTAGATCTGTCAAAGAACAAAACGCAGATTTTGGGATAGGACAAATCGGGATGGCGCCGACCGCATATCCTGTTCCTTTAACGGTACCGATTGCTTCCAAAGGACGCCTAACGACTCCGGATGAATTTGAAAATATTATCCTTAAGGCTGATATGAATGGATCTATGATCCAAGTAAAAGATGTCGGCCATGTCGATTTAGGTGCACAAAACTATTTGGTCAATGGAGAATTGGATGGTAAATCGACCTGCCTAATCGCAGTTTACCAGGATTTCAATGCAAACGCCTTAGATGTTGCGGATAGCATCAGGAAAACGATGAACGATCTCTCCAAAAGATTCCCGCAAGGTTTACATTATTCGATCCCTTACGACACAACACTCTATATTAAAACATCGATACACGAAGTTGCCAAAACGCTTCTAGAAGCTGCCGTTCTAGTTGTTTTAGTCGTACTCATATTTTTACAGAATTTTAGAGCGACTTTGATTCCGGTTGTCGCGATGATGGTTTCAATCATCGGCACTTTTGCGGGAATGTATATGCTTGGATATTCCTTAAATACATTGACCCTTTTTGGATTAGTGTTAGCAATCGGAATTGTCGTAGATGATGCGATTGTGGTGGTTGAGAACGTTGAAAGGAATATGCGGGTCAATAAATTGCCTCCTTATGAAGCGGCTATCAAAGCAATGGAGGAGGTCACAGGTCCTGTGATCGCTATCGTATTTGTTTTGTGCTCTGTATTTATTCCTGTAGCTTTTTTAGGAGGCATAGCGGGACAGCTTTACAAGCAATTCGCCATTACCATCACTGTTTCTGTGGTTTTTTCAGGACTAGTCGCTTTAACATTAAGTCCTTCGCTGGCTGCACTTTTAATTAAGCCACACACGAAGGAATCTTGGTTTGCGCGTCATTTTAATCGGGGATTTGACAAATTAACCCACGCGTATGGAGTTGTCGCAGCATGGCTGATCATTAAAAATGCCTTAGCAACAATCTTTTTTCTTGGAGTTGTTGCTGTGACTGCATGGCTTTTCCATATCGTTCCCTCTGCCTTTGTCCCTAGCGAGGATCAAGGCTACCTTATGGTATTTGGAAACCTTTCCGATGGCGCTAGCTTAGACCGCACAAATGCGATTGATGAGAAAATTACTGCAATTGCGATGAAACAACCTGGGGTCGAACATGTGGTCTCAATGACAGGTTTTAGCTTGTTGGAAAACTTGAATAGGACAAATGTTGGAACCAATTTCGTGATTCTCAAGGATTGGAGTCAACGGACTTCTCCTTCTCTATATGCAGATGCGATTCTCAAAGACTTGTACATGAAATACTATGGGATCCAAGGCGCTCAGATCGTACCGTTCAATCCCCCTGCGATTCAAGGGTTAGGCACAGTAGGTGGATTTGAGTTTTGGATCTTAAATAAAGGTGAAGGAGGAATCAGCTCCTTAGAAGCCATGACAGATCGGTTCATCGAAAGATCAAAGGACTACCCAGCTTTGTCTGGCTTATCCTCTTCAATTCAAGCGGACAATATGCAATTGTACGTTGATCTTGACCGAGAAAAAACTGCCTCCCTTGGCGTTCCGATCTCCAATGTTTTTGAAACTTTGCAAGCTCTTTTTGGCTCAGTCTACATTAATAATTTCAACAAGTATGGGCGCGTTTTCCAAGTTCAGGTCCAAGCTGAGCCTGCTTATAGGATGCGCATTGAAGATTTTGGAAATGTTTATGTCCGTTCCGATAAAAATAAAATGGTTCCGTTGAACTCATTGATGAATTTACGTTATGCCAAAGGACCTACCCTAATCAGTCGCTTCAACGGCTTTAACGCTGCTAAAATCATTGGGGGAGCTGCGCCAGGATATAGCTCAGGTCAATCCTTAGAAGCCATGCAGCAGATTGCGAATGAACTTTTACCTACCGATATGACGACGGCTTGGAGTGGTGAAGCTTATCAAGAAATCGCTACAGGGGGCACCTCAGGAGGGATGCTGGCGGGGGGATTGGTCATGGTGTTTCTCATTCTCGCAGCTTTATATGAGCGATGGATGCTCCCTTTATCAGTGCTTTTGGCAGTTCCATTCGGAATTTTTGGGGCGATTTTGGCAATCTATTTGCGCGGAATCAACAACGATGTCTACTTTCAAGTGGGTTTGATTACTTTGGTGGCTTTAGCGGCAAAAAACGCAATTTTGATTGTGGAATTCGCCGTTATGAAACGTGAAGAGGGACTTAGCATCGTCGAAGCGTCCTTGGAGGCTGCTAAACTTCGTTTTAGAGCTATATTGATGACTTCGTTAACTTTCATTTTCGGTGTGATGCCACTCGTATTTAGCGAAGGGGCGGGTGCCAATAGCCGTCATTCTGTAGGAACTGGTGTTATGGGCGGGATGATTGCAGCGACCTTACTCGCCGTCTTTTTTGTACCTTTCTTCTTTAAAACTGTGGAAGTTCTTACCCAAACTAAAGATAAAAATAAAGCACCACCACCTGTTTTGGCAGAGGAGCCCAATGCATAAACTGCTCCTAGCCATTGTTTTATTGTGCACATCCTGCAATTTCAAGCCAATCGACCCGGGAACTGATATGGCAATGCCTGACACATGGCGATTTCAGGCTGACACAACTTCGACCGATCTCAACTTACGTTGGTGGGAACAATTTCAGGACCCGTTGCTAAATGAGTTGATTCAAGAAGCTCTAGAATATAATCGGGATTTACGAGTTGCCGCCGCCAGAGTTTATCAATTTTATGCGCAATACAAAATTGTGCGTTCTCAACTTTTCCCCGAAATTGATGGGAATGCTTCAGCCTATCGACAAGAGTTATCACGTCTGACTAACTTTATTCCCCCGGGAGTATCAAGGACAGGTAATGTTTTCACAACATTGCTCAATTTAAATTATGAACTCGATGTTTGGGGGCAGCTGCAAAATGAAACCGAGGCCGCCTATGATCAGCTCTTAAGCCAAGTGAACAATAGGCGCACTGTTGTTTTAACTCTTGTAAGCTCAGTGGCAGAGGCTTACTTACAGTTACGGCAATACCAAATGCAACTTTCGATCTCTAATGAAACAATGAAATCGAGAATCCATTCGTATGACTTACAGGTCAAGAGATATGAAGGTGGATTGGTCTCCGAAATGGAAGTGATGCAGGCAGCAGCAGAAATTCAATACGCAGAAGCCGACGTGATCCAATTTGAGCTTTCAATCGCAGAGCAAGAAGATCTGATCAGTATTCTTGTTGGACATGCCCCAACAGCCATACCTAAAAGTAAAATTCTTGAGGATTTAAAATTACCTCCCAACATTCCTGCTGGGCTGCCTTCAGATTTATTGCAACAAAGGCCTGATATTGTTTCCGCAGAAGATCAACTTTTGGCGTCAAATGCGAATATTGGAGTAGCAATTGCAGAATATTTTCCTCAATTCACTTTGACTGGAGATTATGGAAACCAAAGCAACCAATTGAAGAACTTATTTTCCGGCCCTGCTAAAACTTGGCAATATGGTATAGCTCTTTTTCAACCTATATTTACTGCCGGTCGACTGCGCGCACAAGTTGAGCAGGCTAAGTCTGAATACGTCGAGGCATTAAATACCTATGAACAGACGATTTTGGAAGCTTTGAAAGAGGTTGATAATGCTTTGATAGCCCATCAAAAGGCGCAAGAACTTGTAGTTGTCCAAGCAAAAAGCGTGCAAGTTCTCTCAATTTATTTACATCTTGCCATCCTTCAATATGATAATGGTCAGACTGATTATTTGAATGTGTTAGATGCTGAACGGAACCTATTCAACGCACAATTAGACTATGCTGCCGCGCTGGGCAATCTCTATATCACAGTTGTGGAAATCTACCGTGCACTAGGGGGTGGATGGGTTATCGATGCTGATCCTTATCAAAATGAACTTCCTTGCTGCGATCCAGTTCTATTTTAGTAACTTACATCTATTTTAGATTAAAGCTTTCAATTAAATGATCTTTCCATTGTAAGATGAGGTTAGGCAACAGAAATTATCTGTCGCCTATCTCACAGGACCTTCTGGAAGCTTTAAATTAACCTGCTCTAAAGGAGGATGTTATGAATAAAGATCAATTTGAAGGACAATGGAAATCCATTAAAGGTAAAGTCAAAGAAAAGTGGGGTAAACTCACTGACAATGATATTACCCAAATCAATGGTAAAAGGGAACAGCTTGTCGGGCAACTCCAAAAAAAATATGGATATGCCAAAGATAAAGCCGAAGAAGAATTAAAAAATTGGGAAGCGCATATTGGAAATATTGATGAAGAAGAGACTACTTCTTTTGGAAGAGAGACGGATACCTTCCGCAAAAAAAGATAAATAAATATTTAAAAAAATTGAAATCACTCTCTAAGATGCGGTTTATCCAAAGGAGGGTTCTATGCTTAGATGGGCTGTAATCTTTTTAGTGATAGCATTGATAGCCGCTGTCTTAGGTTTTGGGGGTATCGCTGGGACCGCGACTGAAATCGCAAAAATCTTATTTTTGATTTTCTTGATCTTATTTATCATTTCGCTTGTATTGGGATATTTCCCCAGAGCGTAGAAAAGCAAAACGAGTCTCGAGCCTATCTCAAAGTTAATTTGAAATAGGCTCGGACTTTAGTTTTTTCAGACTCTCTTGCAAATCCGTAGGTAGACCGGGAATCACTTTATTGACTTTACCCTTAAGATCGATCACAAACAACGTTGGAAACCCCGCCACCCTAAATAACCCTCTTAGCTTTCCTTCGTCATCCTCCATCCATTCTAATAAGGGTGCTGTAACGATTTGATCATCTGAAAGTGCTGGAGTGATATTAACAATCCGATACCCTTTATTCTGTAGTTGCTCTGTCATCGAATTTAAAATTGGGATTTGCTCCTTACAATAAGGACAGTTAGGCGCTACAAAATTGAGAATCAACTTTTTCTCAAGTTTATCGGGATTCAAATGAAAAGCATCCCCTTTAGAGGTCTTTGCAGCATAGGTGGGAACTGCATTGCCAGGCTGAAGACCGAGTTCTAAGAGTCTTTGATTTAGAGGGATTCCATAGGCTAAGAGAGTAAGATTGATACAACTGAACAAAGCAATCATAGCCATTGGGGCAAAGACGAGTAAGAAAATTTTCTCACGTAATGGTGTGGAAGAGGATTTAATCTGTCCACTTTGATCCAACGACCAATTTAGCCAAATTAAGATATTACAAAGATGCGCAAGAAGGCAAGATGGACACACGGTTGGTAAATTTAGATAGGTCAAAACAAATGCCAACAATACGGCCCAAATTAAACCTGCTTTAGCAATGAAGCGGTTCGGAAATTGAGGAAATAACAACGATGCGACAAGGATTAGTGCAAAATATCCCGCAGCCACCAAAGTTATGTAAGGATCATCGATGGTGCAAGATTTGCACTTTAAAAATTTAAAAGTATTGGCGACTTCAGGAAGTTTCAAAAACACTGCCACCAAAGCAATGAAACACAAAATAGGGACCGAACGGCGCAAAAAATTCATCTGTAAGCTCTGTTTTGTCAAGATTATTTAATCGGTAATTCCCCATACCAGAAGTACATAAAAGAAATAGATCAAGGTTAGCAATAATCCAATAAGTCCATATTTAGCTGCCTTCAAAGTTCTTTTGGTTGGACGTTTATCGTAATAAAGGGCCCAGATCATCAAGCCAAAACCATACACATACATCGCCACATAAATTAAAAAAGTTTTGGTGTCCATGATTTCCCTGACAGATCGATGTTTAAAGCTTGCATAGCAGCTCGTAAATTTGTGATGACCGGACTGGGATTAGTGAAAACAAGATAAAGGGGTTCGGTAGTCGGGTGAAATTGTTGCCAGTATTGTTTCCGTTGCTCAAGCTGGAAAGTCCATTTGAAAACTTGAAAAATTATTTTTAACATATATTTAGAAAGTTTTCCTAAGCCTAAAGTTTCCCCCAAATGGGTAGGGGGGATAATTCCATAGGTCACAAAATCGCAGTGCTCTTTTTTTAATGTCTCCAATAACGAAGAGACAATAAACTCTGAAGTCCCTCGTGATGCATTTGGGATAGCGATTAGATGTTTGAGTAAATACCCGTTTCTCTGATCGAGACGGCTCAATAAGGCTGCTCCAACAATTGTGTTTCCTTGAGTTGCATAAAACCAACGTTTTGATATCCGATTGCCAAAAAAATCTATGGGTCCCAAGTAAATTTGAGGTCCATGCCGTTTCGTTAGCCATTGTTCTGCAGTTTGATTTATCGATTGTTCAATCTTTTCATCGCGATCAAGATATTCATGAACTTCGATCCCTTCTTTGATAGCATGGTTAATTTTATTGCGTAGTTTGTAGGCTTTTGGTCCCTCTTTGTTATCTATTTGGGGATTAAGGATCAACTCATCTCCTACTTCAATTAAGGCTCCTCCCGAATTATCAACGGCCCATTTTGCAAACGATTTGGAAGCAATCATATAGATCACTTTAAGTTGTTCTTTGTCACAAAACTGTTGAAACGCTATGGCCAATTCTTCCATTTTACTTTGCTCACAAATGGGATCTCCAATAACAACAGCATAGCCCAATTTAATTCGGTAACCTATAAATCCTTGAATATGAGGAACAACAAAGTAATTAAACTCAGCATCAAGAACCGCTTCCGAAACAGAACATCCGTAACAATGCACCCATTGCTGTATCAAATCTTTGTCGACCAAAAGGTTAGATTGTTTCATCGGATTCTACGGTTATTAAGAATTCATAATTTAGAATCTCAAATTTAGAATAAATGTAAAGTTTCATATACATACACAAGATTAAATGCGTTATGATGACAATATGATGACGTTTGCGCTTAAAATGTTAATTGGTAATCGGGCGACATGCATTGGCGTTATCTTTGGCATTTTTTTGGCAACCTTGTTGATCACACAGCAATCAGCTATCTTTTTGGGACTTGTTTCCCGATCTTACCGGATGGTCAAAGATATCCCTTATCCAAACGTCTGGGTGATCGATCCTGCCACAGAGAGTGATGAAAAGGTTCGGGCAATGCCAAAAGGTTATTTAGACATTGTGCGTGGTATCCCCAATATCGAATGGGCTGTTCCAATTAATGTTATGGATATTCCTATTTCCACCAAATCGGGAATTTTCCATGTATGTCAACTTTATGGCATTGATGCTGCCACTTTAATTGGGGCTCCTGAAAATATTGTTGAGGGCAATGTCACTGACTTGCGCCGTGCAAACGCGGTGATTCTTGACGCTTACGCTGCTAATACATTATTAGCCCGCACATTACCAGATGGTACAAAAGTTCCACTTACCTTGGGAGATACATTTGAGATCAACAATCGCCGTGCTGTCATCGTTGCAATCTGCCATACAACTCAAGGATTTTATCCACAACCTATCATCTTTACTTCCTATGATAACTTTAGTTATTTCAATCCCGCATCGATAGGAAAGATTGAATTTATTGCTGCGAAAACACGTCCTGACGCTAACTTAGACGATATTCTAAAACAGATCAACGATTATCCTATGCTAAACGGCCTATCCCGCAATCAGTTTGAATGGAGAATTGCAAAATCGTTTTTACAAACGGGAATATTAATCAACTTTGGCCTTTCGGTTGCGTTAGGAATTATTATTGGTTTTTCAATTGCTGGACAAATTTTCTATATGCAAACCCTTCAAAATCTCAAATACTATGCCTTGATTAAGTCACTCGGCGGAAGCGAGAGTTTAATTACCCGCATGATCACATTTCAGACACTTGTGGTGGGTATGATCGGGTTTTTATTAGGCACAGGCATTACTATCATTTGGGGGTATGCTGTTAAAGGAACCACCTTAGCATTTTTGTTTCCGTGGCAGCTGTTACTCTTTACAGCCTTTATCGTTACAATCATTTGCATTTTCACTGCGGGTTTAAGCATTCGGAAAGTTCACAGTTTAGATCCTAAAATGCTAATGGGGAACTAAGATGGAACAAGTTGCCATTGAATGCCGCAATATTAAAAAGCATTATGGTGAAAAAGAAACGTTGATTCTAGCTTTACGAGGGATTAATTTAAAAATTGAATTGGGAAAACTCACACTATTGGTAGGCCCCTCAGGATCGGGTAAAACAACCCTTTTGTCCGTCATGACGGCGATTTTAACCCCCGATGAAGGAGAGCTCTTATTAATGGGGCGCAATATTTTAGAAATGGATTCGACGGAAAGAGCTGAATTTTGTAGAAATACCCTTGGAGTTGTTTTTCAATCTCTTTATCTTATTCCCACATTAACAGTGGCGGAAAATATTTCACTGCCTCTTTTGATCGGAGACGTACCCACACACATAGCATTAGAAAAAGCGAAAGAAGTTTTAAATAAATTCCATCTAGCGGATAGGCATAATGTGTCACCGGATATCCTCTCAAAAGGGCAACAACAGAAGATCGCGATTGCTCGAGCGATCATTACCGATTCTAAAATTATCATTTGTGACGAACCAACAAGCGCTTTAGATCAAGTCTCAGGCAATGATGTTATGTCTTTATTAAAAGATTTGGCCATAAATTCAGGAAAAGCCGTTTTAGTTGTCACCCACGATCATCGAATTTTTTCTTTTGCCGATCGGATTATTTATATGAGTGACGGTCAAATAACCGAAGGTGAGGAAAATGCATAGAAACTACTTTCAATTCATCGTGTTAGCTGCAATCTTGTGTCTCGTCTTGATTTTTGTTTCATTGTGGCGCGAGATCGAATCTCCGGCCACTAAAGAACCAAATATCCCTCCACCGGTTGCTCCTTTTAAATCTTCAATATCGGGCACAGGCATTGTTGAACCCAGTAGTGGCAATATCCTCGTTGGGACTTCGCTTAACAAAATCGTTTCATCCATCAATGTTAAAGTCGGTGATAAAGTCAAAAAAGGAGATATCCTTTTTACTTTGGATGATCGAGATTTAAAAGCCAATTTAGAGACTCAAAAAGCGGCTTATGATAGCTCGTTAGCAAAATTAAAACGACTTGAAGCCTTTCCTCGCAAAGAGGACTTACTCGCTGCAACCGCCGTTGCAGCTGATGCCAAAGCTGAATTGAATTTGGCGGAAAGCCAATACAAAATGGTGCAAAGCCTTCCCGATCCGCGTGCCATTAGCGAAGAGGAAAAATTACGCCGTTTATCCAACTATCAGCAAGCTGAAGCTAAATGGCAACAGGCTCAAGCTGATTTGGAGAAAATCCAGTCCGGTACTTGGAAGCCTGACCTTGAGATTGCCAGCACAGAATTACAAGAAGCTAAAGCAAGTGTCATTCAGATCCAAACAGAGATTGATCGAAGCATTATCCGAGCCCCAATTGAGGGTACAGTTTTACAAATCAACATCCACAAAGGGGAAATGGTTCAGTCTGACAATCTCCAAAAGCCTGCAATGATCATTGGAAATACCAATGAACTTTATCTTCGGGTCAGTATTGATCAGCTTGATATCCCTTTTTTCAACTCCAAGGAACCAGCAGTTGCCTATTTTCAGGATAATGCAAAATTAAAATTTCCCTTGGAATTTGTGAGTGTGGATCCTTTCCTTGTCCCAAAAAGAAATTTGACAAACGATTTATCTGAAACCATTGACACTAGAGTTTTACAGATCATTTACCGGATTAAAAACGGGAATTATCCGATCTATGTCGGTCAACAAATGGAGGCTTTCATAGACACATCTGACAGGAATGCCAAGTGATGATACAGAATCGTTATCTTTATCTCTTGCTATTGGGATTGGGAATTCTATCCGGTTGTGCTGTTGGTCCTAAATATGAGCCTCCTGCCCTAGAAATGCCTTGTGAATGGGATAGTGAATTACCTTTAACGCAAAACTGCGGTGATTTTGTTTGGTGGCGCGCCTTGCAGGATCCTGTCCTAGAAAACTTGATCGAACAAGCCTATGAACAGAATCTAGATCTTTACATTGTTGCTGAGCGAATTTTGGAAGCACGAGCCGCTGAAAAGGGAGGAAAGTCCCCCTTATTTCCCCACATAGATGGATCAATTGCTTGTGGACAGGTCCACTACGACAAAAAGGTTTTGCGTAAACTTGTTGGGGGATGTAAGGAAGGTTCCCGAAAAGGCAATGTTAACTTTTTTGAAGCCGGTTTTGATGCCTCATGGGAAATTGACCTTTTTGGCAAACACCTTCATGAGTTCAATGCCCTCAAAGCTCAAACAGAAGCGGCCGAATTTGAATATTCTAACTTGTGGGTCACCTTATCTGCAGAAGTCGCAAAAAGCTACATTGAATTGCGCCTTTTACAGCAGAGGTTAAACACACTCGAAAGGAATATTCACGACCAACACGAAACACATCAACTCACTCATGATTTGTTAAAATCAGGTATCTCTAGTTCATTTGATCTAAAACAGTCTGAAGCGCAATTGCTCACACTTCAAGCTCGGAAACCTGATATTGAATTGGGTATCCGAAGTGCTATGTATCGCCTTTCCGTTTTACTCGGTTATCAACCGGGTCAATTTTGTGATGGACTCAGTGAAATTGCGGAATTACCAAATCTACCTTGTCTCCAAAACATAGGTATCCCTTCTGAATTGTTGCGACGACGTCCTGATATTCGAAAAGCAGAAAGGGATCTTGCTTCTGCTACAGAATTGGTTGGCAGCGCGGTTGCCGATCTATTTCCGCGGATTTCTCTCAATGGTTTTATTGGGGATATAGCAGCGTTCAATTCGGGAGGGTTCTTAAATAGCTATATTGGAACTCAAACCCTATTTCCTTTGCTTAATAGCGCCATGATTGAGCAAGACATCACAATTAACACAAGCAAAGCACAACAAGCGATGTATCATTATCAAAAAGTGGTTTTAGAAGCTTTAGAAGAGGTGGAAAATGCCCTAGCCTCTTTCCATTTTGAATCTGAGAAAAACCAAAGGCTTTTAGAAGCTTTGCAAGCAAATCGTGAAGCTTATGATACGTTGTATCAACTGTACCATTTGGGATTCAAAGGCTACCTTGAAGTTCTTTTGATAAATAAGTCTCTGCTGGAAGCTGAAGATGCCTATTCTCAAAGTCAAGCCGATCTGCTTCAACACTACATTGCACTCTATAAGGCACTTGGAGGGGATTGGAATTTCCCCTAAGCCTCAACTCATGCCTTCATATTAAAGATGTCTGCCCAGGATTCTTTCTTCCACTGCGCGTATTTGAACACTTAAGGAAGCTCTTTTCATTCTTCCTCTTTTTCCTGAGCTCGTGTGTTCAATTTGCTCAACTAATCGATTGCGATGAGTCACAGCTTTCACCAACTTCGATCGAGCTGGAACTTGAATAGGTTCTAGAGGAAGCGGCACAAGAGGTGCTGGAACTTGAATAAGTTCTACCTGCTGAGGGAGGGACGCAAGAGGTGCTGGAACTTGAATAGGTTCTACCTGCTGAGGGAGGGCACAAAAGGTGCTGGAACTTGAATAAGTTCTACCTGCTGAGGAAGGGGCGCAAGAGGTGCTGGAACTTGAACAGGTTCTACCTGCTGAGGAAGCGGCACAAGAGGTGCTGGAACTTGAATAGGTTCTACCTGCTGAGGAAGCGGCACAAGAGGTGCTGGAACTTGAACAGGTCCTACCTGCTGAGGGAGAGGTGCTAGAGGTGCTGGAACTTGAATAGGTTCTACCTGCTGAGGAAGCGGCACAAGAGGTGCTGGAACTTGAATAGGTCCTACCTGCTGAACAGGAGCTAAAGGTATGGGGGAAACAAACACAAAAGGCTGTATCGGATTGGGGACAAAAGATTGTGCCTCAGGTATAGCCTGCAATAGAGATGGTATATTTAAAGGAGTAGGCAATTGGATGGCTTTAAGTTTTTTAAGCTCTGCTTCTGCTGTCTTGCGCAAAACTGCCCGTTCCTCACGAAATGAAGTAGGTTTGACACGTCCTAAAATGGCCGGTGGCACTATAAGCGGAGTCTCATCAGGTTCAACCAATAAATTAAGCTTATTATGCAAATTGCCGATTTCTCGATTTAACTGATTTATTTGGTCTTGATTTTTTCCAACTTCATTATTTTGAAGGCATTTATCCCTTTGTTGCCTTAATACTTCAACTTCACCTAAGAGTGTATAAACCTGATTCTTTACTTTATCTATTTCAGCCCATTTCTTACCTAGCTTTTTTCCAACCTCCTTATTTCCTCTATCCGCATTACCTACATTTATTTTTTGTCTAAAAGCGTGTTTACCGCGATGCTTATTGACATAGATGATTTTATCAAAGTGCATTTCAATGCTAGCTCTATGATTGTTATGCCTAAAGACAACTCGTTCGTCGTTAAGAACCCTTTCCACAATGGTGCGTGTATCTCCTACAGCTCGATTTTGCTCCACATACCCACGGTCCAACAGATTTTTAACAATTTTTTCAATTGTTTCTTTCGCTAAACCCCCATCGATCTTGGAATAGTACAGGCGTGCATGTAAAATCTCCATTTCTCCATAAAGCACATTCCATTGCGAATTTAATTTGCCAATCTCGTCATTTAGCGCTTTAATAAAAACTTTAATCGCTTCAATTTCCTTTGCGTTCTTATCGCTATTTTGACTTATTTCTTTCAGACGTTTTTTGGCATCTTTTAATTTTAGATTTTTACTTTCGAGTTCCTGTTCTAGAGCGTTTTTCTTAGATGAATATTCTTGGTAAAGCTTTTTATCGTGTTGAATATTTGCATATTTTATAGCCGCTCCAGTGATCCACTTATTAACATGACTTCCCAAACACCATCCATCAATGAATTGTACTCAATTGCGTTGATGACCATTCGTGAAACTCCGGCGTTTGCTGCGCTAGCGCATCCAGCAGAAACAATTTGAAATATCTCTTCCACTGCATCTTCAGACACCTTTTCTATTCCGGCGCTTGCTAAAACTCCTCCGCACCCCGCAAAAAATGAAATCAGGATATTTTTCATTTCCACAGGATCACCGTTCACCTTTTTTCTCTATGATCCTGCCTAAGGCGTTTAAGAAGCCTTGTGAACATATTTTAGCAGCGACATTTTTTCCAATAAGCTTGAATAAGAGGAATTGAGATGACTGAAATTAAGAATTCATGCTCATTCCCATGCCAAGCTGTTTTTAAAATTGTCTGAAGGTAAAATGGGCATCTCCTGTCATAGGAGCTTTAACGGCATAAACAGTGCAGAAACAGCTCCAAGCATTCCTTGGC
>CAVPVT010000046.1:0-61188 GCA_963709145.1 Parachlamydiales bacterium
GTTAATCTACCTCATTATTGCATTGTCAATATTCTTAAACAAAAACAGGTATTCCCTGAATTGATTGCGCAGGGTTGTCAACCGAATGAAGTGTTTAAAGAAGTGATGAAGCTGCATCTAGAGGGAGAAACCAGACAAAATTGTTGCCAGGATTGCAAAGAAATAAAAGAGCTTTTGCAGACTTCAAATTCTAACGGACTTGCAGCCCGTTTTATTTTGGAAGAGTGCTTATGAAAGAGAAACTCCTGCGGAGATTCAAGCGGCGCACCCTTCCATGGGTTATCGCGAAATTGCTAAAAGCAGGATGCAAAATCCTATTTATGACTTGTCGTATCAGCGTAGAAGGGATCGAAAATTTTATTACATGTGCTTCTGAGCGTTCTTGCATATTAATGTTTTGGCACAACCGACTCATTGCGGTTGCAGAAGTTTTGGAAAATTATGCTCCAAACTTTATCTATGTGGCGTTTGTCAGCAAAAGCCGAGATGGTGAAATCGTTGCCAATTTTACGAAAAGTTATAGAGCGGGTCGCACAATCCGGGTGCCCCATAATCGAAGGGAAGGGGCGTTGAAAGAGATGGTTTCCCATCTCAAGTTAACAAGTGATATTATTATGATCACTCCCGATGGTCCCAAAGGTCCTCCAGGAGAAGTTAAGCCGGGAGTTCTATTTGCAGCTCAAGAATCGGGTGCTCCGATCATTCCATTTTCATGGAGTGCAGCCCGTTTCTGGACTTTGCCTACATGGGATGGACTTATGATCCCAAAGCCTTTCACGCGCATAAAGGTAAAGTTTGGAAGCCCCATCAGCCCAGACACTGACGCGCATACAGATCACCTAAAAGAGGCTCTTTACAACGTATCACGTTAACTTATAGTTTTAACTGTAGTTTTTGTACTAAGTTTCAGTTTAGCTTCGATTTGCTGTTCGATTTGCTGATAGTTATATAGTTCTTTAGGGGAAAGATCTTCCTTGTTATAAGAACAATTTTGAAAATCCTTCATAAAATTTTTCATTCTAACTTCATCTAGATCATTGGACTTGGATAATTGTTCAATAACCTTTTCATTCAATGCTTTGCGTTCTAAACCCCAATTTAAGAATCTTAAACTAAAGCAACCAACACCAATACCAATAAATCCTGCAGTTAATATTGGTCCTGGATCGAAAGGGATGTTTTGTGATGATAATACTACACAAACGGCAACAGCAATAGCTCCTCCTACGAAGGTCCCCACACCTAGGGCACCTCCAATAATAGGTGTCCAATTTGCCACTTTTCTCCCAAGAAGTTTAAATGAACTTGCTTGGAGTAGCGTATGGGGGTTGTTATTTTTTATGACATCAATATCTTTGAAAGATTCTGAATTTATAGCAACTCTATTATTATTCATAATTCGCCTTATTTAATTTAATATTCATTTTAGCAAGTTTAAAATTAAAAATCAATATTATTCTAATTCCAAATCTAATTTACATAAATTATTAATGTGTGATAAAAACAACTATTAATACAAGGGAATTTATATGACAGGTGTTGATCCAAACAATCATAAGTATGATGTGATGATGATTGAAGCTAAAAACCCAGCCGAGCCATGCCCGATGCGATCGCTTCCTAAAGAAGTAATTATGATCATATTTTCATACGTGAAACCTGACTTTCCTGCATTGGCTTTAGTTAGTCGAAGATTTCGAAATATTGTTGATGATCAGCAACTTTGTACTCCATCTTCGGCGTGTGACAAAAAAGAGTGGGAAGAATATATAGGAGATCCCGTAGAAGCTCCTCCTCCCCTTCCTCGTCTTCCACGAAGGATTCATAAAGATCTTAAAGAGGGAAACTGCTTGCTTACCTTAATTCCTCACACTATCAAGATCATCACTATTGAAGATAAAACTCCTAAGGAAGATGCTCCTTACTGCAAAAGCAATGGGGGAATTAGCAAAAACTCCCAAAAAAGGTCATGCGACTTGCTATGAACCAAATGCTTGGGCTGCTGCTATTAATGAAGAAAGAGTTGTTGAGAAGTCGCATTGGTTTGTGCTTGATACAGAGGCAATCGGTAAAAGATTACATTATTCAGAACAGAAAGACCTTGCTGAAGCTAAGAAAACTGCAGCAGGGTGGCAGAAGGCCAAGGTTTCTGATTTGAGAGATACAATTATAAGTCTGTTCATGGAAAAAATCAGGACAGGAAAATCTTATTTTGTTTGGGACCCAGACTACCGTAAGTCCACATGGATAAGCGTTGATGCAATGACAGAAGGTATGCGAATAGCTGTTAGCTTCGCCCCCTCCGGACTTGAGGTCAACACCTTCAATGCCTACTACCCTCATGACTACCTCGGCGTTGCTGTTGCCCGGAAGTCCATTGGAACTTGATCAAGTGCTGCATAAAAACCTAACATTTCCTCCCCTAAAACCTTCGCTTCTATTTACATAAATTATTAATTTGTAATAAAAATAATTAATAATAAAAGGAAATTTATGTGATAGGTCTTGAGCCAAACAATAATAAATATCATGGGATGGCGATCGAAGCTAAAAATCCAGCCGAGCCATGCCCGATGCGATCGCTTCCTAAAGAAGTAATTATGATCATATTTTCATACGTGAAACCCGCCTTTCCTGCATTGGCTTTAGTTAATCGAAAATTTCGCAATATTGTTGATGATAAGCAACTTTGTACTCCATTTTCGGCGTGTGACAAAAAAGAGTGGGAAGAACATATAGGAGATCCTGTAGAAGATCCTCCGCTTCCTCGTCTTCCACGAAGGATTCATAAAGATCTTAAAGAGGGAAAATGCTTGCTTACCTTAATTCCTCACACCATCAAGATCATCACTAATGAAGATAAAACCCTTAAGGAAGAGCTCCTTACTGTAAAAGCAATGGGGGAATTAGCAAAAACTCCCAAAAAAGGCTATGCGACTTGCTATGACCCAACTGCTTGGCCTGCTGCTATTAATGAAGAAAGAGTCATTGAGAAGTCACATTGGTTTGTGCTTGATACAGAGGTAATTGGTAAAGGATTACATTATTCAGAACAGAAAGATCTTGCTGAAGCTAAGAAAACTGCCGCAGGGTGGCAGAAGGCGAAGATTTCTGATTTTAGGGATACAATTATAAGTCTGTTCATGGAAAAAATCAGGACAGGAAAATCTTATTTTGTTTGGGACTCAGACTCCCGTAAGTCCACATGGTTACGCGTTGATACAATAGCAAACGGTAAGCGAATAGCTGTTAGCTTCGCCCCCTCCGGCCTCAGTGTCAACTACGACTATGGCAGCGCTCGTGACTACGTCGGCGTTGCTGTTGCCCGGAAGTCCATTGGAACTTGATTACTTGGTGCATAAAAACTTAACATTATATGTACGTTTGCTTGGTTCTTTTTTTTAGATATCAAAGCTTTTTAACCCATTCCTGTGATAATTTGTTAATAAGTTACGAACTTGCCTAGCGAATATTTTAAGTAAAACACCAGATTCTCTAACTCTTTACTAGACATTTTTAACATTTCCTCCCCTAAAACCTCTGCTTCTATTTACATAAATTATTAATGTGTAATAAAAATAATTAATTATACAAGGAAATTTATATGATAGGTGTTGATCCAAACAATCATAAGTATGGTGGGATGATGATTGGAGCTAAAAATCCAGCCGAGCCATGCCCGCTGCGATCGCTTCCTAAAGAAGTAATTATGATCATATTTTCATACGTGAAACCCGCCTTTCCTGCATTGGCTTTAGTTAATCGAAAATTTCGCAATATTGTTGATGATAAGCAACTTTGTACTCCATTTTCGGCGTGTGACAAAAAAGAGTGGGAAGAACATATAGGAGATCCTGTAGAAGATCCTCCGCTTCCTCGTCTTCCACGAAGGATTCATAAAGATCTTAAAGAGGGAAAATGCTTGCTTACCTTAATTCCTCACACCATCAAGATCATCACTAATGAAGATAAAACCCTTAAGGAAATGCTCCTTACTGTAAAAGCAATGGGGGAATTAGCAAAAACTCCCAAAAAAGGTCATGCGACTTTCTATGACCCATATGCTTGGCCTGCTGCTATTGATGAAGAAAGAGTCATTGAGAAGTCACATTGGTTTGTGCTTGATACAGAACCGATTGGTAAAGGATTAGATTATTCAGAACAGAAAGCCCTTGCTGAAGCTAAGAAAACTGCAGCAGGGTGGCAGAAGGCGATGATTTCTGATTTTAGGGATACAATTATAAGTCTGTTCATGGAAAAAATCAGGACAGGAAAATCATATTTTGTTTGGGACCCAGACTCCCATAAGTCCACATGGATACGCGTTGATGCAAACAATAATCGAATAGCTGTAAGCTTCGCCCCCTCCGGCCTTGAGGTCAACGCCGTCTTTGCCTACTCTCCTAGCTACCTCGGCGTTGCTGTTGCCTGGAAGTCCATTGGAACTTGATTACTTGGTGCATCAAACTTAATTATCTGTACGATTCTTGGTTTCTTACGTTTTTTAGATATCAAGCTTTTTCCCTTTTCCTGTGATAATTTATTAATAAGTTACGAACTTGCCTAGCGGATATTTTAAGTAAAACACCAGCTTCTCTTTGCGTGGTCTGTTTTTCACAAATCATTTGAAGCATGATACCTATCTAACTCTTTACTAGACATTTTTAACATTTCCTCTCCTAAAACCTCCGCTTCTATTTACATAAATTATTAATTTGTAATAAAAATAATTAATAATACAAGGAAATTTATATGATAAGTGTTGATCCAAACAATAATAAGTATGATTGGATGACGATCGAAGCGAAAAATCCAGCCGAGCCATGCTTGATCCGATGGCTTCTCAAAGACGTAATTATGATCATATTTTCATACGTGAAACCTGACTTTCCTGCATTGGCTTTAGTTAATCGAAGATTTCGTAATATTGTTGATGATCAGCAACTTTGTACTCCATCTTCGGCATGTGACAAAAAAGAGTGGGAAGAACATATAGGAGATCCTGTAGAAGCTCCTCCACTTCCTCGTCTTCCACGAAGGATTCATAAAGATCTTAAAGAGGGAAAATGCTTGCTTGCCTTAATTCCTCACACAATCAAGATCATCACTAATGAAGATAAAACGCCTAAGGAGGTGCTCCTCACTGCAAAAGCAATGGGGGAGTTAGCAAAAACTCCCAAAAAAGGTCATGCGACTTGCTATGAACCAAATGCTTGGGCTGCTGCTATTAATGAAGAAAGAGTTGTTGAGAAGTCGCATTGGTTTGTGCTTGATACAGAGGCAATTGGTAAAGGATCACGTTATTCAGAACAGAAAGACCTTGCTGAAACTAAGAAAACTGCCGCAGGGTGGCAAAAGGCGAAGGTTTCTGATTTTAGGGATACAATTATAAGTCTGTTCATGGAAAAAATCAGGACAGGAAAATCTTATTTTGTTTGGGACCCAGACTACCGTAAGTCCACATGGATAAACGTTGATGCAATGACAAAAGGTATACGAATAGTTAGCTTCGCCCTCTCCGGCCTCGCTGTCGCCAACGACTATGACAACGCTCTTGACTGCGTCGGCGTTGCTGTTGCCCGGAAGTCCATTGGAACTTGATCAATTGCTGCATAAAAATGGTCTTTGCATCATGTTCTTTGTTCCTTGGAAAAAACTCCCGAGAAGCCGGTAAATTTTTTTTTGACGTCAGCGAGAGCTGCAAATGCTGCATGAGTTATTGAATAAAGGGATAGCTAGCTTAGTTGCAGAGGATATCGTCACGGAGTGGTCGAGCAACCATCTCAGCAGGCGATTTTTTCTGCATCAATTTCTAATGGAGTTTTTTCAAAATGGCGCTTTGCAATACTTTTACGGTCAAATTGGTTATAGGTTTTTCTAAACTCTTTGTCAGATACCTTGAGAAAATTTAGAACATACAATCGCAGGTGAATCTCTGTGTCTGCGTTCATTTTCCTTTCTTCGTTTTCCCAACTTAATATAGCAACATGTGAGACATCAAGCTCATCAACAAATTTATGTGTGGACATGTTCAAATAATGTCTAATGGAACGAATTTCTCTTCCAGAGAGGGGAACATTTTTCTTTGCAAGGGCAAGCATAGCTACTGTTTGCAACCGGTCGAAATCAATATCTATAACCCACTCCCCATAAGCTTTTCTCATTGGCACGTTTACAAGGAGAACAGGAAATCCAAGTCCTTCGTAAACGAAGGTTTCTCTTTTCGTATTAGTCATAAACACCTCAAAAAACATACATTACTGTTTTGTCAAAGATTCTTATGAGAAGCAATATTGACTGTATCGACAATGACGGAACTTTCCATCCGAAATTTATCCCCTTGTTCCCTCAATTTTGAGGTGAAGCTCTTCCCAAGACAGTGGGTTAGAATGCAGCCGTTGACTCCATTGAAGTTTAGGATCGCTTTGCAACGTGCTATAAAAAGGTTCACCATTAACATCGGCCCGTTGAAAATCATGAAATATTACTTCTATGAAATATTACCTTGACGTAATATATCTTCTGTGTAATAATCTGTTTTAGAAGGACTTGCTATGTGGGAAGTTGAATATACCGATGAGTTTGAGGATTGGTGGAAAACGCTAGCTGAGGAGGAGTGTATTGATATCGCCGCTTGTGTTGGCTTACTAGAAGAATATGGCCCCAACCTTAGGCATCCCCACTCATCAGGAATTAATGGCTCAGAATACCCCCACATGCGGGAACTGAGGATACAACATGCAGGGAAACCATATCGCGTATTGTATGCCTTCGACCAAAGACGTACTGCAATCTTATTAATTGGTGGTAATAAAACAGGTAATGATCGTTGGTACGAAAAATTTGTGCCAATTGCCGATAAACTTTATAAGCAGCACCTTAGCTCGCTTAAAAAGGAGGGACTAACAAATGACTAAGCCGTTTAATACCTTACGCAAAAAAATGTCACTGCCGGCACAAAAAGCAGCAGCAACGAAAACACAACAGATGCTAAAAGAAATGCCCCTACAAGAGTTGCGACAAGCCCACAAAATGAGCCAGGAACGCTTGGCAGAGCTCTTATTAACCAAGCAAGCCAATGTCTCCCGTATAGAACGCCGCACAGATATGTATATCTCAACGCTTCGCAGCTACATTGAAGCAATGGGTGGAGAACTGGATATTATAGCAAGATTCGCTGATGGTGAAGTCTATATCAATCAATTTGAAGATATTGATAACAACAAGAAAATCAATGGCTCTTTGCAAAGTTCCAACTAGTTTCAAGTACTTACACAACGTCCAAAGGTCCAAGGATTAATGCACGTAGGGACGCTCGCCAAATTTAGCATATATCGCAAAGTTAAAGAAAACTTCTTCCCTTGCTGTAGGAACTTTAGCATTCTTATTCTTCACCAAAACTGAAAATTCATGATTTGGTGAGGTTATTGGATAAAAGGATAGCTAGCTTAGTTGCAGAGGATATCGTCACGGAGTGGTCGAGCAACCATCTCAGCAGGCGATTTTTTCTGCATCAATTTCTAATGGAGTTTTTTCAAAATGGCGCTTTGCAATACTTTTGCGGTCAAATTGGTTATAGGTTTTTCTAAACTCTTTGTCAGATACCTTGAGAAAATTTAGAACATACAATCGCAGGTGAATCTCTGTGTCTGCGTTCATTTTCCTTTCTTCGTTTTCCCAACTTAATATAGCAACATGTGAGACACCAAGCTCATCAGCAAATTTATGTGTAGACATGTTCAAATAATGTCTAATGGAACGAATTTCTCTTCCAGAGAGGGGAACATTTTTCTTTGCAAGGGCAAGCATAGCTACTGTTTGCAACCGGTCGAAATCAATATCTATAACCCACTGCACATAAGCTTTTCTCATTGGCACGTTTACAAGGAGAACAGGAAATCCAAGTCCTTCGTAAACGAAGGTTTCTCTTTTCGTATTAGTCATAAACACCTCAAAAAACATACATTACTGTTTTGTCAAAGATTCTTATGAGAAGCAATATTGACTGTATCGACAATGACGGAACTTTCCATCCGAAATTTATCCCCTTGTTCCCTCAATTTTGAGGTGAAGCTCTTCCCAAGACAGTGGGTTAGAATGCAGACGTTGACTCCATTGAAGTTTAGGATCGCTTTGCAACGTGCTATAAAAAGGTTCACCATTAACATCGGCCCTAACAACATCTTCCTGTTGCTCAAGGATGGCTTCCTCATGAACATTGTAATATAAAGAATTTTTACACGAGAGCTTGTTTAAAAGACTCCCTATGATCACAGAATCTTCCGCTTCCAATTCCAAAGCATTTGTTCCAACAATAATGCTGCGTACAATCTTCGACTTGCCGATTTTGCTTTTCAAAATTCCATCTTGAGGCATTTGTAAGAATTTTCTCATCGTGTCCGACTCTTCCGTATCTTCTAAAATTCTAAGGAGATTATCCTTATAGGCAACTACATTCCCAAAATCCCAGAAACTGCAATCGCGCCCCATATTTATGATCCCTAATATATCCTGAAACCCATTCTTAACTTTCTCCAAACGTTTGTAATGCTTTTCTGCATCAATGGAATTCATTTTTTTCTTGCCCATCATTGTTTGATAAAGCTTCAAAGGAAGTGTCAATGGCATCCAGAAATGGGGGTCGCTATCGAATTTTCCAGTTTTGCATTCCAATTCCTGACTAAATTCCTTAAGTAGTGCTTGTAATAAAGGCGCTGTGATAGAAAAGCTTCCAAAACTTATGTTAACTCCCCGTTCGGGAACGATACAATTATCCTTGATAAACGCATCGATTTGATCCCATGTACATTTTTCCAAAATATGTGGCGTACCACTCCCATCAAAGCAAACAATCCCATAATTTTCTAAGTTTTCTCTTTTCCAACCTTTGCTATTTGGGAACGGAATTTCCTTCACATAGATTTCTAATGGGTGTCGAGAATGGATTGATGTAGTCTTTGAAGGTAAAAATAACTGGTCGCCCCAAAAGACCGAAAGCCTTCCAGGATTATCTTTGCTCATAGGATCCGTTTGTTTGAGAATCGCTTCCAAAAGAGTAATAGGATCCTCAGTAGCACCAAAGGGAATCAGTCCCGGAAGCTTTAATGCCGATTTGTTATTATGTTCACTCGCCGAAAGAGGGTATAATCTTTGGCCCTCTCCAGCGCAGTGGTAAAGAGTGAGCGAATGACCATTTTCAAGCCACTGTAAAAGATTTTGATGGTAAATTTTTTGAAAAAAGGAGTTGGCTTGCAAAAAGGCATACAGAGTTCCAAGCCCATTGCCAGCACCCCCATGCCAATCTTCGACAACTACAATAAATTTCGTCTGCGGAAAGGTGATCCTTAACCGATTTTCCCAAAATTGTTTTTGCAACCTATTCTTGGTTGTGATGATTGCCAGATCCATACTCCCTCGATATATAAGGGAGCTTTTTTGAGTCAATTCAAAACTTTATCTAATTTAAAAGAAATGAGATTTTGTTTTTTTCTGAGACAGCCGGTTCTTTCTTAGCTTTAACCCATGCTTCAAAACATTTAAGACAAAGTCTATCATATTTTAGATGTTTTACTTTTAATGAAGGAAATAGATAGCATTGGTTACATGGATTTTGATTCCCAATAATTTTATAACGAGTATAAAGGGTTCCACAGAGATTGCATAAAGTGCTTTTCCCAGTAGGCCCTTTTCTTCTTTCCTCCGTAGTATCCGTTTCGCAAGCACCGCAAGACCAATTTTTAAATTTCTTTTTTGGTCGGACAACGTCCTTACCAAAATTGCGATTTCTTTTAGTTGATGCTGCTTGTAAGGTCTTGGGTTCTTGTAAATTGAAAGTGTTTTGTGTCGTCGATTCCGCAGATGCTTGAGGATTTATAACAGGATTAGCTTGCGGCCTTATTGCAGTAGGAATTTGAATGACTGGTCTTTGATAAACAGGAAATGAAGGATGCGGCATCGGCATATTTTGAAACGGGGCAGCTAATAACGTTGTATATTGTATCGGATTTAATATAACGGGAGTTGGAAATGACACCGGAACTGGAACGGGGACATAGACAAATTGAGGTGTTTGATAAAATGGGGTAGCTAATGTGTTAGCGTATTCATATAAAGCTTGCTGAGCAGAATGAATAGGTTGTCCTAGTTGGGGTAGAAGTTGTGCAGAAGTAGGCCTTCCTACAAAATTAGAATAAAACCCCTGACTATCAGAAGTTCTTGAAGGTTCCATGTTTTTTATCCGTATAAATTAAATTTTTCATTTATTATAATGTAAAATCTATTTATATGTCAATTTAATATAACATTTATGTGGGCGTAATTTAAAAATAGAAATGCAGAACTAAAATTAGTTCATAATTTTTTGCGGATAGAGACAAACCGCATTCCATCATCTTGTTTGACTAATAAAAGAATGGGACGGCCAGCCTCGGTTTCTCCAATTAACGAGTTGAATTGTTCGACTGAGGTGATGGGTGTCTTGTTGACTGACACAACAATTCCCCCTTTTTTCAAACCTGCAAGGGCTCCAGTTCCATTGGGATCTACGTGAGTAATTACAACACCTTGGGGATCCTGTAGACCCAATTTTTGAGCAATGTCGGACGTTAAATTTGTCACTTCAAGTCCCAAAATATTGTTTGCCGCGCCGATGACATTATCAGCGCCATCTTGGAAAACGCCTATGATGATAGGAATATCTACATTTTTCTTGTCTCGAAGCACCTGAAGAGTAACTTTAGATCCTGGCTGCATTAATGCAATTGCATTTCGAAAAGAACCGATATTTTCAATCGTCTGATTGTTATATTTTAAGATAATATCGCCATGTTTTAGACCCGCTTTTTCAGCCGGTGAGCCTTTAATAATATCTGCAATTAAAGCCCCTTCAGGTTTTGGCAGGTCAAATGCATGGGCAAGGTCGTTATCCACTCTTTGCAGGCTTACTCCAATATAGCCACGCGAAACTTTACCTGTAGAGAGCAACTGATCCATGATCTGTTTGGCGATATTGCTCGGGATCGCAAAACCTATCCCCATGTATCCTCCACTATTGGTGGCGATGGCGGTATTGATTCCGATCACTTTCCCATTTAAATTGATTAAGGGGCCTCCCGAATTTCCTTGGTTGATAGCGGCATCGGTTTGGATGAAATCCTCAATTCTAGCGATATCTAAATTATTTCTCCCTTTCGCACTGACTACTCCGACAGTAAATGACGCTTGGAGCCCAAAGGGATTGCCGATGGCTGCGACCCATTGACCGACTTCGAGCTGACTTGAATCTCCTAAGGTTAAAAATGGAAGATTTTTTGAATCAATTTTGATTAAAGCGACATCAGTATTGGGATCTTTTCCGATCACTTTTCCAGGGAATTCTCTTCCATCGTTTAAGATGACATTAATTTCAGAGGTGTCTTGAACTACATGATTATTTGTCAGGATCAATCCATCGGTTGACACTAGGAAACCAGATCCTTGCCCAATCATAGGCTTTTCATTGGGTTGCTGATTTCCGAAAAAACGGCGCAAAAGATCATCATTGAACATATCAAGGGGGGAGTTGAACTGATAGGTATCGCCTTGCCGGAAACCAAACTTATTTTTAGTTTTGACCTGTATTGAAACAACGGCTGGACTTGAATCCTTAGCGATTGTGATGAAATCATTTTCCAATTCCTTGAGAGCACTGCTTGCGCCAAAAGTCTCTTGAGGCATCAGATTGAAGCATAAGATTGCAGAAACTAAAACCGTAGCCGCAGTTTTACCAAATGGGTATGAAAATTGCGTTTTGCTCATACAGTCTTCTCCTCTGCTTTTATACTTTGAAAGTCTATAATAACAGGGGAAAAGGCGCAAGATCTTAGGAATTACTCTATTTCTTTAAGTTTTGGAGAGCCTGCGCAATAATTTGTGCCCCCATTTCAATGCGATTTAATCCAAAATGCTCATTGGGAGCGTGGATCTTATCGGTTGCAAGCCCGAGACCAAGCATGACAACATCAGCTTTTGCTGCCTTAGCTAAATCGGTCACAATCGGAATAGAGCCTCCACCATAAATAAAACGGCAAGGTTTGCCGAACACTTCAGTATAAGCTTTAGCAAACCCTTGCACAAGTGGAGAAGCGGGAGTAATCCGCACAGCAGGTCCGCCGCCTTCGTAATGGCTCACTTTAATATCGAGTCCTTTGGGAGCATTTTTCTTAAGGAAATTTTCCACCATTTTAGCGATCTTTGCGGGTTTTTGATCGGGCACAAGTCGGCACGATACTTTGGCATGAGCTTCTGCGGGTATCACTGTTTTAAATCCACTGCCTGTGTAACCACCCCAAATCCCATTCACTTCAATTGTAGGACGGATCCACGCTCTTTCAGTGGGCAGAAATTTCGTTTCCCCCCCTGTAGCAAGAGTTCCAAACTCTTTGTTATAACGACTCTCGTTGAAACTGAAATTGATCTCTTTTCGCTCTTTTTTACTCAGAGAAACTACATCGTCATAATAGCCTGGAATCGTAATTTTCCCTTTAGGATCTCTTAACTTATCAAGAAGTTGAATCAATCCATGAATAGGATTGAAAACAATCCCTCCATGGAAACCTGAATGGAGATCGGTATTTGATCCTTTAGCGGTCACTTGCATGGTAATGATGCCTCGAATTCCCAAAGTCAGCGTCGGCTCATCAATTTTAGGAATGCCTAAATCGACGATTGCAAGATAATCTGCTTTCAATTCTTTTGCTTTTTTCTTGAGGAGGGAGTGTATCCCCACACTGCCACACTCTTCTTCTCCTTCAATGATTAATTTGACATTAATGGGCAAAGAACCGGTGGATTTTAAAAGAGCCTTGATTGCTTGTAGGACAAAAAAACATTGTCCTTTGTTATCTTGAGCTCCTCGCGCATAGACTTCTCCCTTTCTAACAGTGGGTTCAAAGGGCGGTGTTTCCCAAAGTTCCAATGGGTCGGCAGGCTGAACGTCATAGTGATTATAGATTAGAAGTGTAGGTTGTTTCGGGCCCGCCTTGTCCCAAGAACCGAATACTACTGGATGCACTGGTGTTTGCCATACTTCGGTTTTAAAGCCTAGTTCCTTCAAGTAGTTTTGGACCCAATTAGCGCCTCTCAAAATCTCCTGCTTGAACTCGGGCTCAGAACTTACACTTGGGATCGACAGAAAATCAAAGTACTCTTTGAAAGCCTTGTCTTTAAATGTTTCAAAAACCTTTTTTATTTCTTGTGCAGAGGGCATAAAGGCTCCAAATCTAGTCTTTTAAGAGAACAATACTAACAATGCCACCAGAAGTAAAATAAAAAACACGAATAAAGAAATAGTGACTTTGCGGTGATGTTGGATAACTTGGATAGGATTGTCGATACATTTTTGAAGGAAAGCGATCCTTTCCGCTAAGCTAAAATGGTGCCAACTTGGATGGTTATGGGTATTTCCAGTGGCAATGCCCACTTGATCTAAAGCAGTCATCATGTCTTGAAGAGGGAGTCCCAATTCAAGGCCATAAAGATCAGCTTGACGTTCAAATAGCCTCGAAAAATAACCAAAAACAAAACGGAAATATAAACCTAAAGCTATTGCATAAACTAGAAAAAGGGCAATCGGTCGTAAGAGGGGATCTCGCCAACTTTGAAAGAGCTCTTCAAAGGCTTCTCCAGCAAAGGCAGCAAAAATGATCATACCAATAATGATCAAAGGGTAAAGGAGAAGATGTTTCTTTTTACTATGACCAATCTCATGCGCCAAAATTGCATCGACAGCAGATGGAGGAAGTAGCTGCAATAAATAACGGGAGAACAAGATATAGCGGAAGTTGGGGACAACACCTACAATGGCCGCTGTTGGGGACTGATTCATCACAGTCCATTCCAAAACTCCTGCATGTTTAAAATGGGCTTTGCGACATAAATCTTCTAGGCGATTATTTTCGTTAACATCCCTGATAGGCACGCAACCCCATGCTTGCGTAAGCAAAGTGGGCAAAAACACAAACATGGCAGCGACTGCAAATAAAGTTGTTCCCAGGATAACAGTATTGTTCCACGCAGGGGGAATCCAAGAAAGGGAATCTAACACAATGACGATCAAAAGAAACGGAACTGCAAATGGAATGACCAATTTAAATTGCCGCACTGCTTCTTTTTTTCTCAGTGTAGGAGACGGATTTCCGGGAAAGGTGTAATGAAACACATAGAGAGCAAAAAAATAGAGCCCAAGAGTGGTTATTGCGCTTAAACTTTGCCAGTTTCCAAAGATCCGATCCGATCCCATCACTAATAAGTAAACGATCAAGAACAAGATAATTTCAACGTTCACAACGACTAACCAATGGGAACGGTAATACTGATTAGCCAAGACACGATTTTGAATAGTGATCCAAAAAAGGAGAAATCCATACAACATTAGCCCTTCCCCAAAGGCACTCCAAGGGTTTTCCATCCACGAAAAGACCCGTATATCCGGTGCTAAATTGATCAATAGCACCGTCAAAATTAAAAAAAATAATGAAGAAAACATAGATACCTAAAGAATACAGAATATAGAATTCAGAATACAGAATTCCGTATTCCCTCATATTTGAAATTTTGTTATAATAAACCGGTAACTTGGAAAATTTATGCTGAATGGAACATTTTATAAAGTCATGATAGCCATGGGATTGGCGGTCTTTGCCGGTTGGCTGACAGGCACCGATTCCGGTGTTTTTGGGATCACCTTTTACCAAATTTATAATCTAGTTGGGCAACTGTTTCTCAATGCCTTGATGTTGGTTGTCATTCCATTAGTTTCTGCGTCGATTATTACCGGCACCGCAAAAATGGGTTCAGAAACCACGGTCGGTAACTTGGGTTTGAGGACATTCGGATTCTTTATCCTGACAAGCTCTCTTGCCGTTTTGGCTGGTTGGATGATAAGCGTCTTCATGTCTCCTGGTACGAGTAGCCTCACTTCTATATCTAACCAGGCCTTCCTACAAAATTTCGATCAACAAGCAGAAGAAGCTGCATTTTTTAAAATCGAAAAAATCCTCCTAAAACTCGTTCCCAGCAATATTTTTGCAGCCGCAACGCATGGAGAAATGTTGGGTATTGTGGTCTTCAGCCTGCTGTTCGGCTATTTCATGACCAAAATCGATGCACAGCCTAGCTCCATCCTTTATCAATTTTGGCAAGGGGTCTTGCAAACCATGATGAAAATCACCCAGTTTATCATGAAAGCTCTTCCCATTGGGGTATTTGCTCTGATTGCCAAGACCACTTCTACCGTTGGAATTGAAACTTTGCAATCGCTTGCCTATTTTGTCTTGGCTGTCGTGCTTGGGCTTATGGTATATATTTGCCTTCTCCTTCCACTTTTGCTGAAATTCGTGGCAGGAACTAATCCTATCCATCATTATAAGGCGATGGCCCCTGCATTACTCACGGCTTTTTCAACAAGTTCATCGGCAGCCACATTGCCTGTGACTTTTGAATGCATGGAAAAACGGGTTGGGATTTCAAATCGAATTTGCAGTTTTACGTTGCCTCTCGGATCCTCTTTTAATATGGCTGGAACAGCTTTATATGTATGCATGGCTGCACTGTTTGTTGCGAAAGTGTATGGGGTTGAACTCTCCATTTCCTCCCAAATTGTGATTGCAGCGCTCTCTCTTCTGACGACGTTTGGGATTGCTGGCATCCCTTCTGCAAGCATGATCGCTCTCCTTGTGATCTTGTCCACCATGGGGCTGCCCGCTGAAGGGGCTGGATTGCTTTTTGCTGTAGAAAGGCTTTTAGATATGGTGCGGACAACAGTGAATGTCTTTAGTAATAGCTGCTGCACGGTACTAGTCGCTAACGCCAAAGAAGAACAAATAGCTTTTGCAGTAGAATAGGGCTCATTATGGGATCAAAACTTATTATTCACCTTGGCATTCTTTTTTCGATCATGATTAAGCTAAGTTTGTTTGGAGAAAATGACCTGGCTCAATTGGATCATTTGATCGGCGTGACTAAGCAGAATTTAAACGGTCAAATCGTCTTAAGGGAACAACTTAAAACTTATTTAGATCTGCAAACCCAGTATCTTAAAAATCCTGATGATAAGGAACTTCTTTTGAAAGCAGCAAAGGCTGCTTCTAAGGCTCTTGAAACAATACAAGATGCCCATTTAGCACAAACTTTTTCTCAATCTTTTATGAATGAACTTACCCTTTTTGCGCAAATCTCTCAGAAAAGGGGAATCCCAAAACCGTAATGGAACCGATCGTTTATATTGACCGCATCTTAAGAAAAGAAGAGAAAGAAAAAGTTTATGGTGGAGCAGGCATCAAATTTCTTTATGGAGATGATCTTTTAAGCGCATGGATCGGCGCTCCTTTGATGCACACTTTATCCCGTCTGCCATTTTTCTCGGCTTTCTATGGGTGGTGGCAAAATCGGTCTTGGACAAAAAATAAAATAGCCCCTTTCATTCAGGCATTTAATGTCGACCTACAAGAATTTTTGAAAGATACGTCTGACTTTACTTCATTCAATGATTTTTTTATTCGTAAATTGAAACCAAACGCTCGCCCGATCGACCCTCGGAAAGAAGTCGCTGTGATTCCTGCCGATGGTCGTTATTGGTTTTATCAAGATATTTCTGCGGTCGATGGGTTTATTGTAAAAGGGAAGAAGTTTTGCTTAGAAACGCTTTTAGAAAATCAAGAACTTGCTCGCAAATATTCTCATGGGAGCATGGTTATTGCTAGGCTTTGTCCTTCTGACTACCACCGATTTCACTTTCCTTGCTCGGGGATACCAGGATCATCTACCCTTATTAATGGATACTTATATTCAGTTAATCCGATCGCAATTAAGAAAGATTTGGAGATTTTTACCCAAAATAAACGCTCATTGTGTGCAATGCAAACTGATCATTTCGGCACACTTCTTTATTGCGATGTGGGCGCAACGTTTGTCGGCTCGATCCACCAAACCTATACACCCTCAAATCCTGTTGTAAAAGGAGAGGAGAAAGGATATTTCTCATTCGGAGCTTCTTGCTTAATCCTTCTTTTTGAACCTGGTGCCATCCAGTTTGATCAAGACCTTCTTGTTGCGTCAGCCTCTGGAAAAGAAATCCGCTGTCTTCTAGGCCAGCCTATGGGTGCTTCCCGCAGCTAAATAAATTTCTCGAGACCGAAGACAAAAATTACACAAAGGTCAAGGTGAGGATTTCTCGATGTTAATTTTTCCGAGAGGAATTCGATCCTTTAGAAAATGAATTTACCTCAAAACGCTTTTGCTATTGTTTTAATCGATTCGTCGAGTAATGATCTTGCGTCCGATACTCTTGGCATGACACGGTGCTTTGAATTACGCAGAGTAGACGGAGGCGCTGAGTACGCTGAGGACGGACCAGATCGCCCTTTTGCTATCGCAAAACCCTAATAAGGACGCACTGGTTTTTCTGAACAAGATGAATCCATACTTGCATAAAATTGCTTTGGCTTCTTGTTCAGAAAAACCAGTGCGTCCTTATTAGGGGCTTTGAGCGGAACTCAAAGCAGCGATCTTAGAACTTCCATCTTCATATCGCTTCCTGATATCAGTGATTAATAGGGATTTGCGATAGCAAAAAAGCGATCTGGGAGTCCACCTGGCGAACTCCGCGCCTCTGCCTTCTCAGTGTAATTCAAAGCATCGTGTCATGCCAGGAGTATCAAGCACGAAATCATTATAGTAAAACCTTATTCTAGAATGTTCAAAAATTGACACAGCGGGAAAGCCTCAAAGTAGCAACCTATTGATTTACAAATTTGTAAATCAATACTATTCTTTTTTTTAGGTTTGCAGTATTTTGGCTAAAAATCTTGATGGAGGTTGGTTTGTGAAAATTCAGTCGGGAATGCATAACCGCTTTGTAGGTGGAGTAACAGCACTATGCATGGCGGCAACTCTCCATTTAACTCCATTACAGATCGAAGCTGCCATTTCAACCGGTTCCTGCGACTCCAATGGATTTTGGAATAAAGCTACACCCCCTAGACATCAATCCCCAAATTCTGGTCCTTGTTCTGAAGAAGATTTTAACAACGATAATCCTTGTCCGCCAAGCAATCCACCGGAACCGCCGAGTGCTTTTCCCTGTTCAGCTCCTTGTGAAGAAGGTTGTTTTATCTCCCCTTGTTTAGGGATATTAAGTGCGATAGCGCTTGGAGGCGTTGCTGGAGCTGCTTTAGGTGCTGCTGCAGGAGCAGCTATCGGTAAAAGCCGCTGCCCTTGTAAGAGAGGACTCCCAGGTCCTGTCGGTCCGATGGGCCCGCAAGGCATTATGGGAAATACTGGAATAGGAGCCACAGGCCCGCGCGGTCCTACAGGTTCTATGGGACTCCCTGGTCCCAGAGGTTTCACAGGCGCTACTGGAGCCACCGGGGCTATAGGTTTTACAGGTGCTACAGGAGCAACAGGTGCAACTGGGGTTACTGGCGCTACTGGATCTAGAGGAACTACAGGCCTTACGGGTTCGACGGGTCCTATTGGCCCTACTGGCCCTACGGGTCCGACCGGTCCTACAGGCCCGACAGGGGCTATTGGCTTTGCTGCAACTAGTCAACGAACACCGATTTCGTTTGAAATTAATGCATTAGTAACAGGAGGAAGTTTTGATAACCCTTCTACAGCAATTGGCTTTGTGATTAATCCTGAAGGGACTGCGATTGAATCAAACCCTCTTTCTTTTAATTCTCCTTCCAATTTGGTGTTTTATATAACAGATACTAGCACGCTTTACTTTGGTACCTACCAAATTGGTGTTGATGTTTCTGTGCCCTATAATGGCAACTCCACAGATTTTGTGTTTTCGGCGACAGCGCAAATTGGAGGTCAAGCATCTTCTCCGATAGATATTGATTTCAATGATCAAGCAGTTAACGTTTTGCCTGGAGAATCTGCACAGGCTATTACTCATTTCGATTTTAAACCATTTTGAGAGGTCAGGATTATTTCCTGACCTCTAAATTTATATAATGTGTCATCTTGTGTGAGGAAATGAATGTTAAAATTTGTATTTGCGATTTTCCAATTTTTGATTGTGTCTCAAACTGTGGCATTACAAGTAGAATATGGGCTAAAGGCTAGTCGTGAGGATACATCTCGGATCAACAATTTCGTGATCTTTTCGGAGAGATGCTCGGGGAGTAACTATCTTTATAAATTGATCAAATCCAATTTTTTGATTAATGCTCCAATCTTTTGCCATAAACATTACCCACCTTGGTATGATCTTCCACAAGATAAATGGCTTGGGGATCCAGTACATTACAATTTTGAGGGGACTGAAGATACTCTTTTTTTTGTCATCTATCGGAATCCGTACGACTGGTTGCGCAGTTTTCATCAGCAACCCTTTGAAGCGGCTCAAAATTTAGTAGGAATCACTTTTTTCGACTTTATTAGAACTCCATGGACGGTAGATCCGAAGTTGCCTGTCGTTCAAAAAGAGTTAAAAAGAAACCCACTTGTTGATCTTAATCCGTCTAATGGCAAACCTTTCAAGAATGTGATGAAGCTCAGGACGGCTAAAGGAAAAAATATGTACAAAATCGATAAATGGGCAAAAAATACCTATTTCATCAACTATGAAACAGTTAGAGATTATCCTCAGGAAGTGCTGGCAGAGTTGAATGGTCTCTTCGACTTAATGCCAACACGAATTTACCATCCTGTCAAAGATTATAAGGGCTGTAAAGAATTTGGAAAGTACGAACCTAAAAAATATGAGAGTATCTCCCACTTTGATCTCTTTCATATTAATTCACAGCTCGATGAGAAATTTGAACGTTCCATTGGATATAAGTTAGTCAGTGACCCAGCGAAAATCAATTAAACTAACTTTGTACAATTTTTGCTTTTTATAGAGACAATATGAAAGATGGGTCTTCGTTTTACGTGCCTGCAATGGGGTTTATTACCGGAGTTGGACTCTATGAATTGTTCGTAAATCGCAGTTTTGGTTTGGCCTTTCTTGCCTTTGTTATGATTATGTTTCTGATCTATCTACAAACTCTCAAAAAATAAGTCACATATTGGAATTCCCGGATATCCATTTTTATAAACTGAAAAAGATGTTAAAATTTAAGTTAAAAGGATACATTAACCTTAAAAATAGGTGATAATGAATGCCTCTATCCCCGTTGCTTGCCAATAAAAGCGTTGAAAGGATTTTGTATTATCTGCTGGTAAATCACAAATGTTACCCTACCCAATTGAGCCGCTGTTTTAATTCTCCGCTAACTCCCTTGCAACAAGCAATGCAACAACTAGAATCTGAAGGAGTTTTAGTCAGCAGTTATGAAGGGAAAATCCGCGTTTTTGAGTTTAACTCCAATTATCCGTTACTTAAGGAGCTTGAAGAACTGCTCAAAAAAGCTTATTATCATCTCGATTTCCAAGAGAAAAAACTTTATTATAAACCCCATTTTCACACTTTTAAGAAGAAACAGGGCTATAATCTTCAAGATAATGAAAGGGTTTTACACAAATTTTGGGAAAAACTTGCTGAAATCCAACAAATCTCACTTTCCGCCCAGACGAGATCTTTTAATCGCATGGGGTGGAATGGTTTAGGTAAAGGATCTGTCGAAATTGACTCCCCCGCACCGCAAATCCTAATTTTTAATGAAAACGGGAAATGGATTAGTCAAAAGGAGCAATCTGTAGAATTCCGGAATGTATTTCGGTGGACGTTTACAAAATCCAATATTCAATTGGAACACCTCCGCTTTGGGCCTCGACATCCAGTTTTTTTATTCAAACTCAAACCGGTCGATGCAATGACATTGGAATCGATTGAACCTCATATTTGCAAAGAAGACATCTACTTTGGAAAGGTGCGCTTTGATCACCACTATATCCAACTCAATTGGCGTGTGATCGGTCCTATCAAAAATGAGGAGATCGATTATTTATATACTTAGATTATAAATCCCCGAAAACCTTTTTGCTTGTGATGATCGTGTCTGTTTAGGTATGGTATTTGATTAAAAGCTTAAGATAAGGAAAGAGAAAATGCAAACCTCAAATCCTGCGCTGAGAGCTGACACATTCAGCAGACCAGGAACCATTGTAGATATGGATAACGCCATGACTGTCAATGGTGTGATCAGCAAAACTGCGATTTTGCTGCTGATTGTGATCTTGACATCCGCTTACACTTGGACAATGTTTTTCAAAGCTGGCGCTAATACAGCGGCCGTCACTCCATGGATGATTGGTGGAGCGCTCGGAGGGCTTGTTCTCGCTTTTGCGACAGTTTTTAAGCCTAATTGGGCCTCTCTTACATCTCCCGCCTATGCGGCTTGTGAAGGGCTTTTTGTCGGGGGACTTTCCGCAGCAATGGAAGCGTCCTTTCCAGGAATAGTAATCCAAGCCACATGCCTAACATTTGGCACCCTTTTTGCAATGTTGGCGGTTTATCAAATGGGGTGGATTAAAGTTAATGACACTTTTAGAATGATTGTCGCCTCAGCAACAGGGGGGATCTTCGTGGTCTATTTAATCTCGTGGATATTAACCTTTTTTGGTGTATCGACCAATTTCTTATTTGGACACGGGTCATTTAGTATCCTTTTCAGCCTATTTGTTGTCGGGATTGCCGCCCTCAATTTCGTTTTAGACTTCGATGTCATCTACCGTGGTGCTTCCAGAGGCGCACCCAAATATATGGAGTGGTATGGTGCTTTTGCCTTGATGGTGACATTGATATGGCTATACATAGAGTTTTTGAGACTTGTAGGCAACTTAAGAAGCCGCTAAAGCTTGCAGTAAAAGATAATTTATCGTAACATTTTTAATTTAACAAACTTAAAGACGTGTTGCCATGTTTGGATGGATGAAAAAAATATTTGGGACGGCTCAAGATCGGCAATTGCGGAAGTATTTCCGAGAGGCCAAAGCTGTCAATGATTGGGATGAAAAATTCAAAGCACTCACTGACGATCAATTGCGTGCGAAAACGGATGAATTTCGCGATAGGCTTGCCAAAGGGGAAACCTTAAGCCAGATCCTTCCCGAGGCTTATGCGACCGTCAAAAATTGCTGCAGACGTCTTTTTGGTACAGATGTTCACGTGTCAGGTTACAATCAAAAATGGGATATGGTCCCCTACGATGTGCAAATCGTGGGTGCCGTTGCACTTCATCATGGGTGCGTGACTGAAATGATGACGGGTGAAGGAAAAACCCTCACCGCTATTTTGCCTTTATATCTCAATGCTTTAACAGGAAAGCCTGTCCATCTGGTTACCGTTAACGATTATCTCGCTCAAAGGGACTGTGAATGGGTAGGCTCGATTATAAGATGGCTCGGTCTTACGACTACTGCACTCACGACCGATACCCCTCAGCATGTAAGACAACAGCTTTATTTGGCAGATGTGGTCTATGGAACAGCTTCTGAGTTCGGTTTCGATTATTTGCGTGATAATTCCATGGCTAACCGGAAAGAAGATCAGGTTCAACGGGGCTTTTATTATGCGATCATCGACGAAGTTGATTCCATTCTGATCGACGAGGCGCGTACACCTTTGATCATTTCTGGCCCTGTTCCGGTAAGCCGTCAGATGTATGACGAGCTGAAAGGCGGTGTTGAAGAATTGGTGAAAAGACAACGTGATTTTTGTAATCGAATTGCGTCGGATGCCCGTAAAGTTCTCGACAGCCTCCCTCAGGAAGGGAAGAAAACCAAAGAACAAGACAAAGCAGAAAGTGAAGCTTTGCGTAAACTTTGGCTTGTCAGCAAAGGAACCCCCCGCAATAAAATCGTAAAGCGGGCTAAAGAAAACCCCGAATTGCGCGCAGGCATTGACAAATGGGATCTCTACTATTACTCCGACACCAACAAAGAAGAGAAACTGAAAGCCTTGGCTGAGCTCTACATGATTGTAGATGAGAAAGGCAACGAGTATGAGTTGACCGACAAAGGGATTGCTGCTTGGCATGAATGCACAAACGGCATTGGAAAAGCTGATGATTTTGTGATGCTCGATATCAGCCATGAATATATGAAGATCGACCAGCAAGAGGTTGATGATGATGCAAAAATGCAAAGCAAGCTTGTGATCCAAGAAGAGGACCAAAAAAGGAAAGAACGTGCCCACAACCTTCGTCAGTTGCTCCGTGCCCATCTCTTGATGGAAAAAGATATCGACTACATGGTGCAAGACAATAAGATCATTATCATCGATGAAAACACAGGTCGTGCTCAACCTGGAAGGCGCTTTTCAGACGGTCTCCACCAAGCCATTGAAGCAAAAGAAGGGGTGGAAATCCAGAAAGAAACTCAAACTTACGCCACAATTACTCTGCAGAACTACTTCAGGATGTATAACAAGCTGAGCGGTATGACCGGTACAGCTATCACTGAGGCTAACGAATTAAAACAGATTTATAAAATCGAAGTTTTGGAAATTCCGACCCACAAAAAGTGCCTACGCTTAGACTTTAACGATGAAGTGTATATGACTGAGCGGGAAAAATATAACGCCGTCTTGAAAGAGGTGCGGCAAGAACATGAGAAAGGGCGACCTATTTTGATCGGAACCGAGTCTGTTGACGTTTCTGAGAAGCTTTCGCGGATTTTTAAACAAAATAAACTCGAACATACAGTCCTGAACGCAAAGCAAAACGAAAAAGAAGCTGAAATTATTGCCAATGCAGGCAAGCGGGGGTCGATCACGATCTCTACCAATATGGCAGGTCGTGGAACCGATATTAAGCTTGAGCGAGGGATCGCAGATCTAGGAGGTCTTTATGTCATTGGGACTACACGCCATCAGTCTCGTCGTATCGATAGACAGTTGCGGGGACGTTGTGCCCGCCAAGGAGATCCAGGATCGTCTAAATTTTTTGTCTCATTTGAAGATTCTCTGATGCGTTTGTTTGCTTCACCCCGTTTGACAGGACTTCTTCAGCGTTTCCGCCCTGCGGAAGGGGAAGCGATATCGGCAGGGATGTTGAATAAGTCGATCGAAACTGCGCAGAAAAGAATTGAACAGCGCAATTACATGATGCGTAAACATACGTTGGAATATGACGATGTCATGAACAAACAGCGTCAGGAAGTTTACGCATTTCGGAATGAAGTGTTACACTCGGATGATTTGGCCCCCATCGCTGTCGACCTATTAAACGCTGTGTGTAGCTCTGCAGCGTCCCGCTTTTTCCAATCGCGTGGGGAAGAGGGTACATGGGATCCGGAAGGGTATCGCACATGGCTGATGCGCCATTTTCCTGTCTCGTTTCCTGAAGGCTACTTTGACCAAGACACAATCGATTTTGAAGAATTGGAAAAAATGTCCTCCGACAAAATTGTGGGGGCCTTTTCTGAAAAGTTGGCACGGGAACAAAATAAGGTTGCAGAATTAGAAGCTAAGGGGCTTAAGCCGAGAGGCAATCCTACGCAGGGAGTACTGCGCCACTTAATGATTCGGAAGATTGACCAGTTGTGGCAAGAGCATCTCTTGATGATGGATCATTTAAGATCGGATGTGAACCTCCGTTCAGTGGGACAACGGGATCCCTTGACCGAGTTTAAACATGAAGCTTTTACTCTATTCGATGAACTTAGTACGCGCCTTCGCTCCGAAATTGGACAAGACTTGTTCAAATTTGAGATTGTTACACCGCCGATTCAAGACCTTGAACAAATTATGCGGCAAATGCAATTGGAAAGGAACCGCTCGCTTGTCTCTGAGATCGAGCAGTTTCCCCCTCCCCAACCTGCAGCGCCTTCGCAGGAAGAAGCGGAACCTGGTTTTGCTGAAACGGTCACTTCTGAGAAGATTATTCCTCTAGTCGCAGCTCCCAAAACTGGCCGCAATGAAGACTGCCCCTGCGGAAGTGGCAAAAAATACAAAAAATGCTGCGGTGCTGTAAAGGAAGAGGTGTAGGCTGACAAATTTATTCCTCCTGTGTTATAGACCTGAATATCATAACAGGAGGAGCTTCAGCCATGAGGATAGCAAAAGATATCACTCAATTGATCGGCAATACCCCTTTGGTCCAACTCAATCGCCTTGCAGAGGGAATTCCGGCTAAAATTGTCTTAAAGCTCGAATATTTTAATCCTTACCACAGCGTCAAGGATCGTATTGGAGTTGCCATGATCGATGCCGCGGAAAAGGCTGGGCTTATCAATAAAGATACTGTCATTATTGAACCGACAAGCGGCAATACTGGAATTTCATTGGCTTTTGTAGCTGCAGCACGTGGCTACAAATGTGTTTTGACCATGCCCGATACCATGAGCATCGAACGGCGTCTTCTTCTCAAAGCTTTGGGAGCTGAACTGATTCTGACTCCCGGCAGTGAGGGGATGCCAGGTGCAATCAAAAAAGCCGAAGAGATCGCGGCGAGTGATCCAAAATACTTTATGCCAGAACAGTTTGACAATCCGGCAAATCCAGAAATTCATCGGAAAACCACGGCTGAAGAGATCTGGAGCGACACGGATGGAGCTGTCGATATTGTTATTTCGGGGGTTGGCACCGGGGGTACCATTACGGGTGTTGGGGAAGTGCTTAAGGCTCGTAAACCGAGCGTTAAAATGATCGCTGTTGAACCGGATGCCTCCCCTGTTCTTTCAGGCGGAGAGCGGGGGCCCCACCCTATTCAAGGATTGGGCGCTGGATTTGTTCCTAAAGTCCTTAATACCAAAATTTATGAAGAAGTGATCCGGGTCAAAAATGAGGATGCGATCCGTTTAGCAAGACAAGCAGCGGTTCAAGACGGTTTATTGGTTGGAATTTCTTCAGGAGCAGCACTTTGGGCAGCTTTAGAGGTTGCCAAAAGGGCAGAAAATAAGGGGAAAATGATTGTTGTCATCATCCCTTCCTTTGGAGAACGTTACTTGAGCACGGTTCTCTACAAAGACTTGGAGGTTTAAACCTCCATCATGTTTCGTACTTTGGCAAAAGATCTAAAGGTCATTTTTGAGAAGGATCCAGCGGCGAGGACAAAATTTGAAATCATTTTGACCTATCCTGGCCTGCATGCGCTTTGGTGCTACCGAATTGCTCATCAATTATGGAATATGGGTCTCAAAACTTTTTCCCGTTGGATATCCACTAGCGCCCGTTTTTACACAGGCATTGAGATCCATCCTGCGGCAAAGATCGGCGAAGGTTTTTTTATCGATCATGGGATGGGAGTGGTCATAGGGGAAACGGTCAAGGTGGGCAACAATGTGATGCTTTATCAAGGGGTAACCTTAGGAGGGATTTCTTTGGAAAAAGGGAAACGGCATCCTACAGTTGAAGATGGGGTAATCATTGGTGCTGGCGCTAAAGTCTTAGGTCCTATCACAATTGGAGCCCGTTGCCGTATCGGTGCAAATGCCGTGGTCGTAAAATCGGCCCCACCCGATTCTGTAATCATCGGAGTTCCTGGTCAAATCATTGTTCGTAGCAAAATCAGTCATAAACCCTTGGAAGAAGATCAATTACCCGATGCGATCGGAATCTCACTTACTTCGATTATTAAAAGGCTGGAAAACCTAGAGAAAGACGCTATCAAAGAAAAAGTTACTGCTCTCCATCCCCCTGTTGAAGGGGTTTGGCAAGGTGAAGATTTTTCTATCTAAATTTTATCTTTCTCCGATTCTTCGGGACTGTCTTTGACATTGCTTAACATTTTCCATCCAAAGACTAACATGGGCACTGCCAAAACGAGATAATAGATCCAGTAATCAGCATCCCAACGTAATGTGAAAATGCCTTTGTAAGAAAACAGGTAAAGTGACGTGCCGAAGAGAAAGAAAACAGATCCAGCCAGCAGCAAAATCAGAGGTAAGATAACCGATTTTAAATCTTTTATATTGGCATCGACTTGTGCGGCTTCTTTCTCAGATTCCTCAAGGCTTGAGGATTCAGTTTCTTCTTGGGCTTTATGAGGCTGATAGGGGGCTACTGGAGCCTTCTCCTTCATTTGCGATGGGATTTTATAAGGGGGTGACAGCGGTTGCCCGGGCATATTTGGCGTTTCAGGCATATTTGGACTTAGATAGACGCCGCAATAGGGGCAATTTTCAGCTTCCTTTGTAACGCGCCCTTCACAGCTCCAACACAGCTTTTTTTTGGCGTTTTTGTTGCTCATAAGACCTTCTCTATTTTATCCCTTGATTCATACCCACTTTTCCTCTTGTTTTCAAGGAATAACGATATAGTGTATATTAAAAGTAGTAAAAATAGTGGGTTTCTATGACTGAGAAAGATTTGAAATTCGATATTGCCGTCCTCGGCGGAGGTCCTGGTGGATATCCTGCTGCCATCCGTGCTGCTCAATTAGAAAAAAAGTAGCACTAATTGAAGCCAAAGAGCTTGGGGGCACTTGTCTTAACAGAGGATGTATCCCCTCGAAAACCCTCATTGCTAACGCTGAAGTTCTGCAAAAGGTCAAAGAAGCCGAAAAATTTGGGGTTATTGTTGGAGGAAAAATTTCATTCGATTACGCCAAAATGGTCGAAAGAAAAGATGCTGTCGTTGCGAAAGTTCGTAAAGGTTTGGAAGGTTTGATCGCCTCTAACAACATCACACTTTTTAAAGGGACTGGCAAGCTGACAGGCCCTAAAGAAATCAAAATCAAAGGTACGGATAATGCTTTAATTCGTGCAGATAAAATTATCATCGCCACAGGTTCGGAACCACGTAATATCCCTGCTTTCCCATTCGATTGGGTCAAAATCCATGATTCAACTTCCTTGCTAGATATGAAAACCCTTCCTAAAAGCCTAATTATCGTAGGTGGAGGGATCATTGGGTGTGAATTTGCCTCGCTCTATAACATTTTGGGCGTCGACGTTACGATTTTAGAGCTTCTTCCGCGGATCCTTCCGATGGAAAGCAGTGGAGTATCCAACGCCCTCACTAAGATCTTTCAGAAGAAAGGGATTCAAATAATCACCAACGCCCTTGTGGAAAAGGTGGAAGTGACTTCTAAAGGAGTAAAAGCGACTTTACCGGGGAATAAAGCGATTGAAGCAGATATCGCCCTAATTGCCGTTGGGCGCTCTATGAACACAAGCGATATCGGTTTAGAAAAAGCCGGTCTAAATCCTGCACCCAATGGATCCATTACCGTTAATGAGAATATGGAAACTGAAGTGCCAGGCTTGTATGCGATCGGAGATATTGCCTCGAAATGGTGGCTCGCTCATGTTGCTACTCACCAAGGTCTTGTCGCTGCCAACCATGCTTGTGGCCACCATGCTAGGATGAATTACGACGCTATTCCCTCTGTCATTTTCACTGAGCCTGAAATCGGCACTGTAGGTCTTTCGATCGATCAAGCTATTGAAAAAGGGTATCAAGCAGCAATTGGAGCTTTTCCTTTCCAAGCGCTTGGCAAATCGCAAGCGACGTTGAACACCGAAGGGTTTGCGCAAGTTGTGATCGATACCAAAACAGGGCAAATTTTGGGTGCCCAAATTGTTGGACATGAAGCTTCCTCCTTAATTGCCGAAATGACTGTTGCCATCGCCAATGAATTGACTGTAGAATCGATCACCGAAACCATTCATGCACATCCCACGATCCCTGAAGCTTGGCTTGAGGCTGCTCTTTTGGTCAATGGGATGCCGCTCCACTTTCCTCCACAAAAGAAAGGATAATTGATCGATGTCAGCGTCAGAACTATTTGACTTGAAACCGCAAGTGAAAAAACCTTCGAAATTGAATATTTTACCTCCCAATCCTGAAACGACTTGTGATGATAAACCCGTTGGTCCTGGCAGATTTCCTTCCTGGCTGCATCGAAAACTTCCTAAAGGGGGTGGATTATGGGCAACTGCGGATGTGATGTCTCAAAACCGGATGCACACTGTTTGTGAAGAAGCGAACTGCCCTAACTTATTTGAATGTTGGTCCCAAAAAACCGCTACCTTCCTGATTTTGGGAAAACAATGTTCTCGCAGTTGTGGATTTTGCGATATCGACTTCTCTAAAAAGCCTCTTCCCCCTGATGAGGAAGAACCTAACCGTGTCGCAGATTCCGTATTAAAACTAGGTCTAAGACATGTTGTGATCACGATGGTGGCACGTGATGACCTTCCCGATGGAGGTGCCGAGCATCTTTGTAAAGTCGTCAAACAAATTAGAAAATATGTTCCTGAAGCAAGTATTGAACTCTTAACCTCCGATTTTCTTGGTAACTTAAAAGCTTGGGATCTGGTTTTAGAAGAGCGTCCAGAAATTTTCAATCACAATATTGAAACGGTGAGAGAATTGACCCCAAGGGTGCGCCACACGGCTACTTACGATCGCACTCTTGAACTTCTTCACTACGCTAGCACACATAAATCCAAGCTGAATATGTTCGTGAAATCAGGCCTTATGGTGGGTCTTGGAGAAACTAAAGGGCAAGTCTTTGCCACACTTAAAGATTTGAAAGACGCTGGATGTGATATTGTAACGATTGGACAATATTTGCAGCCAAATAGGCATAAGCTCCTTGTCAAAGAATTTATTCCCCCAGAACAGTTTAAAAGATATGAAGAGTATGGCGGTTGTATCGGCATCAAAACAATGTACTGTGGTCCCTTTGTAAGATCCAGCTACAACGCCAATTTAGTGATAAAAATGGCCAACAACTTAACCAAAACAATTGATAGTTTATGAAACCTGAATCAGAATCGGATGAAATGCCCATAGGGGATACTATTGACTCAAATATCCTCATGCATCGAGATGTCCATTTCGGGGGGCAATTCCCCATTATGATCGACTACTACCGCAGTGGGGGCAAGGGAGTTTGTCCCGCATTTGAACTTAGTCGGATCGAGACCTTAGCTAAAATGGAACAAGATATAGGCCAAAACCTGGCTGGAGTCCTTTTGACAGGCGCCGATGCTGAGAAAATTGCGGAAGCTAAAGAAGCCTACAAAGGTCTACGCGATCTCTACGAAATTAAAAATCCGAAAAGTCCTTTTCCCACCTTGATTGCAGATTTAATCTTAAGTGAAGAAGATCAGCCTGACATCGAAATCGGCACCATCGTCGCCCAAAAGAACAATATCGTTCCAGCCCTTATGGATCTCATCCGTTCCGATCAGTTTTATGACCCCCTATTTCCTGGATATGGCCTTGCCCCTGCCCTTGCGGCTAAATGTCTGGGTTTAATTGGAGACAAACGAGCAATTATAGCTTTATTTGAATCGATCGGTAATGGGGATTTCTTTGATGACGAAGTCGCCTTTGATGCTTTAAAAGCCATTGGTGAGCCAGCTAAACAGTTTTTGCTCAAAGTCATCACTGGAAAACCTGTCAATGAGGATAATCACCGTGCTGCTTTAGCCTTGGTCCATTTTACAAAAGATCCGGGGATTGCAAAATCAGCGTGGGAAATCCTCAAAAAGATAAATTTTAAACATGATGACATGATCTTTGCGAGTTATTTAGCCTATGTTTGTGAAGGTCTAAAAGGGACTCAAGAAGCCATGGAATTTAAGGCTTTGGCTTCAAATCCCGACATTCCCGAATCCCTCAAACTTGATATAGAAACCATCACAGAAGGATGGAATCATCCTAATGAGCAATAGAAAAAGTTTTCTCTAGAGCACATACTCCAGGCTCCATAGAAAAAACGTACAAGCCACCCTGGTCTGCAAATACTCCCGGGGTTGTTTGAACATATCCATTATAATCTACATACATGATGTACTGATCAGTCATAATGATCCGGTCAGCTGTAACATACAATTTTTGCAATCGTGATTGACCACATCCGGGAAACGGAGGATAAATACAAGGCATAATTTTATCGGTAACCATTCCCTCATTTTCGCTCCATAATCCAGCTGACATCAGCATTGCTAAACTTACAAATATAGCTTGGTATTTCAACATACATTCACCTCCAATTGAAATTGAGAATAATTGAACAGGAAATTTAATCCGTCAAGGAAAAAAACGATTGATAATTTCCTTATATAGAGACGGTTGTAAATAAATTTTTAAAAGTTTATCCTTATAATTAGGTGGGTGATTATAGTGATTTAGAAACGAGGTTTTTTTATGGATATAGGCCCTTATCTAAGACGCTATTTTACCATTTTCATGCTTCTCAATAGCCTTCTTTTGGGGAATGAAAAAGAACTTTTGACTACAGCTGATGTCCATCGGATCATGGGACAAATCCTTCAAAAGCATGTCGACCAAAATAAAATGAAAGATTCCATTTTAAGGACTGCTTTTAAAATCTACATTGAACAATTTGATCCTGACCATATCTACCTTCTGCAATCAGAAGTTGAGCCCTATTTAAATATGAGCAATACACAGCTTTCTAAGATTGATAATCAATACGAACAAAATCTCTTTCCGGCCTTTATTCAATTAAACAATACTATTGAGATGGCTATAAAACGGGCTAGGATCATACGCCAAGATCTCTATGCCGATAAAGATGAGTTATTTTACGAAGCAGAAACCCAGCCTCAAAGAGAAGGCCCACCTTACAATACTTTTGCAAATACTCCTGAACAGTTGCGTGAAAGGATTCATCAAACCTTATTAGCACTTGTCAATAGCGAAAAACTTCGTTATGGTGCATCTGCAATCAATAAACAAGAAGATCGCCTTATCAAGGATTTTGAAGTTAATTTTGAAGCAGCTGAAAACCCCTACATGTATGTGAAAGAGGATGGAAAGCCAATGTCTGCAGCTGCAAAGGAAAATATCTTTGTGCTGCACCTTTTGAAAGCCCTGGCAAGCGGTCTTGACGCTCATACCACTGTATATAGTGCATCTGAAGCCATGAATATGAGAGTTCGTTTAGAACAGGGAGTTAATGGTACAGGTTTAGTTTTCAAGGATGATCCTGAATTAGGTTTTGTTGTTGATAAAATCATCAAGGATAGCTCTGCAGCCAAAAACAACAGTATCAAACTTAAGGACCAGCTTGTAAAAATCAATGGACAGGATGTGACGGATTTAACTTTAAGTGAGATCAATGACCTGCTTCAGGGTAATAAGGGAGATGCTGTCAACTTGACTTTGAAAAGAGATGGGAATTCTTATCAAGTCAACTTAACAAAACAACCTTTAACCCTTCAGAACGATCGGGTAAAATATGCCTCTGAAAAATATGGAAATGGCATTATCGGAATTGTTCAACTCGACTCATTCTATGCCTCAGACACTGGATTTACTGCTGATCAAGATGTTCGGGCTGCGATTGAACAATTGAAAAAAGAAGGAAATTTAAAAGGGTTAATATTAGACCTACGCAAGAATAGCGGGGGATTTTTGAACCAAGCGGTTAAAGTTGCGGGTCTCTTTATTTCTAAAGGGGTCATTGTGATCTCTAAATACTCAAACGGAGAGGAGAAATTTTATCGAGATCTTGATGGGAAGGAAGCCTATAATGGGCCTCTCATTATTCTGACATCTCGATTGACTGCATCGGCTGCGGAAATTGTAGCTCAGGCTTTACAAGACTATGGAGTTGCATTGGTTGTAGGAGACGCGCATACCTATGGAAAAGGAACGATTCAAAGCCAAAATGTGACTGAAGAAGGGGGAGGATCCTATTTTAAAGTTACAGTCGGGAAATATTACACTGTCTCGGGTAAAACACCACAATTGCGTGGAGTTCATGCTGATATTGTGGTTCCAAGCCAATACGCCAATGAAAATATTGGAGAAGAATATTTGGACTATTCTTTACCGCAAGATACGATAACAGCCGCTTTTAAAGATCCTTTATCGGATATCGATCCTAATTTGAAGAATTGGTACATGAAGTATTATGTGCCGAATCTGCAGCATCAAGTCACTTATTGGAAAGATATGGTGCCGAGCCTAAAGAGGAATAGTGAGTATAGGATCGATCGCAATTCAGTGTATCAAGTTTACATTCAAGGGAAGTCGCGGTCACTTCCTGAGGCGATGATTGAAGATCCAGTTTTAGAAGCAGATATTGTAAAGCCGAATATACCTTCTGAGGATGATCTGCAGTTGAGGGAAGCGATCAACATTGCCAAAGACATGGTTTACCTTCAGTCCCAGCATAAGGAGCAAGCAAATCAGATTGGTGAAGTTTCGACCAACGGAGTGGCTACCCCAAAATAGCCGTTGCGAAAAAATCTATTCTGGCCTATTCTCGGTACTTTCTTTGGCCAGATAGCTCAGTTGGTAGAGCAGAGGACTGAAAATCCTTGTGTCGCTGGTTCGATTCCAGTTCTGGCCACCATTTTCTAAAGCATTCTACGCATAGACTCTGAACGTTTTTTAACGCTAGGAGTCACTATGCAAGAATCTCACAAAAAGTCTCATTTTCCGCATTTTTTACGCAAATGGTCTGAATCAATCAGAACAGCGTTGCCTTCAAACTTTCTAAACCTCAAACAAGCCTATTACAAAGGATCTACCCATATCAGTTTCATGGATCATGGGTATATTAATCCTTCTATTCCAAGTGGCATAAATGAACCTTATTTCAATGGTACTTTAGCAGAACGAATGGAATTTTTAATAAGTTGCGTAGAGATATTTTGGCGTTTTTGAATGATAACCTCAGCTAACGTGGATACAATTTCAAACCTTTCGATCTAGTCCCATATAGGACCAAAAATCACCCACATTTTTATAACGTATAAGATTTTTGTTTGCTTTAATATCTCTCATTGCCTTTTTCGTTTCGGCATTGGGTTCACGAGTCTTATACTTATGAGGTTCAAGAGTTTAAGTCATTTCTGATTTAAGGGCAGTTCTTCTTTCTGCGTAAGCTAAAGCTTCTTTTAGACCTTTTTTAAGACCTTTAAATAGCTACTCATTTCTGTCTTTCTTTTTCTGTATAATACCCAGTTATTTGGATTAAAAAAGCAGTCAAAACCGCTATGTAGCTTTAGGTTAAAGAATTGCAAGTAAGCCTTTTCGTTGAACAATATTAAGTAAGGTAAGAAGAGGCCCTGTGGGTTTTTTTAAACCTCGTTCTAATTTTGAGATATAGCCCACAGTTAAGTTAAGGTAATTTGCAAAAACCGCTTGACTTACTTGTTCTTTTTCCCTTATAGCGCGAATCTCATCACTTGTTATAGGCTTAATTTTTGGTATTTTTTCTTTCTTTAACAGTCTCATAGTAATTTTATGAAAAGACTCTTCATCGATAAGACCGATGTCTCTTAGATCCTCTCCCATATCAATAAGGTTTTTTGTTAATCTGCTAGTTTTTGCTTTCATAATTTATCTCCTCTAATTTGCCTTCTTTGAGAGAAATTTTTATGATTTTCTCATCAGCATTGAGCCAAGCCGCTCCATACGTCTTTAGAGCATCTAATTCATCGTCCTCTATATTGCTTTTTTCATTTTTCGCAAAACCATGCATGAACACATATCGTTTTTTTATTAGAACAGCAATTAGAATCAAATCCTTCTTTTGTAAGTAATTTGAGGGGATAAATGGAAGCATCCGACTCTTGCCAAAAGTTATTGGGCGATTGCTTGAAAACGAGTCATTCAAAAGAAATCTAAAATAACAAACTTGGTTTTCTTCTCTTATATGTCAACGTTTCTGTAGACAAAATTAAGTACGTATACGTATGATCAAGTCTTTTAAATCATTTCCTGAGAAAATTTGATCTCGATGGTCACCGAATTAGAATTTATCGCCTGAAAGAGGAGAGCTAATGTACTGGATCGCTGTTGCAAGCCAAGAACACGTTAAAAGAGGGGTTGCTGGAGGTTTTGGTCAAGTCTGTCATGGAAAACCGGGACCTTTAAAACAGATGACAGCAGAAGATTGGATAGTTTATTATTCTCCCTCTGAGCAATTTGGAGAAAAAATGCCTTGTCGCAAATTTACTGCAATTGGCCGTGTTAAACCAAGAGAACCTTATCAATTTCAGATGGGTTTGGATTTCATCCCATGGCGTCGTGATATTGCTTTTATTGCTGCTAAAGAAGCTCCTATTGAGCCATTAATTGACGATTTAGAATTCATACAAAACAAACAATGCTGGGGATTCCCTTTTCGCCGAGGTTGTTTTTCTGTTTCTCGAAACGATTTTCAATTAATCGCTTCAAGCATGTGGATCATCCTTCAATGAAACATAGTGTTAATTTTAATGAGATCAGTGCTCATCCTTCTGCTGAAGAAAGTCCAGGATTTCTTTTATGGCGAGTGAGCATATTATGGCGAAAAACTATTGAAACTGCTTTAAAACCACTTGGGCTTACCCATCCGCAATTTGTCATCCTTGCAACCACTGGTTGGCTGACAAGAATGGGGAAAAGAGCTAGCCAAGCAGAAATTGGAAGACAAGCTTCTCTAGACCCCAATACTACTTCACAAATATTACGTGGGCTACAAGCAAGAGGACTTATAGAGCGATTGCATACCATTGATGAAAGAAGCAAATACCCAACACTTACAAGAGCTGGAGTTGAGAGCTTGTCGAAAGCAATGCTAGCAGTGGAAAATGCAGATGCAGTCTTTTTTGCATCCATTGATTTGAAAGGATCAGAAATACTTCAAACCTTGCAAATACTTGCTCGTAGCGAGTACTTAAAAAACGAAAGAGAACCAATATGAAAAAATCAGCCTCAGGGTTAGAAATACACGAAATCGTACCTGAAGGATTTACTCCTCAAGTTCAAGTTGCAGCCTGTTATCTTGAGATAAATAATAAGCGGCTTTTACTACAACGAGCACACGCAAATTTAGAGCCAGGAAAATGGGGCGTTCCTGGAGGTAAGCTAGAAAAGGATGAAACACCAGAAAATGCTGCAAAAAGAGAGTTATTAGAAGAGATGGGTATTTCTTCTGAAAACGACTCGCAAATCAAATATATAAATTCATTGTAAATACATAAGTCAGAAGTCGATTATATTTACCATGCTTTTAAAATTCACTTCGATCAAATCCCCGAAGTTCATTTATCCAATGAGCACCAAAGCTATACATGGGCTACCTCAAAAGATATTGAAACAATAGCTTTATTGGATGGAGCCAAAGAAGCTTTACAACATTACCAAGATATGTTTATCAAAAAACGAGATGGAGCCAGCGTGAATGCCTACCTTATTTTGAAACAAGGCAATAAGATACTTCTTCATTTAAGAAAAAATACTGGTTATTGTGATGGAATGTGGAGTTTGGTAGCAGGTCATGTGGAAAATGGCGAATCTGCGACAGCTGCAATGATTCGAGAAACTTATGAAGAAATTGGCCTTACGTTATCTCCTGATCAAATCAAAGTAGTGTATGTAATGCATCGCCAAACAAATCGATTGAAAGTCGATATCTTTTTTGACTGCCCTTCATGGGAGGGAACTATAAAAAACTGTGAACCTGAAAAATGTGAACGATTGGAATTTTTTTCTTTAGAAAATCTCCCAGCCAATATTGTCGATTATAATGCAATTGCTCTTAAGGCTATTCTCAATAGAGAATTCTATTCTGAGCAGGGATGGGATTGATGATTTTACAAAAAGAGTTTTTTCTTTGTTCGGCAAGGACAAAGCGATCATAATCTTTTAGAGTGCTCATTTCCATGTATAAAAGACTATCGGGACGCAAACGGGGATTGTATACTTTACCAATTTAAACAACGTGCTCATTGAATCTCCGTGAATGGAAAGATTCGGTGATAATATGCATACTTGGAAGTGTGCTTTTTGCCTTATGAGGCTTTGGTTTGATTTCAATGTCAAAGCCAAGAGCAAGAACGAATTTTAGCAAACGTTCGATCGAAAATTCCGATAAAAGCCCACGAATAATTTTGGAAACTTTTGGTTGATCGATATTCATCAAATCTGCTGCTTGCCGCTGAGTCATGATTTTTTTCTTTAATGATTTAGTGATTAGCATAGCTAGATCAGCTTTTGTTTTTGCTTCTTCAGGATTAGAGAATCCAAAATCAGCATAAACATTTCCTGAACTTACGGAATATTCGATGTTCTCAGGTTTATTTTTTGGATTTCTTTTTTCCATATTGTTCCTTATGCAGGGCTTCAGCCCATTTTAACCGTTGTTTGATCAACTCTATATCTTCCTTGGGAGTTGCTATTCCCTTTTTACTTTTTTTCTGGAAGATGTGGAGTACATAAATGACTTCTTCAAAGCGAACTGTGTACACTTCTCGATATGTATCGCCTCTGTAGTCTCCAACAACTTCAATCACACTGCGCCCATGAAATCCCATAAGAGGCTTTGCATCCTCATGTTGACCGCCTTTTAAGGCGACATCAAGCGCATAAGCAAATAGTTCTTGGACTTCCTCGGGAAGCTTACCAGAATCCTTTTGTGACGATCCTAGATAAACAAGCTGCCGTTTCTGTTCCATATTCAATTCCTGTAAATTTTATTATGCCAGTACAGGCATAATAAGGCAAGTTGTTTTTTATTGAAGTTCATAGGTATAACACACTCGGTTAAGAAATGGAAAATGCCGTAATATGGCCGTAGTTGTGGATTACAAGATATTGAAAAAGATGGATTTGGATGACTCGAATTTGGTGGAAAAATTAGAGATGTTCTCTGTAAACTATGGTAACTTTAGGTGACTAAAGGTAATCAAGGATAATGTGGAAGCACTTTTTCAAGACTGAAAATCCTTGTGTCGCTGGTTCGATTCCAATTCTGGCCACATTAAGTAGGAAGAGTTTACGCCTTGCCTGCTTTCTTTCGCTTTAGAAAATCCGTACGAATGTCGGTGTACGTAATTTCCTTAAGTAGTTTTGTTCTTTCTCTTGAGATCTATTTGAGATGTCTCTATAGCTCAGTCATCATTTTTTAGATAAGCTTGATCAACTCGATTTGGCTTTTCGGGAAAACGTAGACGAAGGAGTCCATGTTCTACCATAGGAGTTAGAAAACGAGCGCGCAAACCATCATTATTCCTAGCTAATAATTCGGCTAGCTGTTTTCTTGTTAGCCAATGGTTTTGACAGAGCTCTAGAATAAGCCCCTCCATCTTTATGGAATAAAATACAGTAATGCGCCTTGTATTCCTATTTATTTTTTGCAGCGTTCACTTCTCAATAAATGCAAATGATCATTCCATCAACCCATGGCATTTAATGACACAACGAGACATAGAAGCGATTAAAGATAATATTGAAGAGGGTCACCCAGGGATAATTGATCCGGCCAACCCATCCTTTAAGATTACTTTAGAATCGGGTTATAAGAATGCAACAAATTTGGCGTACGAAATCGTTTCCTATGAAGGTTATAAAGCTGTTCTGGATCAGTTTTTGGCACGTTTTAATAGCGGCCATCTTTACATCATTCCCAGCATAGAGAAAATCTTTGTTCAATGGCCAAAATTTATTGTTAAATATCAAAACAATGCAGTAATTGTAGCCTACAGAGTTGATGACAATGATTTACAAGTGCCTCCACTTGGTTCTAAATTTATTGCATGCGATGGGATTTCAGTTAAAAAAGCTATTTCTCTACGTGTTTTTCCCTTTCATGCAGGATCCTCTCATTTGGAGGGAGTGTGGGAAGACCTAACTCCTTTTCTATTAGTAGACGATGGAAATCCATTTTTAAAACCTATCAAAACATGCACTATTGATGTTAATGGGAAAGAAGAAAAGTTCACCCTAGCATGGGAGCCAATCAATAAGAATGCTTGGAATGAAAAATTGAATACTGTTGATCAAAGTATTAATAAACAAAAATTTGGAATTCGTGAGGTATCTTTAGGAGGTGTGTGGGTATCAATACCGACCTTCAGTGCAGCTAAAGAAGCAGATTTAGAGTCGCTGAATAACACCATCGATAAGATTGGGCAATTTCGAAACCGCCCTTATATTGTCATAGACTTAAGAGGAAATAGCGGGGGTAATTCTGTCTTTGGTGAGCGCTTAATTGAGAATCTATATGGCAAAGAGACGCTGGAATGGCTGAATCAACAAAATGATATTTATTCAGAATGGCGAGTATCAAAAATAAGCGTTCACTATTTGGAAAATGCTCTTAAATATATAAAATCCACTCTTGGAATTGATGCGCCAGTTTATAAAATTGTAGCAAAAGATCTTGAAAATATGAAAAAAGCTCTTAGTTCTGGTCAGCAATTTCTTAGAAGCGATCAAAATTCTAACGAATTAACTAAAAGAAATCATTCAAAGGTTCCACCAATTTCTTCTGTAACGGCAAAAGTATTTATACTGACAGATGGTCATTGTGGAAGTTCTTGCCTCACCTTTTGTGATCTTATATTAAATTATCCCGGAGTTATTCAAATTGGGTTGCCGACGTTTGGTGATGATGCGTATGTTGAAGGAATGCGTATACCATTACCCAGTGGATTAGGAGTGCTTGTTATCCCCGTCAAAGTCATAAGAAACCTTCCCAGAAAAAACTATGAGCCCTATACTCCTCAATACGTTTTTGAAGGCGATATTAGGGATACCAAGGCCTTAGAAAAATGGGTTCTCGAGCTTTACCAAGAAAATTTGGGTGAGAAACATGATTGATTTACTAATAGATGAGTAAAAACAGAGGTACATGTATATATTTCTGTACACACCCAAAAAAAGCATTGTCATAAAATGATGTAATGGTATAACGTTACAAGCATAAAACGAAAAGGGCTGAAATAGCAATGCGTGATGATGAAGGTTGGAGGATGTTTTTAGACCTGTGTTTAGAGACAAAAAAAACCTCACGTTTGGAGGACCTGCTCAACTTATTTTTGACAATAGAAGAAAAAGAGCATTTATCTTCCCGCATGCAAATCGTTAAGGCTCTTTTGAGTGAGAAGTTATCGCAGCGAGAAATATCTGACGAAATGAAGGTCAGCATTTCTCAAATTACACGTGGGTCCAATGCTTTAAAAATCATCAGCGATGATCTTTTAAAGTTTTTAGCAAACCACGTGAGGAGGTATGAAAAATATGAAAATTAATCGAGTCGATTGCAAAAAATCGAGGCAGTCGAGATTTCGCAGCTATCTCAATCGTAACTTTGCGCCCTCTATCAATCCTTCTTCTTGGTGGCGTTTCTACGCCTAATTTTTTTCCATATTTCATTTTTATTTTACTTATCAGTTTTTAAAAAACTGATTCCGCACGTATGCACGACGTTTATTTTTAACGTTATCATAAACAAAAAAACAAGAAGTTAATTAAGGTTGTTATGACATCAAGTATTAGAAAATCATATCAAGGTGATTGTTTTTTAGTCGATCATCGACTTGCTGCTTCTCTTGGTCACAAAACAATAAAAATGCTATGCCGTGCGGTTGATCTTCGCATTACAGCAGCAGCTCTTAGACGTGGCCTTTACTTTAGAACCTCAAAACCATTTGCCATAATCAGTGGCGCCGGTATCGCTGGGTTAGCAGCCTCTTTTGAGATGAGGGCAAGAGGCTTTAACGTGGTTATCGCTGAAAAACGAAAGAAATTCTCTCGTTTCAATGTCATTAACCTAAATGCAGAAACGCAGGTTTTTCTAAAAAAATTTAATCTATTAGAGAGATTTGAAAGGTTTGTTGCATCAAGAATCAAAGAGCATAGGTATGTACTTGTTGAGAAAAGCAAGTCTACCGTGCGCCTCGCACTTTCTGATGTAAGTAGATTACGACTGGACGAACCGGCATCATTTGAACCTGAAAATTTTGACAAACTTTTCGATCAGGACGGAATCTATAGCGTGACAATTGAAGTTTTACAAACTTTTCTTGCAGAAAATGCCTTAGAGGCTGGCGTTAATATATTTGGCGATGTGACTGTTAGAATTTTATCTCGCACAAAAGAAGAAGGAATATCACAGGTACAGATCACTGTCGATCGAACTTTGCAACCAGATTTGTTTTTTATAGCTGAAGGTGCCCATTCCACCACTGCCCGTCAACTTGGCATAAGAACAAGAGAAGTGACGAACGCATGCACGGGTGAAAACTGGATTTTTGGAAATATGACTTACTCTGGCAGAGAAACTTTTGTTGTTTCCCTCATCGATACTTCTGAAAAAACTTTGCGGATAGCAAATGTGATTTTCAATGCTAAGAGCAAAGTCATCAATATCGCCGTGACATCAGATAAAGAAGTTCACCAAGATGGCATACGGGAACAGATACTCAGAACAGCACATCAAGTTTTTCATCAAAGTGCATTTCCTATTGAAGAAATGCATAGTGTGTTGTTAACCACAGTTTCCAGGCCTGTTCATATTTCCAATCGGACTTCTTTTCCATTTTCGATGGGTAATGTTTTCTGCATTGGTGATTCAGCAGGTTCTAGTTCGCCTCTTGCAGGGCTCGGAGGAACTTTGGGGCTCACTCTTGTTCCGCTCACCGTCAGACAGCTTTTAGATGACTATGAGAAGCAATCCAGAGGTATACACGAAAACTTTAATGAATTTTCTAAAGCTTATACCTCTAGATGGATTCAAAAATCAGAAGGCATTAAAAAATATTGCCTAAGCATATTTGACAAAGCACTTAGTTAAAGCTGAGAAAAGATAAAATGGAAATTAGCAAAAAAAAACGAAGCTTTTTTATTGTCGCCTTAGGTGTGGCATTTGAGCATTTTGACATGATGCTTGTAAGCTTACTGGCCAGTTCTATTGTTGAAGAATTTGTTGGCAGTACCAGTCCAGCTCTCAAATTGCTTTATGCTTATATAGGGTACGCAATTGCTTTCTTATTTCGCCCTTTGGGGGCATTTTGCTTTGGCTGCATAGGTGATCTATATGGATGTAAAACCTCCTTGATTAGTTCTATGGTCTTGATGTCGACAGCAACCCTGGCATTAGCTTTTATCCCAAGCGTACAAGTGCTGGGGTTGACTACAACCATTCTTTTTCTTTTTTGTCGTGTGGCTCAAGGGCTCGCTGTTGGAGGGGAATATGGCACTGCTATGACTTATGCTTACGAACTCAAGCCAGGGTGGCGAACGTTTTATGGAGCTTGCGTTGTTTCATCGACCCATCTAGGGGGAATATTTGCAAGCTTTCTTGCAGGAATGTATGTAGAAAATTTTCGTATAACGTTTCTAGTTGGTGGATTGGTCGGATTATGTCTTTTGTTGTTACGTTCTTTCATGAAAGAATATCATGAAGTGACTCCGAAAAAAATCTCCGAAATAGCAACGGAATCTGTAAAAAATAAAATAGCTATTCTGCAAGCGGTGGTTGTCGCATCTATGCTGGTCTTAGTTTTTTATGGATCACTGATTTTTCTCAATGAGCTTGTTCATCAGGAACTGGGCATTCCCAGGTCTCAAATATTCAAGGCCAATTCGTTTTTACTTGGCCTTTGGATCGTACTACCGCCTTGTTTTGGTTATATTGCAGATAAATTTACTTTCTCTTATCGCGAAATGATGAGATTTGGTTCCCTGGGTGTTTTTTTAAGCGCTCCCTTTTTGGGCTTAGCATTAGTTCTAGCTTCCTATCCAGCTATTTTAGCGACGCAGATTCTTATCCATCTTTTTCATATGGTCTTTTGTCTATGTACGCCTCGTTTCTTTGGAGACCTTTTTGCAGGTTCAGCACGCAACACGGCAGTGTCGACGAGCTATTCTCTGGGGGCTTCTTTTACTGCAGCTTTAGCTCCCATGTTTTGTTACATGAGTATCAGCTTATTTCATACAAACTTCGCCATCTGTGTACCATTTATGTTGGTTGCACTGATGACAATTTTTACTCTTAAAAAGGAGATGGTCTATGCCAAAGGATGATTCTTTTGAACTTTACGATATTAAGGTTGAAGTCATTAATAATGGGATCAAACCAATGGTCTGCAATCACAAGATTGGGGATTATTTTTTGCTTTCAGGCGAGAACTTTTCACTACCCAGCGGCCAAAGTTTTCCTATTTATTGCCTTGCCGCCCTAATCCCCATCATTACGGTAAAGCAAAGATTTACAGATGCTAATGACTGGATTAGCACGGATCACGAGGTAGCATGTCCTGATGTTAATTGCGGCGGTGTGTTTAAAATATCGAGGATAGGAAAAAAGACATTTTATCATCACCAGGTAACGGTAAGGCAGAAATCATGAATAAAGAGATTATTAGAGGCTGTTGGCAGCTTGCTGCGGGTCACTCTCAAGAAAATGTGAGCATAGAGCCTATCCTAGATGCGATCAAATGTGGATTTACTACTTTCGATTGTGCAGATATTTATCTTGGCGTCGAAGAGTTGCTGGGCCACGCTGCACAAACGGTTCACCAACAAAAATTGCGCATCCACACTAAGTTTGTGCCCGATCTTAATCGTCTACAAGAGATTGACTGCAAATACGTCGAAAGTATCATCGATCGTAGCCTTAAGCGTTTGCAGGTTGAATGCCTCGATCTCGTGCAATTTCATTGGTGGGATTGGAAGATTAAAACCTACCTATCTACTATGGAATTTCTCTCGGAACTAAAAGCTAAAGGTAAAATAGCTGAGATTGGACTTACTAACGTGAATAAAAAGTATCTAGAGGAAATTTCGGAGCGCTTTGATATAGCTTCCCTACAGGTGCAGATTTCTCTTTTCGATAGCAGAGTTGAACAAGAAGTAGCGCGATTGTGTCGTAAAAAAAATATCAAGACATATGCATACGGCTCCTTACTCGGAGGATTTGTAAGTGAAAAATGGCTACGTAAGGAAGAGCCTGAATTAAACCAATTAGCAAATCGTTCGCTGGTAAAGTATAAGCTTCTCATCGATTCAGCTTGTGGATGGGAAGAGTTTCAAAGGCGACTCTCCATTTTAAGAAAGTTGGCGGCTAAATATTGCTGCGAAATGGCGAATATCGCAATTGCTGCTTTGCTGCAAGGTGGAAGAACGAATGCTGTGATTATCGGGCTTAGTTCCCAAAATTTTGCTGTGCAAAACCGTAGTTTGGCGAGGCTTCCCTTATTAGAAGCACAAGATTTGAAAGAAATCAGTACATGGCCTTGCAATCTGCATGGGGATGTTTATGATGAAGAAAGAGATGAACATGGGGTTCATGCTAAGGTTATGAAATATAATCTTAATGCCCACTGAAATTCATTGTATTGTTAGAATCTTATAAGCTACACTCATCTCTTTTTTCAGAAGTGTACGGTCACACATGTAATTAATTAAATCCGCAATGTTGGGCGGAAATCCTTTTTCGCACACTTGTTCACGCGTCAAAGTTTCGGGAAATGTTTTTTTAGTACTGACTAACTTCCAGAATATGATCCCTAAATTATGAATGTCATATTGTTTGAGCTCCATAAACTGATCTTCACTATCTAGGGATGTGTAAAAGTTAACAACAGTTTTGCCATAGACTCTCGATGTACCAAAATCTACTATATCATAGCAGCTCAGAGTTCTTTTTTTACGAAAGAGGATATTAATTGATAGGATATCTCCATGACAAATGCCATTTTCGTGAAGTTCCATTAAACCATTGACGAGTTGTGTGATTGCATCCATTTTCATTTCAGACGACATTGTCTCAGCAATATCGCAAAGACGGCGTTCATATTTCGGCAATATGATGCAATCGATCACCCATCCTTTTGGAGGTTTCATGACTCCTTTTGCAGAAGGTAATAGGGACATTATTTCAAATTCAGGACTTAGAAAATCTTTATGTGTAAGGGGTATTTTTATAGCTTTAATTTTTTTTGTGGGTATGTTCGGAATCAAATTATAAACATTACTGGTGCTCCCTTCTCCTAATTTTTTGCCCAAAGTGTAAGTCGTTATTTCCAGATTTATCTTGTCATTATCCTTCACTTTTTTGATTCTAGAAAAGCTTTGTTCTTCAGCTTTATAAGACCATGTAGTGTTATTGTGTAATGTTAAATCTTGAATCATTAGATCCCTTAATATTTTTATTAATATAAAGATTATATATCAAATATGAATTATTTACCAATAGTTCAGGCTGGATTTGATTCGGCATTGATAGAGTGTCTGATAGGTATAAGTTTCATGTTCAATAGGCTCTCGTGATATTCTATAATTTAAAAAATTGGACAAAGTGTAAAAAATGGTATATTAAAGCAATAATATTTGAGAATTTTTTTATGACTAAGTGGTTTAGCTTATTGATCATTACTTTTAGTATGGCTTTGACCCATCTATGGAGTGAAGACACAGCTACAAAATCCACTGAAGGTGAAGCTCTCCCTAAAAAAGAAGATGCAAGCAAAAAGCCTGAGCCTCCTAAAATCGGAAACTTCTCTCTACCGACCTCTCAACAACCTTCTGGACTGTTTGCTTTCGGTGGAAATATTATTGATGAAGGGGAAATTCAACTGTATTTTTTTGCAGATGAATTCTTCGGACGGAATAAGAAAACATCAGATTTAATTCCAAGTGTCCTTTTTGGCATTACCAATGCATGGTCAATCTATTTCAACTTTCCTTTTTCACCGATTCTCCAAGATGGTTGCGATCAATCGGGTGGGATAGATGATTTCTTTGTCCAGCTTGAATATGCTTTCTACACTAGAACTACAGCCGACTATTCTGATCAAGCGACTGTGGTCACCAATATCACAGTTCCGACAGGTTCAATTCACAAATCTCCCAACACAGGTTTTGGAGCCCCCTCTTTTTTCTTGGAGGTACTTATTATCGGATGTGGATAGATTGGTTTGTCTTTGTGGGTCCAGGAGCTGTACTGGTGGCTTCTGATCATGGTACCAAATATGGAGATGAGTTTCTGTATCAGTTTGGTTTTGGACGAAATATACCCAGTCCAGAAGGGGTAATCTACGCTTGGATGATCGAAGTGGATGGTCAATATAACCAAAAAAATCGGATCGCCGGACTGATCGATGATAATTCCGGCGGAAATACTATTTATGTCACTCCATCTCTATGGATGTCTACAAAAACAACGTTGATTCAGTTTGGAATCAGTTTTCCCGTCAATCAACATCTTTATGGTAAACAGCGCAAATTCGATTGGGCCTTTAACTTTAATTTTGCCTGGTCATACTATTAAGATTGAATATGTACAAAGGAAAACTGTGAATCCAGTCAATGCTGTTTCATATCAAAATTATTTGTATAGCCAAGATTTAGACATAAAGAAAATATCGACTGAAGATACAGTTTCAATAACTGAGCCTCATTCATCTTCTCAAGAAATTCCATCCTCGACACTCAACTTTGGAGGAATTCTATTTTGCAGAGTTCCTATAACTTTAGCGAAGTTAATAGCGCCGAAATTAATCCACAATTTTATTCCGATTGCTGAAAGACTTGCCCCCACACTGGCTTATGAATTAGGGCTAATAGAGAGACCGGAAAAAGTCAAAATTGAAGAACTGGATTGGATTGAGCTTTATCGAGTAGGTTGTTTCATCGGTAATCAAAAAATTATTAAACAATCTCGTAAGGAGTTAGAGCAGCTGAATGTTCCAGCTTTAGCAGTCCTCTTGCGTAAGCTTAAAACCATTCATGGACCTGAAAGGAAAGAGGTTCTTAATCTGATCATTAAACAAATCCTTAACCACTTGGGATGTCAGCCAAGAATTGTGATAAATAGACCTTTCCCTTTAGAAATCACGATCCTCATAAAAATGCTTCAATTAGATTATCAAGAGGATCTGAAAACTCTAGTTTTAAAGAATATCCTACCTGTAAAATTTCAAATTAATGATTATTGGGATTCTGAAACTGCTTCTCAACTCATCAAACAAATTATTATCATAGTTTCAAAAGTTGAAATCATTGATCTATCCGATTTTAATTTGGCTTCATTGCATTATGAGAAATTTATCAATAAAATTCGGGTGTTTGCTCCCCATATTGCAAATTTAACAAATGGGAAAATATGGGTGAATCGAGAAAAGCTTAAACTTTATTTTAAGCCGTTGAATCACTTAAGTATTTGGGCCCATACAGAAACTGATTTTAACGAACTTCCAAATGCATTTGAGATCACTTCAGAACTGAGTACATCGATTTCTCAATTGACTTTTCACAATCCCACCGAGTCCTTTAAAGAGGTACTCCATCACAACCAAATCATGGCCTTTCTAACTAAGTTTAATGGGTTGAAAGGATTAGAATTTTATAGAATGCCGGTGTCTGTGGAATCTCTCCTATTGATTACAAAGAGATTTCCAAATCTTAGTTCATTGTCTTTCACACCGATTCCTATGGATGAAATTGAGGAAAGGAGCGATTTTTTTGATAAATTTTTAGCCTTCGTCGATTTGAAAAAGGATTGGAAGGCGATAGGGATATGTAAATGCCCTATCACCGATCCTTATATTCATCGCTTATGTCCTTTAATTCAGCAAGTGGAAGAATTGGATTTAAGGGATGACGAGGAGATTACTGACTATGCCGTGGAGTCTTTATCAAAACTAAAAAATTTGAGATGTCTTAACATTGACAATACGCAATTGACAGTTGAAGGTATTCTTACTCTAATAAAAAATTTACCTCATTTAGAACGGATACAAATTGGCCACAGTGCGATTACTCTCGAACAAAGTTTAGAACAACTTAGACAAAATTCGTATATCCACTGTCGAAATATAGAAGTTGTTTTAACCTTTAGACACAGAGAGGTAGTCTAAAACCATGCTTCTGCACCTGAGGAAATAGCGAGCATTGGATCGATCAGGTTTTTCATGTCACTATAGTTACCATGGACATACTGGCGTAGATTATACCGAAAAAGTTTGAGGGTTTGATCGTCAGGTCCTTTAGGACGGGGAGATACCTCAGGGGTAATCAGCAGATTTGGCAAAGTCCAAATAGGGAGCTGGGGAGAGACGGGGATCTGATACTCGGCATCGATAGCAATACCCCGGAATTTCCCGTTTTTCCCGATTTCGAAAAGGGCATTTTCATCCACAAGTCGGCTTGAACCGATCACAATTAGGATAGAATCCTCCTGCATTTGTTTAAGCTGCTCTTCGCCAAACCACTTCACATAACCTTGGTCGCGCGGAAGACAGATACTGACAACATGGGCATAGGGAAGAACAGCCTCCAGATCCTCAAAAGCAAAGGTCCTATTACAATGGGGATGAAAGGAAGCATCCTCATCCACTCCCCACACCTTCATCCCCATCTGGGACATTTGTCGCGCAATTTCTGTGCCCGGCTTACCTAAGCCAATTTGCAAAAATAGTTTGTTTTTTAAGGTCCACATCGAATTGCGCCACTTGCTATCCCAAAGAAGTGGTGGCACCTCGTTAGCCTCCCGCCAGCGAAATAGGTTTTTGGCAAAGGCGAGGACCACCGACAAAACATATTCTCCAATCTGGACAATATTTTCTTCACGGGTATTCGTGACTAAGATATTCCCTTGCTTTTCAATCTCTTCTAAGCAAATTCTTTTTAACGATTGAGTGGGACAATGGAGCCAGCGTAACTGGGGTGCTAAAGAGAGTTCCACTGGACTTAAGTGTGTACTAAGAAGGACTTCCACCATGCTCCAGTGCTCATCTGTAATCGATTGAAAGGAGGATTCGGGAAAAGAAAGAAACAAGAATTGGGGAAATTCTTTAATCAGCTGATTTATATCAGGCAAAGATAGCATCACCTGCAAAAGAGCGATATTCATTCGGGCATTTCCCCTTGGATCTTAAGCTTATCTTGCGATTATCTAGAATTTCCCATTGATTTCAAATGGTAATGGAGTTATCCTTTGCACTAAAGTTCGTGAAAAATTGACCGAAACTACATAAGCCACTGCTAAGTTAGTGGTATTTCGATGTGTTTAAGGGGGAAAAAATGTACGCTATTATTAAGTCCGGTGGGAAACAACTGCGGGTCGAACAAGATGACATTATTGAGGTCGAACTCCTTGGTGCCGAAGATGGTTCGCAAGTTGAATTTGATGTGCTCTTAATTGGAGAGGGCTCCAATAGACACGTCGGTCAACCTACCGTTTCAGGTTTTGTTGTTGTTGGTGAAGTTCTCGGCGAATCCAAAGGCCCAAAGATCACCTCAGTGAAATATAAACCCAGTCATAATCAATGGAAAAAATTCGGGCACCGTCAGCGGTATGCTCGTGTGAAAATCACCAAGATTGGTAAAGCTGCATAAGGAGTATCAGTTATGGCACATAAGAAAGGACAGGGATCCACCCGTAACGGACGTGATTCCCATTCGCAGCGCCTCGGAGTGAAAGTTGGCGCAGGACAAATGGTCACCGCCGGAAGCATTCTCGTGCGTCAGCGTGGGACTCAATGGACACCTGCAAAAAATGTGGGCAAAGGAAGAGATGATACCCTATTCGCTTTGGTCGATGGCGTTGTTAGCTTTCGCAAGAGCGATAAGACCTACATTTCGATCCAAGCTAACACCTAATTAATTCAAGGCGCTACCTATTATAGGTTAGCGCCCAATCCTACCCCCCTCTATTTTTATGTTTACAGATCGAGTCAAATTGGGCCTCATGGCAGGCAAAGGCGGCAACGGCGTTGTTGCTTGGAGACGGGAAAAATACATTCCCAAGGGAGGGCCTTGCGGGGGCAATGGGGGAAAAGGGGGCTCGATTATTTTCGAAGCAGATACCCAAATTTTCTCTTTAGAGGCCTATCGCAATAGTCGTCAATTGAAAGCAGAAAACGGGGCAGCTGGAGGGAGGAATCTTTGCCATGGTCGCAACGGAAAAGATCTGATTCTTAAGGTTCCCCTTGGAACTTTGCTCAAAGATATGAATACAGGCGAAATTTTACATGACTTTACCATCGACAAGGAAAAATGGATCCTCTGCAAAGGGGGACGAGGTGGAAAAGGGAATGATACTTTTAAAAGCCCTACGAATCGCGCTCCGAATATTTGCACACCGGGAAAAGAAGGAGAAACAGCGGAAGTTGAATTGGAGCTGAAACTGATCGCCGATGTAGGGTTGGTCGGTTTTCCCAATGCCGGTAAATCCACATTAATCTCTGCTCTTGCTGATATCAGAGTCAAAATTGCGCCATATCCTTTTACAACTCTACGGCCTAACTTAGGCTATATTGAATTAGAAGATCTTTCCCGTATTTTTATTGCAGACATTCCAGGGATTATTGAGGGAGCTCACCGCAACAAAGGTTTAGGTTATGAGTTCTTGCGCCATATTGAGCGTACAAAACTACTTATCTATGTATTAGACGCTTCGGGGATTGATGGACGTAATCCGGCCGATGATTTTCAAGTGTTGCGCAATGAACTTGAAAAATACAATCCAGAGCTACTTAAAAGGCCTTTTCTAGTGGCTTTAAATAAGATGGATACTGAAGATTCTCAAATTTTCGCACCTGAATTTATTAAAGATTATCCCTTTAAAAAAGGAACCCTATTTCCGATTTCTGCGGAGAAGGGGGAGGGCTTGCCAGCTTTGCGTAAAGCGATCGAGAAGGTTGTTAAGGTAAGTTAAAAAGATAGCCCTAAGCCTACACCAAATAAGATTGCACTTAAGTCGGCGGCGTTTCGGCCTTGATGCTCACGCCCTTTTAAATTAAAATGGGTGTAATAGTAGTCTAGAAATAATTCCCCAAAAAGCATTTCGTGGAAATGGTAGCGAAGTCCCGATTTTGCAAGTCCACCCACAGCTCCTTTTGAGACATGGTTCCGTTCAACATCGGAATGTCCGCTAATTCGTAAAAATGAGTAGGTGACGCCTGCACCCAGATAGCCTTCAAGACAACAGGCTAATTCACCGGTATACTTGAGTCCAAGACCGATCGGCACGAGCTGTAGTCTAGCGTGTCGATGGAAATCAGACGAATGTCCATTTTGGGTCGTGTAAGCACCATAGGCAAAGACGCTCCAGTCACACCATACACTGTAAGAGGCTTCCAGCTGATACTGGACCCAAAGGTCTCTGTAAATTTCCCTTGTTTTGCTAGAGATCGGAGCCATGCCCCCCACACGAAATTGAAAATCAAATTCATCCGCAGAACTATGTAAAGGTAATGCTAAAAAAATCCAAAGGATAGCTGCGGCTAAGTATTTTCTCATCTTTTTTTCCTCATAAAATTTTAACTCGAGATTATCAAAATTTGAAGTTAACGTCATAGAAAATTTTTTGAGAAGGAATTTGGATCCATACCTAAGGCATTAAAAATGGTGCGTCCTTTATATAAAGTCTCTTGATACTCCTCATACGGATTGGAGTCGGCGACGATTCCTCCTCCAAGTTGAAATGAAAGAAATGAATCTTGGATATCGATTGTCCGGATAGCGATATTGAAATCAAAATCCTCTTTATCGATGTAGCCTATCGATCCTGTGTAGATTCCTCGAGGAGTCTTTTCTATCTCATCGATAATGTTCATCGCCCTTTTCTTTGGACAACCCGTGATAGAACCCCCTGGGAAACATGAACGCAGGATATCAAAGGGGTGTAGATCTGCTTTTGCTTCAGCATTGATGATGGAAAGAAGATGGAAAATATTTGTATAAGCTTCACAATGCCAAAGTTTTTTAACTTGAACGGTTCCAGGGATACTAACGCGTGATAAGTCGTTTCGCATTAAATCAGTGATCATGAGCAGTTCGGCAAGTTCTTTAGGAGATTGCAAAAGAGCCCTTCTGTTTTTGAAATCTTGCTCTACTGTTTTTCCTCGGGGAGCTGTCCCTTTGATCGGACGAGTTTCGAGGAGCATTCCTTTCTTTTGTAAAAGTCGCTCCGGTGATGTCGAGATAATAAAACGATGTGCGGCATGGATATAGGCTGAAAAAGGGGCTGGGTTAGTTTTGGTAAATGTGTAGAATAGTTCAAAGGGTTGCCAATTTCCTTCTAAAACCATTTTTTGGGAAAGGTTAACCTGATATATATCTCCTTGCTGGATATATTCTTGGGCTATTTTAACTTTCTTGATATAAGCTTCCACAGTTTCCAAAGGTTTAATAATCGAGTGAATCGTCTGCTTCAGTATTTCTGTGGAAGGAGTCGCGATTTTGTTCCATTGAGACACATCTTGCAAAAATTTTATCCATTCATTTTCTACAGCATCAGGAGCCACGTAAATCTGAAATGTATCTTTGAGGTGATCTAAAATTACGATAATCGAACAAGTTTGAAAATAGGCATTTCCCTCGTAATCGATCCAACCCAGCCAAGGACCTTTTGTAAGATCTAAAGAGTGTTTTAATGTCTCTAATGAAGCAGTATGAATAGCGGTGATGGGAAAGAGGCCTAGGATGGATTTTTGGGCGGAATCGAAATTTCCACCTGAATAAAGCAAAAAAGTTCCCTCTTGGCCTGCAAAGGTTCTGGCAAGGCCTAAAAGGAGTTCCCGATTATCCATTAAAATTATCAGGAAGTTTCATGTTGTGATAAACAGCATCCACATCTTCCAATTGCTCAAGCCATTCGATAAGCGCAAGATTGGACTTGGCTGTTTCGCCATCACAATCGACATAGGATTTTGGGATCATTTCAATATTGGCTTCATCACATTTGAACCCAAGGTTGTTGATGGCATCCCTTACTGCATATAGATGGGCAGGATCGGTCGTAATGATATACATATCTTCTTCTGCTTCAAAATCTTCAGCTCCCGCTTCGGTGGCAGCTAAAAATAATTCATCTTCCACCCCGTGTTTTTTAGAGAATTGAATGATCCCTTTGCGATCGAAGTTGAAAGCAACAGCACCTGGAGCTGCGATGGTACCACCTTTTTTATTGGTGGCAATCCTCATCTCAGAGGAGATCCGATTTTTGTTGTCGGTCATCACCTCAGCAATGATTCCCACGCCTCCATGGCCATAAAGCTCGTAGGAAAGCTCATGGTAATCAGCTTGATCGGCGCTACTCGCTTTTTTGATATTCCGTTCAATAATCTCATTAGGGACGTTGACTTCTCGAGCTTTTTGAAGAGCCAAACGAAGGCGTGGATTAACTTTAGGATCGGGACCTCCACCTACTTTAACAGCGCTAATGATCTCTTTAGCGACTCTTGAAAAGATTTTTCCCTTTTTGGCGTCAGCTTTTTCTTTGCGGTGCTTAATATTGGCCCATTTACTATGACCTGCCATAACTTTTCCTTAATCCAGTGTTGCGAAAAAATTGACTTGGTTTGCTTTGATCCATTGCTGGGCTTGATTAAACTCCTTGAAACCGGCTTCTTTTTCTTTGAAAGCCTTGCAGTGAATTCTATGAATCCCTTTCTCATCTACGTATGAAGGGCACACATGGTGTACCATCTCATGGTAAACAACATAATTGACAACGTAGTCCGGAAAATTTGTATTGTCGAGCATCCGATGAATTTTTATCAGCTTCATAGGTTCATGATATAATCCAAAGGTCACCCTTGAGCGATTCTTCTGATTCGGTCTGCCAAACCATGTGATGCTGAGATCCAATTTTCGGTTAAAGTATTCATAATTCAGCGAGTTATAAATCTTCTTTAGATCATACACTTTTCCGGTACTGACCAATTTGCTTGGGTCAATTAAATAGGTGTAATCCAACTTTTTCAAGTTGGTTTCGATAAAAGATTTTATTGTAGGAGCTATTTGCGCTTCTTTCCTCAGCAAATAACAGGCTAAAGCATCCATGACGTTTTTTGGAGCCTCCAAAAACATCCTGTGCATGGATACTTTGGTGCAATCGGGGTCCCAACGGACGCTTAACATGGTTGAGCGATTATCGTTGAGTTTGAAGTGAAATTTTCTTCCCGAATGGTGTTCCAAATTCTGTTGTAAATCAGATAAAGGCATATTATTCCGGTGTCAAATTAGTGATTAAGTGTTTTATTTTAGAGGTCTCGTTCCATAAACATTCGGCCGACAAATTGACCGTCGTCCTTGATCCATTTTTTTTGCTGGCCAAATTCTTTAAAGCCAAAGCGGCTATATAAATGGATAGCAGGATTATCGGAATACACCTGCAAATGGAGAAGCTCAATATGGAAAGTGTTTTTAGCTAAATGGATCAGATGATGGAGCAAATGGGTACCTATGCCTTGGTTGCGGTATTGCCCTCCTATAATAATCCCAAACTCGCATTGGTGTGCGAGTTTTTTATAGGGTTGTAAATAGAGGGTGGTTAAACCGCAAGGGACACCGTCCTTAACTGCTGTCAAACTGCATCTGTAACGATAAAACCCGATCCAACGGTTGACAGCATCATCGATCTCAACTTCGTCAGCCATTGGAAACCAACGTCCTACAGATCTATCCATCAACCACTGCTTCAAATAAGGGGCATCTCCCTGTTCAGTATAGCGGATTTCCAATCCTGGGATTGGCTTGGGCTTTGGCAGATCCAGTTCTTTTTGTGTTGTCATGCTAACCAAACTCCTTTAAGTAAGCGTTAACAAACTCATCAAGATCACCATCCATCACGGCCTGGATATTCCCGCTTTCCACTTTGGTGCGGGTATCTTTGACAAGCGTATAGGGCTGAAAGACGTAATTACGGATCTGACTGCCCCAGGCGATTTCTTTTTTCTCTCCACCCATGGCTTTAAGTGTCTTTTCCCGTTCATTCACCTCCATTTCATAGAGCTTAGAACGGAGCATCTTAAAGCAAGCTTCTTTATTCTGCGGCTGGCTACGTTGGGTCTGGCAGGAGACCACAATCCCGGTTGGGATGTGGGTTAACCTGACAGCCGAGTCGGTTTTATTGACATGTTGGCCGCCTGCTCCCGAAGCTCGGTAAGTGTCGATTCTGACCTCTTCCGGCCTAATTTCAATTTTAATGTCATCGGTGATTTCGGGAGTTACATCCACCGATGCAAAACTTGTATGTCTTTTAGCATTTGCATCAAAAGGGGAAATTCTAACAAGTCTGTGGACCCCTTTTTCCGCCTTAGCATATCCGAAAGCATAAGGGCCTTCGAATTTCATGGTGATACTTTTCAACCCGGCCACATCTCCATCAATGGTGTCGATCACCTCGACTTTCCATCCTCGCCGTGTCGCCCACCGTTGATACATTCTGGAGAGCATAAGGGCCCAGTCACACGCTTCTGTTCCTCCGGCGCCGGAATTGATACTCAAGTAACAATTTTTGCTGTCCAGCTCACCAGAGAGCATTTTTCGGATTTCCAGATCAGCAAGTTCTTTTTCAATGCAATTGAGCTCTTTTAACAATTCTTCGACTAACGCGATTTCGCCACTATCTTCAGCTTCTGGAAGCATTTCCTTAACATCGAGGAATTTTTTTTTAATTGCCCCATAAGGAAGGGTCCAGGCACGTAAAGCGTTGCATTCTGAAATCACTTTTTGAGCGGCTTCGTTGTTATCCCAGAAATTTTGGGCCTCCATTTGCTTTTCGAGCTCTAAAACTTTTATTTCTTTGGCAGCCAGGTCAAAGATACCTCCACATGTGAATCAGTCTGGCATCGATATTATTGATCCGGGCCAAAGTTTCGTTATTCATACTTTTCCTTTCTAGCTTTGGAATGCTTTCGTCGAGTCTACAACCCCTCACAAATAAAGTCAAAGGCTTCTAATTCTCGAATAGGCATTGCCTTTATTGTCTTAATTATAATATTTTTTGTTCTAAGGTGTGGATTTTAAGATCCGCGTGTTTTTACATAAAATTCTAATTATTAGGGAATTAGGGTTATTATGGTTATTCTTGCAAAAGAGGGTAATTCCAAAAAATTACTATCAGCAAAATCTAATGCTTTGAACGTCTATTATGCTCCAAAAAATATTGATTTACAGAGAGTTGCGGCTATCGTTCTGAGTGGCGGTCAAGGATCCCGTTTGTATCCTTTGACAATGACGCGATGCAAGCCGGCAATCTGTTTTGGGGGTAAATATAGATTAATCGATGTGCCAGTATCTAACGCGTTGAATTCAAAATGTTTTAAAATTTTTATTTTGACTCAGTTCCTATCTGCTTCCCTTCATCAGCACATATTAAAGACTTACCGTTTGGATCAATTTAATTCTGGATTTATTGAACTGTTATCAGTTGAACAAAAGCCGACTAAAAAGGCGTGGTATGAAGGAACAGCCGATGCTGTCAGACAAAATTTAGAATACTTGCTTGATCTGCCGGTTGATTATTTCCTGATTCTCTCTGGAGATCAGCTATATCATATGAATTATCAGAACATGTTGAATTTGGCTATTGAGACAAATGCAGATTTGGTTATTTCTGCAATTCCTGTAGATGGTGTTTCAGCGAAAAGGATGGGGATTTTAAAGATCGATGAAAAGTGTCGGGTTTGCGATTTTTATGAAAAGCCTCAGGAAAAAGCTCTTCTTGAAAAGTTTGTAATGCCGAAAGAGGCATTGATGAAAGCTGAGATTGAAACGGATCCGAGTCATCGTTATCTTGGATCGATGGGGATTTATGTATTCAAGCGTGAAGTGCTTATCGAGATGTTGGAACAAGATAATCGGGACGATTTTGGGAAGCATTTGATTCCTAGCAAAGTGCAGCAAGGCGGTGTGCATGCTTATATTCATAAAGGATATTGGGAAGATATCGGAACAATTGAGTCTTTTTTTAAAGCTAATATTGCTTTAACAAGCCCTTTTCCTGATTTCAATTGTCACGATGAGAATAACCCCATTTACTGCAGCCCTTCTTATCTGCCAGGGCCAAAAATCAACGACAGCCTACTTAAGAATGCGATTATTTGTGATGGATCATTTCTCGATGGCAACGAAATCAAAAGTTCAATTATAGGACCCAGAACTATTTTAGAAACCGGGACTACCGTCCATAATTCCTATTTGATGGGGAACGATTTCTATGTTCCACCGCTGCGTACCAATCGGTTGCCTGAGAATACGATCATTGAGGAAAATTGCGAGATCAAGAATTGCATCATTGATAAAAATGTCCATTTAGGAAAGGGTGTGAAACTGATCAACAAGCAAAACTTGAAACATTATAATGGGGACAATGTTTTTATACGGGATGGCATCACGATTGTGACCCGTGGAACAACCCTTCCTGATGGATTCACTTTATAAAGCGGAATATTTATGTCAGTTTGGGCTTTAGGGGATCTGCATTTAGCCTTTGGAGTCCCTGATAAATCGATGGATGCATTTGGCGATCCGTGGATTGGCTACGCTGAAAAAATTGAAAAGGAATGGCTTGAGAGGATTAAGACGGAGGATCTAGTCTTAATCCCTGGAGATATTTCATGGGCAACACGTTTGGAGGATGCCAAAATTGACCTAGATTGGATCGACCGTTTACCGGGAACAAAAGTGCTAATCAAAGGAAATCACGACTATTGGTGGACCTCTCTTAACAAAATCCAAAAAATTCTGCCTCCGGGAATCCATTTGGTGCAAAATAATGTTTTCCATTGGAATGGCATTGGCATTGCCGGAACAAGGTTGTGGGATATTCCTGGACTCACTTTTAAGGATCATATCAATTTTAAATCGAATCCAAAGGCTAAGCAAATCCCAGGCACTGAAGTAGATTTGGAAGAGACTAAGCGTCTTTATGAACGTGAGCTTGGCCGATTGGAGCTTAGTCTAAAATGTTACACGAAGGAGGATCGTACCAGGATTGTCATGCTCCATTATCCTCCTATGGGAGTTGAAATGGGAGATACCTCTACGACAAAAATGTTAGAAAAGTATCGAGTGAATATCTGTGTCTTTGGTCACCTGCATAATCTTAAAAAAGAAGCGGGGGTATTTGGTGTGAAAAATGGGATCAGGTATGTACTGACGGCGGCTGACTATGTGGATTTTAAGCCGGTTAAATTACTTTTGGATTGAAGCTCAGGGGGGTCAGTCCAAATACCACTCGTTTTGCGTAAGGTGAGTTACTATGAGCAGTGAATTTTTCCTTCAGCTTTTGTTGATCTTATTTCTAGCGCGTCTATTTGGGGAATTGGTAGCCCGGATTAGCATACCTCCTGTCATTGGGGAGTTGTTTGCTGGCGTTGTCTTAGGGCCTAGTCTTTTAAACTGGATTGAACCCTCTGCTACAATCAATATCTTGGCCGACATCGGGATTGTCCTACTTCTTTTCGAGATTGGGATGGAGTCAGATATCACTAAATTGCTCAAGTCAGGTTTATCGGCATCACTGGCCGCTATTTTGGGAGTGGTTATCCCATTCATCCTAGGTTTTTCCATAAGTTTTTATGGGTTTCATCAATCTTTGTTGATTTCCTTATTTATCGGAGGAGCGCTCACCGCGACAAGTATCGGTATTACAATGCGGGTTTTGTCAGATTTGAAAAAGCAAAATTCCCATGAGACGCAAATTGTTTTGGGTGCAGCGATCATCGATGACATTTTGGGAGTTGTGCTGTTGTCAGTACTTTATGAGTTCACTAAAAGTGGTGAGATCGTCGTGTGGGAAGCTCAAAAGATATTAATTTTCATTTTGATTTTTATGTTAGCAGCTCCTTTATTGGCAAAGTTGATGTCTGCCTTGATTAAGCGTTATAATGATGTGAGTGAGATTCCTGGGCTTTTACCTACAATGATTGTGGCGCTTCTGATGTTCTTTGCGTTTGTGGCGCACAAATTGGGGGCGCCGGAGCTTTTGGGCGGCTTTGCAGCAGGTTTGGCGCTTTCCAAGCATTTCATTTTGCCTCTACCCCCCTTTTTCAAAACATCAAAAGAGTTTTCCGAAAGTGTTTTTAAGCAGATGGAGCCGATTATTCATCTATTTGCACCGATCTTTTTTGTGAATATTGGATTGTCATTAAATTTGCGTCAAATCGACTGGGGATCACCCTTTATTTGGATGTTCTCTTTAATCCTTTTAGTCGCCGCTGTGATTGGGAAGCTTTGTGCGGGACTTTTTCTTTTCAATGAGAAATCTTTTATCCGGTGGTTGGTTGGAATAGCTATGATTCCACGGGGTGAAGTGGGGCTTATTTTTGCTGGATTGGGAAAAGCTAGTGGCATATTGAATGATGCTGTTTATGCAAGCTTGATCATTGTGATTGCTCTCACAACGATGATCCCCCCAATTCTTATGCGTTGGATGTACCGAACGTGATCAAAATTTGGTTTTCGGCCAAGTAAAAGCTTCCGGGGTTGAACGATCGCAAGTAGAAATATGAGTCGACTTGCGATCGATTCAACCGAGGAAGCTTTTACTTGGCCGAAAACCAAATTTTGAATCACAGAGAACAAGCCGGTACATAGAATTATTCCTCTGTATTTCTTTATGGTAATAAATTATTAATTCAAATATTCGGTAGGTAAAACAACGAATTATTTGTATGACAAATTTTTTGGATCAATTGTTGGGTTCGAAGGAATCATGGTTCAACTGGAATGGGAAGAATTGGTACAATGCTGGAGATCCTGGCTTTATAAGGTTGCATCCTGATGCCGTGGAAAGAACGTTGCTCATCTTTCCTGCCGCCATTGAGGTTCTAAACACCTTGATTTCCAATCACAAAAGACTTGTGCAAGGATGTACAAGATTTGCAAAAACGTTCAAATATACCTATTGCCATCGGAAGCCGGGGGAAAATCCAAGCGAAGCAAAAAAACGGATCTTCAGCAATTTTGCTAAAACAGGCTCCGTGGCCGTCATTGCTGCGGCGGCCTCAGTGGGTGTTGTCGTCCTTATAAAAAAGGGGTATCTAACAGATAAGGATCAATGGATAGAAAACCTTTCCCTTGTCAACACTATTAAGACTTTTGCCCAACAACACTTGATGTCCGCACCGGTTATTTTTACCGGCTATTCCTTGATAGGCGCTTCGCACATAGGCTTGGCCGCCTATCAATACAAGCATTCTAAAATCCGTTTTGTCAAACATGTTAGTTCTGCATTGATCGCTTTTGCAGCTATTACTGTCATGGCTGTTGGCAGATCAGAAACGCGCTGGCATCATTTGAGCTATGGCGAACTCATGCTAATGCCCAGTTTGAATGCCTTGAACTTTCTCGGAGGAGAGTTCGTTCTAGATTCCATGCTCTATTGGATCAAACCGGATAAAGATAATTTTGATTTCAGCAATATTTTTACAATGTTCTTCACTGCCTTTTTTGTACAAGTTTTGGTGCTGACAGCTTTTCAAAAAGGCAGCGAACGTTTTTTTGATTTTAACGCCGAACAGGAACCTGTTATTGAAGAAATGAGTCTTTTGGCCGCTGACATGGAATAAACACAATCAGATATCCCGAGTTTCTTTTGGAGGTGGAGTTTTTAGAAGCTCCATGAGAGCCATTATTTTTTCCTGTGAAATCTCTGACAAACCCTCAATCTTTTTCATTTCATGGGTGCGATCATTATAGATGAGGATTGTTGGAGATTTAGTGATATTCATGTTTTTATTAATTGACTGGAAGAATTTTAGGCCTGCATCTAAAACATCTTGAGGCAGCGAATTATTTTTTATTCCCGCTGCAGCGATTGCAGCATTGATCTCATCAGCTGTAGGGTTCGCATTTTTTAATGCTAAGGAAAATAACGTGTTTCTTAATTTAAAATACTCATCGCGATTTTTTTGTGCATTGATTAAGAAACTCAGGTTAGCCTGCGTTAAATTTTGTGTTTTAGAGGGGAATATATCTATAAAATAAAGTCGTGCTTTTTTGACAAGTTCAGGACTCATGCCCTCAATGGATTGCTCAAGTTGTTTGCTATCAGGATCCATCCAGTCCGTAATCACATAAACTTCCATGTCGCATTTGCTATCGCAAAAATACATCGATATTCTTGCCTGAAAAATTTTTTGCATCTCTGGAGAAAAGGAAAAAGAGAAGAAAGCAAATAAGCTAGAGAAAAAGAGCATTTTGTAGAAGCAATCTAATTTTGATTTCATGTTTTTCCTTAAACCCAAGTTGCATGTTACGTATATGCAACTTGGGCTTTATGCACAATTAGAAATTACTGTCTTTTTGCAAAGAGTAAGTTTGCTCCAGTTGTGTTTGGAGGCGTGGTACCAATCTGATTCGCTATAATTTCGTCGATTAAACCACCTCTTTTTCTTGCAACAAAGTCATATGTCACAGTATCACCGGGAGCTGGAAAACCTGAAATAACGAGCTGTCCAGTAATATTAGCGGCATTCAAAAGAGTTATGGTAAAGGTAACACTTGGAGCTGTGCCTTGATTTGTACTAAACACAATAAGATTACCTGAGCCAGTGTAGATTGCATAACTTAAAAAATTGATAACTCCATTACCAAAATTATCTGTGGTCGATTGAGAGATCGTTGCATCGGATGTTCCGATAACCGTTGGAGACCCCGCTGTACCTAAAACTGCAATTCCACCAGTGGTATAGCCGTAATTAATGAAATTTCCTGCAAAATCTCTAATTTTTGCACCGGAGCTGGAATGGTGTGAGTGACAATCTACATTATCGATTGACACCTCTTCTGCTTGCCCAAAACAAGGAAAAAAA
>CAVPVT010000047.1:0-7833 GCA_963709145.1 Parachlamydiales bacterium
ACGGCTTGACCACTTTTTTATAAGTGGTGTGATTAAGCGCAAGAAATGTGAAGAGAGCCTCAAGGGGCGATTGTTGAAAGTGAAGATGAATCATTAACAAATTTTTGCTTGGTGGTAATGGAGAAGGGGAAAAACCTGAACTGATCCCTAACTCGCAGAGTCAAGCCCTTCCTCGCCGATGGTACTACGCGCAAGAGCGTGGGAGAGTAGGTCGCTGCCAAGCTTTTCTCTTTTAGCCCTGGAACATCGTTTCAGGGCTTTTTTTTTCCTTAAAAAAAAACAGGTATTTTTATAAAATTAATCCATCCAGGAAAGGACATCAAATCAATCTCTATATTATTTTAGATGATTACTTATCCCAAATATTCTATTAAAGAATTTAAATATAAGGGTTTGGTATGGCCACCAAAAAGGAAATAAAACATCATCTTAAGATAGCATTGGACGAGGTTGGAGATAGAGCCATGGGTTGATAAAGAGGTCAATTCATGGGTCTTTGAACATCCATCCTATCCAGTCGGGTGCGGCGGTGATTTTAAAGAAGAAGTGATAAAAAAATATCCTTTGTATCTAGAAGAATTCATCACAGAAAGATTGAAAGACAATTTAAGCCCTTGGGTAGAGAAAAGAACAAGGGGAAAAGGCGGTAAACGTGAAGGAGCTGGAAGACCAATCGATTCAAATAAAGAAACGAAAATTAGGATCTATCTGCCTCTTGATGTTGCCAATTTCCTAAAAGAACCCGGTGTTCTTATGCATCTCCGAGGGATAATGCAAGCCTGTCAACACACGCATGTTTGAGCTATGAGAAAATATCTAAAAAAGAAGATTTGTGAAGATAAAGATTATTAAAAGTATAAACTATAGAGCAGCTGGGCAAAACCCATTTTTTTGTCTGAATATTCTATTACAATACCGCTGTGAAAGCCTTGAAGGTTTTTATAGCTGTTTGACCAAGTTGTAAAGCTTTCCACAAAATGAATAACTGGGTAAAGATTCCGAAGGCGGCAGTTGTTTGAAGGATATCAGGGATAAGCGTTAACGCCTTATAGATTGTTGAATCGTTGCTTGAATCTTTTAGCTTTGCTTCCGGTTGTTTACGACTGTGGGGCCTCTAACATTTGGCCTAATTCAAGAAGGAGATTATCCAAAGAAGATTGTGCTAGCTGAGGTGTGAGGTTTTCTTCAAGAGTTTTTAAGGTGTGATGATAATTTTGTAGCGCTTCTAGCACTTTTGTGCGTGGCTCAGCTTTCACCCATTCAAATTCGGTAAGTGTTTTATCGTTTTGACAATCTTGATGGAATAGTGAAAGGGGAGTTTTCGTTAACAATGGACTCCACAGTATAGATAATTGAGATCAGATTTTTAGCCTTGCCTTCAAGTTTGGAAGAGACAGCCTCTAATAGACCTGGGAATAATTGTAGGGTTTGAAAGATGCTGCGGATACAGTTTCCGATAAGGTAATCATGGGCTTGCATGAGTAAGTTGAATTGGTTTCGATTCAAAGACTCAAGCTCTGCAATTCGTTTATCTTTAGCAGAGCCCTGGGTTTCCAGTGAGTGAATTCGATCTTCGAGGACACAGATGCGTTGTTGCAAGGGGCTTGCTTGCGGTTGGAGAAGCGTTTGCATTTTTTGCATTTCCAAAAAGATGAGAAGCTCAGGAGGTAACGTGAGTTGGTTTTTGGCAGGCAAGATTAGAGGTGAATCCAGATCAATAGGATAAGATCCGACACTGGCCGTACTCATACTTAACCTCTTTAAAAAAGTGAGCTTGTATTAAGTACTTATACCAGGTCGGAAATTATTTAAAATTAAAAGCTATCGACCTTACCATGGTCAAATGGATTTATAAATATCCCTAGCTTTTTTATCCCCAGATTTAAAATAATCCCCAACTTGCTCACGTACAGTATGATTATTAAGAAAGCAGATAAATGAGATCCCACCAGCAGCCGCACCTAATCCTAATCCGACAGCCAACCCCGTTCCACCATTCACAGTCAAACCAAGCAGAATTCCTACACCAATCGCAGTGATCGCAGCTATTGCGACGCTTTTCAGAATGGTCTCGATTTTTCTTTCCTTCTCCATACCATGATATTTTTTGTCCAAATTGTCTATTTTATTACTCATATAGTCACAAATTGAAGACATAATTGAGTCTCCTTTTTAAAGTTATTAATAAGATGAGAAAATTATACTATATATTTATATTTAACTCAATCTTAATATTTTATTTTTAAATGACAATTCTAGAGATAAATTCTTTGGTTTTCTATAATATGAAGATTAAAGAAAAAATCTAATTTTATGACGGATGCTCAAAGGGTTGCGACAGAAATTGTGAAAAAGCTCGTACGTGCGGGCTACACTGCCTATTTCGCTGGAGGCTGGGTGCGCGATTATATCCTAGGACATCCTAATGATGATATCGATATCGCCACCGATGCGCCCCCTGAAAAAATCTTAGATCTCTTTCCCCGAACAATTTTAGTCGGTTTGGCTTTTGGTATTGTGGTTGTTGTATTGGATGGGCATCAATTTGAGGTTGCGACATTCCGTAAGGATTTGGAATATAAAAATGGACGGTCGCCGACTGGTATTCAACTAGCGACAGCACAAGAAGATGCGCAAAGACGTGATTTTACTATTAATGGGATGTTTTACGATCCGATCGAAAACAAGATCTACGATTTCATCAGTGGGCAGCATGATCTTAAACTTGGGATCATTAAAGCGATTGGCAATCCACATGAACGTTTTTTTGAAGACCGACTCCGGATGGTGAGGGCCGTTCGATTTGCGGCACGGTTTCAATATGTTATCGAATCCGAGACAGAAGAGGCGATCCAGGAGAATGCACCCAGTCTTTTCCCTTCGGTTGCGATGGAGCGGATCTGGCAGGAATTTGAGAAAATGACTGCCTTCCCCCACTTTGATCGGGCGGTTCTTGACATGCAACGTTTGGGATTACTCGAAGTGATTTTCCCTAGCTTAAAAAATATCCATTTGAGCGATTTGAGAAAATGGATCGAGCCTTTTGATCGATTTCCGAAAAATACACCTACAATTATTTACCTTTTATCCTTGTTTCCCCATGGCACACTTGATGATTGGCAACATGTATGCCGCCTCTTAAAAACATCTCAAAAAGAGATCAAGCTGGCTGAATTTTTTATGCAGGGTCAGCAACTATGGGGAGAAAATCCAACACAAGTTGACAATTTAGTAGCAGCTGTCCATTTTTATGCTCATCCAGACGCTCAACTCTATTTAGATGTGGCTGAAGTTAAATTACCGTCTGGAGAAAGGCCAACTTTTCATCAATTTCATCTTAACCTTCAGCAAAAGTTAAAACCCCATATCGAAAGAAGTCGGCAGAAAAAACCACTGGTCAATGCGGCTTTATTGAAAGAGTCAGGGGTGCAACCAGGACCTGGCATGGGGCGGCTATTAGCCTTGGCAGAACAATATGTGATCTTAAACGATCTACACAATCCGGCAAAAGTTGTTCGACTTTTAAAACAATCGTCAGCATGGCCTACAAATATAGGTTAACCGATGTCAACATCGCGTATTCTCACTAGCTTACAACATGAGCTGGTTAGGAAAACTGTTCGGCTTAGACAAAATCGGGACTTCCGTTATGAACACCATTGTGTTGTTTTGGAAGGGGTAAAAAGACGATTGACGAAGTCTGCCGATTTACTAAAGCCCGTAAAATTTTTGCCATCGATCCTTCTATTGTTCCTCTGGGAGTGGAGACTGAAGAATTGATTCTTGTCAGTCAAGCAGTGATGCAAAAGATGTCGGGTGTGCAAACCCCTGAAGGTGTGCTTGCTATTGTCAATATGCCGAAAAACGGAGATTTCAAAGGCTTTAAAAGAGTACTTGGGCTCGATGGGATCAATGACCCTGGAAATTTGGGCACCCTTTTAAGAACAGCACTGGCATTAGGATGGGAAGGAGTTTTTTTACTGCCAGGATGTGCAGACCCTTTCAATGATAAGGCGTTGAGGGCTGCTAAAGGAGCACCTTTCCGTCTTCCCATAAAATCGGGCTCATGGGAGGAGTTAGAGAAATTGGGAAAATCCCACCATTTAGAATCCTATGCAGCTGATCTGGAAGGGGTTTTCCCTGGGGATGTGCCGTTAAAAAAGGGGATTCTGTTGGTGCTTGGAAGCGAATCCCATGGACTTTCTTTAGCAGCTGCAAAAAATTGCCAAAAGGTGACGATCCCAATGCCGGGAATGATGGAGTCGCTGAATGTGGGGGTTGCTGGAGGAATTTTGATGTATTTATTGCGTAAAGGTTGACCGATGGATAGTAAAAGGCCCCGATGGACAGATGATGAATTACGTCAAGAAGAGGAACATCGAATTCCCCGCAAAGAGGCACGTCAAGATCGGAAAAGAGCGATCGCTAAGGATCGTTCCAAATACAAGAAACCAATCAAAAGAAAAAGGCTTCGACAGAGGATTTGCATCGCAACCTGAAAATGGGACAGGAAAATTTATTGCGCGGCCGAGTTTTAACAATTGTTCCGCAAGGGATCATTGTGGATTGCGAGGGGAATGAGATCACTTGTACCTTGCGCGGCTTATTAAAAAAGGATAAGACGCAAGCCAAGAATTTAGTGGCGGTTGGGGATTTCGTTCTTTTTGAAAAGACGGATGATAAAGAGGGGTTAATTGCCCATGTGGAACCTCGAAAGACGATTTTATCCCGCGCTGATAATTTGGATCGGCGCAAAAATCAGGTCCTTGCAGCCAATGTGGATCAGGTTTTAATCACCACCTCGGTTGTGAATCCCCCTTTAAAAACTTTTCTTTTGGATCGTTATATCATTGCCGCCCAAAAAAGGGGGGCTTGAGCCGGTGATTGTGATCAACAAAGTCGATCTTCTTAAGGATACAGATAATCCAGAAATTGAACTTCAGAAAGAGATGTACGAAGCTTGTCTTGAAGCCTATGCAAAAGCGGGTATTCCTGTGATCAGTTTAAGTGTAGAGACGGAAGAAGGAATGAAAGCGCTTCAAGATCAAATGCGCAATAAAGTCTCGGTTTTTTCAGGGCAATCAGGAGTGGGCAAAAGTTCTTTGATCAATAAACTGACGGGACTAGATCTTCGGGTTGGGAAGACGGTTGATCGAACTAAAAAGGGATCCCATACAACTTCTTATAGCCAGTTAATCCCATTATCTTTTGGAGGATGGTGTGTGGATACTCCGGGATCCGCAGTTTTGGGGTTTGGGATTTAGGTAAGGAAGAGCTCGAGGCCTATTTTGATGAGATTCATAATGAAGGGTTGGATTGTAAATATCCTGATTGTAGTCATACCCATGAACAGGGTTGTGCTGTTATGGCAGCTGTTGAATCGGGAAAAATTTCTCCACTTCGGTATGAATCTTACTTAATGCTTACTGAAAGTATCGCTCAAGAGCACTACAGAAGATGAAGGACGCTAACGAAGATCATTAGCGCCCTTATTGTAGTTATTTGCTGGATTTAGCAACTTTTTTCGCAGTTTTTACTGCCCGTTTTTCTTTAAGCGATGTTTTAGCTTTTTTCTTTGCTTCTTTTTTTTGTTCTAAGCCTTTCGACATAGTAAATCTCCTTTCAATTTTTAAGAGGTTTCAACAAACAGGAACACTGCACGGCGCATTTCTTGTTGCAGATAGGGCTCAAGTTGCTCGATCGTCTCATCGGTCACACAAAGTAGCGTGCGATCGAAAAGGGGGGCAACGGTTTCAGCCTCTGCCGAATCAAGAGAAGCCTGGCAGACACCAATAATCCAGTTGTAATCTGAATGAAATTTATCAAGCAAGTTTTTGAATAAATTTTGTTGCAATAATTCGGTCGCATAACGACTGATCCCGCCAGCACTGATCCGATCCATTAGGGGTTCTTTTATAATCTTTGGGGAAGGAACTTCTCCTTGCATATATTGCAGGAGGCCTGGCAATTGATCTTGAGCAGGAATGGAAGAGAAATTGAGGGAAATTACAATCACTTTCTCCCCCTTTTCTTTGAGAAGGCGAGAAAGTGGTAAAGTGAGATCTATTCCTTTCCCTGGAAGCAACAACACCGACTGATGCCCCGGTCCGCTGAGCAGTTGAACGGCACGCCGCAAAGTATCCAAATCTGAATCGCGCAAAGGCTTTTGAGCGTCATTAGGAATTGCAGTGGAAATTGTCCCTGCAACCAGTTCTCTACCCGTTTTTAGATTGTTGGGTGTGGCGGGGATGCCCTTTACGTACGATCCCTGCAAATACCCAAGATATTCCTAAAAAAGTCCCACAAAACAAGCGAGGAGTGATTTTAAGATTAGATGGGGGAATTTTGGATGGATGGGTGGAACTGCGGAATCCACAGGTGCCGATTGGATGAGTTCCAAATTGCTAGAGATGTTTTTCGACTCCACCAATTTGGTCAACTCTTCCACCATTTGTTGCGTGAGTTCGATATGTTGATCGATCAGTAATTCTGAGATGAGCTTCTCTCTAATTGCGGAAATTTTAGCGTTCAGCTGTTTTAAGTAGTTGTTGAGAAGTTCTTTTTCTTCTTTAAGGCTTTCCATGCGAGAGGATAAATAGTCATTCAAATTTTTCTTTAGGATTTGGATCTGCTGCTGGGTCAGGTTATAGGTCGCATTTTGCAAGGCTAAGATTTTTTCGGTGAGCAGGCTTTCTTTCAAAACCAGCAACTGGATCATTTGATTGAGATGCAAAGTCAGGAAAGATTTTTCCAAATCCAAGTCTTGCCTGATCCGAGATTGTTCTTTTTGAGTGCGGTTATTTTCATCTTTTAGGGCTAAAAGCAGGTTACTAGCCTTAGCCATCCGTTCAGTGCTGATTGGATCTTGGAGTAGAGTGCCGACAGAGCAAACTTCGAAATGGGGATCTTGGATTTGCTGGATGATATGATCATGCTGTTTGATCGAAGCTTGGACTTCACTTAAATCCCTACTATAGTTGATATGTAGTTGTTTGGAAGTGTCCAAATCCATTCCAGCAAATTCCTGATTGGCCCCGTTGGATGCTTTCTTGATCGGAACTTGGTTAAAATCTAATGAAGCGATAATCGTATCGCTTTGCCGTTCAAACTCCCGGATTTGGTGTAAAATATGATTGATAACGCTAGGATCTCCCCTTTCGGTAAAGTGGTCGTAGAATACACATTTTCCTCCGCAAAGGATGCTTTGGAGTCGAGAACTTTCAAGGTTGATATCCATTAACCTTTTATCTGTTTCCATTTGCAACTTAGCGAGATTTTCACTTTCCTTTTGCAGAGCAGAGAAACCTAAGACTGTTTGTTGTTCTTCTGTTTGGCCTAAGGCATAATCTTCCATGACTTTGCGCAGGTTGGCTACAATTTCATTTTGCCTTTTTTCAAGGTATTGCAGTTGCTTATCAGCGATCCTATGATGTTCTCATGTTAAGGTAGTCTTGATAGACTTGCATCAGGCTGTTGACATAGGCACAACCCCTTTGTCGCTGAGGGTCGCAATATTTGATCCGGATCAGGTTTTTGTCAAATTTATCGGCTTCTACCGTATACATATTCTTAAGGCTCAAAATGACCAGATCCATGGGTGCAAGATAAAGGTCGAATTCTTTTCCCTATACTATCATCCGGTGCTACATTGTCGATTGTTAGGGTAAAGTTGGGATGGACGAGCGGAATGCCAGTTTCTCCTTTGAGAGGTTCAGCAAGAGTAGAATCGGTGAGCGTATAATGAAATTCGTCAGAAAATTTCAGTTTCCCTTGATAAGAGGTTGCTTCTTCATAAACGACATCATGCACTTTTAAAATCTGCTTCGGATCTGA
>CAVPVT010000048.1:0-9911 GCA_963709145.1 Parachlamydiales bacterium
TTATAAAGAGATAAGAAAAGGTTCCATTATAATCGACATCTACAACTCTTCTTGTACTCGGTTCACCGTAAACCGAAAGAAGCAGGCGATCGCCAGGCTTTAAACGATAAAGGTGGGTGGGATTTTCAGGAATAGGATGTTTAGGCTCATTTGTAGGAGGATCTTCTGGGCAAATTTATTTTTCCAAGTGACAGGAAATGTTTCAATTTGAGCATCGGCAACCACATAAGGTGTTGCATGAAGTGTGGCTCCGATTAATCCTAGGCTGCTGATCAGGGCAAAAACTGTCTTCATCGATATAACCTTTTGCTATTCGTACCGTTGTTGCCTGTGGGTGTGGTTGTTGTGGTCGTTGTTGTTGTTGTTGAGTTGTTATTATCACTATTTGTATTTGGAGGTGGGAACCAAAAACGGTTCGCATAGTAACTGCCAGCAGCTGTTCCAAAAGAATTGATGAATGTATCGATTGCGAGACGGATCAATTTACGACCAAATCTAAGCGTTTTATTGGGAACATACACAATGTCACCTGATGCAAGAAAGACATCTAGAGTATAGCCGTGCATATATTCTCGACCACATCGACTTCCATCATTTTAACTAAGGACATGCTAACGAACCGCGCAAAACGAGAACTTGTGTGATTTCTGGTGAATAGGGAGTTCCATATTTCAACCTGCAGCTGATGCAAGTGCACCCATTAAAGTTAAACCATTGATATAGGGAATGGTCCGATTCCGTTTTGCATCCCCCAAAATGTACACTTGTTGTTTATCGATAGGTGCGATGTAGATGTAATCCCCCGGCTCTTAGGTAAATGTTTTGATTAGAGAATGGCGAGTAAACAATATCATGAAAATCGACATTTATCTTTTGCCCATTTCTAGTAATAAAGGAATTGATCAAATCGGCATTAGAGTGAAAACGCGTGTCACTTTCGGTGTAAGTAAGTTCTTGGGTAATGATTTCACCGGCGATTGCAATTCCATCTCTGAGCGTGAGAGGAAAATGCAAATCGTACTGTCCAGGAAAACGAACACGGCCTAAAATTTTAAAATTTTGGTTGGAGTAGAACTTGGGTGTGATGGCGACAATCGGATTTTTATAGAAACGGGCCAGATTCCACCGTAAGTGTATCTGCAAGGTTGCTTTAGCGTTCTTCCTGCTGCAGGTATTGGCGGAAGGAGAAAAAAATAAAGATTACCATCGCCTGCAATAATTGCTTGTTCTACATCAAGCTCCTCATCTCCGAACAATGAGATTTCGAGTAGATCGCCGACTGCTAAGATTAATTCATTGTTGACATCTACCCAAGGCTGCAGATCTTCGGGAGTGATATCACGCCCCTCGAGATAGCAAGGACGTCTATCTAATGCCTCTTTTTGCATTTCTTCATCGACATCTTCATCACAGTCGTATTCAATAACACTGGAACAATGGGTAGCCATGACTTGAGGACGCCGGCCGCTGGGGATGCAACATCGAAACTTCCAACAACGTACAACTTGAAAAAAATTCTAAGCATATCAATGCTATTGTGCATAAGCTCAAAACCGATTTGATGGTTTTAAGGATAGCCATGTTACTTCCAGAACAGTAGTTTATTCAAAATCCTATTGGGCTGCTTTTCCATTTCCCCAATGACCCTATTGTCGAAAATGTATCTTGCAGGCACTTGATTTAAAAGTAAGCCGGTGGGACGGGAGTGTTGGTATTCCAATTCATACAAGGCTGTATCAATTAACTCTTTAGAGCTCACTGAGGATCCTATGACAAAGATGTTCATATCACAAAAAGCAGCAAGGTTAGCAGCATAAATGTCATCGATTAATCCAGGAGTGTCGATAATAATAACCTGATAATCTTTATTGACTTGCGCCCAAAGATCTTTCATTTTCTGGCTTTTGATCAACTCCTTCAATTCGGGTTCTTCAAGCCCGACTTTCATGCAATTAGGTTTACCTTGGATTACGATCTCTTGGTAATCTTTTTCACCTTTTAAATATTGTGTGATTGTCCCCTTTTGAATGTCTTCTGGAAAAACGTTTCGCCGCTCGGGTCGAATTCCATCAATAAAGTTTTACGCCCTAATCGGGTATAATATAGGGCCATATGATGACTGATCAGGGATTTCCCTTCCCCTTTTCCGCAACTCATAAGAGCAATCGAAATAGGATGTCCTGCAGGAAAATTTAGAGAAGCCTCTTTTTTTTCCGCTTTTTCGACAAGATGACGGATGTAAAATAGAGTTTTAGCTTCCGCGTTCCGTTTGTTTAAATGCGAAATTTCGGGGATAACACCAATACAGGGCAGATTGTAAAACTTATCCAATTGTTTAGGAGTGCGAAAATAGGGATCCCGCATTTCTTCAAAGAATGAAAGGGCAAGTCCCACCAAAAAGCCAAAAAAACCTGCTAATAATGGAAAGATCTTAACCCACCAGGCCTCCTTGAGAGGATATGCCTTGTCAGCCAATTGGTAGAGTCCTAAACTTCCTCTAGGATTATTCAAAAGTAGTTGGGTCAAATCGATGGAATTGTTTAGGAAAGTTACTTGTTCATCGAGGATTTCCTTGCCTTGCAGCAGGCGACTAAAAGCAACTTGTTGATTAGGAAGATTCTCCATCTCTTTGGAAAGCTGAGTCAAAGCATTGGTCAATTCTTCTTTCATTTTTTGGGCAGAACGCACACGCCCTTGCAAGCGCATTAAATCAAGCTGCATATGATCGCGCATGGGCATTGTCTCCCCTTTGTCTTCGATCCCAACAGTTGTATCTATGGGAAAATTTCCTCCAAAGCTTTGTCGTAACTGTTTCATTTCATCTTCGAGAGCTTTTAATCTCGGATTATCTTTAGAATATTTCATTCTTGCATCAACAAGGGCACTTTCCAAAGCGTTATAGCGTTGTCCTATTCCAGGTTCAGTGAGGTTTGAGGGGAATTGTTGCTCGGACATCCGGTCCACTTCTCGCTTGAGGTTCTCATATTCGACTAACAATCCATTGTATTGAAGTGTCGCGTCTTGCAACTTGTTGCGTAGATCAGTCAACCTTGCAATAACAAGATTATTTTTATTATCCATCTCGAAATAGTGATTTTGAGTTTTAAAGTCCTCAATCTCTTTCATCTGCTTTCCGAGATTTTGATTTGCTGCCTCCAATTGGTCTCTATAGTTGAAAAGGGCGATTTTAAGTTGATCCTTATAGTAATCCTGACTAGCTTTGACAGCGATCCTAGCCAAGGTATTGGACATGTCGATCGCTAGGGTTGGATTGCTTTGAATCGCTGTGATTTTAATTAAATTGGAGTTCATACGAGGGGGTGATACACTGATCTTTTCTTGTAATTCTTTGACACTAGTGTCCAATCCCAACATTGACTTAAGCGCTTGAAGGTTAGCAGGGATTGCAACCATATCCACAGCAGTTGCCAAATTAATATTGGTTAGCGGAATGCCCCCAGGAAGAGTTTTAGTTTCATCAGCTTGGAAAACTAGAAACGATTCAGCCCTATAGTTGTGAAGATAATGCCACATTCCAATTGCGCCGATTACAGCAAACAGAAGAGTGGAACCGATAATCAGAAACAGGTGACTATGAATTCCTCCAACAATCTTATGAAGATCATATTTATCTTGAAATTCTTCCCCTTCTATTGTTTTAAAGATCGAAGAAGGGATTTGGTTACTCGGCTGAGTCATAATTAGTTGCAAAACTTATAATTTAGAATTCGAAATCACAATCGATCTCAAGTCAACTCATACTTCTAATATTAGACGACTTGTGATCATTCAACCGCGGGAGCTTTTACGTGGCCCAAAAATCAAAATTTTGAGTCTCGTTCGGTATAGCATGTTTTATCATACAAACTATTTTGTTTGTCAAAAGAAGCTTTTAATTTTTAACAAACGGATTCAGGCGTACCTTTTCTAGGTACTCTGACGGGATTTCCTTGAGAAAACGGCTGGGACGTTGCATTTTTGGTGAACCCCACATGTATCGGGTTTCAGCGCATGTTAAATACAAATGCTCTTTAGCGCGGGTGCTATCCCCACATAGCATAGACGCCGTTCCTCTTCCAAAGCATTGTGGCTGCCTCTAGAATTAATATGCGGTAGAAGATCCTCCTCCATACCTACAAGAAAAGTCAAAGTGAATTCCAGCCCCTTGCCATTGTGAAGGGTCATCAATCGAACCCGTTCTTGGAAAGGATCGGAATCATCCGTCGAAGATTTCAATGATAATTCTTCCAAAAATCATCCAGAGTGGGATTTTCAGCTGCCATTTCCCATTCGACCGCTTTAGTGATCAATTCATCGAGGTTTTCTTTTCTGTCATCAGCGGTTTCTTTATCCTCTTTTAGATAGCCAATGTATCCACTATGCTCAATGGCTGCTTTAACCAAATCCCGCAATGCACCATGAGTTGCTTCTTCACGCAAGCGAAGGATAATACCTACATATTCTTTGAGGGCTTCCATAATCTTATTTGAGAGCTTTAGGCCTGTCTTAGACACGGTCTCGGCAACCAATCTTGCGCAAAAATCAAAAACCGGAAGATTTTCTAGGCTTGCTCCCATTCTAATTTTATCTAGCGTAGCTTCACCAATCCCCCGTTTAGGAATGTTTACGGTACGTGAAAACGAGATAAAATCGGCTCCTGACTGTACCATACGTAAAAATGCTAAAATATCTTTGATTTCACGCCTTTGATAAAATGAAACGCCTCCATAAATTACATAGGGAATATGCAAGAATAGAAGCTGATCTTCAAATACCCTTGACTGAGCGTTTGTGCGGTAAAAAATCACCATTTCATTGAGCGGGATTTGGTGATCTTGATAGTGTTTGAGAATTTGTTTTCCAACAAAACGAGCTTCTTCCCTTTCGTCATAGGCGACATATAACTTGATTTTAGTCCCGGGGCCTTTGTTACTCCATAGTTGCTTTTCATAACGATCTTCATTATTGGCAATCAAAGCATTCGCGGCTTCAAGAATGTTAGTGCGGCTCCGATAATTTTGTTCTAATCGAACTACCTGAGCGCCAGGATAATCTTTTTCGAAGTGGAGAATATTATTGATGTTTGCGCCCCGCCAAGAATAAATAGACTGATCGGGATCGCCAACAACAAATAGGTTATGAAACTTACTGACTAACAGCTTAACCATTTGATATTGAGCCGCATTTGTATCCTGATACTCGTCGATCAACAAATAATGCCAACGACTTTGGTAAAGCTCCAATAGATGAGGATGCTCTTTAAAAATGCGGACAGTAAGAAATAAAAGGTCATCGAAATCGAGAGCATTGCATTCTTTCAATTTCGCTTGATAGAGGCTATACACTTTTGGAAACAGAGTTTGGGCCTGGGGTGACAAGTCCCGAACGTCGATTTCGTCAGGTGAAAGAAGATCATTTTTTGCTCGAGAAATGAGATTTTTAAAGCTTTTGATCTCCCCGCCTTTTTTATCCGGGATATCGAGTTCACTGAGGCACAAGCGTAAGACTTTATCGGAATCCTCTTCATCATAGATGATGAATCGGTTCTGATATCCCAAAATATCGATCGATTCCCTAAGGATGCGAACTCCTAAACTGTGGAATGTGCAGATCAAAACATCACTTTGAGTGAGATTGCGAACCCTTTCCTTCATTTCGTTAGCGGCTTTATTTGTAAAAGTAAGCCCTAAAATGGCGCGAGGAGGAACATCATTATTCAAAAGATTGACGATCCGATAAGTGACCACTTTCGTTTTTCCCGACCCTGCGCCAGCAAGGATCAAAAATGGCCCTTCTAAACTATCAACTGCTTGCCTTTGCTCTGGATTTAAATCAGCAAAAATATCCACCCGTATACCGCTTTAAAAAATTAGGAATGATTATTGTACCTTGTTAAAACAAATGACTCAATCTTCTTGAGATGAAGATTTCTCGATATTAATTTTTCCGAGAGGAAATTGATCCGATGCCCAATGCTCCTGGCATGACACGGTGCTTTGAATTACACAGATTTAAAGACTGAGGCGCAAAGTTCACAGAGGGCGATCTTAAAACTTCCAGCTTCATATCGCTTTGTCTGGGTCCTGATATCAGCGTTAAAAGGGATTTCACAAACAAAGAATCTTAAGATCGCCGCTTTGAGCTCTGCTTAAAGTCCCTATCAAAGAGTGATCCTTTTTTGAGCAAGGAGCCTAATATGCTTAATGCAAAATTGGTTTCTCCTTGCTCAAAAAAGTATCACTCTTTGATACGGTTTTGCGATAGCAAAAAGGCGATCTGGCCCCCTCAGCGAACTCTGCGCCTTAGTCTACTCCGTGTAATTCAAAACACAGTGTCATGCCAGGATTATCGGGCACGGCATCATTACAGTTGACGAGGTTAAATCAGTAGCCAACGCTTTAGAATAGTAAGACCTTATTCTAGAAAGCTCAAAAATTCGCACAGCGAGAAATCCTTGAGATATAAAGACATAGCTCTATATTCTTAAGCATTTAAATTAGGAGAACTTTATGGATGCAACATCTGCAGCTAACCCGTACAATATTCCACCTTCAATTCAAATCCCTATTTATGATGAGCGTGTTAAAAAAACAATTCAATTTAAAATGCCCAGGGAATTCCTATTAAAACATATCAATGAGGCATTTGCTCAAAGATTGCCGTGCCTTATAGCGGTCGAAACTAACCGTAATATGACTCCGGAAGGTCCAGAAATTTCTTACGAATTTGTACAAGCTCATAAGTTTAGTAAAGAATTAATTTCAAAACAAAGAGCTAAGCCAGAGTATTGGCAGTACTTTTTTTTGATGAGAACAACCAAAGTCGATAACGTTGCGACCGCTCTCTTCCATCCAATTAACAATGAATACACTGGTACTTTTATTAATAACTTTTTTTCAGATTTTTATAATGCCGCCGGGGGGGATAAAATAAACATAAGTTCTCAGCTTAGGGCAACAACACAGTATTGCTTGGCTTTGCGATTCAAAAATGGAGGGGGAGTTCCTCAATCTCTTACGGAAGCATTTAATTTTGCCCTTATGGCCGCGAACGAGGGCCTTGTTGAGGCAAAAAATTTAGCTAAGTCTCTCACACGTGATTATCTTCCTACATTTCCTCCCAATGAATCCTTTTTTACAGGGGGAGAAGTCAATAACGTTACGTTAGTATTTCGGGAATTGATCGCAAGACTTCCGCAACCGGCTGTAGTTAGAGATTTTAAAATTGAACCAAAGCTAAATCCTAAAGAATATACAAGCAGTGAAGGTTTTCTATTTAAATCCAGATTGGGTGGAGGACCTACTATTCCTGAAAAATTTTGCTATAAGATAAAATTTGACATTACTGCTGTTGTAGAAACTCCCGAGGGGAAAAAAGAGATTCGTCGGATACATAGACATGAGTTCTTTCCTAGCGAAATAAGCAGCGGACCCGACGATGAAGGACGATGCTATAAGATCACCTGTTTTCAAGCCAAACACTGGGGAATAGAGATTAAAGCGGCTCTTCTGCCGACCGATTCTCTCCATGAAAAACTAAAACCTTACACCGATGCTCTTAACTTACTTGAATACTGCGTTTAGTACTTCCTATGTTTATGGTAAAAATAACGCTGTTGATCAACGTTTTATCTACTCACATGACGCTTTTCCGGATGGGGTTTTACCCCGACTCTTTGAGATGAGAAATAATTGGAAAGATGTCTTAGGAGCCCATCATGTACGTAAAACATTTCATGATGGTTCCGTTTCGATAGATTTCCCCATCAAAAAATAAAGCGGTCACCATTATCTCGACATGTGCAATTTTTGCCATCGTCTTCGGAGAGAAGCCGAAGGCAAAAATTGCACACAGTCGAGATTATTGCATATTAAAGTTGAATTCGGGAGTTCTGAATTCAATTAAAAATTTAATTTTAATATGCAAAACACCTCAGTTGGATCCTATGCCATTTTAAATGAAATTAGTCGAGATCCCTATTTTGTGACGTATCAAGGGATACGGACAGAAGATGATCGGCTAGTTTTGATGAAAACATTCAGTTCCCCTACGCCTTCCCCCGAACTTGTGGCGATGTTAAAAAATGAATATGAGATCCTTAAATCGCTTAACATTGAAGGCGTTCTAAAAACATTCAGCCTTGAAGTTCACCAAAATGAACTTTTCCTAATTCAGGAAGACTATCCTGGGGTTTATCTCGACAAGCTCATCCGATTCGAAAATCTCAGCCTGCCGAATATGCTCCAAATTGCCATTGAACTCGTGCGCATAATCGGCGAATTGCATGTCCATGGAGTTATACATAAAGACATACAACCTCAAAATGTTTTGGTCAATTTAGAGCAGATGAAAGTCAAATTGACAGGATTTGGACTTTCAACTCGTCTATTAAAACAGCGGCCAAACCAACGTAATCCAGCGCTTCAAGAATCAAGTTTCCTCTACATGTCTCCTGAACAAACGGGAAGAATGGGAAGAGAGATGGATTACCGGACAGATTTTTATTCTTTAGGGGTAACCTTTTACGAACTTTTTACAGGTCAACAACCTTTCAAAGGAAAAGATGCTCTAGAGCTAATGCACGCACATGTGACAAAAAACCCTAAAGCTTTGAACGAACTCAAAGCCGAAATTTCCGTTCCGTTATCGATGGTTGTCCTTAAGCTGATGTCAAAGACTATTGAAGACCGATATATCAGCGCGACAGGGATCGAGTATGATTTAGAGCAGTGTAAAAAAGGGATTGAAAAAACAGGATCCGCGGACTTATTCAGGATAGCCACAAAAGATCATTCAAGCCGTTTTCTAATGTCTAAAAGATTGCTTGGAAGGGACCATGAAATTTTTGCTCTTTTACATATCTTAGAGTTAGTATGCGAAGGAGAGCATCATTTAATCCTGCTGTCTGGAGAATCTGGGGTAGGGAAGGCCTCAATCATCAGTGAAGTCAAAAAACCTGTATTACAGAAGAGGGGATTTTTTATTTCCGGAAAGTGTGCTCAATTTACCTCCGATATTCCTTATCACCCATTCATTGAAGCCTTTAAAGAGTTGTTCCAACAAATTCTTAAAGAAAGCGATACGAAAATCAACATGTGGAAGGAAAGGATTAATGCCAAGATACGGAGTGGGACGAGGAAAGGCGGAACCGGGACCCTATACCTGCCGAGTCTGATGATGTTAACGCTCTATCATTATCTGTGGACCGCCAGTCGTCCTATTTCTTAGGGGCCTCATCGATCAAGGTAGCTTTGCTTGTTATGCTCAAGGTGGCGCCTCGACTGAGATCTTTTCTTGGCGCTGCGACCAACAATAACAGGCAAATTCTTCCAAGCAACCAACCGACACCCCGCCCAAATGTCGTTGCCAGGCCGCAGTCACGAATACAATGGTCTTCAGAGGGTCAGACTTGAACACACGCTGATTTCAACCCGTACAGATATTCATTCCAATGCTGGATGAGCAATGTAATCAGTAAGCGCAGGAACCAGGCGGTATCTGAAGCTCTGTCGCACAACTTTTAAAAATCAGGATTCCGTCATGCGTTCAGGAACCCATTCAAATGCTGCCGTTGGGCGTCTGGTTGTAGCATCCCAGGCGGCGGTGTCGGATGACCTGATGGACCAGTAGCCTTCGGGTTCCCAATAGAATAATCCCAGGCCTCCGAAGCCTTTGATGCCTTTGATCAGAGTGGTGATATCGTTGGAGACCGAGCCGGTCTACCCACAGGTCCACCAAACTGGACCTGCATCACTGGTTTGTGATAGCGAGACTGGACGGCTGACATTGCCACCAGCCACGCCGGAGAGTGCACTGCCGCTGGCGTAGGATGAGAAGCCCGTCACATCCCATTTGCCTCCGTGGGCTTTGTAGACATCCAGGAAGTTCTCAGCCACCGCGAGTTTTCGTGG
>CAVPVT010000049.1:0-13544 GCA_963709145.1 Parachlamydiales bacterium
TGGGGGACGGTGTGGTTCGCTGCTGCGAACGCACCCTGTCCTCGGCGCCTTCGCGCCTGCGGCATGCCCCCACAAACCCATGCCACCGTGGCTTTCCCGAGAGTTTGCGCTATTTCCTTTGGTTTTTTGACAGATATAATACGAAGAAATACTATGCTGGCAGTATGAAGGGTATCACACCTATCCTCAAAGCTTCTCCAACGGCTAGAGCCATGGGACGAGGCGGACGAAATCAATAGGGAAGTAGCGAACTGTTAAATCGGAAAATGCAATTCAAGATATCCGCCCAGCACAAGCCGAGCTTTTTTATCTGCTTGACATCGCGGTTGGCTGCAACTATACTCAGTTAGTCGAGTAAGACAAATTCATAAATATTAATAATTTATTAAATCTATGCTCACACGTAACACTGGCATCATAAGTTTCCGTTCCTACTGCAATGATAAAAGAAATGGAATTGATTCAGAAAAAAGAACATCGTACCCGCTCCGAACTTTTACGCGAAGCATGGCGCGTTTATTTTTAAATACCGTTTTCCGATCTATACACCGACCAAGGCAGAATTAGCAGCCATAAAAAAAGGACGTGCTGACATAAAAGCCGGCCGCTTTGTAACGCTCAAACAACTTATCCATGACATGGAATCTAAAAATATCCGGACAAAAGGTATTCGAAAAAATTCCGGGTAAGGACCAACGGCTTATTGCTTCGGCATTAGGCATAATGGAAATAGATCCCTTTAAGGGAGATATTAAGCGCCTCCATAATGAGCGATCGAACTTTCGAAAACGGGTCGGCAATTAAAAAAACTTCTGAAGACATTAATATTTATCAAACAACGGGTAACGCATTTAGTATCACCTCAGGTCGTTTATCATATTTTCTAGGTCTTCAAGGCCCTAGCACGACAGTGGATTCTGCTTGCTCCTCTTCTCTAAATTCGATTCATTTGGCATGCAAAAGCTTGCAAAGAGGAGAAAGTCAATTAGCCATCGCAGGTGGGGTGAATATTATTTTGAACCCTACCTTAACCATTAGCTTTTGCCAGGGTCACTTACTAGCTAAAGATGGACATTGTAAAACGTTTGATGCTAAAGCAGATGGATATGTTCGCAGTGAGGGCTGCGGTATTATTATTTTGAAACGTCTTTCAGAAGCTATTAATGATCATGACCAGATTTTTGGGGTTATTAAAGCCACAGCTGTGAATCAAGATGGGCCAAGTTCCGGTCTCACCGTGCCCAGTATGGCTGCGCAAGCAGCTTTAATAGGGGAAGCCTTAAAGTATGCCCATTTAGAACCTAATGATATTGATTACATAGAAGCTCACGGTACAGGCACGCCTTTAGGTGATCCCATTGAAGTAGATGCCTTGAGTGCTGTTTTTGGAGGCAAAAGAGACCATCCATTGTGGCTTGGTTCTGTAAAAACTAATATTGGGCATCTTGAAGCTGCTGCAGGAGTTGCTGGAGTCATCAAAACCGTGTTAGCTTTAAATCATGAGGCGATTCCTCCCCACCTTCATTTTAAGGAACTCAATCCCCACATCTCACTAGATTCCATTCCAGCTAAACTTCCTCTTTCCCTAACCCCGTGGCCGCGCTCTAATCGGGCAAGAATTGCAGGAGTTAGTTCCTTTGGATTTAGTGGAACAAATGCCCATGCAATCATTGAAGAGCCTCCTCTGATTGAACATAAGAAAAATGAAATCGATCGTCTTTGGCATCTATTGACATTGTCAGCCAAAACAGAGGGCGCCTTAAATCAACTCATAGATCTCTATAAAATAGAGCTGCCTGATGAAGAGTTAGCTGACATTGCCTTTACTGCAAATACAGGAAGGGCTCATTTTACCCATCGAATCACTGTGATTGCCAAAACAAAAGAAGAATTATTAAACAAACTGCAAACTGGGGATTACAGCATCGGCCAAGCGGCACGTCAGCTTCCTAAAGTCGCATTTATCTTTAAAAAATCTTCCGAGAATCGGGAATTAATGGAAACTTCACCTATTTTTAAAGAAGCTATGGAGCGCAATAAAGGGCTTGAATATGCCCTTGCAGAACTTTGGAAAAGCTGGGGAATTATCCCAGATTACGTGGTAGAAGAAGGGCAAAAAGATATCCCCGAAAACACTTTAGTGATATCGATTCAAGATAATTGGAAAGACCTTCTGCAAACTATTAGTCAACTTTATTTGAATGGTATTCCTATCGATTGGAAGGGGTTTGACAAACCTTACAATCGCAAAAAAATTCTATTACCCACTTACCCTTTCCAAAGAGAAAGTTGTTGGGTTGAAGCACTTAAGGTAAAAAGTAAAGCGTTTCCTGGAATGAGTTCCTGGTTTTATCAAATCATTTGGCAGCCAAAATCGTTAGAGAAAACCGAAGGAGAAATAAAAGGGCTCTGGTTGATAGTGTCAGAAGGAAAAGAAGAAATTTACAATCTGCAAGCCAAAAGTGTTAAGCCCGAGCAAGCAATCACAGCAATTGGGGAAAGGGCACCTGAAGGGGTTTTATGGTTTGTTTCGGGAAAAGATTCGTTAAAGCATGCTCTAAAGTTCGTTCAAACGGTGAGTAAGCTGAATATAAAACTACACCTCTTTTTTATCACTCGAGGAATTCAGACTTTAGGCCCTATTATAGATCTTGACAATGCACCGTTCAACGGTTTCTATAAAACATTAAAACTTGAAATACCTTCTTTTGAATGCCGTCATATTGATCTTGGTCTAAATGACAAGCTTCCTTTACAAGAACTCATCGCATTGGATCAAGAAGGGCAAGTCGCCTATTATGAAGGGATCCGTTATGTTCCACGCTTGCTGCCTGCACAGGATATAAAGCCAGAAAAACAATTCCTAGTTGATCCTACAACAAGTTATTTGATTACAGGAGGTCTTGGTGGTTTAGGTCTCAAAACGGCAGAATGGCTTGTCGAACAAGGGGCTAAGCATCTCGTTTTAGCTGGGAGAAAAGCTTCTAAAAAAATTGAAATTCCTAATGCAACTATCGAAACAGTTGCTGTTGATATTTCCCAAAAGCCAGAAGTTGATGCTCTCATGCAAAAATTTGGTAAGGAATGGCCGGAATTGAAAGGAATCATCCATGCCGCTGGAGTCATCGATGATGGCGTACTTCCTTCACAAGATTGGGATAAATTTCAAAGAGTCTTTGCCCCTAAGGTCCAAGGAAGCTGGAATCTGCATGAATCCTCTTTAGAAAAACCTTTAGATTTCTTCATTCTGTTTTCTTCGGTTACTTCATCCTTAGGCTCGCAAGGTCAAATCAATTATGCCTCAGCTAATGCCTATATGGATGCTTTAGCCTATTTCCGTCGGATTCAAGGGCCTACCGGCTTTATCGATTAGTTGGGGACCTTGGGCTGAAGTGGGATTAGCAGCTAATTTGACAGAACGCCACAAATCAGGGGGACTTACTGCTTTCAAACCTGATGAGGGAATTAAGGCTATGGAATTCTCGCTAAATCAAGCAGCCGCACACTTAATTGTTATAAAAGCAGATTGGCAATTGGTTCATGCACCTCAATATTTAGTGAGAGAAGCTTATTACAGTGAAATCAGTGGAAAAGCCTATCCTTTTAGAAAGTTTGAAAAAAGCTTTATCCCCAGAAAGAAAAGACATTCTAACCAGTTATTTGCAACAGACCCTGAAACAAATTTTAGGTGGCACGACCTTCCTAAATCCCGATGTAGGCTTTTATGAGGCTGCACGGATTTTTTAATGGCCGTAGAGCTGCGTAACAAAATTGAAAAAGATCTCGGCGAAAGCTACGGATTGCCCTCATCATTGTCTTTGATCACTCGAACATCAATAAAATGCAAAAATAGATTTTTAATCTTGTTTTTCCTCAAAAACAAGACGAAGTGTAAAAAGAATCAAAACAATACAATCCCAGAAAAGAAATTTCCCAGATGACTCAAGATGAATCAGTTAAATATTTTAATGTTGAGTAATTATGGTTCAAGAAATGAGTTAGTGAAAGCTTTAAAATGAGCCGCACTAAAACTTAGAAAAACTGAATTAGAACTAGAGAAGGAGATTAAAAAGCAAACCAATGAACTTGATTGCCATCATTGGAATGAGCTGTCGATTTCCTGGAGGATCCAATGATCCTGACAGCTTCTGGGATTTGCTTGTTCAAAGGAAGGGATGGAGAATCGAAGTTCCCGAAGGCCGATGGGATTCACATGCTTATTACGATCCTAATCCGGAAGTGCCGGGTAAAATGTATACACAATTGGGAGGTTTTTTAAATATTTCCGTTGATCATTTTGATGCTGCCTTCTTCGGAATAAGCCCACGAGAAGCCGAATACATGGATCCGCAACAAAGACTATCTGAGAAAGTTCTTGTCGGAAGCTTTAGAACGTGCATGCATAAATCCTTTGTCTTTGAAAGGTTCTCAAACAGGTGTGTTTGCAGGCGTTGGCACATTCGATTACGCGTTGCTATTGTCTAAATACAATTCACAAGAAAACGCTAACGCCTATTGGGCCACAGGAATTGCCAATAGTGTTTTAGCGGGGACGTAATTTATTTCTTTGGGCCTGCAAGGGCCTGGTGTCTTTCTATAGACACAGCTTGTTCTTCCTCTTTTAGTTGCGCTTCATTCCGCATGCAAAAGTTTACAAAATGGAGAATGTCAACTGGCTCTTGCTGGTGGTGTAAACTTGATTCTTTCTCCTGATAATAATCTTAATCTTTGTAAGGCCCACATGCTTTCTAAAGATGGCCATTGCAAAACGTTTGATGCTGAAGCAGACGGCTATGTCCGCGGAGAAGGTTGCGGGATTGTAGTTTTGAAACGTTTTTCCGAAGCTATAAAAGACCAAGACACTATTTTAGGGGTTATAAGAGCAGTAGAAATCAATCAAGATGGAGACAGTTCGGGACTCACCGTACCAAATGGTGCTGCCCAGGCCACAATGATTCATAAGGCGCTTGAAAATGCAAAGGTAGAAAGTAATGCAGTGGGATTATATTGAAGCGCATGGCACAGGAACATCCTTGGGTGATCCCATTGAAATGGATGCCTTAGCCTCCATCTTCAAAGGGAGAAAAAATCAGCCTTTATATGTTGGGACGGTCAAAACTAACATTGGACACCTTGAAAGTGCTGCCGGTATAGCAGGACTTATCAAAACGGTATTGGCTTTAATTCATGAAGCAATCCCTCCCCATCTTCACTTCAAGCACATTAATCCTCAAATCTCCCTCGAGACTATTCCCGCAGAAATTCCACTTACGTTAACTCCCTGGCGAAGATCCGACCGCCCAAGGATTGCAGGGGTCAGTTCCTTTGGGTTTAGTGGAACCAACTCGCATGCCATTATCGAAGAAGCACCCCTGGTGGTATACCAGAAAAATATTATTGATCGACCCTGGCACATACTGACCTTATCCGCTAAAACACAGACTGCCTTAGACAGGTTGATTGATCTCTATAAAATGCAGTTACCGGAAGAGTTTGCGGCTGACATAGCTTTCACAGCTAATACAGGCAGAGCTCATTTTCTCTATCGTGTCACTGTCTTAGCGCAAACGAAGGATGAATTACAAAGGAATTTGGAAAATGGAGATTATTTGAGCGCTCAGGCGTCTATTACTCCTCCTAAGTTGTGTTTTATTTTTACTGGGAAGCAAGTTGGGAATGCCGAGTTTATGGAAACAGAGCCTGTTTTCAAAGAAGCAATGGAGCGCAGTAATGGGCTGTATGAATATGCTCTCTATGAACTTTTGAAGAGCTGGGGAATTACTCCTGACTATGTAACAAGCGAAGAATCTGGTGATATAGTCGCTGCAATTGCTGCCGGAATAATTACTTTAGAGGAAGGTTTAAGACTTCTAGCTGCTAAAAATAATCTTACTGAATTTGAAAAAGTAGCTAAGGAAATCCAATACAGTGAAACACAGATCGGATTCTTATCCAGCTGGACGGGACAAGTGATTCGAGAAAGCTTAACTGCTGAGTATTGGAAACCTCATGAATGCATTAAAAGCATACCGGACGGGTCCTTAGTCATTACATTGCAGAGCCAGTGGAAAGATCTCCTGCAGATATTAAGTCAGCTTTATCTAAAAGGCATTCAAATTGATTGGAAGACGTTTGATAAACCTTATAATCGCAAAAAAGTAACGCTGCCTACCTATCCTTTTCAAAGAGAAAGCTATTGGGTTGAAGCCCTCAAAAAACAAGGATATAAACTCGATTCTTTATTTTATCTAATTGACTGGAAGCCAAAGCCACTACAACAAACTGATGAAAACTTAAAAAATCCATGGTTGGTTGTTTCCCAAAAAGAAGAGGGATTACAATTTAAAACAATTAAACCTGACCAAGCTGTTAAAGAAGTTCTAGATAATCCTCCGGTAGGAATTTTGTGGTTTGCGTCGGGTGAAGATTCATTAAAATATGCCCTGGATGTAGTTCAGGCATTTAGCAAACTTCAGTCTAAACCTAGTCTTTACTTTATCACTCACGGGATCCAACCCCTCGGTTCACTCACTGATCTTGAAAATGCCCCATTCAACGGTTTTTATAAGACATTAAATCTTGAGATGCCCGACCTTGACTGTAGGCATTTCGATCTTGCTCCCAACGAAAAACTGCTCATACAAGAACTCCTAGCCAATGATCAGGAAAAACAAGTCGCTTATCGACAAGGTATACGTTATGTTCCTAGACTTGTACATATTCAACCATCCTCTAATGAGGCCAAAATTGACCCTGCAGGCAGCTATTTGATTACTGGAGGGCTTGGTGGTTTAGGCCGAATAGTAGCCGATTGGCTTGTCAAACAGGGTGCTAAACACCTGGTCTTAGCTGGCAGAAGAGCCTCCCAAAAAATCGAAATTCCTAACGCAACAGTTGAAACAATTGCAATAGATATCTCCCAAAAGTCAGCTGTTGATGACCTGATGAAAAAATTTGGAAAAGAATGGCCCGAATTAAAAGGGATTATCCATGCTGCAGGCATCATTGAAGATGGCATTTTATCCTCGCAAGATTGGGGCCGATTTGAAAAAGTTTTTGCGCCAAAAGTCCAAGGAAGCTGGAATTTGCATGAATGCTCTTTAAGTAAGCCTTTAGATTTCTTTGTCCTATTTTCTTCTATTGCTTCAACATTAGGTTCCCCAGGTCAAGGTAATTACGCTGCAGCTAATGCCTATATGGATGCTTTAGCCTATTTTCGTCAGGAGAAGGGATTGCCAGCCTTGTCAATTAACTGGGGACCATGGGCTGAGGTCGGCCTGGCAGCTAAGCTTACGGAACGCCATCGAGAGGGAGGCTTTTTTGCTTTAAAGCCCGATGTGGGAATGAAAGCATTAAAATTGGCACTCTCGCTAACCAAGCGCAAATATCCATAGTAGATGTTGAATGGAAGTCCTATCCTTATCAGCAAAATTTCTTGAGTGAACTCCTTCCGGTCAAAGCAAAAGAAACGCCCATTCTTCTGTTACGTTTGACTGAAGCGCTTCCATCCGAAAGAAAGGACATTTTAGTTGATTATCTGCAAAGTTCTGTAGGTAAAATCCTTGGTTTATCTTCTGTGAATCCAGAGATCGGATTCTTTGAATCTGGAATGGACTCGTTAATGGCCGTAGAATTGCGCAATAGGCTTCAAACTGATTTTGGAGACATATGTACAATACCTTCGATGCTAGCCTTTAACTATCCAAGCGTACAAAAGCTCACTCAGTATTTTGAAGAGCAGATTTTCCCTTTGATCGGCATCAGGGCGATCGTCCGAAAAGAAGCGCCTACTGCAGGCTTCGCAGAAGCAGATCAGATAGCTATTATAGGCCTCAGCTGCCGTTTTCCCGGAGGTGCAAATAACCTGCAAGCTTTTTGGGAACTTTTGAAAAAAGGATTTGATGGAATTACAGAGATTCCTCAAGACCGATGGGATGCGGATTCTTTTTATGATCCTGATCCCGAGGCACCAGGAAAAATGTATGTGCGCCGTGGCGGTTTCTTGAAGGACAAAATAGATGCCTTTGATGCAAACTTTTTTGGAATCAGTCCGCGAGAAGCTGAGTACATGGATCCTCAGCAAAGATTGATTTTAGAAGTCGCTTGGGAGGCATTAGAGCAAGGAGGGATAAATCCTTTATCTTTAAACGGCTCGCCTACGGGAGTTTTCATAGGTTCATGCTCCCATGATTATTCTGACATTATAGCTGCTTCAGATGAAATTGAAAGCGTTAATGCTTATTTTGGCACAGGAAATGCAGGAAGTGTTTTGGCCGGACGTTTATCCTATTTCTTAGGTTTGCAAGGTCCGAGCTTTGTTGTAGATACAGCTTGCTCCTCTTCGCTTGTTGCCTTTAATTATGCATGCAAAAGCTTACAAACCGGAGAATGTCAGCTAGCTCTTGCCGGAGGGGTAATATATTATTAAATCCCGCGGGTACGGTTTATACTTGCAAAGCCCACATGTTGGCAAAGGATGGATATTGCAAAACATTTGACTCTGCAGCTGATGGGTATGTCCGAAGCGAGGGCTGTGGATTTGTTGTCCTAAAACGCCTTTCCGATGCTCTACGTGATCGAGACCCTATTTTTGGTGTTATTAGAGCAACAACTGTTAATCAAGACGGTGCAAGTTCTGGACTTACGGTTCCAAATGGAGAAGCACAAACCGAACTGATTCGTCATGCATTGGCACTTGCGGAGTTAGAACCTAACGCCATCGATTATATCGAAGCTCATGGCACCGGCACTTCATTCGGCGATCCTATCGAAGTAGGAGCGTTAAGCAGTATATTCAGTGGAAGAAAAGATCGTCCCTTATGGATAGGAACAGTTAAAACCAATATAGGCCACTTGGAAGGAGCTGCGGGAATTGCTGGAGTCATAAAAACTATGCTTGGCTTTAGATCCATGAGGCAATTCCTCAAAATCTCCATTTCCAAAATCTCAATCCTCATATCTCCTTAGATTCTTATTCCCGCTGAGATTCCTCTTAAGATTAACGCCTGGAGGCGGTCAAATCGTCAAGAATTGCAGGAATAAGCTCCTTTGGATTTAGCGGAACTAATGCTCATGCTATCATTGCAGAAGCCACCGGTAATCGAATATAGGAAAAATGCTTAGACCGTCCTTGGCATATCTTGACTCTGTCAGCTAAAACCCAGGTTGCCTTAGACCAACTGATTAATCTTATATAGATCGACTGCCGGAAGAAGATTTAGCTGACATTGCATTTACAGCCAATACAGGAAGAGCTCATTTTTCCCATCGCCTTACTGTTGTTGCCCAAACAAAAGAAGACTTGCTGAAGCGTTTGCGAACGGGTGATTATTTGATCAGGCCAAACACCGCGAAACCTCCAAAAATTACCTTTATTTTTCGGGTAAATCTATAGAGAATCAGAGTTGATGGAAACTTCGTCTGTCTTTAAAGAAGCGATGGAACGAAGCAGGTCTCTATGAATATGCTCTTTTTGAATTATGGAAAAGTTGGGGAATTAGCCCAGATTACGTCACAGGCGAAGGCATTGGCGATTACATTGCTGCAATTGCTGCTGGAATAATCGATTTAGAAGAAGGTTTAAAGATGATCGGATCCAAGGATCCATTAGATGAAATTGCCAAAAACGCATCCTACCATGAGCCTAAAATAGGATTCATATCGAGTTGGACTGGACAAGTCGTACGTAAAGAAGGCTTAAACGCTGACTATTGGAAACCACATAAACATACCTGGAACATACCTAAAGAGACCTTAGTCATTTCAGCTCAAAGCGATTGGAAAGAACTCGTGCAAACCCTTGGCCAACTTTACTTAAATGGGGCTTTAATCGATTGGAAGGCCTTTGATGCATCTTATAGCCGAAAAAAGTATCCTTACCAACCTATCCTTTCCAACAAGAGTACTATTGGGCTCATCTATTTATTAAAAAACAAAATTCCTCCACATATAGACCTTGAATCTGCAAAACGTCATCCTTTTCTGATCCGTCCAATCAACTCACCGTTTTTGAAGGAACCATTTTTGAAACCAAAATCAATTCAAAATGGCCCGATTTTATTAACGATCATCTGATTTACCAAGTCCCGGTGGTTGCTGGTGCCGTTATATCTTTTCTCACAATTTATCGGCTGCTAAAACCCGGTTAAACGAAAAAAGAATCTTATGAATTGCAAAATATTGAGTTTGTCAAACCGTTGATTGTGCCCACTGGACAAACAAATCTAGTTCAAATGAATTATTTGCTAGAAAAGGGGCAAAGACGTTTTGAAATCGTGAGTCGGTCAAAAGGCGAAATAGATTTTGGACAACGCATATCCAAGGATTTATCAGTGAAGAAAAACCCTTTTTGCCGCAGGAGAAGGAGAGCCTTTCCAACATTCAAGCCAGATGCCATTTGGAATCCCTTCAAAAGATGAAATTTATCAATTTACGCAAAAGCTAGAACTATCTTTAGGCCCTCATTTCCGCTGGATTGAGAAAGTCTATGTGGCGAAAATGAATGGCTAAGTCAGCTTCGTTATCATCGGGTAAAGAAGAAGAGCAGGGATATATTTTGTATCCGGGCTTTATCGATAGTTGTTTTCAAACTGTATTCGGTTTTTTTCTCAAACAAGAATCCAGTGATAATGTTTTATCTATTCCTTTCGGAATTGAGAAATTATCTTATATTGAAAGCTTAGACGACCCTGTTTGGCTTCATGCCAGCATTCGTTCAAAAGCAGAGGGGTTTGCTTCCATCGATTTTACATTGCTTAATGCACAGGGTTATCCGACTGGCCAAGTTGTTAATTTTACTTCGCGTCCAGCCCCTAACAAATCTTTAAAAGACTTAACCTTTAAAAAGAAATCGATTGGCTATATGAAGAATTCGTGGATACCAAAGCCTTTGGAAAAAACTGAAAGGCAATTAGCCAATCCTCATGGGCGGCACAGTCTCTCATTAGGACAGACAAGAATTCATGGACTGCAGTTCACAACAGTTAAACCAGACCAAGCTGCAACAGAAGTGATGAAAAATGATCCCGCAGCAGATTTCTTGTGGTTTGCTCCTGAAAGAAATTCATTAAAACATGCACTTACCTTCGTTAAAACCCTCGGCGATCTTGCTGTTTAAACCTAGCCTTTACTTTATTACCCTACTAATTAACTCATAGGGCCTACCACCCAGCTGCATGATGTGATATCTTCAATGGCTTTTCTCAACACATCTCCAAACCAGAGATGCCTAATCTTGACTGTCACCATATCGATCTTGCACCGAACGAAAAACTTCCTGTACAGGAGCTCCTAGCCACTGATCAGGAAAAACAAGTCGCTTATCAACAAGGTATACGTTCTGTTCCTAGATTTATACAGCTTCAATCTCGCTATGAGGTTAAACACGATTAAATTCTAGCTCCTGTAGGCAGTTATTTAATTACAGGTGGGCTTGGGGGGCCTGGGGCTTAAAGTGGCTGAATGGCTTGCAAAACAGGGGGCCAAACATCTGGTTTTAGCTAGCAGAAGAACCTCACAAATCAACCCACCTGAACGCAACAGTTGAGACGATTGCTCAAGATGTCTCCCAAAGTCAAGCTGTTGATCACCTGATGAAAAATTTACGAAAACAATGGCCCGAATTAAAAGGAATCATTCATGCTGCAGGCGTTATTCACGACTGCAATTTCCATCTTCTAACAACTGGCAGCAAGTTTGATATAGCACTATCGCCTCTAATCCAGGGGAGCTGATATTTTATATTAACGTTTTTTAAATAAGCCGGTCACATTTCTTTGCTCCATTTTCTTCTATTTCTTCTATGTTAGGTTCTTCAGTACAGTACCACGTCGTAATGAATGCCTATATGGGACGCCTTAGCTTTCTTGCCAAGAGCAGGTATTGCCAGCTATGTCTAATTAGTCGGGGACGATGGGGCTGAGGCTGGCTGGGCAGTGACACAGCTCAACGGAACGCCATCGAGCGGGAGGCTTTTTCGCTTTAAGGCCTGATGAGGGGATTCCCTCGGAGCTTTCGAATTCGCCTCTTTCACAAAACAAACCTCACATGTCTGTTGCCAAAGTGAATTGGATGTTAGCCCCTCCGCAGCAAGGGTCTGCAACAAAATGAGTTAACTTCAAAATTATCTCAAGAAACTATTCTTCTCCAACGCTTGACTCAACGCTATCCCATCGGAAAGAAGAAACATCTTAATCGAATATCTACAACGGCTTGCTGGGGAAATCTAGGGCTAAGCTCTTTAAACCTGAGCAAAATTTCTTTGAGACAGGGATTCATTTCTTAATGGCGCTTGAATTACGTAAGACAATTCAAGCCAATATGGGTGACATCTATACGTTTCCTTCTACAATGGCTTTTGAAAATCCCAATGTGCTAAAGCTTTCTAAATAGATTGAAGAACATATTTTTACTATTCTCGATGCTAAAGAAAAACCCAAAATTGCGCCACCTAGTTCATCCTGTGGATCATTCCTCTACAACCTCAGGGGTCTCATTATCCTTTATACTGTATCCATGGCATTGATGGAAGGGCTTCGAGTTTTATAGAATTAGCGAAAGCATGAGGGAATGATTTTCCACTTTATGGATTACAAGCGCAGGGTTTAGACAAACCCGATCAACCGCTTTATAAGAATTTGAAGGAAGCAGTAAATCATTATATCGAGGCTATTCGATCCATTCAAAAAGAAGGTCCTTACCATCTTGGAGCTTACTCTGGAGGTGGTCCATAGTGGCAGAAATTGCTTTTCAATTAGAAAATGAGGGTGAAATAATTAACTTACTCACATGTTTGGATGCCCTAGACATCTATCATGACAAAAAGCTTAAGAGGCTATAAATCCTCTTATCTTGTTTGTGGCAAATCTGACAGGGAAAATAAAGTTAACATTATGGATTCTCTAAGGAATTAGATACCCAAAGTGCCGTAAAATTCATTCACGAAAAACAAAAATAATTTATAAACATTAAGTTTCAATGATTTTAAACATTATAAAGACTGGCGCCTGGACCCGTTCCACCTCGGGCTTCCGCACCGCCACCACAATCGACGTCACTCTCGGCAAAAATCCGCGGCAAACGCCCGCAGTGAGTGGATCAGGATCGGCACTCCTGCTCCAGCGAAAGAAACTGTTTAGGCTGGGGATCCGCCATCCGCGTGACCTATCCGGCTGTGGGAAGTATCGCGAAAACTTGCATAACTGGTGGGCGTAGTATACATCTGCAGACGTGAGCAGGGTCCCTTTTGAGACGTGGTTGCTTCATCGAGCGCTTCCCCACGCGCAGTTTATCACGGCGTCTGGAGGTGGTGAGCTCTACCGCGACCCGGCGCGGCCCGCAAGTTCTACGTGGCTCATCCTCAAGGCGGTCGCCTCGGACGTCGGCGACGAGATCGACTTCCACGCAGAATCGGCTATACGCTGTCCGCTTCGGAGGTTTTCACGCTGCTCTACGGTTACGTGGCGCGGCCGGCCGGATGCCGGACGGTCGGCAACTGAAGGAATCGCCGTTCGGCCCAGCAATACGCAACGGTTGAACAAAAAAAA
>CAVPVT010000050.1:0-41529 GCA_963709145.1 Parachlamydiales bacterium
TATGTTATATTGCTGTCTACTTCGGGTGGTGCTGTGAGCGAATGCCGGCCGGCAAGATCGGAGCGGCGGTCGAGATGGGTATCCCAAGTGATGAAACATGCCGCCGTCGCCGGTCTGTGCGCGAGCCTATCGCTGATTGCGACCGCGCCCGCTTCGGCGCGCGCGGAAAACGTCGTGGTCGGCGCCGATCTCGTGAACGAGCCTTACAAACAGACCGTCGTCGAGCAGGAGGCGACGTTCCGGGCCCTGCAGGCGGCTGGCGTTGGGGTTCGGCAAATGCGCGGGGATTCCCGACAATGACAAAGGACTGGATTTCGCGCAGCGCGCCTATGCCCACGGGATCAAGATCGGTGGCCGATGGGCGTGTATCGTTTATAAAAGCTTTAAAAGTAAATTCTCCAGGTTGAGCAGCTCGTGCTCCAGCTTGGAGGATTGTTTCGAGCACCTGTCTTGTGACAAGACTACCGCCGTGACAGCAGATTTCTACAGTATCTTCGCCGGTGTAAGAACGGCTGCCTAACATGGGGATGAGTAAAACATCATCTATATGTTTGCCTAACGGACAAACGACTTTGCCATAATGAACCGTGTGACTTTTGTACTGATGAACCGGGCCATCGAAGATGCTTGAGGCTATCTCCAATGCGCGATTTCCCGATATTCTAATGATGGCAACCCCGCCTTCTCCAGGTGGAGTTGCAACAGCTGCGATCGTATCACCAGGTTGATAAGTAGTATGAATGAATTCCATGCATTAAGCAATCCAGTCATATTGATTAACACGAGGAAAGCCTGAGATCGACCGAGGATTAATGATCTTACGAATACACTCAACAATATCTGCAACTAAAGCTGTAATTTTTAAGTGCCTGTAAGCACCTTCATTAAGCTTCTTATTTTTTCCACCACAGACAACAGCTCCTATACCCATAATGATACCGATCGCAAAATCGATAACCCTAGCGATTGTAAAGGTGATAATTGAAAATGTATAAACGATTCTTGACACTCCATGACGAACCCAAAATTTAGGACTTCTAGTCATGCTTTCACCGCTTTTAAAAAAATTTACAGCTTCTTTTGCGCAAGATCCAGTTTCAACATATTGACTTTGATTATTCCCCTCTATAAATTCACTGTTATCTTTATCTTTTAAACCATCAGCTTCTGGGTTAATCGTTTTAATAATCCCCGCGAAAAAATCAGCCGTTAAATTTCTTGAACTATTAAAAAATTCGGCTGAAAGTTTGTTGATCCTTCGAGATAGACCTAAAGTAACGATCGAAAGGGTTCCAGCAGTTAATCCGCAAGCAAGATCCAAACTATGGATTGCAACCCCCGGCCACATCGATATAAAATTTAAAATACGAGCTCCCACCTCCTTATAAGCCTTGGAAGGAGCTAAAGTATTTGCATCAAAAGGACCTTTAACACTACTATCAATCTTTTTTGATAATACATCGATTGTTAAAGAATAGATTCCTTCTGCCATAAAATCCCTTTTTAGGTTATTAATTAAAGTATAGTATTATAACAATTAAAGTAAAAAAAGTCTAATGCTATGAAAAAACTTATCGAAGGGATTGTTGAATTTAGACATAATTTGACGGAAGAAAGACGCTCCCTTTTTGCTAAATTGGCCTTAGGGCAAAAGCCTAATACACTATTTATCGCTTGTTCCGATAGCAGGGTAGTTCCTAACTTATTTGCTTCTACAAATCCTGGCGATCTGTTTGTTCTTAGGAATGTTGGAAATCTTGTGCCCCCGTCTTCCACAATCATTGAAGATAACAGCGCTCAGGCTGTTATTGAATTTGCTATATTCACATTAAATGTCTCAGATGTCATCGTTTGTGGCCATTCCGAATGTGGGGCGATAAATGCTCTGATAAATGGGTCGGATTATCAATGTTGTCCACACCTTAAGTTGTGGCTTAAATATGGGATTGAATCGTTGCACAAGGTCCGTAAAGGGCTTATCCTCGATCCTAAACTCGCTGAGCACAATCAAGTATCACAGGTAAATGTACTGCAGCAGATGGAACATATTATGAGTTATCCGTTCATCAATGAACGGGTTAAAAATGGAATATTGAGAGTGCATGGATGGTGGTTTGATATTGCCCAAGCAGACGTTTATTGTTACGAAAAGACTCTCAACCGTTTCGTTGTGATCGATGAAAATCAAGCCAAATTAATGCTTGAAAGAACAAAGTAATTTCTTTTCTAAAACATTCCTTTGCCTTACTATCCACTCGAACTTTGTACAATTTTTGCCATCGGCTTCGAGAGAGAAGCTTCCCGCAGCTAAATAAATTTCTTGGAAGAAGTAAAAATACCTCTTCTTTCAAATTTTATTACGCTGCAGTTTGCTTCTCTCTCGAAGCCGATGACAAAAATTGTACAAAGTCGAGATCCAAAGCTTTTAAGAGCAAAAGATGTGGAATTATTTTTTAAGACGTTTGATTTTGTTGCCGATCACATTATTTTTCATCATTCTTGTCAATTTTGTCATTGTTAATCTAGCTCCCGGAGAGCCAACCAGCGTTACCAATGTTTCCGAAGGGGGACAAGCGACACGGAGTGAAGCGCAGTCGGCGGGGGCGACTACCGAAGATCGGTATTTGCAATTTCGGGAATTTTATGGTTTAACGCTGCCAATCTTGTTTAATTTGAGACCTTGGACCACTCTAGATGAAGTGAAGGCAACGATTTGGCAATTAGAGCATAAACGCTATTCTTCTCAAGATCCGGAGGAAATGAATTTCAAGGACTTTGATAAAACTAGAATCGCTTTTGGCGATGAAGCTCGCTTTGTCATGCCCCTTCTGCACACGATTATGAATGATCCCACTACCGATCCTGAATCATTACGCATTGCTGTACGTGGATTTATCAGGGGTGGAGCACGGATGGCGATTATCAATCCAAATTTAACAACTCAAGAACGTTCAATCAATACCGAAATTTCCCGTGATAACGAGCTTTTATATACCAACGTTATTTTGCCGACAGATCCTCCTGAGGAGGTGCAAAAAAAGCTTACAACCTTGAATAAGTGGTATGAAAAAAACTGGAAGAAACGAAACTTTCAACCCGACAGCTTTGGAAAAATTAAAATCCTTTTGGCCGAGACACGCTTTGTCAAGTACATGAGCCGGGTTTTGACGTTAAATTTCGGGGTGATGCGCAACGATCCCAATAAAACAGTCACGAGTGAGGTCGTGCGCCGCTTTAAATACTCGCTCACCCTGTCGCTCACCCCATTGATTCTGACGTTTTTCTTTTGTCAGATCTTTGGAATGATCATGGCTTATAACCAAGCTCGTTGGCCCGATTACACATTGAATTTGACTTTCTTGATCTTGTATGCGATTCCAGTATTTGTCGTGGCACCTTTTTTGATCGCGAAAGTTGCGCTAAATAATAATTTCCCATTTACCGACATTCCGATTCCCACAAGTGGATTTACAAGTCCAGAAAGCGTCTACAGCCAATTGACAAGCAGCCAAAAATTGATGAATACGATTTTGCACCTGATCCTTCCCATAACCTGCATTATTTATGGCAGTCTTGCAGCACAATCACGCCTTTCGAGGACTGCCATTTTGGAAGTGCTGAGACAAGATTATGTGCGCACCGCAAAAGCAAAGGGTGTTCCTTCCGGAACAATTATGTTTCGACATGTGGGACGGAATGCAGGAATTACTATTGTAACTTCAATAGCCGGATCGCTTGGGATTGTCCTAGGAGGCTCACTTATTGTTGAAACGTTGTTCCAAATCAATGGATTCGGAAAGTTTTTCTACGATGCCATTTTGAATAGAGATTACAATGTCGTGATGTTTTCAGCTTTGGCTGGATCGTTTTTGACATTGTTCGGTTATTTGATCGCTGATATCGCTTACACACTTCTTGATCCAAGAGTTACTTTGGAGTAACATGCAACCACAAAATAATACTTATCATGATACTTATTGGACCAAAGTTTGGAGGGCGTTTAGGAGTCATCCCTTAGGTTATTTTTCCCTTTGGGTTGTGGTTGCATTTGCATTGGTGGCAATCTACGCCCCATTTCTAGCATCGAGTAAACCGATCGCCGTTCATTATGATGGAGTTTGGTATTTTCCATTATTTAGGTATTTGTTTTTCACTGGCTTCTACACAAAAGGGATTGATATTTTTTTTAATATCATGATCTTTACTTTTCCTACATTTCTGCTTGCTTTGATCGGTTTGAGAAAACATCGAAACTTTCAGAAATGTATGTGTGGACTCATCATTTTCGTGCAATGTCTGCTCTTTATCAAATTTTTCTTTTTCCCTATTGAAGATCCTGAAAGTGATTCTCTGCTCAACAAGCAGCGGGAGGTTGCCTTAAAAAAAAACAAGCCTGATCAAAAAGATTGGGATTTTGATCTTAAATATATGAACGACTACGCCAAATTAAATCTCGTTACACAAAATATAGTATGGAAAGAGCAGTACGAAAATCTTAAACCTTACTTCAAAGCTTATAGTAACTTAGCCCTCCAAAGGTGGCTTGCGCAGAATTTGCCAATAAAACGGAGTGAGCTGCTTGTTAAACAGCAGAAAGTTCCATCCACAGAAGAATTAGAGGAGCTTATTTTAAAAGAAACAGACCCTGAAAAAATTCAAAGGATCGAATCCCCACCGATTCTTTGGATTCAAAATCAAAACCTCTATGAAGATCTTAAAGAGAGTTACCAGGATCGTTTAAAATCCAATCCGAATGATTTAAGTGCAAAAGCACGGCTAAAAACAATTGAACAAAGAAACAGATGGCTTCAGCAACAAGAGGGATTGGTCACTTTTATTCTCATGCCCCTTGTGCGTACTTTCCATTGGGAAGACAACGCTGGTGGACAGCAAGCCCTAAATGCTTATTTGCCTTGGTGGGATCTAACGCGGATCAATCGAAAAGATCTCATGTCGGCACTAATATTTGGAACTCGTATCTCTTTGGTTGTTGGGATTGCCTCAGTCGCGCTTGCTTATTTAATTGGGATTCCCATTGGAGCCTTTGCAGGCTATTATGGAGGTAGTTTCGACATTATAGTTTGTCGGCTATTGGAAATATGGGAATCGATGCCTGTCTTCTTTATGTTATTAATGGTTGTGGCTTTGACCCAAACCAAATCGGTATTTCTAGTCATTGGGGTCATAGGGATTTTTGGTTGGCCTGGTTTTAGTCGTTATGTGCGGGGAGAATTTTTCAAGCAAAGGAACTTACCCTATGTAGAGGCTTGCAAGTCTCTTGGTTTTGGCGACCAAAGGATTATGTTCCTCCAACTTCTTCCAAACGCTATTCCCCCTTTGTTGACCTTAATGCCTTTTGCGATCATGGGAGCGATTTCTACAGAAGCGGGTCTATCCTTTTTAGGTCTTGGGGAAGAAAACTCCTGCTCATGGGGAGTGCTTATGGATGAAGGACGCTCTGCATTTCCAGGCGAAGCTTATCTTCTTTGGCCTCCTGCAATTTTGCTTACCATCCTTCTTGTCGCTATCGCCCTTGTTGGCGACGCTCTCCGCGACGCCCTCGACCCCAAACTCAGCAGTATTTAAAACCCTAGTTGCTTCTTTCAGAAATTGAGACAAGTTAATGGTTTTGGTATTATGTAAGTACACATCATGATGATTATTTATACGGCAAATAGGAACTCTAAATATGCTATACATTGACACGTGAGCATTTTTGGCGCAATACATTCAAGCTGATCAATAGATTAAGCCGAAGGCGTAAAAGATGGCGCAGGTTAGAAGAGCGCCTGCAGGGACTGTAACAATCCAAGAAACAATAATGTCGCGGGTCATCGAAAGATTTAAAGCTTCCAAACCACGCGCAAGGCCAACTCCCAGAACAGCCCCTACAAGAGTATGAGTAGTCGAAATTGGCATTCCAAAACGGGATGCAATAAGAATTGTAGTCGCAGCTCCAAATTCCGCCGCAAATCCCCGAGTAGGTGTGAGTTCGGTAATTTTTTTCCCTATCGTATCAATGACTCTCCAACCCCACGTCGCTAAACCAATCACAATACCGGCACCACCTAGAGCCAATGTCCATGTAGGGACAGCTGTCTCTTCAGTGATAAAGCCTGTTCTCAACACTGTTAAAGCCGCTGAAAGGGGGCCAATCGCGTTAGCTACGTCATTGGCTCCATGAGCAAAAGCCATCAAGCAAGCACTCATAATCTGCAAATATCCAAACATCTTTTCAATTACCGCGAATTCATTGCGGGTCGCCTCATAACTATCTGGATGGGTCGCTTGAGTGGAAATCGTTTCCATTTCCTGAATCAAAGAGGTGAGCTGAAAACGGAGCGCTCCTGATGATGCACTTTGGATCTTTTGTAAATGCTTTTTAGCCTTGTCTAAATCTGCCACTACTTCAGGATGCGCGGAACGATTTTCCATCGTTTGAACATCGGGTCCTTTTATGCGTCGGACAATCAAAGAGCATATCAAGGCCGAGAAGGCACCGATCAGCAGGCTGATCATCAATGAATGAATAAAATCAAAAGCCAATCTCAAACTGCTTAAGCCGTGGTATAAAAGTATAAGACTCATGATTGTGAACACCACGAACACAAGCCAAGGCATGATCGCTTTTGCTGACGCAACAGGATCTGGCTGGAAAAAGATACGCTGTCTCAAAATCGAAAAAATGAGATAGGCGATGAATCCTCCAAAAAGAGGGGATAAAATCCAACTTGCAACTATGTAAGCGAGATGATCCCAATACACTGCTTCAATCCCAATCGCCATTAGGCCAAATCCAACAATTGCTCCGACGATGGAGTGTGTCGTCGAAACAGGCCAGCCGTAATAAGATGCAATTTGAAGCCATATGCCCGAAGCGATTAATGCCGACAGCATCCCATAAACAAGGGTCAAAGGAGATTGTGCAAACATTTCCGTTTTAATAATCCCACTTTGCATTGTCTCAGAAACGTGGGATCCAAAGAAAAAGGCTCCAGAAAACTCAAAAATAGCGGCGACAACAAGGGCTCTACGCAAGGTCAATGCCCCCGATCCAACGGATGTTCCCATCGCATTGGCAACATCATTGGCCCCTATGTTCCAAGCTAAATAAAAGCCGGAAATTAGAATAATTCCGATCAACACATAACTAGGATCCATCACACTCCTATTTTATACCCAGATTGCCTATGGAGTCGGTCAATCAAGGTTTTAAGTCTAAAGTCATCCGCACTCGAAAGCCTAATTTTTCAGAAAGGTTCGAAATATCGCCAACTGCCTGAAAAATCTTTTGCCAAAGCAAAAAAGTGCTAAAATGCATGTCTTTTTCGTTTTCAATGCTAAATAATTTTTTAAGTAAACTCCGCTGAATCAGATCAGCTTCATGTTCATGAAATGCAACATCGTCAACCATGCTTCGCACTTTTTCTGCTTCATTTCCCCCAAAGGAGGATTCAAGAAGTTGATGAAGTTCATAAATGATCGCTTTCGCGCCATTAAATGTTTCGATATTTTTTACCAAAAAGCGATCAAAGTCTTCTTTAAAAGGAGCATACATCTCCAATTGCTTGAGTGTTGTCAAAACAGCGATATCTTCAGTTTTATCGGCAATGCTATCTTGAAGAGCTAATATTTCGAGAATGTAGCTACGGTCGATTGCTAAAAATAAACTCTTCGGAAGATTATTGCGAATGTCGTTTTTGGTTAGATCTGCCTTGTGTTCTAAAGTCGCGATCTCTTCCGCCTTTTTTTCCATGGCAGCGTAATCTCGTTGATAGAGGGCTTCAAAAAACGGCGGCAGGGATTGAACGCACGCTGAAACGATGTCCATGTGCGTAAGCATCGGCGCAAAGGGAGAGCGTCCGAAAAGGTTTAATATTGTCCTCATATGCACCCTCTTACATTTTCGCTAATACTATACATCAATTCGGTATTTGTTTAGCTCGACTTTGTACAATTTTTACCCCTTTCGAGAAATTTATAGTTGCGGGAAGTTTCTCTCCGAAGACAAGGGCAAAAATTGTACAAAGTCGAGCTTAGCTATCAAATATTAATTTGAGAATTGAAAAATATGCTCTAATCAAATAGGCTAATCACTATTCATTCAAGCCCTCGGTCACTTATGAAATTTATTGTTTATCTTGCTGCTGCCTGCTTACTTGTAGGATGCAGTTCATCCTCAACATCTAGTAAAACTTTGAGAATAAGCACCGAACAGGATGCTTCGAGTTTGGATCCCCGTCAGGCGCGAGATGTTCCCACCGCCACTATTATGCACATGTTCTTTGAAGGATTAACACGAGTAGGCCCTGAGGGAAAAATTGAACCTGCTGCTGCAGAATCTGTGGTATCTTCATCCGACCTAAAAACCTACACATTCAAACTTCGCGATGCTGAGTGGTCAAATGGAGATCCTGTCACAGCCAAAGATTTTGAAGAGTCCTGGAAAAGTATGCTAGATCCTCATTTTCCAGCTCCAAATGCCTATCAACTTTTCGCAATTAAGGGAGCTCGTGCAGCTAAGCAGGGGAGCGGTTCATTAGAGAATGTAGCCATCTATGCAACCGACCCAAAAACGCTTGTCGTTGAATTGGAGAACCCCGTTCCTTTCTTTCAGGAACTTGTCGCTTCCCATTTCTATTTCCCTGTGCATGCCTCTTGGCGTCACTCAAAAGAAACTTCTGTGGGATCAGATCCCTCATCATGGGTATCTAACGGTCCCTTTAAACTTGAGAGCTGGACAAGGTATCATGAATTAAACGGGATCAAAAACGCAAATTATTGGGATCAAGAGAAGATAGCCTTAGATAAAATCACTATCATGCAGCTTGATGAGAATACCGCTCTACACATGATGGAGAAAGGGGAATTAGATTGGACTGGATCACCCATGTGCGTGATCCCACCGGATGCCATCCCTACGCTCAAAAAAGAAGGGCTTTTGCAAACAATTTCTGCTGCAGGAACTTATTGGTTCCGTCTCAATACTGAAAAACCCCCTTTCAATAATAAGAATATGCGCCTTGCTTTTGGTATGGCTCTCAATAGACAAGATATCGTAGACCATGTTTCTCAAGGTAACCAAAAACCGGCGCTCGGAATTGTTCCCCCTTCTTTTGGATTGAAGCAGCCTGAGGTTATTACCGATGCCGATATTCAAAAAGCGGGTGAGCAATTTAATCTGGCTTTAAAAGAAATGGGAATTTCAAAAAAAGAGTTGCCTCCAATAACGTTGTCTTATTCTCAAAGTGAAAGAGGTCATAAAATCGCACAAACTGTTCAGCAGCAATGGAATAATGCTTTTGGAATCGATGTTCAGCTTCAAGGTGGAGAAAGCAAATTTATCTCTGAGCAAGTCAAAAACAGATCCTATCAAATGGCGCTCGGTTCTTGGTTTGCAGACTTTCAAGATCCGATTAATTTTTTAGAAGTGTTTAAAAATAAGGATAATTCTACGAACCAGACCGGATGGGAAAATTCAAAATATGTAGAATTACTAGATCAATCTGCTTGGATCTCTGACCCGGAAAAAAGAAGAGAGACATTGAGCGGAGCTGAAAAGTTGCTTTTGCAAGAGATGCCCGTCATCCCTCTCTTTTATTCGACATTTACTTATGCAAAATCCCCAAAAGTTAATGGGATTTATTTCTCAGATTTGGGATACCTAGATTTTAAGAATGCAGAGATCAAACCGTAATTAGGTATCTCGACTTTGTACAATTTTTGTCATCGTTTTCGGAGAGAAGCTTCCCGCAGCTAAATAAATTTTTTGAAAGGGTAAAAATACATCTTCCTTAAAAATTTATTACGCCGCAGTTTGCTTCTCTCCGCAGACAACGGCAAAAATTGTACAAAGTCGAGTTTATGACCTATTATCTAAGAAAGTTATTTTTCCTATTAATGACCCTTTGGGTCGTTGTCACCCTTACATTTGTGCTGATGAAGGCTGTCCCTGGAGATCCCTTTACCCAAGAACAGGCACTCCCTAAAGAAATCCATACAGCCTTAATGGATCATTACGGTTTAAATGATCCCTGGTATGAACAATACGTTAGATATCTCAAAAGCATAATGCAATGGAATTTTGGGCCCTCATTTATTTATAAAGGCCGTTCCGTGAACAGCATTATTAAGGATGGTTTTCCTATATCAGCAGTTTTAGGACTTGAAGCTTTGACTCTTTCGATCAGTATTGGAGTGTTGTTGGGGACATTTGCAGCCATTTACAAAAACAGATGGCAGGATAAAGCGATCCTAATTGCGGCTTCACTAGGACTTTCTGTGCCAAGTTTTATTTTGGCTTCTTTTTTGCAATATTCCTTGGCATTCAAATTAGGATGGTTCCCGATTGCCCGTTGGGGAACATTTATTCAAACCGTTCTGCCAGCGTTGGCTTTAGCTGCTATGCCACTTGCCTTTATTGCCAGATATGTTCGAATGTCAGTCTTAAATGTATTGCAGCAAGATTATATTAAAACTGCACGAGCTAAAGGCTTAAAAGAGAAAACGATTTTAATTAGACATGTTTTCCGCAATGCAATGCTACCCCTTTTAGGTTACTTTGGACAACTTACCGCGAACATTTTGACCGGCAGTTTTGTGATCGAGAAAATTTTTAGTATCCCTGGTCTCGGACAATGGTTTGTCCATTCAATCAGCAATCGTGACTATACGGTAATCATGGGATTAACAGTATTTTATAGTATGATTTTGCTCTCTTGTATGTTCTTGGTCGATATTCTATATGGCGTACTTGATCCACGCACCAAGGAGAATTCACCGTGAGCGTATGGAAAACGGCATGGATCAGTTTTCAAAAGAAACGGTCTGCTATGATTGGTTTGATATTTCTTACTGTGTTAGCCATGATGGCGATGATCGGCCCTACACTATGCGGGTATACTTATTACGATATTCAATTAGGTATGAAAAACCAACCACCCTCTCTACAACACTGGTTTGGAACAGATGACCTAGGACGTGATCTTTTCACCCGCATTTGGTATGGGGCCAGAATTTCTCTAATGGTTGGAATTGCTGCTGGGATGGTCGATTGTTTCATCGGAATGGTATGGGGAGGGGCCGCAGCTTATGCTGGCGGAAAAGTCGATGAGTGCATGATGCGAACCGCAGATATCCTATACGCCCTTCCTTATCTGCTTCTCGTTATTTTATTAATGGTGGTGATGGGGCCTGGTTTGATCACGATTATTGTCGCAATGACATTGACAGGATGGATCACGATGGCCAGGATCGTAAGAGGACAAATCCTCCAACTTAAGCAACAAGAGTTTATTTTAGCAGCGACAGCTTTGGGCGCGTCCTCGACTCGAATATTATTTCTGCATTTGTTGCCTAATGCTTTAGGACCTATCATAATTACGTTAACGTTAACAATTCCTGCGGCCATTTTCGTGGAGGCATTTTTGAGTTTTTTAGGGTTGGGTGTGCAAGCCCCCATTGCAAGTTGGGGAACCATGGCCAATGAAGGGTTGCCAGCACTCAAGTATTATCCTTGGCGTATTTTTTTTCCTTCCCTCTTTATTAGCTTGACGATGTTAGCCTTCAATTTCGTCGGAGAAGGTCTCAGGGAAGCTTTTGGAGAAAGAGGATGACACTCCTTCAGGTTAAAGATCTCAGAGTACAACTGGGTAATTTTCAAGCGGTGAAAGGGATAACATTTGACATTATGCCCGGGGAAATAGTTGCGCTTGTCGGGGAATCAGGATCAGGAAAAAGCGCTACAGCTTTATCGCTGCTAAAACTTTTGCCTGCGCAAACTAGTAAAGTTGCCGGTGAAGTACTCTTCAACTCTCAAAATATTTTAACAATGGATACAGCTCAATTGAGAATGGTCCGAGGAAGACAGATTGGGATTATTTTTCAAGAACCTCTAACTGCTTTGAATCCTACGATGAAAATCGGCTACCAACTTATTGAGGGGCTCGCTGCCCATCACGCTTTAAATGCGCAAGAATTGATCCATAAAGGTAAAGAGTTGCTTACCGCCGTGGGAATTCCTGATTCTCACAGACGGTTTGAGGAATATCCTTACCAATTCAGTGGAGGCATGCGACAAAGGATTTTGATCGCCATTGCAATCGCTAATCGACCCTCTCTTCTGATTGCCGACGAACCCACAACCGCGTTAGATCCCACTATTCAAAGACAAATTTTGGAATTGATAAAGTCTTTGCAAAAGGAGATAGGAACAGCCCTTCTTTTGATCACTCATGATCTAGGAGTTGTTGCAGGCTACGCTGATCGAGTTTTGGTGATGAAATCAGGTCATATTGTGGAGGCAGCTTCCGTAGAGAAAATTTTTACAGACCCGCAACATCCTTATACACGAATGCTGATCGAGAGCGCCAGGGCTTCATCATGATTCCGTTAGTTGAAATTCATAACTTGATCAAACATTTCCCTACAAAAGATCAACAAGTCTTTGCCATTAACGATCTTTCTATGACTATCTATAGGGGGGAAATTTTGGGTTTGGCAGGGGAAAGTGGCTGTGGAAAATCTACCTTGGGAAGATGCCTTGTACATCTTGTTAAACCCACGTCCGGAACTATTCTATACGATGGAAAAGTGATCGATAAACCGACAAAAGAATTGCGCAAAAAAATCCAAATCATTTTTCAAGATCCTTTTAGTTCTTTAAACCCGATGATGAATGTTGGACAAATCCTTGGGGAACCTTTTACAATCCATGGAATAGCTTCAGGACAGGATAAGGCAAAAAGAGTTCGAGAACTTCTTATGCAAGTAGGTTTAGAACCTGATTGTACGAATAAATATCCTCATGAATTTAGTGGTGGACAGAGGCAACGGATCAGCATTGCACGCGCACTTGCCCTTAATCCAGAATTCTTAGTCTGCGATGAACCAATATCAGCGTTAGATGCCACCATTCAAAAACAGATCATAGAATTGTTTAATTCACTTCACTATAAAAAACAATTGACCCTTCTATGGATTAGTCACGACTTGTCTGTCATGCAACGGTTTGCTCATAGAATTGCTGTCATGTATTTGGGAAGATTGATGGAGCTAGGTCCTGCTCGCGAAGTGTTTAAAAATCCAGCGCACCCTTATACGCAAGCTCTAAGCTCAGCGATCCCAATTCCAGATCCCTTGATTGAAAGACAACGCCCCAAAATTGTTTTAGTCGGAGATGTGCCTAGTCCATCTAACCCCCCAACAGGATGTGTTTTTCACACAAGATGCCCCATGGCAAAAGCGATTTGTAGTACCACAGTGCCCCCCCTTAAGGAAATTACGTCCGGAAGATTTACAGCCTGCCACTTTGCGTCTGATAGGGGAGAAGCAGCACCAGTACATAGGCAAGACCTGCAAGCAAGGCGATAGTGGCTCCGAGCGGCCAGTCAAGGTGATAGGCTAAAAATGTTCCTGTAGCCACAAAAATGGAACTCAATAGAACGCCTATCCCCATCATAAATGAGAGGCGTGAAGTATAAAGATTCGCAATCGCAGCAGGAATGGTCAACATTGCCATGACTAGATGACCCCGACAACCTGAATCAAAAGCACAATCGAAATAGCTGTTAAGATCAATAAAAGCATATAGAGACCCTTAACAGGCAGCCCTTGCAATTGGGCTTGCTCCTCATCAAAGCAGATCGCCAAAAACCGTTTGTGAAGACAGGCTACGATTACTAAAATAAGAATATCCAATAGCGCTAAGAAATTTAAATCTTCCGAAGTCACCCATAAAATGTTTCCCACCAAGAAATTGGTAAGCTCAACATTAAAACCAGGGGTCATCGCTATAAATATCACCCCTACAGCCATCCCAACTGACCAAACTGCGGCAATCACCGAATCCTCTCGTTGTTTGTAATAGAGATGAAAAAAGCCCATAATGAGTGCAGAAATTATGGCTGCAGCAAATGCGCCATATATCGGTGACATCCATTCTATACCTACAGTTCTTTGAAGCCATAAACAAAGACCGAGCCCCCCTAATACTGCATGAGAAATACTTCCGCTGATGAAAGTGATTCTTTTAACAACAACATATGAGCCAATGATCCCGCTAACTACAGAGGCTAAAAGCCCCGCTATCAGAGCATAGAGAAGCAAAGGATTGACTTGTAGAGCTTCCCAAAATGTCATGATTGGCCTACTTGAACTAAGCGAGGATGGTAGAGTCCCAATGCAAAATGTTCGCAAACATCCTTGCGGTCTAATGGCAAAACAGTCCCTTGCACGCAAATCACCCTCTGTACGTACTCAATGGATGCCCTCAAATCATGCGTCACCATCAAAATCGTCAATTTCTTTTGAAGACTCGCAATCAGCTCATAAATATCTGCTTCCGCTTTAGAATCGACACTGGCAGTCGGTTCGTCCAAAAGTAATAATGAAGGCTCGCTCGCTAAAGCTCGAGCAATGAGGGCCCTTTGCATCTGTCCCCCCGATAACGTTCCAAAAGAACGTTGACTTAACCCCGCTAAATTGACCTTTTCCAATGCTGCTAAGGCTGCTTCTTTATCTTCTTTGCGGTAAACTCCATACCAAGGCAGTCGGCTTAAGCGTCCCGTTAACACTAATTCCATCACAGAAATGGGAAATTGTCGGTCAAAACGTAAATTTTGAGGAACATAAGCAATTTTTTTGGACTGTATTCCCGGAGATTGCCCAAACACTTCAATGGTTCCGACAGTAGGTGTGATGAATCCCATGATGAGATTGAGAAGCGTGGTTTTGCCACCCCCATTGGGTCCAATAATCCCAACAGATTCACCCGTGCCAATCTCAATATTCACGTTGCGCAATACATAGGAGTCACGATAAGCAAAAGAGACATCTTTGAATTTGACCGCGTGCTCCATAATCCCTACGGCTCTGAAAAGTTTTTGCCGATACAACGGATCGCAGTCAGATAATCTTCGGATAAGGATCGATCTTCACAACCTTAATTCCTAACTGTTTTGCAATCAGTTTTGCCCCTTTGTCATTGTACTGAGGCTGAGTAAAAATGGTTTGGATTTTTTCTTTACGCAAATTCTCTAAAAGCTTGGTCAACTGCTGCGGTGATGGGTCGCGCCCTTCTGTCTCAATCGAAACTTGCTTAAGTCCATAATCACGACAAAAATAGGCATATGCCGGATGCCCGACCACAATCACTTTCGGCGCCTGCTCTGTAAACAATGCCATCATCTCTTTATCCAATTGATCCAGTTGACTTTTAAAAGTTTCAAGATTTTCAGCATACCGCTCCCGATTCTCAGGATACAATTCTTCTAATGTATGCGCAATGGTCTCCGCCTGCTTCTTTGCTAACCTTACACTCAGCCAAATGTGGGGATCTGCCCCCTCAGTGCATTGACAATGGTGGCAATGACTCTCCTGAATTAAATCAATCCCTTGCCTTAAATCTACAAGGCGGATCCCCGGATTGCGCTCCCGTATCACCCCACTTGCCCTCTTCTCAAACTGCTCGCCAAGCATAAACCATGCATCCGCTCTACACGCCTCCAGCACCTGCTTCGGCGTCGGCTCATAGGTATGCGAATCTGCTCCCGCAGGGACGAGCAACCCTACCTTAACACTACCTCCCGCTATCCTCTCCACAAAATAACGGTGCGGCGCTACACTCACTAATACATAATGGGATTTTTCCACCGCCCAAATTCCAAAGGGCAGCAGTAATAATAAATAAAAGAGCAATCTAGACATAATTTGCAATCAAGCTTAATCGATCCACCCTTTCTAGGTCAACCGCGATTTTCCATTGCCTCTTATCCAAACTTCTACTATGATCTCTCATGTTTTTGGAGGGGTGGCCGAGTGGCTTAAGGCGCCCGCTTGGAAAGCGTGTGTACGCCATAAACGTACCGTGGGTTCGAATCCCACCTCCTCCGTTTAGGGGCTTCGCCCCTAAAAACCCCACCAAAGGGGCCAAAGGCCCCCTCTGGACTCCCGTATTTCTTGTTATGAATCGAATCTCTATTAATCCTTAAAATCTCTATCAATGTTTCAAGTTGATTGAAAGGTATTCATTAAAATATCATAACTTCATCTTTGGGACTGTTGGGACGCTATTGCAGCACTTATTCTTCTACAATTTTAAGGTATGGCGCAAAAGCAAATCTTCTGCTTCGCTTTTGCCCTGTAAGTTCTTCCAAAATACCTAATCCTAAAAAGAGTTTTGCTTGTTCAGAAGCTGCTTGAAATGAGAGATCTAACTTCTCAGCAATGTCATTTATTGTCGTAAGAGGCGAACTAAAAAGAATATCAAGTAATTGAATACTGCGGAGAGATGCTTTTTTCTCTTTTAAGATTTTCTGTTTTAATCTTTCCTGAAGCAATAAGATTTGTTTGATCTTTTCTATAGCATGTTCAGCAGACCAAATCATGCTCTTTACAAAAAATTCTACCCATTGCTCGAAGTCTCCACTTGTTCGAATCATCATCAAACGATCGAAGTATTCTTGCCTATTTTGCTTAAAGAATAAACTTGTGTATATCAAAGGCTTATGCAAAAGACCTTTCCAGTGAATAAATAAGTCTATCAATAATCGACCAATGCGTCCATTCCCATCTAAAAATGGGTGGATTGTTTCAAATTGATAGTGGATCAAAGCACATTTTATCAAAAAGAGGAAGGGGATCCTCTTGGTTAATAAACTTTTCTAAGTTACCTATCATTTCTGGAACTTGCGTATGAGGCGGAGGCACAAAAATGGCATTTTTTAGAGACTGTCCAATCCAGTTTTGAGATTTTCGAAATTCTCCAGGAGTTTTCTCATGTCCTCGCACAGAATTTAAAAGAATTTCGTGACATTCCTTAATGATCCTCATACATAAAGAAAGTTTATCGAGCCTAGCAATTCCATGATGAAGAGCTTTTATATAATTCACGACTTCCTGAACATCGTCAAGATTATCTACTTCTGACCAAGTTTCATAAGTTAAAATATCTGTCATTGTCGCTTGTGTGCCTTCGATTTGTGAGCTTAACAAAGCTTCTTTTTTTATCGCCATCATGATGAATAAATCAGGATTGGGAAGAGAAAATCCAATACCATTTAGCTCAGCGAGTTTTTGCTCCGCTAAGACTAATAATTTCTTCAAGCCATCTCCTATCACTAAAGCGGGTTGCGGTGGTAAATTTTGAGGAATAAACGCTTTATAGTCCGTGGGTTGAGTTTGATAGTGGCCTCCTCTCTCATTCATTATTTTATGCCTGTTTTTTAGATTATTTCTGTATACTTGAATAATACAGTAAATCCGCTTTTTTATTCAAGTGCACTTGATTAATCGTCTAAAATTTTCTATTTATTTCCAACCAGTTGAATAACAAACGGGTATTTAGGTTTTATTCAGAAAGATGAAGCTTTACATCATCAAGCCGCAAAAGGAAGCATTTCCCCAAGAACGATGCCAAACTCACGCTAGGGAAAAGTTCGAAGACCGTTCCATGTCTCCCGTTTCTTGATTTTTTGTGTTATTTATCTGACGCTGGTTACCAAACGCTCGAGGGAGCTCATCATGTACAGAGGAATCGAGAGAACTTCCTTGTAAAGCGAGAGCGGATGTTCTGAAATACGCACCCCTAGTCGTCCTTTTTTTTCTTTTATAAACTCTTGCATGGAACGAAGGGAACCGGTTGCTCCCGCCTTGACTTCCACAGGAACGACATCGGATCTCACTGAAACGACGTAATCGACTTCTGCTTGTCCACCATCACCTCTTTCCCAGAAAAGTAAAGGAGTGTTTTGATAAGGAACCTCACAAGCAAGAAGCTCCTGTCCAACAAACTGCTCAGCGATCATTCCCGCATTGATTTGTAAAATATTAGAATCAAAGAAATGGGTTGCATCCACTTTGGTTGCTGTTTGGAGCAGCCCAACATCAAGATAAAGGAGTTTATAACGATCCTCTTTCATATGTGCATGAAGTGGAAGACCTGCAGCTGTCGTGGCAAAAACACGTTGAAGCAGTCCTGCGTGGCATAAAAGTTCAAGCGCCGGTTTTAATTCACGGGCTCTTATCTCCTCGTCAATCCTCTTAAATTTTAATATCTGGGAAACAAGAGTCGGAGCTTTTTGAAAAATGGTGCGTAGGTATTTGTGTTGGGTGTGTTTAGCATATTTTCCAAAATCGCTTTCATAAGCCTGTAAGATGCGGTGATGAACACGTTGTGTTTCGAGAAGAGATTCTTCTTTAAGGCTTTCTTTTACGGCTGCGGGCATGCCTCCAATAAACAAATAACGGCTTACCCACTTTAAAAGCTCTTGGTGTTCTAGCTGGCTGGAGGGTTTTGCAGATCAAACAATGCCAGCCTCTCAGCAACAAATGGACAGGCAGCTTCTAAGTATTCAATAAAGGAAAGGGGTTTTAAGTAAAGAAAATCAACACGACCGACAGGGAAGCTAAAAACTTCATCTCTAAGCAGAAACTCTAGTAACGATCCTGCTGCGATGACATGGAGCTCAGGCATTTTTTCTTTAAAGTACCTGAGAGCAGATAATGCTTCCTTGCACTCTTGAATTTCATCCAAGAATAGAAGAGACTTGCCGGCTTTGATAGGTTTGCGAAGAGCGAATTCGAGACGAGTTAAAATTTCTTTCGGATCTCGCGAAGAAAAAGCACCTTTCAATTCCGGCCGGCTTTCAAAATCTACAACGGCAATATCTTCAAACTGGGTTCTTCCAAACTGTTCAACTAGATGGCTTTTTCCGACCTGGCGAGCCCTCTTAGAAGGATAGGAAGATGTTCTTCCTTTTCTTTCCACGCTATTAGTTCTTTTTCGATATGTCTTTTCATGGTTATAACTCCTACCTAAAAATACCATACTTGGGTTATTTTTAGTACCAATTTGAGCCAACGTTGTTGAAAGTATAACGCATATCGTCGTAGAAGGACGAGGAAAATCCGAAGACAAAGATTTGGAGTTGGCTTTTAGAAGGATTTCGGATAGGCTAGCTTCACAAGGAGAAATATATCCTTTTGACATCAAGTTTGCCAATAAGACGACGAACAACTGCGGCTTACAGATCGCGGAATCTGTAACTTGTGTTTTGTCAAATCAAGTTGGCTTAGGACATGTATTTGCTATTCGACGATATCTCACATTATGGGTTTTTCCAAACCGTTCAATTAATTGTTTGTTAATAAGTCCATTAAGCCACCTCTGTGCTGTAGCCCGAGAAACAGAGAATTTATTAACCACATCTTGGGCCGTAATTTCCCTCTGAGAATAGAAAAGAGCTAAAATACCTTCCTCTTCATTTTGCAGCATCGCTGATACTAATTGAGAAGAGCCTCTTGGCAAGATACATTTTATAAAATTTTCCCCTTCAATAATTTGAGGCTTTGGAAGCCCCCAGAGCTTCGTAACTTTTAAAAATATTAATGAATCCTGTTCCCATTTTTCCACAAGACCCATCTCTCGAAAAATTTACAGATAGCAGGATTACGTAGATATGTCAATGCCTGTTAACAATTGATCCTGTTCAAGAGGACCCGAAAAATCTCCTGGACTAAATAATTAGAAACGATCGTCGTATATGGAAATATTACGATAAGGGGCTTTAATGTGATAATTTCGATGCACCAATAAATTTATCAGAGCCTCTCTAAATGCAACTTCTGGTATTTCCAACTTTTCATCTCTGACTACTCCTGTAATTGAAAATGACTTTGAAAGGCGATTTAAGACAAAATGATGGGCCTGCTGGAATTGATTTAAAAGGGTGCCTTCACAATCTATCGACGCAATAGCATCCCTACCTTCTACGCCTCGGAAATGACTTATAATGATCATGGCTTCTGAAAGAAAAAATTGAGGGGATTTTCCAAAATTCAACAGTCCCACGTAGGTTGGAAATAGCTCGGAATGCTCCTCCACAACTAAAGAATATGAACGCAAAACGTCTTGCGTCACTTTCGCTGATGCTTATTTTTTCTATTATCAAGAAAGTTTTGGATTAATTGTTTGTCCAAGCTATCAAGTGAGGCATTGTAAACAGGAAGTTTTTCAAAATCGATTCTTTGCGATTGCCATTTCAACTCTTCAATCATTGCCGAAGTAGCGCGTACGGTACTTCTTCCTATACGAATATATGTTCCTTTCTCTATTCCTTCAGACTTTCTAAAATAAGGTTTACTCATTCCCGATGATACAATAATTAATACCGTTTTATCGCCGAATAATTCAGTCGACACTAAAGGAATAATGGGAGGATAGCAAGCCTCATAAATAGAATAATCTAACGATTCAAGAAGCTTATTTATTTCGTCTTCGGGAAGCCCTACAATGACTCGATCATTGGCGACGCCAATTATAAGTCTTCCTCCTTTTTGATTGCAAAAACCGATAATGGTTTTGATAATTTGTTCATTCTTTGGAACTTCTCTCTTAAATTCCAACAAAACTGATTCTGACTCTGGGTGACGAAACAAGTTCATACTGCTACATTTGCCTCATTTAATTAAGTATGCATCAAATGAGGCAAATGAGGCAAACGAGGCAAATAAAAATAGGATAAACCAAAAAAATTCTCCTCATTTGCATCACTTCTGTTAAATGTGAAGAAGATGAAGTTTCCCTCTAGTTGATTAGTTTCTGATATTCGAAAGATAATTTATATTTTCGTCCTTTATTTGATGAATCAATCATAGTTAGGAAGCCACTTTCAACCCAACTTGCACAGAGGGCTGCGCTTGTACGTGGTTTAAATCCAAAGAATTCGCGATCGCCGACTCATAATTGTTTCAAATTCTTGGAATAACGCAAGCACTTTGCGTTGTTTAGGATCAAGTTTCTAATGAGAGCACTTTGATCGGGTGAACCTTGAGTTTTGGCTTCATCTATACGTTTTAAAACATTTTCAAATGCAACAGCCATGCCTTCTACAAAATATTCCACCCATTTTGTGATATCTGCCTCAGCACGTCCCATATAGTAATTATGAGATTCCCCAATGCTAATTGCTTCGTAATAAGCAACTAGATTTCGAGCATAGTATTCTTCTAAAGAATAAAGTCCTTTTAGATCATATTTTCCTAAATGTAGAATCAAAGTGGTAAGAAGTCTAGCTGTCCTACCATTTCCATCATAATAAGGATGGATCGTTGCAAACTGATAATGGGCAATTCCTGCAATAATAGGACAAGGAAGCTCAGTATTTCTATTAATCCAATCTATCATACCTCTCATCAAACTTTTTACGTCTTTAGCTTCGGGAGGCATATAGACAATGGCTTTTGTTCTACCATCTCGAATAGCATTTTGACCATCTCTATATGGATTGGGTATGGCATTTTCTTTGCCATTGGCCATCACAAGAGCGTGAAGTATCTGGATCATTTTTTCTGTAATGCTTACACCTTGTGCCGCCCATTTTTCTACTTGAGTTAATGCAGTATAGTAGCCTTTTACTTCATGTTCATCACGTTCACGCCCAGGAAAATGACCATGATGCTTTAAAACCTCTTCTATTTGATCTGGATTCAGCCTGTTTCCTTCAATCATAGTGGAATAGTGTGTGGTATAAAGGCGTGCTGTTTCTCTTAAAGAACTGAGAACTGTTGGCGTTAAAGGTAAATGGAATATCTTTTGCTTTGTTGCTTCAAGGCGAATCAGGCAATTCATGATTTTTGATGAGATGGTATAGTTTTGGTTCAAACTTTATCGGCATAATAACAGCTCTTTATCTGCATAAGAGAATGCTTTTATTATGCAGATAAAATGCAGAAAAAGCAAGTCATTGCAAATGGCAACAATTCCATTAAAGTAATATAAATTCTCGCCATGGAAAAATCAGACTCTAAAGAATTTAAACCCAAAGATCTGCTTTCGTTTTTCTTTAAAAATTAACGGAAGTTTGTTATGATTTAATCTTCTTAAATTAGGAGGGTTCAGATGAAATCATTATGGCTTGTGATCTTCATGGGTTGGTTTAACACCACATTTGCTCACTATGTATACCTTACGCCTCCAGAAAATTATCAACCTAAAATAGAAGTTGCCGCGTGCTTCATGATCGTCAGTGGTCAGGTATTGTTTTTACATAGACTGCCTGATAAAAGTGAAGGGAACACATGGGGTATTCCAGGTGGAAAATTGGAAAAAGGGGAAACCCCCTTTCAAGCCGTTGTCCGAGAAATCGACGAAGAAACAGGTATCGATCTCAATAAATATTCTGTCAAATCTATGGGAACCGTCTATATCCGATATCCCGAGGTTGACTTCACCTACCATATGTTCGCAGTTCACCTTCCCAAAGACCCAGGACTTATTCAATTGAACCCCAAAGAGCATTCTGAATACCTCTGGCTGACTCTTCAGGAAGCTCTCGAACTCCCCCTGATCCGTGGTGAAGATGAATGTATTCAAATTTGCTATGGGGAAGATTTGTAGTTAGCTTAACGCATCCAAAGGGATATCCCATGCAGGATATTTGACATCATTGCTCCAATCGAGGTAATCAAAATGCCACCACTCTGTAGGTAAAGGTGTAAAGCCATGATTCCCCATCGTTTCAAATAAAAGCTCACGATTTTTAAGAATAGGCTTAGGTAAATTAAAATAGGTGCTGTGAGCCTTTTCCGAAAAAGAATCAAAAGGTGTGGGCATCTCAAGCTCAACGCCTTGCTGGTCCAAAATCGTCACATCGACCGCAATCCCCCGAGGATGTCTGCCCCCTTTTTGTTTGGCAGGGTTTGCCACGTACCGCTCATCTTGAATTAAATCCCACATTTTCTGCTGCACAGAAATCGGACGATAACCATCAAAAATTTTTAAACAAAGCCCCCGCTTTTCCAAATCTTCCTGAATTTTGCACAGCGCTCCCGCGGCATCCTTATGCATATAACAAGCAGGCACAGGATATAAAATCTGCTTAGTAAAATTGTTGGGTGTCGCATAAACAATATCATAGTTGATCCGCGGATTGACTTTACGCATGTCGATGAGTTGATGCGCAACCATAAAAATTCCTTTGTTAGCATGAGAGATAATGGAGACTAAGTTGCGAAATCGTAACAAAGTTTTTTTTATAGGAAAAGAGGCAAAATATCGCTGGATCCAAAAAATACAATTTCGGAAAAGTGGAAATTTCTGCGCGGAAAATAAATGAAGTTTTAATTAAAATATTTGCGTATTATTAAATATTGTATATTATTGCAAATAATAATTTGGAGTAATAATAATGGATTGTAGTTATCGTGTTAATAATCTTACTATAGAGGCAGTGGAGGTCCCAAGGCAACAACTAATTTCAGATCATCCACTTCCTGAAGAGGTTGTTTTACGAATTTTCTCTTATCTCAAGGACTTTGAGCTTACAAAATGCTGCCGAGTAAGCCAAGAATGGAATCGATTAGCAAAAGATGACTTCCTGTGGCATGATTTTGTAAAAGATGCCATCTTTGGTGAAAAAGATTGTGAAAAGTATTTTGGTAAAATTACAAAGCCTGTTCCTCCTCTTCCAAGCGATTATATAAAGATTCTCTACAGCCCCGATCCTGATTCTCCAACACAGAAGACGATGGAGAATTGGATGTTTCTGCTCATGCCTGAAGAGATCCTCATGCCTGAAGAGATCAATGGTAAATCTCAACCTCTCGATCTAGATACTATGGGACAGCTTGTGGTATCCAAAAGGGTCCATCAAGTTGGCTATCGATATATCGGGGATGAAATTCTCAAGAAAGATAAAGAAATTCCCGTTGAAAAATCTTATTGGATCTTGAAAAGAAAAAATATCGTTCCTAAAAGTGGCAATAAGCCTTTTAAAGCGCAGGAACAGCTTGTCCAAAACTATGGTGCTAATACGAAAGTTCCTACGACAAGAGAAGAAGTTTTCTTTAACTTTGCGGTATATGCTAAATTTGGAGAACGTCCCTATGGTGTTAATCCTTGGACCTATGGACACTGTGTAGATATAGTTAATGGTTATCACGTCGTTGTTGGGCGCTTTTCTCCCTCCGGTCTCGATGTCTACGTCCGCTACCTCGATCACCATGAGTACATCGGCGCCGGGGCTCGGCGGAAGTTCTAAGTTCTTGGAAATTGGTTACTTGAAATTTGGGAAAGAGCCCTTGATTTTTTGTTTCTTGGACGGTCGATGAAATCGACCGTTCTTTACACGCAGCAAGAGCATTCTAAGCTTTTAAAGATCTTTGTGGAGGGGTGCAAGGGGGTATTAGCCCCCTTGCCGAATTTCAGCGGGCATTTCCCACTGAAAACTCTCTGACCCAATACGCATTTTTTAAAGCTTGAGACAAGCTGTGTTGATTGGCGTGAGACAAAGTGCCCAAATAAGACTGCGACCGTTGATCCATAGTGACTGGCTCTATTTTACTTTTCAGATAGAGTTCATGAGATTCCTTTAAACTCTTTTTCATGCGTTCTTTCCTTCTAGTTCTTACTAATGCATGATGCGAAAGAGAACAAATGAATTTTTAATTGACTATTGTTTATTTTTTGTGATATAATAGTTTTTTTATTATTCAGTCAGGTTGTGATATGATTGAACGGGTAAGTCCTTGGAACACTCAAAGCAAGACAGAAGAATGTTTTTCAGAATATCCTTGTTTTGAACGTGAAAGTTCCAAATTGTGGAACACTCAAAGCAAGACGGAAGAATGTTTTTCGGAGGCGATGGGCAAGCTTGCTTATGATAAGCTCAAACAAGCCTTAATCATTGGTTTAGTTGTCGTTGCAATCCTATCTTTAGGCGTAATTGTGGTTGCGATTGCGTCTTCGGGGGGCTACAGTTATCTACTCCATTGCTTTCGATCATGAATATTGCATCTATTGCCTTTGCAGCACTTTCCTTGTTAATTACTTACTTTATGCTGCATAAACAAATGACTGCGACTCCTTTAAAAACAGAAACTAAAGGATTACAGAAAAAAATGTTGAGTTGAAGCGGTTAGAATTTATCAACACAGAAAGATCTGATTTTAAAAAGCATGAACTTAATCTGGACAGGTCTCTATTGGCAGGGAACAATAGTTTTTCCGAACTTAATCTGAATAAATTGGCATGGAACAACAGTATTTCCCGATCATATAAAGTGGGTCATGCCCGATAAACTTTCAGTTGCTGTGATTGGTGGCGGTGCGGCCGGATTTTTTGGGGCCATCGCAGCAGCTTTCCACAGCCAAGTCATCCTCTTTGAAAAACATAAGCAGCTCTTATCCAAAGTCAAAATTTCAGGGGGCGGACGTTGCAATGTCACCCATGCATGTTTCGATCCCGCCGAACTTGTCAAACATTATCCTCGAGGTGGCCAAGCTTTACGAGGCCCTTTACCCGTTTTCAACCCCGCGATACGATTGCCTCGTTTCAAGAGCGGGGAGTCACGTTGAAAACGGAAGCCGAATGACGGATCTTCCCTATCACCGATTCATCTGAAACGATCATCCAATGTTTGCTACAGGCTGCTGAAAAAGGTGGTGTTATTGTCAAAAGTGAATGCGGTATTTCCAAAATCGAAAGAAAAGAGGGAAAGTTTTTTATAGAATTATCTTCGGGAGAATATCACCCTTATGACAAGGTTTTGATTGCCACCGGAAGTGCTCCTAAAACTTATAGTTGGCTTGAATCCTTTGGGCATACAATAGCTCCCCAAGTTCCTTCTCTTTTTACGTTTAATGTTCCTCATTCCCCGTTTAACTCCTTAGCAGGCATTTCTGTACCAGATGCGGAAGTTAAAATCCAAGGAACCTCTTTGAAACAACGCGGGCCTTTATTAATTACTCATTGGGGCTTTAGTGGCCCTGCAGTGTTAAAGCTGTCAGCCTGGGGTGCAAGAGTTTTACACGATTTAAAATACTCTGCTACGGCATTGATCAATTGGATTCCCAATACTCCTATGAAACATCTAAGAAGATCCTTTTGGACAAAAAAATCAGCTTATGCTGCAAGACAAATCAGTACAGAGCCTTTATTTGAATTACCGCGCAATCTATGGAAGCAATTATTGCTTAAAGCCGATATTCAAGGAGATTTGCGTTGGTAGGTCTTTCACATCGCCATCTCGAAATATTAAACACGGTTTTGCATGCGACTGATGTGCAAGTGCATGGGAAAACGACTTACAAAGAGGAATTTGTCACGTGCGGAGGCATCCAGTTGAACGAGGTCGATTTCCAAACAATGGAAAGCCGTTTATGTCCGGGCCTCTATTTTGCAGGGGAAGTCTTAGATATCGATGGGGTAACAGGGGGGTTCAATTTCCAAAACGCTTGGACCACATCATGGATCGCAGGGCACTCCATTCTCTAGAAAATAAATCTTAATTAAAATATAAACGGGTTACTATGCGATCATTTTTTCGTACATTGATTATCTGCTTAGCCTTCGTAGAAGGTTTAAACGCTGCTGCGGATCCTGACGTGCAATTTTCATTTAAAGAAGATGGACGTGCATGGAAGCTTGTTTACGATCAGCAAGTGAATCAGCAGAAAATCTATGAATACATCCCCTCTGAGACAGATCTGGATAAATGGAGCGATATCGTGACCGTTCAATATCAGCAAGGGGAAAAGGTTTCACCCCAAGAATACTATGAACGTTTTATGAATGTGTTAAAGAAAAGTGCTCCAACGAATCGGGTCGAAAGCAAAGTGATTAGTAAAGATGATGATAAGTCGATTTTTTGGACTTGGTGGATTGAAGATAATTCACCCTTGGATCAACGTGAATGGATCCGTGTTTTTGTTGATGGGGATAAAACTGCTTTTCTCAGATATACAACGAAAGATGTTAAAAATGAGGAAAAGTATGGTCCCATTTGGCAAAAGATCATTCAATCTGCGGTCTTTGCTGTGCCCAAAGCTACTTAAACTCACTAAAAGCTTCGTTCGGGAGCTTTGCTGCGATAGCATCGTGGAACTTAACTGGCGAGTAGTTTGCAAATTGCGCAAACTCTTTACGGTACGTTAAGTTGACGCTTCCGACACCCCCATGTCGGTTTTTGGCGACAATCAGTTCGGCCATTCCAGGTTTGTCCATAGGATCGTAATATTCGCGTCTTAAGAGAAACATGACAATGTCGGCATCCTGTTCGATGCTGCCACTTTCCCGCAAATCGCTCATCATAGGACGATGCCCCTGCCTCTCTTCCACTTTTCGGGAGAGCTGCGAAAGGCAAAGGATTGGAACGTTGAGTTCCCGTGCCAAGTTTTTGAGCATTCTCGAAATTTCTGAGATCTCATTTTGACGACTTTCGATTGTACGGTTCGATCCCGATCCAGCAATCAGTTGTAAATAGTCGATCACCAAGAATTCAATGCCATAATTTTCTTTCATCCGACGAGCTCGAGCTCGTAAATCTGTGATTTTTAGTCCCGGCTGATCATCGATCACCATGAGATGTGCTTGCATGCCACTGACACATTCTACAATTCTTTGGAATTCCATGCCGTTGAGTGAGCCGGTTTTAATTTTGTCTGACTCCACTTCTGACTGGGAACAGACGATCCTGTGGACAAGTTGCTCTGCACTCATCTCTAAAGAGAAAATCCCGACAGGACGGTGTCCTTGAAAACAAACATGTTCAGCGATGTTTAACGCTAAAGCTGTTTTTCCCATCGCAGGGCGAGCAGCAAGAATCATTAAGTTAGAATTATTAAACCCATTTAACATCTTATCTAAATCGGTAAAATAAGTCCGAAGCCCTGTAATACCGGGATCCTCAGGACCTCTTTCTTGGTATTTTTCCTGCTTTTCTTGGAGCTCCTTAAGAAAAGGAACTGATGACTCAGACTTTACACCTGATAAAATCTCTCCGATCAGTTTACCTGCTATAGGATTTGCCGTTTGACTGATTTGAAAGAAAAGTTGCTGGGCATCATCGAGCGCTTGGGAAACATCGGGTGGTTCTTCTAAAGCGGTTTTTTCCACTTGTTGCGCTGCATAGATCATCCTTCTTAAAACCGATTTATTTTTGACAATCTCAGTATACTCTTCAATATATGCAGAGGTGCCGGCGAACTGAGCAAGAGTGGTCAAATACGCGATCCCTCCCACAGCCTTGAGTTTATCTTGCCGCTTCAATTCTTCACTGACGAGATGGACATCAGCAGGCTTGTCTTCTTTATAGGCGCCTTTTAAGACTTGAAAGATTAACTTGTGCTCGTTGTAATAGAAATCGGCATCATCCAAACCATCGGCAGCAATATTCAAAGCATTGATGCTGGTCAACATGCATCCTAAAACCATCATCTCCGATTCTTTCGAATTTGGGGCTATGCGAGGTTTGGCCTCACTCATGTTTATCTCCTCAAAAAGGATTCAAAATTCAGATCAGATTAATGTTACTCGACTTTATACAATTTTTGCCAAGCTCAATTCTAATCTTTACCTAAAATAACTTAGGGCCAAAGACGTTGGATTTTCCATCCGCTACTACGGGACTTTTTATATTCAAAGCGGTCGTGCATCCGGTTTTCTCGACCTTGCCAAAATTCATAACGGACAGGGACGACATTGTATCCGCCCCAAAATGAAGGACAAGGAATCGGCTGATCCTGATAACGTTTCGCAAATTTTTCACATTCAATGTCGAAAAATTGCCTCGATTCCAAGTGTCTACTCTGCTTAGAGACGGCAGAAGAGATTCTGCTATTTCGTGATCGATCGTCAAAATATTCTTGGGAAATTTCTCGGGAAGTTTTGCGTGCTTTTCCTTCAATAATGACTTGCCGTTCTAGATCTTTCCAAAAAAATAAGAGGCAAACATTGGGATTTTCGGCGATCTCTTTCCCTTTTCTGCTGTCGTAATTCGTAAAAAAACGGAAACCACTTTCATCAAAAGCTTTCAATAAAACTGTCCGGCATGAGGGTTTACCGTTTTTCCCAACAGTTGCAAGTTGCATCGCCGAGGGCTCCGCTGACTTAACTTTTAATGTTTCTTGAAACCAAAGATCAAATTGAATCAGGGGGTTTTTGTCCAAATTAGGCAGATCCAATGTTCGTAATCGATATTCTTTTCTCAAGTGACTTAAATCCACAAATTCCCCTTGACAATGGTGTGAGGTTTGAGTTATATATTAAAAGCGTTGAACACGCAATCCCCCTGGAGGGGCATGGCACAAACATTAAGCCTTACCGATTTGGCCTTCAAGGAAAAAAAGGTTCTTATGCGTGTCGATTTCAACGTCCCACTCGATTCTCAGGGGCATATTACCGACGACACTCGTATCAGAGCAGCTTTGCCTTCTATTAATTACGTTCTAGAGCATGGCGGAGCCCTAATTTTGATGAGCCATTTAGGCCGCCCTAAGGGGAAACCAACCCCAGAATTTTCATTGACACCCTGCGCTAAAAGGCTTCAAGAACTCCTCAAAAAGCCTGTTAAGATCGCTCCAGATTGTGTTGGCCCAGAAACGGAAAAGCTCGCCAATAGCCTCAAATCTGGACAAATTTTAATGTTGGAGAATCTCCGTTTTCACAAAGGAGAAGAGAAACCTAAAGAGGAAGAAGGTTTTACGAAAAAACTAGCCGCCCTTGGAGATTTTTATGTCAATGATGCTTTTGGTACAGCTCACAGGGCACATGCGTCAACTGCCGACATTGCGCAGTATTTTCCCCACAAAGCCGCTGCAGGTTTTCTCATGCAAAAAGAGATCGAATTTTTAGGCAAGACACTCCTAAATCCTGAACGGCCTTTTTATGCACTCATTGGAGGTGCTAAAATTTCCACCAAGGTCGGAGTCATCAAGACCTTGGTCCGCAAAGTCGATGCTCTTTTGATTGGTGGAGGTATGGCCTATACGTTCTTAAAAGCTCAAGGGATTAGCATTGGAAACTCCATCCACGAGGATGACTCTCTTGAGGATGCACGTCAAATCTTGCAAGAATGCCGGGATAAAAAAATCAAATTGCTTCTTCCTATCGACTTTGTCGTTGCTGAAAAAATTGAAGCTCATGCCAAAACACAAATAGTCTCAGCAGAAATAGGGATACCTTCTCAATTCGAAGGGGTCGATATCGGTCCTAAAACAGTTGAATTATTTATACGCGAGCTTAAACAAGCGAAAACAATTTTATGGAATGGACCCGTTGGAGTTTTCGAAATGCCACAGTTTGCCAAAGGCACACACGCGATTGCTAAAGCATTATCGGAGATGGATTCGATTCGAATCGTAGGTGGAGGAGATTCCATTGCTGCTATCCAAGGGGCAGGACTTGGAGACAAATTTACCCATTTGTCTACAGGAGGGGGAGCCTCGTTAGAGTATATTGAATTTGGATCCCTCCCTGGAATTGAAGCTTTATGTGAAGCAAAGGCACCGAAAGTCGGAACTGATTATAGTATAAGCAAAAGAAAGTAAGGTGGTTAGTTAAACACCTTTTTCCATAAGTGCAACGAAATAAGAATTGCAGAAATTCCTTCGAACCTGTATAAATTTAGGCAAAACTCATCAAATTAGAGTTAAAAAGGATGATCTTTTAGATCATCAGAACCGAGGGTTATGTTGCATCTTGTAAATCCAAGGTCCCCTGATCCTTGTCCTAGTAGATCTTACGATAGGACATGTCGCTTCATTGTTCAAGTTTTTGCTAAATCCTTCAATAATATCGCTCAACTAAAGGTTCTGCATGTCAGACAATAAGTCAGGCACTCCAGAGTTTAGTGGACTTAAGGCCTATCTGTGGCCCGTCCATCGCTATGAGCTGAAGAAGCTTATCCCGATGCTATTCATCTTCTTTTTCATTACATTTGACTACAATGTCCTTAGAACTATGAAGGACGCCCTCGTTGTCACTGCAAAAGATTCAGGAGCTGAAGCAATCCCCTTTATTAAAGTGTGGATGATGTTCCCCGGGGCGCTATTTATGACCTTCCTTTTTACCCGCCTTTCAAATCGGTATTCTCGGGAAAATGTATTCTACGTAATGATGGCAATCTTTTTAGGATATTTTTTTATTTTCACCTTCTTTATGTACCCTAATCGGGATGCACTCCACCTCAATGGGGTTGCTGACCATTTACAAGAGATACTTCCTATTGGATTTATGGGCTTTATCGCCATGATCCGCAATTGGACTTTTTCCAGCTTTTATGTGATGTCGGAGTTATGGGGTGCAATTGTCTTGTTCGTGCTTTTCTGGGGTTTTGCTAATCAAGTTACCCGGCTCAATGAAGCTAAAAGATTTTATGGGTTATTTGGGATTGGTGCCAATTTTTCTGGAATTTTCGCTGGCATGTCTTCGATCTATGTCTGTAGCTTCCCTTTTAATCCTAGCCTTCCTTTCGGTGATGATGCTTGGGAACAATCGATGACCCTGTTGATCGGCTTGATTCTTTTTTCAGGTGTGATTGCCATGATCCTCTTCCGTTGGATGAATAAAGTTGTTTTAACCGACCCTTTATACTATGACCAAGTTGAAGTAAAAGAGGAAAAAGAAATTAAAGGGAAGCTTTCGATGCGAGAAAATTTCTCTTATCTCTTAAAATCCCCCTATTTGATTTACTTAGCGGTCATTGTCATCTCTTATAATACGGTGATCAATCTTGTCGAAGTGGTATGGAAACATGAAGTTAAGGAACTCTATCCGAGCCCTCAGGATTATAATTTATATATGAATCAAGTGACCGCGTTTATCGGCTTAATCGCCACTTTATCCGCGTTACTGATCTCAGGAAACTCGATTAGGAAATGTGGCTGGACTTTTACGGCGATGTTGACTCCGGCGATTTTATTGATTACAAGTATCGGTTTCTTTACCTTCTTCTTTATGAAACATAATTTGAGCGAAACGGTTCTCGCATTAACGGGGATGACCCCCTTAGCGATTGCAGTCTTCTTTGGGTCTTCCCAAAATATTTTAAGTCGAGGAGCCAAATATTCCGTGTTCGATGCCACAAAAGAGATGGCATACGTGCCTTTATCTACTGAATGCAAATTGAAAGGTAAAGCCGCCATTGATGGAGTATGTTCTAAGCTTGGTAAATCGAGTGGATCGATGATTCACCAAACCTTGCTTGTAACATTTTCAAGTATCACAGCAAGCGCGCCTTATGTTGCGGTCTGTTTATTCACGATTATTTCGTTGTGGAGTGTCGCCACATTAGCCCTTGGGCGTCGTTTCAAAGCATTAACGGAAGAACCAGTCCCTCAAGACAACACATTGAGACCTGTGATAATTGCTGAAGAAAATCAGATTCCCGATCAGCAAGCGGTATAGAGTTCAGAACTCCAAGTGAATTGAATTCTGAGTTGTTTTTGCAACGAGCTCTTAATTCTGAATTTATTTGAAAAGAATACCGATTTGTGATATAAACTTAATCTTTACTAGGAAATATTTCATGTCAACCAGAGTCGATGCCGAGTTTGGCACGGTCCGTTCTTTTATTTGGCCCATCCATCATTCAGAATATCGAAAAATCGTGCCAATGCTTTTCATGCTCTTTCTGATCTGCTTTAATTATACAATCCTGCGCAACTTGAAAGATGCGATTGTTGTGACCGCTTCGGGCGCAGAAGTGATTCCGTTTATTAAAGTTTGGGCGATGCTTCCCATGGCTGTGGTATTGACGTTACTGTTTGCAAAGCTATCGAACCGTTATAGTCAAGACAAGGTGATTTATATTCTGATCACTTTGTTTTTGTCCTGTTTTGGATTGTTTGCGTTTGTTCTTTATCCGATTCGAGATAGCTTGCACCCAAATGCCAGCGCTGACTATTTGGCAACCATATTACCAGTTGGGTTTAAGGGCCTTATTGCCATGTATCGGAATTGGACATTTACCGCCTTCTATGTGATGGCAGAATTATGGAGCAGCATTGTTTTGACAGTGCTTTTTTGGGGCTTAGCAAACCAAGTGACCCGTCTAGCGCAAGCACGTCGATTTTATAGCGTTTTTAGTATGTGTATGAACTTAGCGACGATTTGCGCTGGGCAGGGGGCAATCTTCATTGCGGAATCATCACTTTTAAAATTTGATCTTTTGAAAGGGGGATCAGAATGGGAGCAATCGTTGAAGCTGCTCGTTTCCGTGATTATTATAGCTGGAATCTTGACCATGCTGATATTACGTTGGATGTGCAAGCATGTCTTTACAGAGGCTGAACTCAGTGGTCGTGACCAACATGCAGATGGCACCTTGAAAGAGAAAAAACGTCTTTCACTCAAAGAAAGTTTGACTTATGTTTCCAACTCCACTTACCTGGTTTGTATTGCGATCATCGTTGTTTCTTATAATCTAGTGATCAATCTTGTCGAGGTTGTCTGGAAAGCGCAACTTAGCAATCTCTATCCTGCGCCCGGCGATTTTAATAACTACATTAACAACCTCACATCTGTAATTGGGATTGTTTCGACACTTTTCGCATTCTGTATGCCGAAGCTGTTAGGGCGCTTAGGGTGGACCTTTACAGCAATGATAACCCCGGTGATTATGCTGGTGACAAGTTTAGGCTTCTTTGGTTTGTTCCTCTTTAAAGATCAACTAGGACCGTATGTGCTGACATTGACAGCTGCAGGGCCATTAGCGATCGCTGTCTTCTTTGGTTCAGCGCAAAACTGTTTGAGCAAAGCGGCCAAGTATTCAGTATTTGATGCGACGAAGGAGATGGCTTACATCCCTCTTAGCCACGAGTGCAAGATCAAAGGCAAAGCTGCCATTGATGGAGTCGGTTCCCGTTTAGGTAAGTCGGGAGGGTCTGTCATCCATACGGCACTTTTGATGCTGCTTGGGACCTTGAGCGCGAGCGCACCTTATGTGGCTGCATTCCTGCTTCTGGTGATTGGTCTTTGGATCATAGCTGTGCGTCGGCTAGGGCATCAATTCAACGATCTCGTTGCTTCACAAGATCATGCCCTTCAAGCTGCACCAGAAAAAGGTACGAAACCTGCTCTTTCTACAACATAAAATCTTCTAGTGGGTTAAAACACAAAGGCACGATGACTCTAAGGCACAAAGAAAGAATTGCGTTGAGAAGGAGAGTCGCAAAGTTCGCTGAGGAGACGAGTTCAGATTGTCTTTTGCTATTGCAAAACCCTATTAAAGAGTGCTATCTTTTTTGAGCAAGGAGAAGCCAGTTTCACATTAAGCACATTAAGCTCCCTTGCTCAAAAAAGATAGCACTCTTTAATAGAGGCTTTGAGAGGCACTCAAAGCGGCGATCTTAGAATTCTTGTTTGTGAGCTGACTGTTAATCGCTGATATCAGGACTAGACAAAACGATTTGAAGCTGAAAGTTTTGAGTTCCTAATGACGCACTGGTTTTTCCGAACAAGAAGACAAAGCAATTTTATGCGAGTCTAGTTCGTGAACTGACTGCTGATATCAGGACTAGACAAAGCGATTTGAAGCTGAAAGTTTTGAGTTCCTAATGACGCACTGGTTTTTCCGAACAAGAAGACAAAGCAATTTTATGCGAGTCTAGTTCGTGAACTGACTGCTGATATCAGGACTAGACAAAGCGATTTGAAGCTGAAAGTTTTGAGTTCCTAAGGACGCACTGGTTTTTCCGAACAAGAAGCCAAACAATTTTATGCGAGTCTAGTTCGTGGACTGACTGCTGATATCAGGGTTAGACTAAGCGATTTGAAGCTAAAAGTTTTAAGATCGCCGCTTTGAGTCCTCTCAAAGCCCGTATAATGACGCATTGGTTTTTCTGAACAAGAAGCCAAAGCAATTTTATGCGAGTATGGATTCGTATTGTTCAGAAAAACCAATGCGTCATTATACGGTTTTGCGATAGCAAAAGGCGATCTAGACTACCTCCTCAGCGAACTCCGCGACTCTGTCTCCTCAGTGTAATTCTTTCTTTCTTTCTTTCTTTCTTTCTTTCTTTGTGCCTTAGAGTCATCGTGTCTTTGTGTTGCATTTTTCATTTTTCATTTTTCTAAATTCATCAGGTCTATTTGGGATAAAATGGAGAAATAACTCAGGGCTTAAAAAGGCCCTGAGTGGATGAGATTAGTCTTTTACGACTACAGTTCCGCCGATGACGGTGCCGACAACAGTAGTGGACCCTTTTTGGATCACAGTGCCGGTGCCAGATTCAAATTCGATGGTATTCACATTTGCACCCCAAGCAACAACAACAACTTGGTTGGCATTGCCCGTAGCACGGATGTAAATCGAATCTGCGGTAGAATTGCTAATGAATATCTTGTCAGAAGAGAAAGAGAGTGGACCTTGGAAAGTGCTCTTTCTAGCGACAAAGAAACCGTTCACATCGACACTGTTTTGCACAGTGGTGTTGAAAAGTCTTACTTTACCATTGGCTTGGATTGAACCAATATTTGCATTTACACCTACGAGAACACCATTGACAGAGACTTGATTGGTGACAGAAGTCCCATTCAATTTGACTCCTCCATTGATCGCAAGTGAATCTTCGGTCACTGCACCAAATTGTTGTAGGTTGCCCCAGTTTGCGTTAGAGGGATGATTTTTGAACCGACGATGATTGTTGCCATGACTTTGAGAGTCATTTCCTCTGCAAACCGCAAATGTTTCAGGAAGTTTTTCTGGGTCGATTGCGTGAATTACGTTTGTCATGAGAATAGCAGTTGTCGCTAGCACAGAGAGTTTAACGAATTTCATAAGAATTCCTTTGGTTAATTGAGGACAAGGCTAATATACGTTTACTAGGAATAAAACTGTATTAAAATATTAATTATTAGTTATTTAAGTCCATTTTTACCCCTAAATCCTTGTTCAGATACCAAAGCTCTGGCAAGGAAAAAAGTCCAAGGGCTACAAAAATGGCGTACATCGGGGCCGGTACAGTGAGTCCCAATGTTAAAACAATTAAGACAATAAATTGGAAAGCGGTGGTGATTTTACCACACCAGAAGGAGCGGATTTTGAAAGGTCCCCACACGCCATTTCCTACGACGTACAGTCCAAAGATGATGATTGCCCAATCCCGTGAAAGCATTTCTAGGGCATGAAATAGGGTTAACTTTCCTTCGCTGATCAAGATATAAAACACAAATAGGACAAAAAATTTATCTCCTACAGGATCAAGCACAGTGCCAAGGCGGCTCATCTTGCCCAAGCGTCGAGCCAGATAACCATCTAAGAAATCGGTTAACATGGCAGCGGCAATAGCAAAACAGCGTACCCATGGATTTTCGATGATGAAAACTAAGGCAAGAGGGATCCTGGCCATTGACAATAAGTTTGGAAGCATCATTTCTTCCCTGGTTCAACAAAGATTGGGGGGGAAGCAAATTCGGCGCCATGCTTAGTCAGAATTTGAGCGATAGCGAGGAGAATATGTTCTTTCGTTTCAGCAAATCCTTGGGAGTCGATTTGCATGGTAAAGGCGACCACACTGATATCGATGGAATAGGTCCCAAAGGCATCCATATAGACTGAACTTTTCTCACTGTGATCGATGTCTGGATGTTTATCCAACATTTTTTGAATGTCAGCGATGACCGCCTTGACTTTGCCGATGTCTTCGTAACGGATGCCAATATCTTCTTTAAACCGACGGTGACTCATTCTGGAGGGATTTACAACGACCATTTTGGTGAAGATGGAATTAGGGATATAGATCGGTCTCTTCTCGAAGGTACGGATTCGGGTCATATACCAACCGATCTCCTCTACATGCCCTTCAATATCTTTTTCAGGAAGAATGATCCAATCGCCAACTGTGAAAGGGTGGGTGAGGTAAATCATGAGTCCACCGAAGAAATTGGAAATAATCTCTTGAGAAGCAAAGGCGATGGCAAGGCCACCGACACCTCCGAAGGCGATCAGGGTGGTTAAGCTTCGACCGGTAATTTCCAAAATAAACAGGGCTGTAAAAAATAGGATGATTACAGTGGTCAGTTTGTCGACAACATCGATTTTAGAGTATTCAAAAGGGATTTTATGACGTCGGCTTTTGTCCTGCAAATTTCTTTTGACATAGCCTTTCCATCGTAAAAGGAACCAGGCTAAGCACACAATGGCTGCGACCCCTTGAAACATTTGCCTATCCGGAATCCAAGACTCTTGGAACATGTTTTGTGTAATCGTGTCAAAGGCTTTAATGGCGGCAACAATCCAAATGTATGTTGTCAAAGGTATAGATAATGCTTTGACAAAACTGTCTTTCCAAAGCGTTTTCTGTTTTTCAAAATGGTGATGGAAATATTGTAGGATGTATTTGATGGCTAAATTCAAAATCAGGGCGATAACGAAGATAATTACAGCCTCGTGGAACCAATTGTAGGCATCCGTCAGCGCAGTCGCAGTGGCGCTGGAATATTCCTCAACAGTGGCTACAGCCTCGAGTTCCAAAGTAGTTAAATCTTCCATCCTTTACCTATTGGGGGTTAGGTGAGGTCATCAAATGTTTACCATCCCTTTTATCCCATGCTTTTTTCAAAAGATCCATCTGTTTATTGGAAATCCCTCCTAAAATATCAATGCTTTGCATGAGTCTAACCCGGGTACGGTCCTTGCCTAAAATCCCAACCGAATCAAACAAGGGTGGGCCTTGCTGTTTCCCCATGATGGCCGCAAAAAGTAGGGGCATCACAACTTTTTTGTGATTGACGCCAAAAATTTCCGCCACGCTGCGGGATGCTTGGTTGATTCCGGAGCTTCCCCAATCCTCATTTTCATCCATGTGCCAAATAAGCGTTTGTAAAATGAAGGCGAGTTGCTGTGGGGTCACCCCTTTTTGTTCAAATAGGACGGGAGTGTAGGGCATGTGGTTGATAAAAAGGAAGTCACACAGTTCCATAAACTCGCCGAAGGTCTTAATACGGGAGTGGCACAGAGGAATCAGCTTTTGCATAAATTCATCATTGAAACTCCAACCTTTCAAACGGTCCCACAACTTATCTTGTGGAATGTTTTTAATAAGATATTGTTGATTGAGCCAGTCGAGCTTCTGAATGTCGAACACAGCACCGGAAACTCCGATACGCTTAGGGTCAAATTCTTTGATGATATCGTCTAAAGGGTAAACTTCCCGATCTTGGGTCATACTATAGCCCATTAAGGTCAAAAAGTTTAGTAGTGCTTCAGGCAAATAGCCACTGTCACGGTAATAGAAGATTGAGGTGGGGTTACGCCGTTTTGAAAGTTTTTTTCCATCCTTTCCAAGTAATAGGGGCATATGCATAAAGACGGGGGCTTTCCAACCAAAACTGTCATAAAGAAGAACGTGCTTAGGGGTAGAACTCATCCATTCATCGCCACGGATCACATGGGTGATCTCCATGAGATGATCATCCACGACATTGGCAAGGTGATAAGTGGGAAAACCATCAGATTTGAGCAAGACTTGGTCGTCCACATCAGCCCACGGATAGGTGATTCTTCCTTTAATTTGGTCTTCGTAAACACACTCCCCGGTTAAAGGGACTTTGAGTCTGATCACAAAAGGATCTTGTTTAGCATCGTGCGCAGCGATTTCAGCGGTGCTCAAATTGCGGCAGCGGCGATCGTATCCTTGTTTACCCCCGGTTTTAGAGGCGAGTTCACGCATTTCGTCGAGATCTTTAGGGGTGCAGTAACATTTGTAAGCTTTCCCTTTTTGCAGAAGATCTTCAGCGTGTTGCTTGTAGATGTGAAATCGTTCAGATTGCCTATAAGGTCCGTAAGGACCGCCGATGTCGGGTCCTTCATCCCAATTTATTCCCGACCAATGCAAGGCTTTATAGATGTTTTCTTCATATTCTGGGCGGCTGCGGGTACGATCGGTATCTTCAATGCGTAAAATGAATTTACCTTTATGGTGGCGTGCGAAAATTAGGTTGAATAAAGCGATATAGGCTGTTCCTACATGGGGATCGCCAGTGGGGGAGGGAGCAATACGAACACGGACAGTCATGATTATCCTTAAATACTTGGTGATAATTGAATTCAGAATCTCGATAGAATGAATTTCTAATCATTTTATAGATTCTACGAATTTAGAGACAAATACTTTGAATCACGTTCGGTTTAGATAGAGCAGGTCGCGCATAATATTGTAGGTTTCATTCAACTGAAAATCGTAGGAGCTGATTGTGTCTTGTGTGGGTTCTTCTTCTTCAGTTGTGTTCAGTTTTTTCAAGTCTTTCAAGAAGGTTTGGTAGGCTTTGTTGTTCTTGATCCTTAATTCGGAATTGCTTTTAAGCAAAGGCAAGTAGGGTAAGTACGTCTCTTCGTGAGCCTGCATATTGAATTTGTACAAGGCACGAATTTTATCGCGCTGATAAAAAGGGACATCGCCTAGATCATCGTCAAAGCTATCGGGGATTTTATCATTATCAAGGGGATATTTGCTGAATTTTTCCCCAATTTCGGTTTCAGAAAGGTAGCCAGGAAGAACAATGTCAGAAATAACACCGGTGAGCTGAGGGGTTTTCCCTGATACGGTATAATATTTGCCCCGGGTCACTTTATATTCCCCTTTTGGGTTAACGACAGGATTCGTGCTTGCATTCAAAGTAAAGGTTTGAAAAGTTCCCTTCCCGTAGGAGTGGTCATCTCCTACAATAATGGCGCGACCATAATCTTGCAGGGTTTGGGCGACGATTTCAGAAGCAGAAGCGCTTGCGCGATTAATCAAAACAAGAAGAGGTCCTCCCCAAATTTGACTATCTTCGATAGCTCTCAAATGTTGGATTTCGCCAGTATCGTCTTTGATAGAAACGACAACCCCTTTTGTGATAAACATGCCACTCACCGCAACCGCTTGCGAAAGCATGCCTCCTGAGTTATCTCTGAGGTCTAAGACGACCCCTTTAATCTTATATTGTTTCTTCAGTTCTTTTAAAGCCTTAGTAAGGTCATCCGATGAGGAGCTGTCTGGATCTTGATAAAAGGAGTGTAATCTTAAATAGGCAATCCCCCCATCCCCATAGGGTTCGTAGTTGGATTCAAAGCGGGATTCTTTAAGCACAACCTCATCACGCATGATGGTGATTTGGAGTTTTTGTTCATGCTTTTCGTCCCCTTCGGGACTTTCTCTAATGACAGTTAAAGTGACTGGGGTATTTTTTTCCCCTCGGATCAACTCAACTGCATCGATGATATCCATGCCCACTACAGGCTCACCATTGACGGCAATGATCCTATCTTTGACTTTAAGCTCTTTACCTTTTGCAGCTGGACCGCCTTCAATAATTTTAACGACGGAAAAACCGTTAATGTCATCTCTAAGTTGCGCTCCGATCCCAAATAGCCGTTGTTGCACATTGATGAGGAATTGGCTAGCTTCTTCGGGTGTGAAATAAGCCGTATGAGTATCCATTGCCGATGCGGTAGCCTTCAAGACTTCGCTTAAAATGAAGTCTTCCCGTTTTTTAGGGTCCGCTTCAAGCGCTTGCTCTTCAAACTTTTGCTGTCTCTTGGCAATTCTTTGAAGAGATGTTTCTTTAAGATCGGGGGATAATTTCGCTGCGGTCTCCATTTGAAGGGCTTTAATTCTTTTTAAACGGGTAAATAGATCCTCTTCGGTGGGAGCCCATTGCATTTTACGAAACTCTTCCGGTTTCACTTTGGTGGGTAAATCGGTGAGAGAAATTTGCGATTCCAAATGACGGTGCCGATAGATCGCTTTAATGAGGACATTGTCGATTTCCTCAAAGGTTTTGAAGTTTCCAGCTTGGTATTCTTGGAGAATCACATTTAATTGATCATCGGAGGGTTCCAACCATTGATGAATGTCAGGCTCGATGAAGTAAGTTTTAGTGGGATCGAGCTCTTCAATGTAATTTTGAAGAATTCTTTTCATGAGTGGAGCGGTCAACGTTTTGTGCGTTGCGTGCGCCTTCATAATCTCTGAAACAATAGTCGTTACATCTTGGGGATTGAGGTCGGGAAGTTTTGCTTCTGTTAAGAAAGGGAGACAAAAAAATAAAAAAAGGGAGATCCAAAATTGCGGCATTCAATCCTCATAAATTGTAGAAACGGAATCAAAGAGTCTATTGAAATCGATAATAATGTCTGAGGCCGTTTTTCCGCAATTCTTAATATTTATTTTCTCAATTTGTGACACTCTAAAATTTTAATGATTTTTTATTTAATATTAAGATTTGTTAAAAAACTAAAATTTCCTATTGTTCTCAATTCTTTTTTTATGTATAATATATGATTTAAGTGAATGTTTAATGTGTAACAAAAAGTAATTATTAAAAGTTTAAATTTTATTTTATTAATACATGCATTTTAAGGAGGTCATAAAATGCTACAGAAAGAAGAAAGCCAAAAGCAGCGCGACGAGAATAAGCTCGTTTCGATTGCAGAAGCTGCCCGTTTGAATCGGGGGACTAGACAAGCGATTTACGTTGCGATTAAGTTGAATAAACTTAAAGCTCGTAAAGAGAGTACCCGTTGGTCTATTCATCTCGATGATTTGGCTGAATACCGTAAACATAAGTATTCACGTGCCCGTTCTATCCATAATGGCGAGCTCATTTTTGACAGTCATAGAGGACATTACTCGGTTAACCAAGTTGCCAGGATGTTAAAAGTTCCCCCGCAGAAAATTTACTATGCGACCCGCTCTGGGAAATTAAAAGCGCATCGTAAAGGGGCTGCATGGGTGTCCATGATCAAGATATCAACGATTATCGTGAAA